>JBBDMW010000036.1:0-60390 GCA_040878005.1 Dehalococcoidia bacterium
CCCTGCTCAACACGCCAAGAGATTCCACTACCGGTTTTTGAGATAGTCTCTTAGCCAAACAGGCATCCTGGAGAGCAGAGCAAAGACCTCCACGTAGGGAACCACCACTTAACCACCACCACCATGCCGTCTCGCCCATTTTTGTCTCGACCGCCTTTTTGTCTCGACCGAACCTCGAGCCGAAAGGCGAGCCTCGAAGAGTGTCCGAAGCGAAGCAAGTACAAACCAGAGACCTGGGGCTGAGGGGTCCTGGCGACCCACCGCAACCACCACTTAACCCCCGCCACCATGTCGTCTCGCCCATCTTTGTCTCGACCGGAGCGGAGAGACCTGGGGATGATGGGAGACAAATGGCCGCCGACAGGCGGCCACACTCGGCGATCCACTCTCAACCACCAACCAACCACCAGCACAATGTCATCCTGAGTGGAACGAAGGATCTCTCCTCGCGCATCCAAACCACCAACGCCCTATCCGAACCACCAGCCAACCCTCCGCCACACACCTCTTGACACCCCCCAGCCCATCCCGCATAGTATTAAGAGAACATTTGTTCGCGCCATACCACCACAAGCACAAATCACACACCAACACACGTGAACCATGAACACACAACAACCAGCATCGACCCCGAAGACCTGCACTTCAGCAGACAGCGGAACATATTCAAAAACCCCGCCGGCTTCATCCAGTACCGCTTCGAAATCGGCCTCTGGCAAAGGCAGGCCGCAATCCTCAACGCCCTTCGCTTCCACCGCCGCGTCGCCGTCCGCTCATGCAACGGCTCCGGCAAAACCCTCACCGCGGCCGCAGGCGTCCTGTGGTGGCTCTGCTCATTCCGCCACTCCATCGCCATCACCACAGCACCAACCAACCACCAGGTTGAAGACCTCCTTTGGAGAGAGATCAGGAAGCTATACAGCCGGAATCCCGCCGTAGTAGGCGGAAAATTGACCCGAACCCAGATCGACATCGGGCCGGATCACTACGCCAAAGGACTGTCCACAGACCAGCCGGAACGGTTCCAGGGCTTCCACCACAGCAACATCCTGTTCATCGTGGACGAAGCCTCGGGAGTGCGTGAAGACATCTTCGAAGCCATCGAAGGGTGTATGACCCTTAGGGACTCACAGGGTGTGTCCCTAACCGAGCCGACAGGCGAGCCTCGAAGAGTGTCCGAAGCCGAAGGCAAGTACAAATACACCCGGCTGCTGCTGATAGGCAACCCAACCAGCCGCATCGGTACTTTTTACGATGCGTTTCATGCCAGGAGAAATCTCTGGCATCCCGTACACATTTCGGCGTTCGACACCCCGAATTTCCAGGCGCAGCTTCAACCGCAGCGCCCGGATGGGAGTGAACCAACGGACCAAACCAATGGCCCCTCGAACGCTGACCCATACAACATCACCGGACTCATCACCCCCGAGTGGGTTCGAGAGGCCGAGCAAAACTGGGGGCCGAATAGCTCCCGGTTTCAGGTCAGGGTGCTGGGCGAGTTTCCCTCGCAAGATACAGACACCCTGATCTCCCTGAACGTAATCGAACTTGCCGCAAATATCAGCAGCAGCCGTGACGTGTCAGACATTGCATCAGGAGATGACGAGAAGAACGACGAAAATAGCCGGCAATCAACCGGCCCGCCTGGAATAACTGAAGACAGCAGCGCCGCATCAACCCCGGTCGAAATCGGGGTTGATGTCGCGCGCTATGGAGAAGACCAGACCGTTATATGCACACGCAAGGGCCGCACGGTGGTCGAGATCGGGTCGTTCGGCCGCCAGGACACCATGGCCACTGTCGGCCGCGTCATCAAGGCCATCCGCACCCACAGCCCGGAAGTGGTCCGCATCGATGAGATTGGCATCGGCGCAGGTGTAATCGACCGCCTGAAGGAGCAGGGTTTCAACAGGGTCGTTGGCGTCAATGACGGCAGGAGGGCGCACAAACCGGACCAGTACGCAAACCTCCGCGCTGAGATGTACGACGGCCTCCGCAGCCTATTCGAGACTGAGCAGATCACCATCCCCAATGACTCTGATCTGATCTCGCAATTGGCCTCCGTCCGCTACTCCTACAACAGCACGGGCCAGCTCCTGATCGAGTCCAAGGAGTCCCTCCGCCGTGCCGGCCTCCCCAGCCCCGACAAGGCCGATGCCCTGGTCCTGGCCTTCGCCAAACACAACCGCCCCCGCTACAGGATCTGGACCTGATCCCGCCTCTTGCGCCCGGTCATTTACGGTGTAATCATGTAATTACACCACTCTGAAGCACCAATCCGGAGACCGGAAAATGACCACGGACACAGATGTAGACAACATAAGGGGCTGGTTCACTGGACGCTTGCCTGACGACTGGAATGGCAGCGAAGCAACTGTTACAGCAGACCGGGATGAGATCCTGGTCATAGTGCCTCTCGGCGATGTTGAGGTCGAAGATTCGTCCAACAACGAGGCAGTCGAGGCAGCCCGCCAGGGCCGCATCAAGCGCTTCCGCGAAGACACCCGCGGTCAGCGCATGGAGATTGCGGAGGAGGCGCAGCGACGCTTTGGCCGCCCCGTTTCATGGGGTGTGTCAATCGGCGGGACCCGCTACCTCTTCACACACCTCAGCGTCCCGTCCATGACCCGCCTCCGCATCACGGAGCGCCGTGCCCTGGACACTCTCGTTGACGCCGGTGTGGCCCGCACACGCAGCGATGCCCTCGCATGGTGCGTGCGGCTAGTGGCGAAGAACGAGGACAAGTGGCTCAAGGACCTGCGGGAAGCGTTCGACCATGTGGAAAAAGTGCGCTCCAGGGGCCCCGAATCCCATTCTCCATAGCGCGACCCAAAACGCACCTGCGGCCTGCTAACTTATGCCACATCGACTACCCTATCCCCGCTTCGGCGATATCCTGAACCCCACGCTGGATTGCCGCCGGAGCGGGGGTTTCGTATAGCCAGCAAGGGGAGTCGTGATGGTCCAGGAGACAGCCGCAGACATCCGTGTCTCACAGCCTGAGCTGCTTGAGCTTGTCACTGCGATATTCAAGAGCAGCGGCATGACGGATCAGGACGCCCACCTCCTGGCCGATACCCTGGTCACGGCCGATCTTGAGGGCGTCAATTCTCATGGCGTCCTGCGCGTGCCCGAGTACTGTAAGAAGCTTACGGTGGACGGCGTAAACCCGGCGGGCCGGCCCGGCACCATTCGCGACATGGGCGCATGCATGGTCATCGATGGCGCAAACAGCATGGGCCAAATCGGGATGTCCTTTGCCATGGAGCGTGTCATCGAGCGCGCCACGGACACCGGTATCGCCGCCGCCGCCATCCGCGGCAGCAACCACTCCGGAGCAATGTCCTACTACGTCCGCATGGCCGTTGAGCACGACATGATCGGCATCGCCACCACCAACGCCCTGCCCACGATGGCGCCCATAGGTGGCGCCGAGCGTGTCCTCGGCATCAACCCCGTCGCATACGGCATACCAGCAGGCGACGAGCACGCAATAATTTACGACGCAGCATTCGCAGGCTCGGCCCACGGCAAGCTCCGCGTCCACGCCCAGAAAGGCCTCCCCATCCCCGAAGGCTGGGCGCTCGACTCAGATGGCCAGCCCACCACCGACCCGGTAAAGGCGGTCAACGGTCTGCTCATGCCAATCGGCGGCCACAAGGGTGCGGGCATGGCGATGGTCATGGGCATCCTGTCTTCTATGCTCTCCGGCGCAGCCTACGGCACGGAGCTTGGCAACATGGAAGACGGTCCAAGGCCAGGCATGGACGGCCACTTCGTAGCAGCCATAAACATAGCCGCGTTCGAGGACATAAACCGCTTCAAATCCCGTGTCGACAAGGCCATCCGAGAGATTCACAACGTGAAGAAAGCGCCCGGCGTAGATCGCACATACTTCCCCGGCGAACCAGAAGCCATCAAGCGCAAAGACTATCTCGCCAACGGCATCCCACTAAATCCTGTCACCCTCGGCGACATAGCCAGCACAGCCAAAACAATGAAAGTCAAAACCACCAAATACAAATGGCTCCCCAAAGCCCCCTGACCCACCCACCACGATGTCGTCTCGACCGGAGCGGAGAGACCCGGTCGGGTGGGGGTAAATGGCCGCCAGAGGCGGCCACAGACTTACCACCAACCCCACGTGGGGACGCACAAAGTGCGTCCGACCCCGAGCCGCCCATTGTCCGAAGCGAAGCAAGTAAAAACCGGAGCCTCGAAGAGTGTCCGAGCCGCAGGTGAGTAAAAACATGAAAGTAGCAATCGTAGGCGTCGGCTGGGCCGGATCACGCCACGCCGAAGCCATAAAAGAACTGGCAGCCGCAACGCCCTCCGGCACAGAACCACCGCTCAGCGTCGAGATGCTGGTCGATTCCGACCCCGACCACCTCAAGACAAAGGCCACGGAGTTCGGCGTGGCACGGACCTCAACCAGCCTTGAGGACGCCCTGTCGGACCCCGGCATCGATGCCGTGTCCATCGCCACACCGCACCCTCTCCACCGCGACGCCGCCATCGCTGCAACCAACGCAGGGAAGCACGTCATGGTCGAGAAGCCCATGGCCGTGACAGTCGAAGACGCCACCGCAATGATCGATGCGGCCAAAGCGAACAACGTGCGCATATATGTGGCAGAGAACGTCTGCTACGGAGCGATGTCCACCCTGCTCCGGGACATGGTCGCTGCGAAGCAGTACACCGGGGACCTAACCTTCGCCGGCGTTGTGGCGGGCTTCAGGGCGGAGCCGCGTTACTCGTACCCCGGTCGCCGTGCATGGCTCGCAGACCCCGGCGCAGGAGGCTCCGGCACATGGCTGCTCCACGGCGTCCACACCCTCGCCCAACTGCGCTTCGTCCTGGGCGAAGTGGAGACAATTTACGTTCGTGAAACTCACACCTCGTCATTCCAGACACCGGAGGTTGAAGGCACAATGTCCGCCCTGCTGGGCATGGAAAGCGGCCTCAGCGTAGCGCTGGTCCAGTCCTGTGAAACGAAGTTCACAAGAGATCAGGTCGGCTACACCCTGTACGGCGAGAGCGGCAGCATCAAGTCCAACCGTGACGGCATCGAGGTCTATTCCACAGACGTCTATCCCAACCTCGATCAACCCTTGCATGTCGCATATCCAGGCCAGTCACTATCTGACTACGCACTGGAGTGGCAGGCCTTCGCAAACTACGTGACCACCGGCGCAGAGGGGCCGACCACCGGCCGCAGCGAGCGCAGGACACTGGCGGTAGTCCAGGCGGGATACGAGTCCGCGTCCACCGGTCAGCCAGTCAACCTGCGGGAACGATTTGGAGATATTTAGCCCCGTCCATTGACGATCGGGTTCACAGCCCGGAACCAGCCCGTCCTTTCGGCCCACTTGTTATACTGTCAATACGTACGATTTCAGATTGAAACATGGCCGTCCGGCACACAGGCTGGACAGCCGTTGGGAGCCATCATGGCCGACACGATAAACACCGAAGCCGCTGTCACAGAGGACGATGTGATCGAGGCCCTCAAAGAGGTCTACGACCCGGAGATCCCCGTCAACGTGGTTGACCTCGGCCTGATCTACTCGGTCGAAGTCGAGGACGGCGACGTACATGTTGAGATGACCCTCACCGCGCAGGGCTGCGGCATGGGCCCGTACATCGCACAGCAGGCCGAGTGGCGCATCGCCGAGGTAGAAGGCGTGGAGGACGTCCAGGTGGACGTTGTCTTCGACCCGCCGTGGTCGCCGGACAAGATTACCGAGGACGGCAAGCGCCTCCTGGGCCTCGACTAGCCTCTTTTACCGCCCGCAGGAAAGACACACCGGCCACCGGCCGGACGAGCACGCATGACCTCACCCCAACGAAAGCTCACACCGCAGGAAGAAGCGCGCCTGGCGCAGATTCGGAAGAATTTCCAGGAGCGCCGCCAGATCTCCGACAAGCTCGGCCGCATCAAGCGCCGCATAGGCGTCTACAGCGGCAAGGGCGGCGTGGGCAAGACAACCGTTGCGGTAAACCTGGCAGTCATGCTGGCACAGGAAGGTGCGAACGTCGCGCTGTTCGACTGCGACATCGACTGCCCAAACGTGACCCGCGTCCTGCGCATAAGCGAAGGGCCGCAGCAGGAAGACAACAAGTTCATCCCATCGGGCCGCTTCGGCGTCAAGGTAATGTCAATGGCCTTCTTCCAGCAGAACGAAGAAGAGGCAATCATCTGGCGCGGCCCGATGATCCACAACGCCATCAACCAGTTCCTGCAGATGACCGAGTGGGGCGATCTCGACTACATGATCGTGGACCTGCCGCCCGGCACGTCTGACGCGCCGCTGACAGTAATGCAGACGCTGAACCTGGACGGGTTCATCGTCGTGACCAGCCCCCAGGAGCTGGCGGCGCTGGACGCCAAGCGGTCCATCAACATGATCAAGAAGATGAATCTCCACGTCTTCGGGATAGTTGAGAACTTCTCCGGGGAACTGTTCGGCACGGGCGCAGGGGAAGAGCTTGCCGACGAGATGGGCCTGCCATTCCTGGGCCGCACCCAAATGCGGCTTGAATACAGGGACGCCACCAAGCCCCCGGTACTGGCATCCGAAGACATCGCCGACGAATACCAGCACATCACCGCCGAACTACGAAATCAGGTCGAAAAGCTCGACACCGAGTAGCGGTCCAATAGGTGCGGAATCACTGCCCTTCCGAGCGTTAAACGGCGCGTGCTGACTGCCGGTTCCGCTCGCGCACCTGCGCTTTCACCGTTGGGTACAAGAAGAAGATACCCAATCTTTACGGCGAGCCGCTGCCCTGTGGCAATACAATCGGGGCTGGCTGGACAAGCTGCGTATCGTGGCGAAGAGCCCTGGTTCACGCCGGAACTTGACCGGATGCACATGAACCGTGAATATATGCGGCGAGTGCTCCCTGTTGAGCCAATTTTTCCCCCACGTTGTCTCCTCAGTCATGAAAAGAAAACCAGCAGGTTTGTTTCTCATTATCACCCCCGGCGTGAAGACCTGTAGCGGGAGTTCTGGATATTGATCACCAAAGAGCGGATGGATGTTCATGGGAGTCAAATGGACGTCATCACATCGCCAACCCGTAGCGGATCCGTCGTTCTGCTCTCCTCCAAGGATGAACATGAGCCAGACCCGCCGCTCGGCGGCCAACCAGGGGATACCGCCGCTGAGCAATCATCCTCTGCGCCAGGCGGCCAGGACCAGTGCGCGACCAAGCTGCTGCGGATACTGCTGGCCGACGACCACAGGATCCTACGCCAGGGCCTTCGCCGGCTCCTGGAGATGGAAGATGGCATGGAGGTTGTGGGAGAGGCCGCCGATGGTCACGAGGCCGTGGACATGGCGCGGCTCATACAGCCAGACGTCATCATCATGGACATCAGCATGCCCGGCATGAACGGCATAGACGCGACCCGCATGATAATGGCAGACATGCCAGATGTGCGCATAGTCGGCCTGTCAATGCACGAAACCAGTGCCGTGGTAGCCAGCATGCTCGAAGCCGGCGCCAAGGCCTACCTCGCGAAGGGCTGCCCGGTGGAGGATCTCACAGCCGCAATTCGTGGCACCGACTCCAGCCAATAGAGGCACGTCACTGCATTGGTCCAGGCCATGCTTCGTCAGTCTGCTGCGGACGATTCTGCCCGGTTGCTCTCGACGAAGATGCGGACTGTGTCTCGCAGGGTCCGGCTCTTGTCCACTGTTTCCGGCCGTTCATCTCCCAGCGGAGATTCAGCCACCATCCGAAATGTGTCGGCTGCCCCAAGGTGAATTTTCGGAGTAACACCAGCGCTCTCAAACGTCGCCGCTATCTCCTCCATCTCTCCAACCCACCGGAACGCCTTGCCCGGAAGCGATACCACGCCCTGCATGGACTTGAGCATGGCCTGCTGACTGGATTCCCGCTCTGCGAAAAGCTCATCTGAAAGGCCAAGCGACTCCGCGGCGGTAAGCGTGGCCGCATACAGGGCGTTCGTGCCTTTGGTGAGGGCGGCGTAGCACATCTTGATCCCTGACGCCCTGCCCGGCGCACCACCCATAACCCGCACGTCAATCCCCTTGCCGTTCAACTCCGCCAGCACGTCCTCATGCTGACCCGAGGCATAAAACCTTGGGGGAGCGCCGCGGCCGGGAGGCGAGCCTATGATCCCGGCGTCGATGTACCGGCCGCCAGCATCAGATATGACATCACCTATGGCAATCGCGGTGTCTGGTGATACAGCGTTGCAATCCGCAAAGGCCGTGTCTGCACCGGTTGACTTGAGCGCAGCCGCCACACGCTCAGCCAGCGGCAGCGCCTCGGAAGGCACCAGGATGGACAGAACGAGATCCGCCTCGTTTACCAGCGACTCCATGTCCGGAACATCACGTATACCTGCGTCCACAGCGAGCGAACGCGTGCGCTCGCTTCGTCCTTCGAGGCACGTAACAACATCAAGGCCATTGTCACGGAGCGCACGGCCCACGGCCGCACCCATGTCCCCGGGGCTCATGATGCCAACGGTATGAACTGCCATTTTCACTTCCTCCTTGGCGCCCACCGGCTAAAACAGATACAGATGCCTGGATCACTGGTTTGCAACGTGGGATATGAGCATCATTGTGGAGATGCAGGTACCGCGATACAAATACCTTCGCGGTTTTGAAAGCTTACCAATAGTGACCAGCCGACAGGCAGGCCGCTTTTTCAGGATGCGCGGCAGGCACCAGGTCTATGCCTGCCCCTGGCAGGCTGCACACAACTTCACGGAACCTCCACCAGCGGATCGTCAGTTCAACAAGGAACCATATTGTCTGAGGACATACTCGTCGGCCTGACTGCCATTATCGTCCTGGGTGTATTTGTGCAATGGCTCGGCTGGCGCATCCGGGTCCCAGCGATCCTCTTGTTGTTGATCGCGGGTTTCCTGGCCGGACCCGTCACAGGAGTCCTGCGCCCTGACGAGATCCTTGGCGACCTGCTTTTTCCAATAGTTTCCATTTCCGTCGCCATCATCCTGTTTGAAGGCGGGATGAGCCTGAAGATTTCAGAACTCAGGCAAAGCGGCCGCGCGGTCATAAACCTGGTGAGTATTGGACTCGTGATCACAGGCGTGCTTTCGGCGCTGGCTGCCTGGGTCTTCCTGGACCTGAGCCTGGAGATGGCAATCCTCCTGGGCGCAATTCTCACGGTTACTGGCCCGACGGTCATTGGCCCACTTTTGCGCCACATACGTCCATCCGGCAACGGCGCGTCCGTGGTCAAGTGGGAGGGCATACTCAACGACCCCATAGGCGCAATCCTTGCAGTGCTGGTATTCGAGGCCATTGTCGCAGGGCCGCTGACTGATATAGACCTGGCCATCGGCGGCCAGTTTCTTTTTACGATCTTCGCAGGCGCAGGCGTTGGACTGGCCGGCGCGGCGCTCATGGTGTTAATGCTCCACCGCTACTGGGTGCCGGACTTCATGGAGGAAGGAATCTCCCTGTCGCTGGTCGTGCTGGTCTTCACGTTTGCTGACCTGGTGGCAGAAGAGTCTGGCCTTCTTGCGGTGACAGTCATGGGCATAGTCGTCGCCAACCAGCGGTTCACCGTTGTAAACCACATACTGGAGTTCAAGGAAAACCTCAGGGTTGTGCTGCTATCGGTCCTTTTCATTGTGCTGGCAGCGCGCATGGAAATCGACCAGCTTTCATCGCTTGGCTGGGGAACCGCTGCTTTCGTTGCAGTCCTGATCCTTCTCATAAGGCCAGCAGCAGTCTTCTTATCCACAATGCGTACCAACCTGACGCTGCGGGACAAGATCTTCGTATCGTGGATGGCGCCAAGAGGAATAGTGGCGGCGGCCGTTACAGCAGTATTCGCCATTGGGCTGGCAGAAGAAGGGCGGCCCGAAGCAGAGCGGTTGGTGCCGATAATGTTCGCAATCATCGTTGGCACCGTGACGGTGTACGGCCTCACTGCCCCTTTGCTTGCCAGGCGGCTGGGTATTGCGAGCCACCGGAGCGAAGGGGTTTTGCTGGTTGGAGCGAATCGCTTCGCCAGAGCTATTGCTGAGCAGTTGCAGCGGCTCGGGTTCCCAGTGGCCCTGGTGGACACCAATCGGAACGCAGTCACGGCAGCGAGCATGAACGGAATGCGCGCGTTTTATGAAAGCATCATTTCAGACAGCGTCCTGGATGCAATTGACCTCCAGGGCATTGGCAAACTGGTAGCCGTCACACCCAATGACCACGTTAACTCACTGGCGGCCTTGCACTACACAGAAGCGTTTGGACGCACTGGCGTGTTTCAGTTGTCGTTTCACGTACCGCAAGGCATGGGAGAAGGAGTGGTCGCACCAGAGCTCCGCGGCCGCATCCTGTTCCACCGCAACATGACTTTCCAGGAGATCTCCAGGCGGCTGGACAACGGCGCCACCGTCACATCCACGGGCCTCACGGATCAGTTCACATTCGCAGACTTGATCAGCGAGGCGGAGGGCGACGTAACGCCACTGTTCCTGGTTTCGCCGGAAATGGACCTGGCGGTGTTTGTGGCTAATGGGGACGACCTTTCGCCCGAACCGGGCGATACGGTGATCAGCCTCGTCACACCGCGTGAGGGAATTCGGAAATCACGCTCCAGTGAGGAAGCGAGCCAACGCGGTTAGATTCTCCGGCCCATCGCCTGCCTCTCCCCAAATACGGCGGCGCCTCGCGCCTGCACATGCCGACGGGCAACGTATGTCAAGGCAGCCGTTGATAAATGTGTACGGCTGGATCAACAGGATCATTCAAAACGACGGCGATACGCAGCCAATAAACATTGAACGGGTCGTGTAGATTACTCCCGGCACGTTTAAATACTGGAGATTTGATATGCCTTACACATCCGTATACAGGGACCCGTATGGCAAGGTCAGCGCTGAGCTAAGTGCACAAGAAATTCAAGAGGTCTTTCGTTCAGGAGAGGGGTTGCTCTGGGTCGACGTCTCAGAAACCGACCATGAAGATGCCCGGTTCCTTGAGGACGTTTTTGACTTCCATCCCTTAGCTATCGAAGACTGCCTGAACCCCAGGTATCAAAGACCCAAAGTCGATGATTTCGGCGACTACATATTTGTGATGATCCATGGCGTCAACCACGTAGCCACCGAAGACGTAGTCGCAACGATTGAATTGGATCTGTTCATTGGGAAGAACTTCGTGGTCAGCAATCACCTCTTTGCGATGCCTGCTGTTGAGCACGTCGGAGAGTTGATCCAGCGCCATCCTGGATTGCTGGGCCGCGGATCCGCAATGCATGCCCACACGCTCATGGATGCTCTCATAGACAGCCTGCTTCCCACAATCGACCAGATGAGTGAGGTGGGAGATGCAATTGAGGAGCGTGCCCTTCATGATCCCCAGCCGCCGGTCCTGGATGCCATCGTCAGGCTAAAGCGGTCAGTCCTCCGGATACACCGCGTCATGGTCCCAGAGAGGGAGATACTGCACCGCCTGAGCCGGGGTGACTACGAGGTGGTGGGAAAGGACGCAGCGCTCTACTACAGGGACGTTTATGACCACGTGGTGCGAATTGAAGATGTGAATCAAACGCTGAGAGAGCGTGTGGATAATGCGCTGGCGACTTACCTTTCGTCTATAAGCCTCCGCCAGAACGAAACCATGAAGACGCTGGCCGTGGTCGCCTCCATATTCCTTCCATTAACCTTGATAGCGGGTATCTACGGCATGAACTTCGAACGCATGCCTGAACTGGGTTGGGAGTGGGGGTACCACGCTGTTCTTGGGGTGATGGCAGTGATCGGCTTGTCGATCGCAGGCTGGTTCTGGGCTCGAAACTGGCTGAACGCAGGCCGCAGGCGCTTCACGCAGGCACTCGAATTCAGCGTAGACCCTGTGAAGGTCCGCGATGTTCTGGCTGCAAGGGTCAAAGATACCTGGAGATAAGCAGCGATACTGGCATCCCATCATCCGCCTCACATACGCAAAAACAGGCAGCCCCGGTGTAAACGCGGGGCTGCCTGCTGAACAAGTCCGGCCAGTCAAATACGAAACTACTTCTTCAATATTGACGCTATACGAGCACCCACCACCTCATCTTCACCTTCGTTCAGACCGAAGGCGTGGAGAATGATTGACTCATCACCGTCCCGCACCCTGGTCCATATGGGCGGATCTCCAGCTTTCAACTCATC
The DNA here is from genome assembly GCA_040878005.1 of Dehalococcoidia bacterium. Classification (GTDB taxonomy): domain Bacteria; phylum Chloroflexota; class Dehalococcoidia; order Lucifugimonadales; family Lucifugimonadaceae; genus JBBDMW01. The sequence goes on from JBBDMW010000036.1 coordinate 12,164, forward strand.
GACCAGTTCCTGGCAAGTCATTCCAGTCACTGCGGGATCCAGGTCCAACTTCACACCGAACGGCTGGTGGCCGATGACATTCGTCAGCATCTCCACTTTCACACCCGGTATGCCCTCAAGGGGTTTTTGGATGGTACGGCACTTCTGCTCTGCCACGGCGAGCCGTTCTTCGTGGTTGAGAGTCATCCAGCGGCGGACTGCCGCGTAAGCGCCAATGATCTCCTGCCTGTCGATCTTCTGCGGACGTCCGACGCCACGCACCCGGCGATGCTCATAGGAAACAAAGCTTTGAAGTGCGAGCTTGCGGATAGTCTCTTTCGTGCCCAGCGCAAGGCCGACTGACTGGGGCGCGCCCATGTACTTGGCGGCGATACAGGAAAAGTCTGCGCCCATCTTGACGTACTTGCCCATGTTCTCCAACGGGTAAATCTGACCAGCGGCATCCACCATCACTGGCACACCATGCTTGTGTGCGATATCGATGGTCTTTTGAAGCGACAACGCCTGCGGGTCCGGCTGCTGCTCAACGGCAAAGTAGTGCACAGCTACTGTGTTTGGCCCAATGGCGTTTTCCAGGTCTTCCTCCGTCGTCCCGCCATCCGACCCAAACTCCACAAGCTTTGCACCGGCAAGCTGCAGACAGCGGTCGTACCAGTACCGCTGGCGACGCTGAATGAGAATTTCATGCTTCATGCCCGTGGTATCTGGAAGCTGTTGAATCTTTTCGTCGTCGTCGCCAGCCATGAACGCGGCGGTGGCCAGGGTAAGGGCTGATCCAGCGCCCGAGGTTATGTACGCGGCTGGAACGCCTATCATTTCTGCTATGGCGTTTCCGGCCTTCTCCTCCAGGTGAGCAAGGGGCACGTAGGCGCCATCAGCGCGCTCCATGGCTTCCTTGACTTCAGGCACAGGGGTGGAGCCGCCAAGCAGCGTGACGCTCCCGATAGCATTGATAACTGGCTGCGCACCCAGTTCCTTATAGATGTCACCCCACTGTGATGTAGCCAACGTTGTCTCCTTCAGGACTCCGACATGGATCGAAGTGGCAGGCAGAGCGGACAAGAGCACTCAAACCAGTGGCTTGGTGCGCCGCTTGAGATTCATAGCGGGTTATACTCCCGCCGGGCGAATGATACAAGGGATGTGTTGCAGTCAAGTCACAAGACACTGACTGCGATGCCTCTCGTTACCGTGAGAAGATGTAGCCTTGGCCAGACACATTGGTGGACTGGCACACATAATCGCGAGAAATATACGGAGGTCCTGGTTTGACCGACGCCGCACATTCCGGAAGTCCAAGATCCGCGGGAAAAGAGATTGCTCTGCTGCTCTACGGTGGCAGAACCATCAAGTGTCTTGAGTGGACTGGACAAAAAGCGGGGACGCCACCCATTGTGCTGGTGGCAGACCGGGGTGGTCCCAAAGATTGGAATGAGTTCGCAGACCGGATGTCAGTGGACCACCGAGTGCTCGCAGTCGCCCCGGAGGAATCGTCTTCACTACTGCAGGTCGTATGGGCAGTCGGCGAACCAGCCATTGTAGTAACGCAGGGGACGACTGGCAGAGAGGCTTGCAGAGTGGCTTCCGGCGCTCCCGGCGCTGCGCGCGCCCTGGTGCTATGTGACTACAACGCCCCGGCGGACGCTACTGAACACAAGAGTATCGCAGTGCCCTCACTTATCGTCCGCGGCAGGCAGAGCGAAGCGCTGAATCATGATGACGCCGTGGCGCTCCATGAAGCGACGCCTGATAGTCACCTGGTAGAACCTGAGCACTGTGGATCGTGGCCAGCCAAAGACTGCGCCGATGACTTCGAAACTGCGGTGCGCTGGTTCATTGAAGAACTGGGCAAGTCGATGATGGAGTTCGAAGTGCAGGGAGGCGATCCGAAGGACCCGCGGGAGTAATCGATCGCCAAGGGCACAGGGTTGCTCATCGGATCGCGGCTGCATGCCAAGGCGGCGGCAGCGTCACCTTTGCCTGAGTTACAGGAAGACTTTCATGAAGGCCGCGCCCGGTAGTGCATCGCTCCACTTTGATATGCCCGTCCCCATGCGGGACGGCGTGACTCTTTATGCGGATGTATACATTCCCGAAGGCTCCGGCCCGTTCCCCGCACTGTTGACGCGAACACCCTACGATAAATCCTCCGCCTTGACGGCAGCTGCACCTTCAAGCGAAGTGGGGAGCGTGCTGGGGCTCACCAGGCGCGGATTTGCGGTTGTGGTCCAAGACACGAGGGGACGGTACCGTTCGGAGGGTGAGTTTGTGCCGTTCGTGCACGAGGCCAATGATGGCTTCGACTCGGTTGAATGGGTGGCGGCGCAGTCTTGGTCTGACGGCAATGTCGGAATGTTCGGCAGTTCGTACGTGGGCGCAACGCAATGGCTGGCGGCAACAGAACGGCCACCACACCTGCGTGCCATCTTCCCGGCGGTCACCGCATCCGATTACCACGAAGGGTGGACGTACCAGGGCGGCGCATTCCAGCTTGGGTTCAACTTCTCATGGACCATGGCCGCCCTTACGGTCCGGAACGCAGGCAACCTGGCCAGCCGGCTTGGCCTGGACGTGGAGCGGTTGGAGGAGATGATTGACGACACGGACCGCCTGGATGAAGGGTTCAAGTCGCTGCCTCTCATAAATCAACCGGCCTTACGGATGGACGAAGCCGGTTACTACTTTGACTGGCTGTCGCATCCATCTGATGACGATTTCTGGAAGCGTCTACGGATTGAGGATCAGCACGAAAACGTGAACGTGCCGTCATTGAACATCGGTGGGTGGCACGACATATTCCTGCGCGGCACCATACGCAACTTTCTTGGGATGCGTGAACGCGGCGGGTCTGAAACGGCAAAAAGAGAATCACGGCTGGTGATCGGCCCTTGGAGCCACTACGGGATCGGTGGCAGCACCGCGGGTACCCTGGACTTTGGGCTGCGGGCTTCGATGCACGGCCTTGACCTTGGGGGCATGTTGGCCAGCTGGGGCGCACAGTGGCTCAAAGACGATGCTGCGCCAAACCCCGACACACCGCCAGTGAAGCTGTTCATCATGGGCGTGAACCGGTGGCGTGATGAAAATGAATGGCCGCTCGCTCGCGCCAGGCGAACTCGGTACCACCTGCACTCCGGAGGCCGTGCCAACACCCGCCACGGTGACGGGGTTCTCTCAACTGCTGCGCCCGACGACGAGAGACCGGACAGTTTCCTGTACAACCCGCTCGACCCAGCACCGACGCGCGGTGGGCCGCTTTGCTGCAGCCCATCGTTTCTTCCAGCAGGCCCCATGGATCATGCGGAAAAAGAAGATAGGTCCGATGTGCTGGTTTATTCCACGCCCCCACTTGAAGAGGACGTGGAAGTGACAGGCCCTGTAAAGGCGATTGTCTGGGCAGCGAGTTCGGCGGTGGATACCGACTTCACCGCAATGCTCCTTGACGTTGAGCCATGCGGCGCCGCCCGCAATCTCTGCGACGGCATAGTCAGGGCGCGTTATCGCCGGTCGAGGTCAACACCTGAATTGCTTGAACCGGGGCGCGTGGAGCGATTCGAAATTGACCTGGTGGCTACAGCCAACGTCTTTCAAAAACGCCATCGCATACGCCTGGAGATATCAAGTAGCAACTTCCCGAGGTTTGACCGTAACTTGAACACGGGCAAAGGGTTTGACGACGCAGAGGTGGCGGTGGCGGCCAACACCGTGCTGCACGATGCTGATCACCCCAGCTATTTGGAGTTGGACGTGGTTCCGCGGTAGGCCGTCCCACCGGCTTGGGAGAACTGTCGCCATAGGCAGCCGGAGTCACCGCAGAAGGCATCTAAACCTGCCGCACGCCCTCTTGATCGCTCGCTGGATCGGGGGAGTCATTCCTTGCTGGCGCGGTATCGGGCGCTCGTCGCCTGATAGTAGTTGGGGCGGCAACCCCGCCTGACAGCGCGTAACGGAGAGCCTGGTTCACGGTCATATCCAGGTCGTAAACGTCCTTCATTGGCACCATTGCCAGCCAGCCTGAGTTCGGGGTAGGCGCTGTTGGCACGTATACGATGCCCATCTCGCCCCCCGCTTCGTGATCCAATACTGAAGTCAAAAAGCCTATCGCCCAAAGTCCGGGCCGCGGGTACTCAATTTCAACAACCCGCGAGAACCCGGTTTCCGCGCCCGGTCCAAATGACGCCACCAGTTGCTGAACCACTGCGAATATCGAACCGATGACAGGGACGCGCACCACTACGGCTTCTACAGCGAACAACACCCTCTGGCCGAAGACAAAGATACCGAGCGTCCCGATGGTTAGAGGCGCCAGAACGATGATCAACAGGCCTATTAGCGGAACGGCTACTCCGGTGCCTGGGATACGGAAACCAAACCAGTCAAATAGCAGAGGGCGCAAGAGGTTCGACACGATGCCGAACATCCAGTCAAATATGACGTAAGTCAGCAGAAACGGCGCAAGGATTAGTAGCCCGGCAATGTACCTGCCGCGCAAAGAGCCCACTGCGTAAGCCCATAGGGGCCGCGTGTCAGACTTTTCCTTCTTAACCGGCCTGGGCCTGAACCGGTCAGCCATGAGCCATCTCCAGTGCTCGACTCCTGCGACTACTCACATACAAAGGTTCCGACTGGTTACAGAATGGTAAACCACTGACCTGTAAACCGCTCAAATTCGGCCACGAGATACAGGTTGGCTCAATATCTGAGCAGAATAAAAAGGGGGCGGGCAGGAAAGCCTTCCCTTGTGTGCCAACAAGTGAAGTATCCGCCGGCCAATTCCGGTTAAGTACATAGTGAACCCTCACTTGCAGCACGCCTAGCGTGAGGCTTACCGCGGACGGCTGCAAGTGGGGCATACACAGTGGACATTATCCGAATGATGGCACCATCAGTCGTCTTCCAAGGTCGACGTGTCACCCTCTGGCAGGCCCAGCTCCCGGGCCTTCAGGAGACGCCGCATGATTTTTCCTGACCGAGTCTTCGGCAATGATGGCAGGAAGTCTATCTCCCTGGGGGCGACGCCAGCCGACAGCTTCTGGCGGGAGAACTGGATCAACTCTCGCCGCAGTTCATCTGACGCCTCATAGCCTTCATTCAGGGAAACGAAAGCCTTCACGATCTCCATTGCGATCTGGTCCGGCTTTCCAATCACGCCGGCCTCAGCGACCGCAGGATGTTCTATCAATGCGCTCTCTACCTCGAACGGTCCCACCAAGTGGCCGGCCGTGTTGATTACGTCATCAGCCCTGCCCTGGAACCAGAAGTAGCCGTCCTCATCCAGTGATGCCTGGTCACCCGTGATGTACCAGCCCTTCTTGAAGCGGGAGTTGTACATCTCATCCTGACGCCAGTACGAGTGGAACTGGGATGACCATCCAGGACGCACGGCCAATATACCGGCGTTGCCGGGCGGCAGCTCATCGTAGTTCTCATCCAGGACTCCCATTTCCACGCCGGGGAAAGGCTTCCCCATGGAGCCGGGCCTGATGTCCATGGCAGCGTAGTTGGCGCACATGATCGCACCGGTCTCTGTCTGCCACCAGTTGTCGTGTATGGGCATCTTGTAGTTTTCATTGCCCCACACAACGGCCTCTGGATTCAGAGGCTCGCCGACACTGGCGATAAACCGGAGAGACGACAGGTCATGCTGTTGCACCGGTTTCGAACCGGCTCTCATGAGCATCCTTATGGCAGTGGGGGCGGTGTACCAAACGGTGACCTTGTACTTGTCGATGATGTCGTACCAGGCGTTTGCGCCGAAGCCGCCCTCGTAAATTACCTGCGTCACGCCGTTTGTCCACGGGGCCATCATGCCGTATGAGGTGCCCGTGACCCATCCAGGATCTGCCGTACACCAGTACACGTCCTCATGTTTGAGATCCAGTGCCCACTTGCCGGTGATGTACTGCTGCACCACCGCCTGGTGGCGATGCACAGCCCCCTTTGGTTTTCCGGTGGTGCCAGACGTGTAGTGCATGATGGCGTAGTCATACTGGCTGGTGCTGGCAATCTGGAAGTCGTTAGCCGATGCTTCTGCCATGAGCTTTTCATAGCTCAAGTCGTTCTCTACCAGGGCGTCCTTGGACCGACCATCCTTATTGACGACGATGATGTGTTGCAGTTCAGGGCAATCACCGAGGATGCTGGAGATCTTGGACCGCAGATCTGGCGATGTAACCAAGAATTTGGCGCCTGAGTCCTGCAGGCGGTCACGGACCGGGTCGGGACCGAAAGCTGAGAACAGGGGGCCGATGACGCCGCCTGCCTTGAGCGCTCCCATGGCGGCAAAGTACGTCTCAGGGAGGCGGTCCATGAATATGAATACGCGGTCGCCACGCTCCAGACCCAGGCTGTTTAGGACACTGCCGAAACGGTCTGACTCCTCCTTGAACTGAGAGTAGGTGTACTTCTCCTCCTCACCATTCTTGCCCAGCCAGATCATGGCAGTCTTGTCGCCAAAGCCGTGGGCAACATGGCGGTCCACCGCTTCGTAGGCGTTGTTCAAGCCGCCGCCAGGGAGCCAGTCAATCTCGCCGTAAACATCAGTCCACTTGAACGACTTGCGTGCGGCCTCGTAGTCCTCGAGGTTCGGCCTGACCTTCATATCCGACGGTTTCGGCTTCGTGATCACATCGTATTCCACCGATTTTCCTCCTCGAGTGGTTTGCCATCATGCGCTATGGTCCGGCTGCCATGCTAACGCCGCAGCACGCACAGACGCGTCACGGGAATATAAATGAATACCCAACAGGTTGCCAAAACGTTCGGCAAGAACCTCCAGTCGGCCAAGTGATTACCTGACGACCTATCGGTTTTCGGGGCGCCTCACTCCGTTACCCCGGTTTGGCTGGACCTTGTCACACATGTGAGACATCCAGCCTAGGAATGTGACAGGGGATTCGTCTATCATTGGCTCCTTAATCTCCTTCCGCAAACCTGCGGAAGCGGCTTGCTCCAACGGCAGGCCAGCCACAATAACTAACGCGTGTGGCGGCAGCGCCTGATACCACGGTGCTGGTCCGGTATACCGGGCCACTGCTTGACAGTGCTATCAAACCGCCGGGTGCGAAAGGTGAAGATCATATGAAGGTCCTGTTCCTCCAAGACGTCCGGCCCACTGCGCGAGCCGGTGATGTAAAAGAAGTCAAGAATGGCTTCGGCCGGAACTACTTGCTGCCCCAGGGCCTGGCCGTCATGGCAACCCGCGAAGAGCTCAAACGGGCTGAAGGGCTACGCAGGGAAGCTGAGGTGCGCAGGCGTAAAGAGGCGTCTGAATGGAAGGAGCTGGCGGACACCATCCGTGAAACGCCCGTTGAGATCAAAGTCCGCTCGGGCCCAACCGGACGCCTGTATGGCTCAGTTACCAACGCCATGATTGCTGAGAAGCTGTCGGAAATAATCGACAGGGACGTGGAACGCCGAGGCATTCGTATTCCCCAGCCAATCCGCACGCTGGGAACCTTTGCAATTCCCATTCGCCTCGCCGAAGGCGTTGAAACAGAACTCAAGGTGGTGGTCGAGGCTGAGAATCCGGAAGATGTACGACCAACCTTCGAAGAGGCCATAGCACAGGCTGACGCCGAGGAATCCACGGAGGAGGAAGCGGAATCCGACACTGCCGACGCAGAAGATGAACAGGACGGCGAAGGCGAAGAGGAAGAGAAGGACGCCGAGGCTGGTTCCTAGCCGTGCAGGCCGATCGTCTTCCGCCGCACGATATCCAGGCTGAAGAGTCGGTGATCGGCTCGCTTCTAATAGATGGCGAGTCGATCACCCGCATATCGAGCTTTTTGAAGCCCGATGACTTTTATCGTGAGCGCAACCGGTGGTGCTTCGAGGCGTGCCTGGCGCTATTCGACCGTGACGATGCCATCAACCAGGTTACGGTGGCCCATGAGCTTGAGAGCCGGGGCACATTGACTGAAGCCGGTGGCAGCGCCTACCTCAGTCATGTGGTCGCTGTTGTACCGACCTCGGTGCATATCGAGTACTACGGCCGGCTGGTACACCGTACCGCCACGATGCGGCGTCTCATCACCGCCGCCAACGACATCGCTGACATCGGCTACTCGGACGGGCCAGATGTCGAAGTTGCGCTAAGCCAGGCCGAAGATGTCCTGTTCAACATCCGGTCGGGCCACCAGTCGCGCGACTTCATACCGCTGCGGGAGCCATTGGAGCCTTATCTTGAAGCCACGTCTCCGCTCGATGCCCTGGACACGGACACGAAGGGGCCAGTGCGCTGTGACTTCCGAGAGTTTGACCAGCTATTCGGAGGGCTGCAACGCTCCGATATGATCGTGCTTGCGGCGCGGCCCAGCGTCGGCAAAAGCACACTGGGCCTGAACCTGGCCCGCAATGCAGCGCGCAACGGAGCGGCCGTGGGCATCTTCAGCCTGGAGATGGGACGGGAACAGATTGCGATGCGCCTGCTGGCCGCCGAAGCACGCGTTGATATGCACCGCCTACGCATGCGCATGGTTACCGAGATGGAACAGGAACGTGTCGTCGACTCCATTGGTTTTCTATCTGACATGCCCATATACATTGATGACACGCCCTTCCAGACAGTTGTGGAGATGCGCGGCAAAGCACGTCGGCTGCAACTTGAACGCGGCCTGGACTTTGTGGTCGTGGACTATATGCAGCTCATCAGTGGCAGCAGTCAGCGCAGAGACGGCAACCGGACCCAGGAAGTGAGCGAGATATCCCGCCAGATGAAGGCCATGGCCAGGGACCTGAATGTGCCTGTCCTTGCTGTTTCGCAGCTCAGCCGCGCCATTGAGCAGAGGCAATCGCATCGGCCGGTCCTGTCAGACCTGCGGGAGAGCGGAAGCATTGAGCAGGACGCTGATGTGGTGATGTTCATACACAGGGAAGAGAAATTTACCAACGAAGATCAGTGGTCGAGATCAAACCCGGGACAGCCGTACCCGCGAGGGCTCGCTGAAATCATCGTGGCAAAACACAGGCACGGTCCTACCGCGGAGTTCTGGATGACCGTCAGAGACAGCGTTGGGCGTTTCGAAGACGCCCCGCGAACCACTCCCGCCATGGCGCCGGAGCGAGTTTAAGAGATGCCAGGCGGCTTCCCACGCGACGTGCGGTCTACACCCGTCCCCAATCCTTTGCTGGCAGGCCTCCTCGAGGAAATGGACGACCTGGCGGAACTCAAGGTGACACTGCGCGTCATTTGGATGCTGCACTCCAAACGCGGGTTCCCCACGAGCGTCACTGCCAAAGAACTATGCGCTGACCGCACCGTTGCCGTTATGCTTCGCGCAGCTGGCGAAGAACTGGAGCGGTATGTCATGAGTGCCCTGGATATGGCGGTGGACCGTGGTACGCTCATCCGCGTGCAGCAGGCAGCAGGGCCTGACTTGTACTTCCTCAACACGGACCCCGTAAGACGGACCTTGGCGTCCAGGTACCCAGCCGCAAAAACGGCGCCCGCGGAGGGAATGGAAACCTGGCCTGACCTTGAAGCGGCTTCGCCCAAGCCTACCGTTTTCACCTTTTATGAACAGAACATCGGGCCGCTAACGCCATGGATATCAGAGCGAATCAGTGAGGCGCTTGAGAACCACAGCGAGCGCAATATTGTTGACGCCATAAGCGTGGCCGTAGAGAACAACGCCCGCAACTGGAATTATGTCTCGGCCATATTGGGCCGGTGGGCCGAGGAAGGCAGACCTGATGGAGAGCCTGGAAGAGATCCTGAAACGCCTGGGACAGACAACTTCTACCGGCGGTACGTTGAACGCCAGCGGGCCAGGGGCAACCAGTGACCCGGACTACCGCTGTGAGATTTGCGATGACACTCGGTGGCTGAATACGGGGGCCCCATTCGGCTCGCCGGATTTTGGCAAGGTTTACCCGTGCGAGTGCCAGGAACTGGCGTGGGGTGTGCGACGCAGCGACCGTCTACGCGACTACAGTGACCTTGGCCCACTGGCCCGCCTCACTTTTGACAACCTGATACCAACAGGACGAGACGGGCACGTAGACGCCACATCGTTCAGGCGTGCCGCGGATGCAGCGATGTCATTTGCCGCGAACCCGACAGGATGGCTGGTTATTTCAGGACCCAGCGGCGCGGGCAAAACCCACCTTGCCGCCGCTGTGGCAGGGGCATGCGTCCAGAATGGGTTGCCTGCCCGCTTCGTGGCAGTGCCTGATTTGCTGGACCACCTGCGGTCTGCTTTCGACCCAGGAGCGGATGCTCCATATGACGATGAGTTCACACAGGTGATTCACGCACCGCTGTTGATACTCGATGACCTGGGGATACAGTCAGCGACGCCCTGGGCCGACGAGAAGTTGGACCAGATCCTCACCCACCGGTTCAACGAACGCATGCCGACGATGATCACTGCAGCGGCATCCATGGACCGGTTGGGTGACAGGATGCGCACGCGCCTCATGGACCCCGGTCTCTCAACGTTTGTTGAAATATACCCCGGCGCAGGGAGCACAGACCGCTCAGACGTTGGCATCGAGCCGCGGATGCTACGGACCATGTTGTTCGACACGTTTGATCCGCGGGGCGGCTCTGGCGCTACATCTGATCACAGAGAATCGTTACGTGAGGCGTTGAAGGCTGCGGAAGCATTCGCAGAAGACCCCAACGGGTGGCTTTACCTTGCAGGCCCAACGGGCGCGGGCAAGACGCATCTCGCAGTATCAATTGCCAACGCCCGCTTGAAGCAGCGCCAGCCTGTCCTGTTCCGGTTCGTACCCGACTTGCTGGATGATCTACGCCGGTCCTTCAGCCCTGACAACACGGAGCGGTACGACCTTCGCTTCGACCGAATCAAGAACTGTGAGTTGTTGATACTGGACGACCTCGGCTCTCAGTCGACTACACCGTGGGCCGCTGAGAAGCTTTACCAGGTGATAGTGCACCGGCACAACGCAGCACTTCCAACCGTCATTACCAGCCAGATACTCCTGGAGAACCTGCACGAATCTGGCGGCAACCGGCTTATCGCCAGGTACTCAGAAGCCATTGCTTCGCGGCTTCGGGATGCGCACGTCGTCGCAGAGCGCCTTCTCCATGCCCCTGACTTCCGTCACCGCGGCGCAGCGCGTCCCGCCAAGAGCCGATCTACCAGGACGCAGCATCGGTCAGGATGAGCATCCCCACAGCCATGCAGGGCTGTGTGTTCTGCGAAATCGTTGCCGGCCGGTCCCCTGCCCGGTGGGAATCGAAGCCTATCGTCGAAGCACACGGAGCGGCATGCTTCCATAACCGGCTTCGCTGGGCGCGGGTGATGCTGCTGGTGATACCAGTGGAGCACATGACCCAGGAAGACTTGTGGACAGGGCATGCGCTCGGAGCCGCCGCCCGGATGGCCGTAGATATGGGGCAGCGCCATTGCCCGGAAGGATTCATGTTGCTGTCCAACTTCGGCAGGGCGGCACACCAGAGCCAGGAGCATGCGCATATACATGTTGTGTCCGGGCTTGCAGCGCACCTTGTGAACCCGCAGCCTGCTCCGAACGGGCAGGTTGCAAAGCAATTGGAGATCCGGGACGTGGCTATTGATCGAGCGCCGTGGGCAGTGCGGCTTTCAGCACCTGAACTCGAGTCCCAGGCCGCGTTCTGGACGAGTGAGGCGTTGTTGCCGGCTGGAGCTACGGCTGTGTCCATGGCCAAGGCCAGATCACCGCGCGGGTTCCGCCTGATATCCAACTATCTGCCCAGAGCGGAGGCAGATGACGGAGGGCCGCCAGCCTTATTTGTCCTCGGCGGGGGCCAACTGGACCTGTATGTCAAGTCCATAGTGCCGTGAACACCATGCCCTGTTAATAAATCACGCGAGCGGCCAGTGCAGGAATGTCAATTCGCTCAGACGAAACGCGCCGCTGCCATTGAGCCCACTGCGATGATTACAAGAACCGCGTCAATCTTGCTCAACAAGCCAATCCTAGCCTTGTAGCCGTCCAATTGCCTGGACTGCTCAGCCGTCGGCTCTTCCCCTTCAAAACTTTCGTACAGCCGCCGCATCCTCGCCGCCGTCACACCGTTTCTGCCTTCCAACAGGAATGCGCTAATGGAAGTCACTGCCCCGATGGCTATGGCCCAGCCCCAACCTGTGTTGAAGAAATCGTCCAATGAACCGCTATAGATTCTGAACGTCAGGAAAAATCCGAACACTATGGTGATGAAAGCAGCGGCCGTGAGCCAAAGGCCGGTGATGCGGCTGATCTGCCTCATCACCGGCCCCTGGACTCCAATGCCAAGCGTATTGAGTTGAGGCGTAAGGATGAAGGCAATATAGACGGACGCACCCACCCAGAACGTGCCGGTCACGATGTGGATGATACGGATCGTCACCATCTCAAAGTTCATCGTCTATCACCTGTCTTGGCCTGGCGGGCCCATATGCCTCACGGCTTGGTTGAATAGAATCGGCAACACTGCTTACCAGCGTGGCCGGCTGGCTGGCCAGAGCGGATCAAGGGAGCGCACCATTTCAGCCCGGTCCTTGATCCCGCCGCTCTGGTATATCTCCGCGAACTCGTCCACCTTGTCCTGGTCCACTTCCACACCCAGTCCCGGCATTTCTGGAACCTCCATGAAGCCATCCTTGAACTGGAGCTTTCCGCCCTTGATGATGTCACCATCGGTGTCGGTCCACGGGTAATGGGAGTCAGCGCCATATGCCAGTTCAGGAGTTGCGGCATATGCGTGTAACATCGCCGCCTGGGATACGCCAAACGAGTTGTTGCTGTGCCCGGACAGTCCCCATCCGAGCACTCTGCAAAGCACACCGGTTTCCTTGTACGCAAGGATGCCGCCCCAGTGATGGTGATCGCCCAGGACCACATCAATGGCATACTTCTTCACGGCTGGCTTTACGTGCGAAAACGCAGACACGCACATGTTGGTCGACAACGGGATGGGTGTGTGATGCCGCAGCTCCGCCATCTGCTCCTGTGGGCCTACGGGATCTTCAAGATACTGCGGCTCATAAGGCTCAATGGCCTTCGCCACCCTGATGGCCGTGTCCACACTCCAGTTGGCATTCGGGTCGATGCGAATTTCGTAACCTCCAGACTTGGGAAACCGTTGCCTCAGCAACCTGAAGGTTTCAATATCCACATCAGGATGAAAGAACCCGCCTTTGATCTTTAGCTCCCTGAAGCCGTACTTCTCGACGAATTCCTCAGCCTGTTTGACATACGCCTCAGGCGTCAGGGTATCGCCGGTGGCTACCTCTCCCCTGCCGTTCTCATCCGCCAGCTTGTAGAACAGGTACGCCGCCCATTCGACGCGGTCCCGGGCGCGGCCGCCTATGTAGTCGCAAAGTGGCAGGTTGAACTTCTTCGCACCAGCATCCAGCATGGCTGTCTCAACTGTGGTCCATGCGTCTGGGCGTCCACCCTGGAACTGCAGCCTGGCCCTGGTGATGTTGAGCGCGTCGGCGCCGATGAGCCAGTCGAGATTGGATTCGACCACCTCCACATGGTCTCCGCCCGCTTCGCCCACGCCGGTGAATCCTTCATCAGTTTCCAGTTGCACAAGGGTCCGCACGGCGTGCGTCTTATGTATCCCGGTGCTATTCAGGAGCGGCTGGTCTCGCAGGGCGAGTGCGGTGGCTTTGATTTTGGCGATTTTCAAGAAGATTGCTCCGTTGCGTTCAGCAGGATCAAGGTGCCAATGGGAATCCATGCGGACCTGCTAGCACGGGAGTGTAAACCAGTGCCAGGCCGTTGACACCATTCAGGCGGCGGCGTACTGTCCGCGCCGCTCGCCTTCTGTTGGAAACCATTTCACCGGGTACGTGTCATCCATGGCTGGGGCTCCTGGCCGATCCACCGAGGTTGGAAATTTTGCAGATTACAAACGTCGAAGTATTTCCTCTGACCAGCCAGAGGCCCACGCTCAAGGTTGGTCACCCAATTCACCCGAGTTGGTGGGGTTATGACCAGACACTGATCAGGGTGGACACAGACGGCGGACTGTCCGGATGGGGTTGCGCCGGCGTTCGCTGGGAGATGATAGACGCTGTAAAGAAAGTCTTATGGCCTCATCTCATAGGTCAGGACGCGCTACAGCCTGAGCAGGTGACGGAGCGACTGCACCAGTGGACGTTCTGGTACGGACGTGGCGGAGACATCACCAGCTACATCGGGGCGCTCAACGTCGCCCTGTGGGACATCCTGGGCAAACACACCGGGCTGTCCATATCCCGGTTGTTCGGCGGCCGGTACGTGGAGAGGGTAAAGCCATACGCCTCCATGCTGTTCTCCTGGCCGGTGGACGAAATGGTGCGAAACCTGGAGTCCGGGCTGGAGCAAAGGTTCAGGGCCTTCAAGCTGGGGTGGGGAACGTTTGGACGGTTGGATCTGAAGCGGGACGAAGAGCTTGTACGGACAGCCCGCAGGGCCATCGGCGACAATGCCGAATTGATGGTTGACCCCGGCGGCAGTGATGTGTTCTGGCACGGCGATCTGAAGTGGGCAATGGAAGCGGCCCGCATGCTCAAAGACTATAACGTGACGTGGTTTGAAGAGCCGCTGCGAGCGGATGACATAGAGGGATACAAACAACTCAGGGACGCGTCACCTGTACGAATAGCAACGGGAGAGGTGTTGCGCCGAAGAGAATCGTTCGAACCATGGATACGCGAGCGGGCCTGCGATATTCTCCAGCCCGACCTGACCATATGCGGCGGGCTTTCTGAGGCGCGCCGCGTTTGGCAGTCAGCTTACGATCGAAGCATCCAGGTAGTTATGCACGGCTGGAACACAGCGGTAGGGTCAGCCGCAGACCTTCAATTGTCGGCGTCCATGCCAAACGGCAAATACCTGGAGTACTGGCACCCGGCGCCATATGTGAGCGGCATCCTCAAGGACCCGCTGCTGCTCGATGACGACGGAATGCTGCCAATTCCTGATGGCCCCGGGTTGGGCATAGAAATAGACGTTGACGCACTAAAGGAACACGGGAGTGGCGCCGGCAACTACGGAGCGTAGTCCCACCTCGTTGAAGACACCGTTATTACATACCGAGGCAAGAGATGACCAAGTACCGCTATGAAGACCTGACGTGGCCGGAAGTCAATGAAGCCGTGGAGGCTGGAAAGATACCAATCCTGCCTGTCGGCACAATGGAGCAGCACGGCCCACACCTTCCCATCAAGATGGACCGGTGGACTGCCACTGCAGTGGCTGACGAAGCAGCCAGGCAACGGCCCGACCGCCTGCTGACCATGCCACCGGTCGCTTACGGCTATACGACGCACGTTATGGACTTCCCCGGCTCCGTGACCATCCACCACGAGACGTTCATCCGATACGTTGTGGATATTCTGAAGAGCATGGCTTATCACGGCTTCGGGAAGATACTGGTCATCAACGGCCACGGCTCCAATATGCCGCCCCTGGACCTTGCATGCCGGCGTGCCAACATTGAGACAGAAGCCGAGGTTGCGCTGACGTCCTGGTGGAACCTCACAACGGCGGATCCGGAGTTCAGCAAGAAGTGGCGCGAATCCCACTTCCCCGGAGGGTGTGCTCACGCCTGCGAGGCAGAAACGTCCTTCGGCCTGCACCTGGACGCCGACATCATCCAGATGGACAAGGCGAAGAACGAGGAGATCGATTTCCACAGCCAGGAGTCAAAGTACCGGTGGGTGGACCTCTGGGCAGCAGGGCCGGTTTCTCTTACGTCCCACACAAGTGAATACACGCAGAGCGGCACGTGCGGGGAGCCAGAACTTGCCACTCCTGAGAAGGGCAAGCTGCTTTTTGACGAGTCTGTGAAGAACCTGGTCGGGTTTGCTGATGAATGGGCGGCGGCACCGGCGCCATCGCGTACCGACCATCACGCTGTGCGACCGCTGTCCGACCTCCCCGGCTAGCGTTGGTCCGTCAGAACGGGAGGAGGACGCCAGCCATACCGTCATCACAGTTCGGCCTGTGTATCGCGCTGGTCACGGTGCAGTAACAGTACGCGCGAAAACCCTCCGGGGCATTCCCGCCCATGAAACCATTGGTGCGCGATGCGCGTAAGCACGTATCATTCGCTACGGCGTCTTGGCTTGTATATTCGCTTGACTTGACTTCGGGGTTAAGGCAAAGTTACCCGTTAGCCAACTCAATAGGACAAGTCATGTTGCGTGACCACACTGGAGGGATTAATGCGCATGTATCGTTTGGATTTCAGGTTAACGGCGTCGCTGGTAGCGGCGTTGGTGTTGACCGTTGCCGTTGCGTGCGGCGGCGATGACCCGACACCGACCACCGGACCGGGTGACCCGACCAGCACACCGGACAATGGTGGATCCGAGCCAACGGCCACGGCCACGCCGGAGCAATCAGATGATTTGCCCGCGCCCGGCTCGCCCGTGGGCACCGTAGCCATATCAGTTGCACGAGTGGCAGCCCACCCGGGCATCAACTCGGCCAACGGCGGTGAAGGCTCAGTATGGTGGGGCGCTGGCGAAAGCCTCTTCACCACCAGTGAAGGGCCAGTGTTTGGAGAGCCCTGGCTTGCCCAGGAGTGGGAAATTGCCGAAGATCTCAGCAAGGTCACCATTCAGCTTCAGGAAGGCGTCCAGTTCCACGGTGACTGGGGCGAGATGACCGCAGAGGACGTGGCGTGGTCCATCAACGATGCCAATGCGGCCATCAACCTGGACAGCATCCACGCCCAGGCGGGTGACCTGGCGGCTGTGTTCGGTGAATGGGTCGCCGTTGACGAATACACCGTCGACGCCCCCTTCACCACATTCGACCCCAGGTGGCAAACAACCGCACTCAGCGATGGGTTCCAGCCCACCGGCATCTTCTCAAAGAGGGTGTTTGACGAGCAGGGCCGTGACTGGATGCTCGAGAACACGATCATGACTGGTCCGTTCTCCGTCCAAGAATGGACTGACGGCGGCAGGGCTGTCCTTAATGCAGTGGATGACCACTGGCGCCAGACCCCGCAGATTGACACCATCATCTACGATCAGATTCCTGATGCCGCTATCAGGCTTGCTCGTATGAGGACAGGTGAGACCGACGCCGCTGCCATTGAGTTGAAGGACATACCGGGACTTCTTGAAGAAGGCTTCCTGTTGAGCGGCACTGGCAGTGGTTCAGAGTTGAACATCGCCTTCTCCGGCAACCTCTGGGAGACCCACCACGCAGTTACTGGCGAGGAATTGGCCCGCCCCGGCCTGAACCCGGAGAGGCCGTGGATTGGCGATCCCGCCGATGAAGAATCCATGGAACGCGCCCGCAAGGTTCGCTGGGCACTGGCGATGGGCTACGACCGGGAAGAACTCAATGAAGTGCTGATAGCCGGCCAGGGCTGGCCGCACAGCATTGGCTACTTCAACCCGGAGATGCCTGAGTACCAGGACAAGTGGGATGTGCCGTACGACCCTGATGCCGCCCTGGAAATGCTTGCTGAGGCTGGCTATGAGGACGGTTTCGAGGTTGAAATATTTGGTCAGACCGACACCCTGATCCGGCTGGAAACGGCTGAAGCCGTTGCCGGCTTCTGGAGCCGTGATCTTGACCTGGACGTTAGCGTCAATGCGTTTGAGTACAGGGTGTTCCGCCCGTCGATCGTTGACCGGTCAGCGGAGATCCCGTTCATGAACTCCTGTGACGACGGCCGCTACCCGCGACCGTGGGACTGGCCTGTGGGACTGATTATCTCCAGCCTCTCACGAGGTGGATTCAGCTGTGCTCTCGAAGCGCCGACAATTGCGGAGAACTTCCTTGCATCGGCATCGGAGCCGGACCTCCAGGAGCGCATCCGGATAACGAATGAGACTGCCGACTACCTGCACCACCAGATGCTGTTGCCCGGCACGTTCACCATCCCGGTGATCCTGCCGTACAACCCGAACGCCATTGCAGAGTGGGACATGAGGCCCAGCCTTGGCGGACCGATCAGTTCCCCGGAAATGATCGTTCCAGCTCGGTAAAGCGCCCGGGAAGCAAGAACCGGAAATGAAAGTGGGGCCGTCCATTCGTGGGCGGCCCCACGCACAAAACCAGCTTTCTAAGTTTGGCCGTAAGAGTTCATATACCGTGTAAGAAGAAAACTCACGCATCAGACCCGTGTGAGCTCTATTCCGCTCTCCTATGACCACTGCCAGCGGTTTTCCTCTATTCTTATATTTCTGATCCCGTATCCATCTCAACCAGATTCATGCGAGAGGTACCGTGAAAAGTTTCCTGGCCCGCAGATTCATTTCGTCGGTGCTGTCCCTGGTCGGGGCCACATTCCTGGTGTTTGCCATATCACAGGCGGCTGAAGACCCGCTGAACCTGTACGCAAAGCCTGGCGGGTATGGCATGTCTCCTGAACAGAGGGAGGCGCTCAGGATAAAGCTGGGCCTGGACAAGCATGTCACCATCCAGTATGCCCTCTGGCTTGGCCGTGCGATGAGAGGCGACCTGGGCAACTCTATCTTTGACGAGCTTCCTGTCAGGGACAAGATAGAAAACCGTATCGGCGCGACGTTGAAGCTCGGCGTTTTCTCATGGGCGTTTGCGACCATCCTGGGCATTCCCCTCGGGATCCTGTCCGCGGTCAAACGGGCCACTCTCATGGACTACTTCGGAAGAGGATTTGCCCTGTTCGGGTCTGCAATACCCAACTTCTGGCTGGCGATTGTCTTAATCCTCTTATTCTCGGTCCAACTGGGGTGGTTACCGAGTTCAACACTCGGCGACGGATTCATAAGCATTCCACACCTGATCCTGCCAGTATTCGTGTTGGGCACAGCGACCGCTGCGGGTTACCTCCGCATTACCAGGTCCGCCATGCTGGAGATCCTAGACTCGGAGTTTGTGAAACTCGCCCGCGCCAAAGGGGTTAGCGACACTACCGTGGTGTGGAAGCATGCGTTCCGCAACGCCCTTATCCCGCCGCTGACTGTATCCGCTGTTCTGATGGCCAGCTTCATCACAGGCTCACTGATTACCGAGTCTGTATTCGCCATTTCGGGGCTCGGGAGCCTGGCCATCCAGTCAGTCAACAATAATGACTTTCCGCTGCTCGCTGGCATCACCCTTGTGTTCACGGCGGTGTGGGTGACGGTCAACTTCCTGTCTGATGTGGCTTACGTGATCGTCGACCCCAGGATTCGCCTGAGCTAAGGAGCAAAATCTAGCAATGGCACAGCAGGCGACAGAGGTCTTTCGAACTCCATCTGAGAAGACAGGACCAGGAAACCCACTTACCCGTGGGTTTAACTTCCTCCGTCGATGGCCGGTGATCCCTGTATTCATACTGGCACTCTTGTTGTTTACTGGCGTCTTCGCCCCATGGATCGCCCCGCATGACCCAGACGTGGGTGCACAGCTTAGCGCACGGAATGCTGCGCCCATCTGGAACAGCCAGTGGTATGAAGATAACCCGAGGGTGACTGATCGATTCATCCTGGGAGCAGATCCACAGGGGCGTGATGTCCTATCGAGGATCATTGATGGCGCTCGAATCTCCCTGATGGTAGTCCTGGTGTCTCTGGCTGCAGGAATGACCATCGGCACAGGTCTTGGCCTCCTGGCCGGATACTACGGCGGCATGATCGACGAGGTCATCTCCCGTGTCTGGGACATATGGGCGGCCATACCATTCCTGCTGATAGCGCTCATCATTGCAGCGGTGGTGGGCAATAGCATTCCCATTGTGATGGGGCTGCTGGCCATGGTCTCCTGGAGTGCGTTCGTAAGGAACGTGCGTGCGGAGGTGCTGACTCTTAAAGAGCGCGACTATGTGGCACAGGCAAAGATCACAGGCGCAAGCGCTGTACGCATCATGTGGGGGCACATCCTGCCCAACGTCATAAACACCGTAGTGGTGATAGCCACGCTTCGGGTGGGCGGGCTTATCCTGGCTGAGGCCTCGTTGAGTTTCCTGGGCGTCGGCATACCCCGCCCCCAGGCGACGTGGGGCAACATGGTGGCCGAGGGACGCGGATATCTGGACACGGCATGGTGGATATCGTTCTTCCCGGGCCTGGCAATCTTCCTGGTGGTTATGTCGCTGAACTTCCTTGGTGACTGGCTAAGGGACCGGTGGGACCCACGCCTGAGGCAGCTATAGGCTAATCGCCGGTGGTCGGAGCCTTCTAGTGGAATGCAGTATGAAATGAAAGGGGCTCCCGAGCGGGAGCCCCTTTCATTTCACCTGACCCCTCAGAACGTCAGACCAACCTTGACCACACCGTCGGTTCGACCCGTTGCCAGTTCGAACGCATCTCTTACCTGTTCAATAGACTTCGTATGCGTTAGCACCGGCGCAACGTCGATGTGACCTGACGTGATCCAGTCGACCGCCTGTTTGAAGCTCGTCAGGCCAGCCTCGTCCTGCGCTCCGAGCACTGTAAAAGCGTTCGCCCGCTTCTTGAAAAATGTCTCAAATCTGAATGGCACCGGCTCATCGCTTTCAGGCAGGCCGAACAACACTACATGCCCGTCCTGCCGTACCAGGTCAAATGCCTGGTTGAGTGTCGCCGTGCTGCCGACTGCCTCTATGACCACGTCCGCGCCATTGCCGTCCGTAAGGTCAAGCACAGCGTCCGTGGCGGCCTGTCCGACGACGTCGACTGACTCATCGGCCCCGTAACGGGTAGCAAGGTCACGCCGCGATTTCACCGGCTCAATGACAATTACCCGTCCCGCCCCCATGCGCTTGAGCATACAGTCCCAAAAAAGACCTGCCGACCCCTGCCCTACCACCACGCATGTCTGCCCTTCCACAGAAGGCAGTCGTTTAGCTGCGAAGATCACGGTGCCCAGTTGCTGAGCCATCAACAGGTGTTGGACAGGAGTGCCAGCAGGCAGTTTTAGCAGGTGCGGCTCATCCACCGCCTGGTATCCGGCGAAGCACATGGAACGCCAGATGTGTGGGACGGTCAGGACGAGATTGCCTTCAACAAACCGGTCGCTTTGTGACTCGACCACAGTGCCGACTGCCTCATGACCGGGATGGCCGGCAGGTGCGGGCCAATTGGATATCGCCCAGCCGTAGCCCACCATGTGGAGGTCACTGCCACAAATGGAAGCCATTTCTGTCCGCACCAACACGTCACCCGGAGATGTCATTGGCAGGGGCACTTCGACACAGCGCACATCCCCCTTTGCTACAGCCTGTGCGGCTGCCATGCTCTTGTCGGGGATAACGGTTACCTCCAGCTTGTCGTTGCCTTTGCTGCCAGGTGCATCCAGCGTTAGTGGTAAGCGTCCAGGGCTACGCCATGCGCCGACCACATCTCATCAAACATGGACCGTATCTGCTTCAGTGACAGCACGGCGCCGGTGAGCGGGTCCAGCATCACGGCATGCGCCGCTGCCTCCCTGCTCTGCTCAAGTACGGCCTTTTTCGCCATCTCCTGAACGGCTATGTTCGCCCTGTCCAGGGCCGCAAGTTGGGGCGGGAGCGATCCGACGTTCATGGGGTGAACGCCCAGCTCATCCACCAGGCATGGCACCTCCACGCATGAGCCATGCGGCAGGTTGTCTATCAGGCCGCTGTTGCGAACGTTGGCATTGATGACCGTGCGCCTGCCCGTCTCCATGGACTCAATGATCCGGCAGGCGTACTCATCTGAACGCTCCGGCCGCATGGGTTCGGTGGAAGCAATGGCCTCCTTGAGCTGTACATAATGGTCATCAGCGCGCTCTGCAACCGTGGACAAGGCCCGCTTAATGGCTGGCAGGCCAAACTCCTCCATTACGGAGCGATCTGTCCTGAAGTACGGCACATATTCAGACATATGGCGGGTGGATTCGGTGACGAAATAACCGAAGTGGCGCATGACTTCAAAGCGCACCGGGTCCCGGGAAAATATCTCCGGGTTTTCTAGAGCCCGCCATAGCTCCGGGTAGGCATCCTGCCCATCTTTCTCGAACCGTAGAAACCAGGCAAGGTGGTTTATTCCGGCCACCCAGGCCGAAACGCTGTCATGAGGCGCGCCAATGAAGTCTGCCAGGTCCTGCGTGGTTCGCTGTACGCTGTGGCACAGGCCCACGGTCTTGACTTTGGTTGCGTCATTGATGGCCCAGCAGGCAATGGCCATGGGATTCGTGTAGTTCAACAGCCACGCATCCGGCGCCAGGTCTTCGATGTCCCGGCATATGTCCAGCAGCACAGGGACGGTGCGCAACGCCTTGAACACGCCGCCTGGGCCGACTGTATCGCCCACGGACTGGTCCACACCGTATGAAAGTGGAATGGCCTGGTCCACGTCGTAACGGTCGCCCACCCGAATGGTGGTCAGGACGTAGTCTGCACCGTCCACCGACCTTCGCCGGTCCGTAGTGGCCTGAACGCTGATGTTGGTCCCAGCGTCGCGTGAAAGCTTGTTGGCAAACGCTCCAATGACCTCAAGCCGTTCATCGTCGACGTCCATCAACGACACAGTCGCTTCTGATAACTCCGGGACACAAACCACGTCCTGCAGAAGCCGACGGGCAAACACGACGCTGCCCGCACCTATGAGTGAAATCTTCGGCGGCAATTGAGTGCTCCTTGTGCATCTGGCTGGCCTGATGGCTTGCGGCGACCGCGGTGCGAGTGGCGCGGGTGACGCTAGCACACTGCAAACTGCCGGGCAACGTCACAACCATCACCCTTGGAGTGGCTGCCGTGGCTGGCGTACCCGTTTCAGAACTGCCGGCCTCGGGAGGCTATACTCACGAGGAGGCAGTCAGATACAAGGGAGGAGAGGCCGCAATGAAGATGTACATCGGCGGAGAATGGGTTGCCGGCGACGAGCAGGCGGATGTGGTCAATCCGTTCAGTGGCCAAGCATTCGATACCGTTCCGAAAGCGTCTGTGGAAGACGTGGATAAGGCTGTCACAAGCGCAAGGCGCGGCGCTCAGGATATGCGCAAGCTTGCAGCCATCGACCGCTACACAATCCTGACCCGCGCTGTGGCGCTAATCAATGAGCGGCGTGAAGACCTGGCACGCACCATCACCAACGAAATGGGCAAGGTCATTAGCGAGAGCCGCACCGAGGTGGACCGCTGCATCCAGACCATGACGTGGTCCGCAGAGGAGGCCAAGCGGCTTTATGGCGAAACCATTCCGCTGGACGCATCCCCGGGCAACGCCGGCAAATTCGGGTTTACCGTGCGCGTACCCGTGGGCGTGGTGGCGGCGATAGCACCTTTCAACTTCCCATTGAATCTCGTTGCACACAAGGTCGGACCTGCCCTGGCAGCGGGCAACGCGGTCGTCATCAAGCCGGCAAGCGACACGCCTCTGTCGGCGCTCAAACTCACCGAGATCCTGCTTGAGGCCGGTGTCCCAGCGGAGTCCATCCAGTGCATAACGGGATCAGGCGGAACCATAGGGGACGCCCTCGTTGCCCATGATGGTGTCCGCAAGGTGTCGTTCACCGGCAGCCAGGAGGTCGGCGAGCACATCTGCAAGATCGCCGGCCTGAAGAAGGTGACCATGGAGCTTGGCTCCAATTCGCCGATGATCGTCATGCCGGATGCGGACGTCAGAAAAGTGGCCGAAGTGACAACGATTAGCGGGTACGGCAACACCGGCCAGTCCTGCATATCGACCCAACGAATCATCGTGGCCCGTTCTGTCTACGGCGACTACCTGGACGCGCTGTCCCCGCTGGTGGCATCAATTCCGGTGGGTGATCCTGGACAGGACACTGTAAAGGTTGGACCGCTGATTCGGGAACGTGATGCAGAGCGCGTGGAGAGTTGGATACAGGAGGCTGTCCAGGGCGGTGCCAGGGTGCTCACAGGAGGCGACAGGGACGGTTCCGTGATCCGGCCAGCCGTCATAGCTGATGTCCAGCCTGATATGAAAGTTTCATGCCAGGAGCTGTTCGGTCCCGCAGTCGCGGTGACTCCGGTGGACGATATCGACCAGGCGATCAGGCTTGCCAATGACACACGTTACGGACTGGGCGCGGCCATATTCACGGAGAACATCAACCACGCGATGCGGTTCGCCTTGGAAGTGGAATCCGGCAACCTGAACATAAATGGCGGCACTGCGTTCCGCGCGGACATGATGCCTTACGGAGGCCTCAAGGACAGCGGCATGGGTAAAGAAGGTCCGCGTTACGCTATCGAGGAGATGACCGAGACAAAAATGGTCATATTCCACGGTTAGTTTGCCGTGTAGGGCCGTTCGTTCCATCGTCACCACGCGTGACGGGGTGAGGAGCGGACGGCCCTACGCGGGTAGGCATGCGCCTGAATTTCGCGACCAGCGCTCGAGGCTGAATGGGATTGCGGGGTTATTGCGCTCCGGCTTTCCCGGCAAGGTTGGTGGCATGGTCAACCAGTGATGAATCAAGCTCTGGTGATGGTTCGTAGGGGTCTCCCCTACGGTTAGCCGTGATTATTACCGTGGAACCAGGCAATGATTCCCGGACGCTAGCGGCGAACGCGGATGGCTGCGGTGGAACGACTGATATTAGTACCGCGCTGCCGATCCTGAGGACATGAACATCACCACTGCCGGATACCGCAGACCCAATCGTCACGTTCCGGCGTCGCACGGCTGATGCTCCGGCCGATGCAGCCTGGGTGGCTAGGAGCAGGCCAAGAGCCTGAACATCCGCCGACCCGCGCTCTGCATGCGAAGGGGCGGGGTTGCCTTCCCACCAGTCGAAGGGCCTGACGTCTGCTGACGGTGCCTGCACAAACATCCCCAGGCCTTCGCCACTCTGCTCGGTCGCCCATGCGGCAAAGCCTGGATAATCCGCTGTCCACCCGTCCGTCTGGCCCATCACTGCTGCAGGACAGGCAAAGTTGTACATGCGCGCAAGCCCGCGGTCATGTTCATCATCCACGGCCAGGACCGTCAGTGTCTCGTCAACATCCTCCCCTGGGCCGGACACGCTTGTCGATACACTCGGCAACTTCGCAGCGCCAGTGCCCACAGCCGCGGCAGTTGGATGCTCTACGGCGAACGCGGAAGCACCGCTGATCAACTCCGGCAAATAGTCCACGTAGTAGTCGTAGCCCGGTTCTCGTCCCCACAGGGGAGGCGAGGTGGCATTGCCAGTGCAGCCAATCCACACAAAGGACGGCTCAACGTGGGCAACCTCCGCTACCCGCTTGCGAATGGTGTCAGCCAGATCGGACG
This sequence comes from Dehalococcoidia bacterium, assembly GCA_040878005.1. Taxonomy (GTDB): domain Bacteria; phylum Chloroflexota; class Dehalococcoidia; order Lucifugimonadales; family Lucifugimonadaceae; genus JBBDMW01. The sequence goes on from JBBDMW010000036.1 coordinate 37,251, forward strand.
CAATGCCCCAGGTGTCAAGCGTCACGATTGCACAGCGGTGTCCTGCCGCTTCAAGTACCAGTACCCGCGCCAGCAGGTCATCGGTGATGCCCCGCGAACGTCTCGAAGTGTGTTCAGGCCCGGCGATCATATAGCCGACCGGCGGTGTCATTACTACCTTGCCGGTGCCGGCCAGCAACAAGCCTTGTTCTCTATGTGTGGTAGTCAAAATACGTAGGCTCCTGCTCTGCTTTCTATCCTTCTTGCGTTCACCAGCACGCTTGGCGCCACGCCGGTGCGGGCATAGGAACGCGTGCGGCCTCGCTGGGCCATGTTCTTGTTCTTGGCGAAACGTGAAGAGTTCTGCAGGACGATTGCTTCTTCAGCCTGGATACTGTCGCAGGTCCTTTTCAAATGGTAGCCTGCCACCGCTACTGTAAAGCCACTCACCGTTCAGCAACCTTCACGGGAGTATGGGATGCCTCCGCAGTTCGAGATCATTTCTGACGAGTTCAGGCACGTCCTGGGCGATTCTCCGAAGCTCACGGAGATTGCCACCGGCATGAAGTTCAGCGAGGGCACAACGTACGTCCCCGACGGTGACTATGTTATCTGGAGCGATATTCCAAACAACCGGATCATGCGATGGTCTGAAAAGGAAGGTACGTCGGTTTTCCGCCAGCCATCCGGGAATGCCAACGGCAACACTGTGGACCGGGATGGCCGCATTATCTCCTGCGAAACCAGCGGACGCAGGGTTAGTCGTACCGAACATGATGGCACCGTGGTTTCAATTGCCGATCGCTACAACGACGGGCGGCTGACTTCCCCAAATGACGTCTGCGTAAAGTCTGATGGCTCTGTCTGGTTCACAGATCCCGACTATGGCTTTCTGCACCCTGAACTGGGCCACGGAGACAAACCAGAGCAGGACCACAATCGCGTGTATCGGCTGGACCCTGGCAGTGGCGAACTTGGGGCTGTTTCCGAGGACTTTGACAAGCCAAACGGGATAGCGTTTTCGCCTGACGAAAGCATTCTGTACGTGGGAGATACCGGTCGCACGCATGGAGAGTTCAGGCCACATCGTCTGATGGCATTCGATGTCCTGGAGGGTCATACACTTGCCAATCCCCGGGTCTTTGCGGTAGTGGACCCGTGGGTGCCTGACGGCTTTCGCGTCGATGTGGATGGCAACGTGTACGTGACGGCTGGCGATGGTGTCCAGGTCTTCACGCCAGGTGGCGATATGATAGGCAAGATTCATACCCCAGAGGTCGCAGCCAACTGCGCCTTTGGCCGGGCGGATTATGACACTCTCTTCATAGCCGCAACCAGTTCGGTATGGAGCGTAAGGCTCAACACAGCGGGAGCAAGGCGGCTTTAAACCGGGACGAACCAACGCCTCCCAATGCATGTCAGACAAAAAGGAACCAGTAGATGAGCGACACCTTTGAAATATTCGACGCCCGGTTCAAGGAACTGGTACCGGAAAGCGCCCGCCTGGAAAAGCTGTACACGGGCACTGTCTGGGCAGAGGGACCGGTCTACTTCTCCGAAGGCGATTACCTTCTCTGGAGCGACATTCCCAACAACCGAATGATGAAATGGTCCGCAGAAGAAGGAGGGTCAGTGTTTCGTGAGCCCTCCAATTTCACCAACGGGCACACACGGGACCGCCAGGGACGGCTGGTAAGTTGTGAGCACGGTGGCAGGCGAGTCACTCGCACGGAACCCGATGGGACGGTTGTGACAGTAGTTGGCAACTACAGGGGGAAACGGCTCAACTCTCCTAACGATCTTGTCGTCAAATCTGATAACACCATCTGGTTCACAGATCCGCCGTACGGCATTCTCAGCAACCGGGAGGGACACCAGGCCGAGAGCGAGCTTGGCGGCAACTACGTGTTTAGGTTCGATCCGGCGAGCGATGAGCTGACAATCGTGGCTGACGACTTCGACAAGCCGAATGGCATTGCCTTCTCGCCTGATGAGAGCATCCTGTACGTCTCTGACACAGGTCAGACCCACCGCGAGGACGGCCCTCATCACATACGGGCCTTTGATGTCGTCGATGGTCAAAGACTCACCAACAGCAGGGTCTTCGCTGAGGTCAGCCCCGGGATCGCTGACGGGTTCCGTGTTGATGTAAACGGAAACGTTTTCACCAGTGCGCTGGACGGCGTCCATGTGTACACGCCAGAAGGAGAGTTGCTTGGGAAGATCCTTGTACCTGAAAAGGTGGGGAACTGCACATTTGGCGGCCCTGACAAGAGCCGCCTATTCATTCCAGCATCCACCTCTTTGTACGCCATACCGACCACTACAAGGGGGGCGCAGACACCCTGACGGCGGCGTGCAGGCTTGCGTGTCGGGACGTTTTGTGCCGGCAAGCCGAAGGTTCGTATCTGGCAGGTTAGTTGGCGCTAATCTGCTTGAGCGGCACATTCAACCAACAGCTGATGGATTCGCCTTCCCCGGTAATCGGCCCGGGCTTTTGGTTAATCGCCGGGCCGCGTTGCCTGCCGAACCTACCTGATCACGCCGTCAATTACGTGAATTGAGCCGCTGACCCCGCCTCAAATGTTCACCAGGGCCATCGCGCTCGGTACACTCCCATCGATACTCTTGTATCGCATCGCTGTGAATCCGTTAACCACCACTCTGGAGATCCAGGAAAAGCGTACGCATGACCACGACCGAACAAGAAACGCCCGGGACCGGCTCCGAATTGGACTGGCGTTGCATAAACGCTATCCGCTTCCTTTCCATGGATGCTGTCCAGAAGGCAAAGTCAGGGCACCCCGGCGCTCCCATGGGAGCAGCGCCAATGGCATACATGCTGTGGAACCGGTTCCTGAAGCACAACCCGGCCAACCCGGAGTGGGCTGACCGCGATAGGTTTGTGCTTTCTGCCGGTCACGCCTCAATGCTCCTGTACAGCCTTCTGCACCTGACCGGATATCAGTTGCCAATCGAACAGATAAAGCAGTTCCGCCAGTGGGGAAGCATCACTCCGGGCCATCCGGAGGTCCACATCACGCCAGGGGTGGACGCCACGACAGGCCCGTTGGGCCAGGGTTTCGCGAACGGCGTCGGCATGGCTATCGCAGAACGCATGCTGGGAGCGACGTACAACAGGCCTGGTCACGACATCGTTGACCATCACATTTACTGCATCGCATCTGATGGCGACATGATGGAGGGCGTTGCATCAGAAGCAGCGTCTCTCGCGGGCACACTGGAGCTTGGCAAACTGGTGTGCTTGTATGACGACAACAATATCTCCATTGAAGGCGATACCGACATTGCGTTCCTGGAAGACGTGCCCGCCCGGTTCCGCGCGTACGGGTGGCACGTCATCGGACCAGTTGAAGGCAATGACATCAGGGCGCTGGAAACAGCAATCCGGGAGGGGCGGGATGAGACGCAACGGCCGAGCCTGATCGTGGTCAGGACGACCATTGGCTACGGCAGTCCCAACAAAGCGGGCACCGCATCCGCACATGGCGAGGCTCTCGGCGAAGAAGAGATCAAGCTGACGCGAGAAGCCCTGGGATGGGAGTACCCGCCTTTCGAAGTGCCGGGTGATGTGACTGAGCACATGCGCTCCGCGGTATCACGTGGTCAACAATTAGAGGCACAGTGGCATAAGCGTTTTGAGGCCTATCGTCGCGATCACCCTGAGCTCGCAGCATCGTTCGAGCGTGACATGGCAGGCGATCTGCCAGGCAACTGGGACAGTGAACTCAAGTCGCTTAGAGGCACGTTCGACACACCGGTCGCCTCAAGAGCGGTGTCCGGCAAGGCGCTTGCCGCCATCACCAAAAACGTCCCCATGCTGGTCGGCGGCTCCGCAGATCTAGCGGGCTCGAACAACACACAGGTAGAGGGGCGAGGGCACTTTTCAGCGCATGAGCCACAAGGGCGCAACATGCATTTTGGCGTTCGCGAACATGCCATGGGCGCGATCAGCAATGGCATGGCCCTGCATGGTGGGCTCATACCATATGCAGGCACATTCCTGATCTTCTCTGACTATATGCGCGCCGCAGTGCGGGTTGGCGCTCTTAGCCAACAACGGGTTGTCTGGATATACACGCATGATTCTATTGGCCTGGGTGAAGATGGCCCCACTCACCAGCCTATTTCGCAACTGATGGGGCTTCGCCTGATGCCTGGCATGGTGGTAGTGCGACCCGCTGACGCTGACGAAACGCTGGAGGCGTGGCGCGTGGCCATGGAGCGCAAAGATGGCCCGACTGCACTCATACTCACCCGCCAGGCACTGCCTCCGCTAGCGTCCAGGGGATCTGAGGCATCAGCAGCCGGCAACGTAAGCCGGGGGGCGTACATCGTCAAGGAGAGCAGTGATACGCCGGACGTGATCCTCATAGGCACAGGCTCAGAGGTACAGCATGCGCTCGGCGCGGCGGACATCCTCTCTAACGCGGGCATCAACACCCGTGTGGTTTCAATGCCGTCCTGGGAGCTATTTGAGTCACAGCCGGATGAATACCGTGAGCACGTGCTGCCGAGATCGATCCGTGCCCGTGTATCAGTGGAGGCGGGAACAAAGATCGGCTGGGAAAAGTACATTGGCCTCGACGGCGTCTCGGTTGGAATGGAAGGCTTCGGTCACTCAGCCCCGGGCGGCGTCACCATGGAGAAATTTGGGTTTACCGCGGAAAACGTTGCGCAAACTGCGCTGAAGCTTCTCAGGAGACAGGTCTGAAATGAAAGTCGCCATCGGCGCTGACCATCATGGGCTAGACTTAAAGAAAGACCTGATTGCGTTCCTCCAGGACCACGGGCATGAGGTTATGGACCTTGGAGCACATGCCCTTGACCCGAACGATGATTACCCGGACGTATCGGCGCCAGTAGCCCAGGCGGTCAGAGATGGCAAGGCGGAGCGGGGCATCCTGGTATGTGGCAGCGGCGTGGGCGCATGCGTAGCCGCCAACAAGTTCCATGGAGTGAGAGCTGCGGTCTGCCACGATACCTACTCCGCAGCCCAGGGCGTGCAGCACGACGACATGAACGTGTTGTGCCTTGGCTCTCGAATCGTGGGGCTGGCGCTTGCATATGAGCTTGTGAAGGCTTTTGTTGGTGCGGAATTGGATCCGCATCCCAGGTTCAAGCGGAGGCTGGATAAGGTGTCCGCCATTGAGAAGCGAGAGTCTGCCGGGTAACGACAGCATGTAGGGGCCCATCGCATGCACATGCATTGCGAGGTTGCGCCGTCCGGGAGTGTCCCAATAATGACGACAATCAAGCGATTTAACGGGACCACCTGAGGCGCCGGGGCGACCAGGGCCAAATACTGGTCCGTTCAACAGGGAGCGTGGAAAATGCCTGAGCCAACCGGAAATGCGGTCAAACAGGCTAATGCAGCCGGGCAGTCAATCTGGCTCGACATGATCAGCCGGGAGATGATTGCATCTGGCGAACTCAATCGCCTGGTGGAGCTTGGCATCAGTGGTGTGACTTCAAACCCCACCATCTTCGAAAAGGCCATGGCTGAAGGGGCATCGTACGACGATGCCCTCGCACTGTACGCCGAGGCGGGTGGCGACGCGGGCCGCGCGTTCGAAGGCCTGGCCGTCGAGGATATCCGAAACGCTGCCGACGTTTTGCGGAAAGTTTATGAACGCACCGGCGGTGAAGACGGCTTTGTCAGCATCGAAGTCAGTCCCACGCTGGCTCACGACACGGACGCCACCATCGAAGAAGGCCGTCGCCTGTTTTCGTCCATAGACCGCCCGAATGTCATGGTCAAGGTGCCCGGTACCCCGGAGGGCATGCCAGCCATCCGCACCCTGATCAGCGAAGGCGTGAACGTCAACGTCACCCTCTTGTTCTCCCTGGACGCCTACCGGAATGCTGCGAAAGCATATATAGATGGCCTACAGGCCTATGTTGCCTCCGGTAAGGGCTCTCCTGAACGGGTGGCGTCGGTGGCATCGTTCTTCGTGAGCCGCGTTGACTCCTCGGTTGACAAGCTGCTGGACGAGGCAAAGAAAAGCGGCAGAGCCGATGATGTGGACCACCTAAAGGGAAAGATAGGCATTGCCAACGCCAAGCTGGCGTACGCAGAGTTCCAGCGTATTTTCGACGGTGACGGATTCTCCAGCCTGGCGGAACGCCGGGCCCAGAGGCAGCGCCCACTGTGGGCGTCTACAAGCGTGAAGAATCCGGAGTACCCGGACACGATGTACATGGACAACCTCATAGGGCCATACACGGTCAACACTATTCCGCCTGCAACATTGACCGCGTTCCTGGAGCAAGGGAATGTTCGGGAAACCATCACGAAGGATGTTGATGAGGCCCGGGCCCAGGTGGCGGAACTGGAGCGGGTGGGCATTTCCCTGGATACCGTCACTGATGAGCTGCTAAAGGCAGGCGTGAAAGCGTTCGCAGACTCGTACAAGAGCCTCTTGGACGGCATTGAAATGAAGCTGGGCAGGCTTGAGAAAACCCAGAAAATTCGTGGAATGGCCTCGTTCGGGGATGATAAGAAATCGGTTGACAGCGAGCTTTCAAGGCTTCAATCAGAGGCTATAGCCGGGCGGATTTGGCGCAGAGATGCCAGTGTCTGGCCTGAGCCCGCTCCAGGCGGAGCGTTGGCGAAAGATCGGCTGGGCTGGCTGTCTCTTGCAGATCAACTGCCAGACCTGGCGAGTGAGCTCTCAACCTTCGCTGCCGAAGTGCGAGACGAAGGTTTCACTGACGCGGTACTGCTCGGCATGGGAGGCAGCAGCATGTCAGCGGAAGTGTTGAGAGTCCTGGTTGGCTCTCAACCGGGCTGGCTGAACCTGCACGTCCTGGACACCGTCCACCCAGTCACCATTCAGACCGTGACCGATGGCCTGGATATGAACACCACGCTGTTCTTGGTTTCCAGCAAGTCTGGCACCACCATTGAGCCGCTAACCCTGGAGAAACATTTCCGCACAGCGTTGACCGCTGCAGGCGTATCCAATGCACCCGCGCACTTTGTGGCCGTGACAGACCCTGGCTCTACGTTGTCAGAGCGGGCCAGGGCCGGAGAATTCCGCCGTGCTTTTGAGGCGCCGCCAGATGTGGGCGGGCGGTACTCTGCACTGTCAGTGTTCGGCATGCTCCCGGCCGCACTCATGGGCCTGAACCTTGAACACGTGGGAGCTTCCGCCCGTGCCATGTCGGAAGCCTGCCGCGACAACGGTGCGGACAACCCTGGGCTATGGATGGGTGCGGCTCTTGGCAGTCTGGCTGCGGCTGGACGTGACAAGGTAACGCTGCTCACTTCTCCTGGCATGGAACGGCTGGGACTGTGGATAGAACAGTTGCTGGCAGAGTCCACCGGTAAGAACGGCAAAGGGCTGATTCCCGTTGCCGGCGAACTACGATATGACGCGGTCAACTACTTCAGTGACCGGCAATTTGTCTATGTGCGTCTTGCCGGCGCTGACAACGCGGGCATGGACGCGCTGGCTGATGATCTACAGAAAGACGGCCATCCAGTTGTTCGGATTGAACTGCCGGATCTTGATGCGCTCGGCGGCGAGTTCTTCCGATGGGAATTCGCCACGGCGGTGGCGGCCAACCGGCTGGAAGTGAATCCGTTTGATGAGCCAGACGTAAATTCAGTTAAGGACAGGACCAGAAAGGCACTAGGTAACGGGGTTATTTCTCACAACGTGTCAGACGCGACCCTTGGCGATTCACTGGACCTGCTGCTAGGTTCGCAGGACTCTAGCGATTACGTCGCCATCTCAGCTTTCCTGCCGGAATCAGAAGATTTGACGGTCGCGTTCGGGAGGCTTCGCGAAGCCATAACGCGGCGCACCGGCATGGCTACTACGTTTGGCTACGGCCCTCGGTACCTGCATTCAACCGGGCAACTGTACAAGGGCGGCCCCGACTCGGTAATCCAAGTCGTGATCGTCGACAATCCTAACCAGGATGTAACAGTTCCGGGGGAAAACTATACGCTCGGAGCGTTAAGCTACGCGCAAGCGGTGGGAGAAGTGGAAGAGATGAAGGGCCGTGGACGTCGTGCCGCGATTGTGTCTCTGAGCGGAAACTACATGGAAACGATTGACAGCCTGGTGACGGAGTGGGGCGAGTCGCCCGAGCTTCCATCAGGTGAACCGGGAATATTCAATGGTTGAGAACCACACCGACGCACCACAATTGTTCATGATCGGCGCCGACCACCGGGTTGACTTCTGCAAAGACCTGGTCGGCAGCAAGGACACCCCGACGGCCGAGGAGCGGGAGCAGGCTGCCACGCTCAAGCGCGTGGTATTCGACGGGCTTGTCTCGGCCATAGAGTCCGGCCTGCCCAAGTCGCAGGCCGCTATCTGGACTGATCCAGACATTGGCGAAGGCGTGCTTCTCCGGGCCAAGGCTATGTCCCTTGGCACAGCCGCTTCTGTTGAGAATCCAGGTAACGGTCTGGGGCTCAGTGATGTGTCTGGCGCGTGGGAAGCAATAAACCGCTTGGATACCACGTTTGCGGCTGCTCGCATCTCCTACAATTCCGGGGCTCCTCTCGCCGAGCGCGAGGCGTCCCAGGCTCAACTCAGGGCGCTCACGGAACGCTGCCGCGAGAGCAACCGGCAACTGCTAATTGAACTCACCCCCGTCCCGACAAAGCGACAACTCGAAGAGTACGGCGATGAGTCCGTCCAGTCGGTTCTGCTGATAGAAGGCATCCGTCAGTTGCAGGATGCCGGTGTAGAACCCCAGGTGTGGGCGTTTGAGCCACCGGCTGAACGCAAAGCCGCTGCCACAATCACGGCGCAGGCATATGTGGACGACCGGACGTCCGTAACGGTTCTCTTCATGGTTGGATCGGATCCGGACCCAGACCGCATCACGGTCGGCCCCCGTAGGTCTGAACGTGCTGTCGCTAGACTTGCCGCCCGCACAACCGGCGTAGGGGGCCTATTGATCGGACCCCAGGCGTACTTTGGGCAGTTGGCCCGTCTACAGCAGGGTGCCAAAGAGCACGATGAGGCAGCGTCCGGCATAGCGTCGCATATCAGGAAGCTGTGGGAGTTGTTTGTCGAAGCCCGCCACACTTCAGACGTCACCTAGCCAGCGGCAACTCCCGGTCCACACTTGACGAACGTCCAATGCATCTTCACAGGCCGCATACGGCGGATCCTTGACGCGTCCTGTGACCATCACGAACAACAGACATCGCAGTCCACTGGAGTATGCCGGCAGACATGGTGATACAGGCATTCATCTTTGATCTTGACGGGACTCTAGTCGAAACTGAACAACTCAAGGCACACGCATATGCTGCCGTGGCGCAGGAACTCCTGGGACTTGATGCGCCTGATGATCGTGCGGTTGAGCTGTACGAGAGCGTGGTTGGAACAACTGACGAAGGAGTGGCAAATGCAATGATAGCCGCCCTCGGGCTTGCTCCTGCTCTCGCCGCTCAAGCTGCGCCAATCGACAACGAGCAACCGTGGCAGACACTGCACCGGCTGCGGATGCATGCCTACCAGGAGCGGTTCGGCACGCCGCAAGGCATACGCCAGCGCATGCACCGGCATAACGTGGACCTGGTGAAGGAGCAACGAGCCGCCGGGCGGCGAGTCGCAGTCGCTACGTCGTCATTCACCGATGAGGCGCGTCGAGTCCTTTGCATACTGGGCATACTGGATGATCTTGAAGATGTGGTGGGACGGGAACAGGTCACACATCCAAAACCTCACCCAGAGATCTACCTTGCAACAATGGAACGCCTGGGTGTCGCGCCCCACGAGACAGTGGTCATAGAAGATTCTCCCGTGGGAGTCACGGCAGCGGAAGCGGCTGAAACCCACTGGATTTGCGTCGCCAACCAGTGGACTGCCGAGCCATTGCGGCAAAATCCAGCCATTGATCAGCAGTGGGTTGTCTACGACCCTGCCGACCTTCACACGGTGGTGGAGAAGCGAATGGCGTTCGCAAGCTATCGCCCTGGCGAGTAAGCTGCGGGTCGCGCTATTCACCTCACATATACACCGGAGGGTTACAGGCAGATGCAGCTTGGCATGGTGGGACTTGGCCGTATGGGTGGATCCATGGCAACTCGGTTGCTGAAGGCAGGTCATGGAGTAACGGTTTTCGATTTGAACCCAGAGGCTGTGGAGGCTGTATCTGCCGCCGGAGGCACTCCAGCATCTTCGCTGGACGATCTGGTGTCCCTGCTGGATGCACCTCGTACGGTCTGGGTTATGGTGCCCTCCGGCGACATCACTGAGAGCACGGTTGGCGATCTATCTCGCCTGTTGTCGTCCGGCGATACGTTAATCGATGGCGGCAACTCCAACTACAAGGACTCGCAGCGCCGAGCCGCGGCTATTGCCAAAGAGGGAATCGACTACCTCGACGCAGGCACCAGCGGCGGAGTGTGGGGACTGGACAACGGGTACTGCCTCATGGTGGGCGGCCCACGAGAAGCCTATGATCGCGCCCTGCCCATACTGAAGGCGCTGTCACCGGATGAAGGCGGCTGCATGCATACCGGACCAAGCGGCTCAGGGCACTACGTGAAAATGGTTCACAACGGCATCGAGTACGGCCTGATGCAGGCTTACGCTGAAGGTTTCGAGCTACTGGCGGCCAAGAAGGAATTCAACCTTGACCTCGCCGAAATAGCAGAGACATGGCGACATGGAAGCGTCGTCAGGTCCTGGCTGCTGGACCTGTCAGCAGATGCATTTCGAGAAGATCCCAGGCTCGAATCTCTCTCCTCGTACGTCGAAGACTCTGGTGAAGGCCGGTGGACCGTTGACACATCAGTGGAACTGGCTGTTCCTACCCCGGTCATCACGGCTGCGCTGCACGCCAGGTTTCGCTCAAGGCAGCCAAACCCACTGGGGGGCAGGATGCTCGCCGCCCTGAGGAACCAGTTTGGCGGACATGCAGTGAGGAGCGCTGATGAGTAACCCTCCAACAGACCGCACAACGATAGTCATTTTCGGTGCGTCGGGAGACCTCACGAAGAGAAAACTGGCACCCGCCCTATTTCATCTTTATACGAGCGGCGTACTGCCGGAATATTGCAGGTTCATCGGTGTCGCTCGTTCGGAATTTTCCGATGATGAGTTTCACGAGCACCTCAGGGACGGCGTGACAATTGACTCGGGCCAAGAAGACGAGTGGAACCGCTTCGCTCAAAAAATCGAGTACTACCGGGGTCACTCCAATGATCCGGAATCGCTCCGTGGGCTGGATGAGCACATCAGGGATGGCCAGGGCAGGAACGGACACGACAACCGCATTTACTACCTGGCACTTGCACCGTCCCTTTACGAAGACACACTTGCGGCACTTGGCGAGACGGGGCAACTGGATGAATCTACGGGCTATCGACGCGTAGTAATCGAGAAACCCTTCGGGACAGGCTTGCAGAGTGCGCGGGCCCTAAATGACGTGGTGCATTCCGTGCTCGATGAGAACCAGGTCTACCGGATAGATCACTACCTCGGCAAGGACACGGTTCAAAACCTACTGGTGTTCCGCTTCGCCAACACCATATTCGAGCCTATTTGGAACCGGCATTACGTGGACCACGTCCAGATATCTGTGTTGGAGAAGCTCGACATCGAAGGTCGCGGTGACTACTACGACCATACCGGTGTCATTCGAGACATGTTCCAGAGTCACCTCCTACAGCTACTGGCGCTGGTTGCCATGGAGCCGCCTGCCAAGGCCGGATCAGAGGCGCTGCGTGACGAAAAGGCAAAGGCGCTGGTATCGGTCCGGCGTCATACGCCTGAGACAGCCGCCAACGAGTCGGTGCGTGGGCAGTACATCGGCTACCGGGACGAGAAAAACGTCGCAAAGGATTCAGAGACCGCCACGTTCGGCGCAACCCGCATGTTCGTGGACAACTGGCGGTGGCAGGGTGTTCCGTTCTTCCTGCGCTCCGGAAAGGCCCTCGGCAGGAAGGCGACTGAGATCGTGATTCAATTTCGGCCGCCTCCACACTCCATATTCCAGATACCTGAAGGGACTTCACTAACCCCGAACGCTCTGCACGTTTCAATACAGCCGGAAGAGGGTGTGCATCTCACAGTGGAGAACAAGACGCCGGGCGCCCGTATGAGTGTGCGCTCACAGGAGTTGGAATTTCATTTCGCTCCGCATGAGATTCGGGATGCGTACGAACGGCTGCTGCTGGATGCCATACAGGGCGACGCTTCGCTTTTCACACGCAGCGATGAAATAGAACTGTCGTGGGAGATTGTGGACCCCTTTATCAAGGCGTGGGAAGGCTCAGCAGCGTCACCTTTGATCCCCTACCATCCGGAGTCCTGGGGACCTGATGAAGCGGACGCTTTGCTGGGACCGGACCGCCACTGGATGGTGCATCGCCGCTCGTCATGAGTCGTCATGATCCGGTGCCCGCCCCGCCTGACATCAGTGGACTTGATGTAAAAATGCTCTCTGTCAGTGAGCTTCGTGAGTGGCATGAGAAACTGGGCCGCTGGCTGGCCGAGGCGGAATCCGCTCCCCTTGCAACCGCACCGAATGACGATGTCGTGGATGAGATACGCACAGCACTGGTCGATATATCCCGTGAGCGGGCAGAGCGCCAGGGCGATGAGCGTGCTCCAAGGGGCGGCTGACGGCCCAACTAAGACCTCAGAACCCCGGCTCGCCCAGGATCGCCCGGTAAAGTTCCCGCTGCCGGTCTAGCGCCTCACCGTACACCTCACGCAGGTCCGGTCTGGGATCATAAATGCGAACGATATCTGTAGTGTGGGCATCCAACTCCGGCCACACTCCCAGCGCGTGCAGCGCAAGGATGGCTGACCCGCGGCTCGTCTCCTGGGATTCACCTGAAATGCCTATCTGCGACTGCATGACGTCCGCGATGGTCTGGAGCCAGTAGTCGGAGCCGTGGATGCCACCTCCGCTGGCAACAATAACCGGGTCCTTTCCAGCCAATGGAAGCAGCAGGCCTGCCACCAGGGCAAACCTGTAGGCAACCGCTTCCATGCATGCTTGCAGGATGTCGATTGGCCTGGTGGAGATTCGTATTCCCCTGAACGTTCCGCTGGCTGCTGTCGACCAACCGATGCTTCGTTCGCCGGCTATGAACGGCAACACCGAGATACCGTGGCCATCAGGCTTGAGTTTCTTCAGTTCATCTTCAACCTTGTCCGCCGGTGGCAGCCGTAATGTTTCCTGGGTCCATTCGAGAATGTTCCCCCCTTCGCTGAACGATCCTCCCAGTAGCGTGCTATCGGTGCCCAGGCAATATGCCCATAGTCCACGTGGCACATCAGGTGTTTGACCATGCAGTAGGAGCCGCAATGCGCCGGTCGTACCAACGGTGAGAGCTATTCGTCCGGGCGTAACGCAGCCAGTTCCAACGTTGACGGCAGCACCATCACCCACAGCAAGGAAAAACGGTTTGTCAGCCAAATCTGGCCAACGCCCGGCAAATTCAGAAGACAGGCCGGAAACCGGATCGTCATGAGACGCCAGTGGGGGCAGCATGTCTTTTTCGACACCCAGGTGACCCAGCAAGCCACGATCCCACGCCAGTTTGCGGCGGTTTAGCATTCCGCTCCATGACGCAACGGAATAACTGGCAGGAACGTCTTGCCGGGCGAACCATCCGGAGTAGATATAGGTGGGCAGGTCCACCCATCGATAAACCTTGGCCGCCGTGTCCGGATCAGTGCGTTGAAGCCAACGGATACGGCCCGGGACGTAGGAGGTGTGCTGTGGGCACCCAGTCCTGTCATAAACAGCCCGCACATCAAGCTCGCGCCGAAGCGCCTCAACGTCCGCGGCCGAACGGGAATCTGCGTATGTGTAGACAGGTGTGACCGGCCTGCCCTCCTGATCTACGCCCAGGATGGTGCTGGCCATACTGTCGGCACCGACGGCCGCTATTTGATCTTTGAACTTGCCTGACTGGGCAAGGACAGAGTCCACAACTCGCCCTACGGCCTCTTGTATTTCTTTGGCTGACTGCTCGGAGGTGCCGTCCGAGGCGACTGTCTGCTCATTCGGCTCCCTGGCACTGGTGCCTTTGACGGCTCTTGCTCTGGCATCATAGAGTCCACCTTTTATGGATGAACTGCCGATGTCGATTACCAGGATGAACGGTGATTCATAGTCTCCGCTGCCTGGCGGGCCTGATCCTGACATGACATCTCCCAACTGCCTGACTCCCGCGATAAGCGGCAACTGTACCGCCGGGCCGTTCGACCCGCCGATTCACGCCTGCATAATTAACCGGGGAAAGCGAACTCCTCCAACCTGGCCTCGTCGATCTCCACCCCCAGGCCCGGCGTGTCAGTCAGTACAAATTCGCCGTTGACAGGGTCGTAAGGCTTCACCGTGATGGCATTTTTCACAGCGTTCGCCTTGTGAGAATGCTCCATGATCAGGAAATTGGGTGTCGCGGCGGAGAACTCCACGGTCGCGGCAACGGAAAGGATGCCGCCTCCGCCCACGTGTGGCGACACCGGGATGTTGTAAGTATCGGCCAGCGTGGCAATACGCTTACCTTCGGTGATGCCGGTTCGGGCAATGTCAGGCATGACCACGTCAAACGCCCGCCGTTCGAACGACTCGCGCATCTCGTACCGCGTTCGGCTCCACTCGCCTATTGCGACCGCCATGTCGAGCGCCCTGGCGATCTCCGCCTGCCCCTGTATGTCTTCCGGGACAGTGGGAGATTCCAGCCAGCGGACGTCAAGCGCCTCAAGGCGCCTGCCAAGCTCTATGGCGCCCACCACGCTATGGCGCATGTGCACGTCCACCATCAGCTCCACCGATGGCCCAACACGGTCACGAACCGCAGCAACGATGTCGGCCACACCATCGCGATCCACAAGAAGGTGAAGCTTTAGCGATTGATACCCCGCTGCCACGTGTTCAGCCGCTTCTTCCGCTACGAGCGCCGGGTCCGTCCCGCCCAGCCCTGCGTACAACCGAATCCTGTCTCGGTAGCGGCCACCGGCCAGTTTATGAATCGGCTTGCCGACAGCCTTGCCCACAACATCCCAGAGCGCCACATCCAACCCTGCAAGCGCGTCCACGTAAAACCCCGTCGGGTGGCCACGCTCTCTCATCGCGCCGTAGGCCCGCGTCCATATGGCCTCAATGTCGAAAGCATCGCGGCCCATCACGAGCGGTCTGACCAGGTCTTCAACTATGGTCTTGGTAGTTCGTGGAGATACCGGAGACTGCGCCTCTCCCCATCCCACCAGCCCGTTCTCTGTCTGTAGCCGGACTACAGTAGTCTCATGAAACTTGGAATAGACGGATGTGAACGCCGTCTTGTCGATGAAGTAGTCGCCGTAGTCCACTACAGGGGGCCGGTCCTCTTTGCCGTGCGATGATGAACCCTTGTCGACGTCGCTTCTTGACACTCTGATCGGATAGGCCCTGATGTCCGTGATCTTCATACTTGATCCCCAAGTTTCTCTGTATCCACCAGGTGCGGTTAAATGTCCTGGTGTTTCTCTGGCGTAAGCATTTCGTAGAACTCTATCCAGTTCTCCTCTTGCAGTTCGCGCAGCTTCGCTCCAAACGCCCGTGCCTCAGCAGGAATCTCGTTGCCGCTGCGGTAAGGCGAATCAATCACCTCAGCGGTCCATTCCAGGTAGACGCGGTTGGAGTCTCCCGGCAGAGTTCCCCCGTTGAAATAGACCTTTGGTGACTGCCTCTGCCCTGCTTTCTCATAGACTTCACCCATCTTTGCCACAAGAGTTGCAGCCTGCCGTGCTGTTCCGGATTTCACTTTCCATACACGCCTGATGACGTACATTCGTGTCCCCCATATCGTAATGTTCACAGTGCTTCAAACAAGAGTCGGCAAAGGTTAACCGCTACACTGCGTCAGCACCATACACGTGCCAGCGGTGGGAAACCGGGCGCGAGGCTATGATGTAGGGAGCCAGCCGCGCTGCGGGACATACGGCCACGTGTCCGCGCGGACAGCAATGCCCGGAGGTGTCAATGAGAATCGGCGTGCCCAAAGAGACTGCCCCGCACGAACGGCGGGTTGCCCTAGTACCAGAGACCGTCGCAAGACTGTCCAAGGCAGGGCATGAACTATTTATAGAGTCCGGTGCAGGTAACGAAGCGGGATTTCCCGACAGCCAGTTCGAGGAAGCAGGGGCCAAGACCGTTGATCATGGAACTGACGCAGCAGCGTCAGCCGAGATATTCGTACATGTGCAGCAGCCAGTGACCAGCGAAATTGATGCCCTTGAAAAGGGCGCCGTTGTCATAGGCCTGTTGAATGCTCGAACTGATCCATCGATTGTCACAGCGCTGGCGGGCGTTGGTGTGACAGCGTTGACCATGGAACTAGTCCCACGCATAGCCAGGGCTCAACGGCTGGACGTGCTTTCATCGCAGGCTTCCGTGGCAGGCTACAAGGCAGCGCTGATAGCAGCCGGATCGATCGGCAAGTACTTTCCGATGATGATGACGGCTGCAGGCACCATTCCGCCAGCCAAGGTGCTGGTACTCGGCGCGGGTGTTGCCGGATTGCAGGCCATCGCCACGGCGCGTAGGCTTGGCGCAGCAGTGGAGGCTTTCGATGTACGCTCCGCGGCCGCCGAGCAGGTCCAGAGCCTTGGAGCAAAGTTCATCCAGCCACCTGAAGCACAGGACGCAGAAGCCGCAGGCGGATACGCCCGGGAGCAAACCGAAGAGGAACAACAGCTGCAGCGGGAATTTCTCAAGGACCACATCGCAGCATCGGACGTGGTGATAACAACTGCTGCCATACCGGGCCGCCCAGCTCCGCGCCTGGTGTTCTCTGACATGGTGTCCGCCATGCAGCCAGGCAGCGTGATAGTTGACCTGGCCGCAGAGACCGGCGGCAATTGCGAAGTCACAAAGCCTGGTGAGGTTGTAGTACATGATGGCGTGCAGGTGCACGGCCCATTTAACGTGCCCAGTTCCATGCCCTACCATGCCAGCCAGCTCTACTCTCGGAACGTGGCAGCATTGTTCGATCTGATTATCGGCAAAGAAGGCAGGCTGAACATCGACTTTGATGACGAAGTGATCGATGCGATGTGCGTCGCACACGCCGGTCAGGCAAGGCAAGGGCTTGGCGAGTAGCATCCCTCAAGGCTGCCGCACGGAATGCTCAAGAGGTTCACATGATTGAGTCACTGCTCATATCGCTGACAATTTTCGTACTGGCGATCTTCATCGGGTACGAAGTGATCACGAAGGTACCGCCCACACTTCATACGCCGCTGATGTCCGGCAGCAACGCCATATCAGGCATCGTCATCCTCGGCGCGATCCTGGTCGCAGGACGTGAAGGCGGGACCATGGGGGCGATACTCGGCGTCGCCGCGGTCACACTCGCCACCATCAACGTGGTGGGCGGCTTCATGGTGACCGACCGAATGCTGCGCATGTTCCGCCGCAGTGACCAGGGGCGCCGCTAAATGGACACCGAGACGATCATCAACGTCACTAATGCCGCATACATAGTCGCGGCAGCGCTATTCATCCTGGGATTGAAGCGGCTGGGATCTCCTGCAACCGCCCGCACCGGCAACATGATGTCAGCGTCCGCCATGCTCATCGCTGTGGTGGTGACGCTCCTGGACAGGGGCATCGTTGACTTCACCTGGATCATCGCCGGAATGATTGCCGGCGCGTTGATCGGCGCAGTGCTAGCGCGCAAGGTGCAAATGACGGCGATGCCTCAGATGGTGGCGGTGTTCAACGGCTTCGGCGGCGCTGGGTCCGCAATTGTGGCAGCGGCAGAGCTGATCAGGCTCAACGACCTCGGCCTCGACGTAAACCCGGATGTATCAATCACAGTTATGGCATCCACCATCATTGGTGCGGTTACGCTCACCGGCAGCCTGATCGCCTTCGGCAAACTGCAGGGGTTTGTGCCAACTCGACCGGTGCTGCTGCCTGGACGAAACATCCTTAGCGGCGCCCTGCTGATTGCTGCACTCGCCCTTGCAGGGTGGCTTGTGGTGGAGCCAGACACAGAGTACGCGTTCGCCATCATGGCAGCCATCGCACTGCTGCTTGGTATCTTGCTGGTGATACCCATCGGCGGCGCCGACATGCCAGTGGTCATCGCATTGTTGAACTCGTATTCAGGCCTGGCAGCCGCTGCCACCGGGTTTGTGCTGGGCAATAACATGTTGATCATTGCAGGCGCCCTGGTGGGGGCGTCCGGGCTGATACTCACCCGCATAATGACCCGCGCCATGAATCGGTCTCTGGCGAACGTCATGCTCGGTGGCTTCGGTGCTACGGCGACTGCGGGAGCGGGAGACGGCGGCGCTGATGACAGAGTTGTGCGGTCGGTGACCCCAGAGGACGCCGCAACCATACTGGGATACGCCCGCAGCGTGATCTTTGTGCCCGGCTACGGCCTCGCGGTCGCACAGGCACAACACAATGTGCGAGAGCTGGCAGACTTGCTCAAGGCACGCGACATCGACGTGAAATACGCCATCCACCCGGTGGCAGGCCGCATGCCGGGCCACATGAACGTCCTGCTGGCAGAGGCAAACGTGCCATACGATGAGCTTCTGGACCTGGACCAGGTAAACAACGAGTTCGAGCGAACAGACGTCGCCGTTGTGATCGGAGCAAATGACGTTACGAACCCGGCGGCGCGCACGGACACCAGCAGCCCCATATACGGCATGCCCATCCTTAACGTGGACCAGGCAGGCTCCGTACTGGTGCTGAAGCGGTCAATGGCTTCGGGCTTCGCCGGTGTGGAGAACGAGTTGTTCTACCTGGACAAGACGAATATGCTGTTCGGTGACGCCAAGAAGTCGGTGCAGTCACTGGTCAGTGAAATCAAGGAGCTTTAGACCGGACCGCTCAAAACAGATCACTTCCACGGGCGGTTCGCCGAGTTGGTCCGGTACATCCGTGACCTGTATAGACGTTCGGCGGAAAGGCCCAAGAGCGGTCCTGTGCGCCGCGGCTCTGCTCTCCGTCCAGGTTGTGGAGTTGAGCGCACACGAATCGCCGAAGACGCTCGTGGGCATCTACATGTTGAATGCCAGTGCCAAGCACGTCGGCAATGCGCCGCAGATTACGCAGTGACTAACCTGAGGCGCATTGGATTCATAACCTGTCGCGGTGGAAATTCGTTGACAAGCAACGCAGCACCCGGCTTCCGTTGATCCGCCAGGCGCCAACATCCTATAGGCCAGCCTGCCTTACGCTTCCACCGGCGGCTTGTTCCAAAGACCTTCGAGGTGGTAGCGCGGCTGCCAGCCTAGGATTCGCTTGATCTTCTCATTGCGGAACTTACGGTGAGGCAGGTCAGCGAAGACGAAGAACGTCTCGCATCGTGACGGCAGTTTCGCAAGCTCCACCTCCAAAGCACAGCGAACCGCCTCACCCGCGTCCGGCCAGGCGATGCTGTATGGCGTCAGGTCGTTGGCAAAGACCGGCTTGCCCTCCGGGCCGCCGAGCGTGTCAGGACGCTTAAGGTTGTAGTACAAGAGCGTCTGCAAATATATGTCATGCCGTTCGCTAAAAACCCGGCAGATCTCCTGGCCCAGCGCCTTGCTCAGGGCATACAGCCTGGTCCCCGGCTGTGGCGGCATATCCGGATTCAGGTCGAAGTCCCAGTTCTCGAATTGCGGACCAGCCAACTGGAAATGGGGGCCGGTGTTGATAATCCTGCGAATGCCGTGAGTGCGCGCCGCAGTCATCATGTTGTAGTTGCCGCGCGTGTTGACATCGAAGGCCAGTTTTCGGTCAGGTCTCAACACGGACAGGTTGATGATCGCGTCCATTCCCTCGGCCGCCCGGACAACCCCGTCCAGGTCGGAAGCGTCAAGCTGCACGAACTCATGCCGGTCGTCTGACGGCTTGTTGATGTCAGTGACCCTAAGGTAGTGGCGACCGTCAAGTGCCTTCACGACCCACGGACCGAGCATTCCGTTTCCGCCAAGAATCAGTACCTTCATCGTGCAGCACCTTGTGTTTCCGTCTCAGGGTAGGAGAGCAGCTTTTGCGCAGCGTGCATCAGGAAGCGTTGGCCTGGCCGCGGCGACTGGAGATGTATGTCCTGCCACTGCTCGATTTCTGCTGTCAGGGCAGAGCGAATGGCGGCGACAACGTCATCAGATGCGACAGCCGCGGTCTCGCCAGATGCCACTGCATCGGAACGGTCTCCTTTCACAATCGGAAACCCGAGCCGTAGAGTGGCAACCTTTAGCAAACCATCCCGAGCAACTTCCTTGCACGTTACTTCACCCAGGTGACACGCCAGCAGGACCGGGTCATCAGTGGGCGGAAGGCTCCGCCAGCGCTCTGTGACCGTGAGGTTCTCCTCGTAATCTTGGAGGAGTCTAAGAGTGCTTATGTAGATGCATCGTTCAACACCGGCAGCGGACGCCGCAAGGAGCAGGTTGTATGTGCGCCGTGTGTGGTAGTCAATCAGAGCGGGAGCGCCGCCGTCCTGTCCTTCGTAACCGATATGGACCACGGCATCCACACCGGCAACTATTTGGTCTGTCGCATCATCGTGCCCAAGATCGCATCCGGTTATGTCGCCGCTGGACGCCCCCGGGAGGTCAGTAAGCCTGAGGTCATGCCCTGGCCGAAGCCCTTCGGAAATAAGGCTGCCGATATCGGATGCAGCCGATGTAACCAGTACTCTCAATAAGTCATTCCTCGCCTCATCAGTGTCTTCACGAAGTGCTCCGACTCGCTTGTTGAAGGCTGTGCTGAGTCGTTCAGATGATACCCGGCGATGTGTCTGCCTGTCGCGCTTGATCGGTGATCTGGCCCGCGGCCCCAATGCGGCCCATCCACTCAGCCGAAAAGTTGCGCACATCTCGTTCCGCCATCGCAGCCTCTGCCCGGCTAGCAGTGTTCGAGACTACCCAATAACCTCGAGCTCGTTCCGGGAGAAAGCCTTCCCAGTAGCCTTGTAGGCGTCCTCGGCGTTAACCACGTCCACGTAATACAGCGGTTCAACGATGTAATCCGGGTCGCCATACAACGTGTCATGCTCTCCGAAGTCGATCACCCGGGCATGTCTCGCACGGCCCACCACTCCCGCAGCATCAATATGAGCGGAGCTCGGGTTGGTAACCCTCACTGTGCTGCCGTTTATGTCGCCTGTCATTTGATCCTCTCTGGACGCCTGCGTAACGCGCAACTGCACTTCCGTGACCCCCACGGACATTGTGCAATGCCCTCCCAGATTTTACCGGCCTCGCCCGTCAGCATACAGGCGCAAATTTTCAGCACCATTTTGACAGCATTCATCATTGTCCGTTGCGGATCCTCTTGGCAATGGCACATGATGACGGTGTTAGACTGCCCCGGCCGGGCGCACCCTGTCAGTCCTGCAGGAAGTTGAGGATACATGCCTACCGGTGAAGATAGAATTCGGCAGTTGGGCGCGCCGGTGGCCACTCAAAGCGCCGGTTCTGCCGGTTCAGCGCTGCGCCGTTCTGCCAGGCAAAGCCGCAACATGAGCAGGGCCGAGATGTTCGAAAGTGCTGAACAGCACATCGAACGAATCCGCGCTTCAATGCTCACAAGAGTGGCAGATCTGGCGATTCACGCGAGGATGAACTCCGCTGGCACAGCAGTCACCCTGCGTGACGCTACGCTGAGCATTCCAGAGGCAGAGCCTGCGGCCGCGGGTGCCCTGGGGTCTCCCCGTGTACAGCGGGCGCCGTTCGATGTCGTAGCACACACCAGCGTGGAAGTGCGCACGCCGATCGACCGCTTTGGCTATTCTGGACGTTCACACTCGTTGTGGTTTTGCGACGCCCGCAAAGCTGGCGAGTACCGTTGGTACGAGACAGCCTTCATGCTGTCTCCCGGTTACAGGCGCCCGGAATGCGAGCCGTTTGCATTGCCGCCGGCAGAGGACGCAGCAGGGGCGCTCTCTGTGCTATTCGAGCGATGCGAAGCTGCCTTGCCCTTCAGCCCGATAGAGGGCGCCGGTCTCGGGGCGTTTATCGACAAATGGCTGAACTACCTCGCAGATGCGGCGGAAGGCAACATGCGGAGGCCCGCGAAACTGCCTGAACGGGACCCAAAGAAAAGCTGGCGTCGCCACTAGGTCAGCGAAGGTGGCCCTCAGACAACAGTAAAGTTTGGTTCGTGGCTTGAACTGGTCGGCCGTATAGCCGCTGACCATCAATTCACGCTCTGGCAAAACCGTTCGATCGCCACTCTAAAACGATCTCCGGCCGGGGCACGGAACCCTCGCAGGCTTATCACGCTGGTCGCCATCATCAGCCCTTCGGTCGCCATGGCGCCCGCCTTGTCCATGACCCTGTGCTCATATGAGCGCAGGAGGTCTTCGGTGCCTTCTTCACTCAGCTTGAAGGTCACGCCGACCTTCACCGTGGCAACAGCTCCGGTTGAACCAGCCAGCGGCAATGTGGTTGTGTTGATTCGGCGCAGATCCATGCGCCGAAGCGTAATTTTGGCCAGTGTGCTCATCATGGGTGCCGCCACCAATAGGCTGTTGCATGCTAACCGCCTTATTTTTGGAGGCGCCTGCAGCCCGAGCCGCCAGTAAGCCCACCTGGAAGTGAGCGCCACCCTCACCGTGCATCCAGGAAAAATTAGGTCGCGTTGCTCCCGAACCCATCGGTGAGGAACCAGACCAGGGCCAGGATGATAGCGAGTACCAGGACCACGCTCAGGCCGCCGATCACCATGGTGGCCAGGCCCTTTTGTTCGGGATCCTGCCGCGGCTGACCTGGCCCGGGATCCGGCCCAGGTTCCGGAGGATCGTTGTCGTGACGCATATCAGATCCTTTCCTTTTAGCAGGGGGTGCGGGCCAAAACGCGCAACCGCCCCGTGCCATCTGCTCCATTGGCCGGGGCGGTGCAGGCGCCGTGCTGTAGAGGGAGACCCGGCACCAGTATCTTGACTGGCGCGGCCCCGGAAACCACCACGCGCCCCCGGTAAAATGTCGGGCCAGGCAAGACACGGCAAGGATAGGCGCGTAATCATCGCGGTCCACCGTGGAAAAGTATGAACCGTCCTCACCCGGATGGCGGCTTTTCACCGGCCTTGGACCAGCCGGGGAGCAACGCCAGTCTGCCAGTTCAGGTATGGACGAGAGCCACATCCTGCACGGGTCAACGGACCTGGGTCATCACAGCCATCGAAAAAGCTGCGGGGGGGGGGGGGGGG
>JBBDMW010000036.1:60400-88728 GCA_040878005.1 Dehalococcoidia bacterium
ACCGGCCTCACCCCGTCAACGCCAACCTATGTGCCGCCGTTCAACTTAGTTGAATTGCGAAGGGTTGCCACGGTTCATCGTGTCATCACCGCCATCGAATATGGGGTCTTCAAAGCCGCTGATTCGGTTGCCAGTGACCTTGGTGTTCGCCGCCCCTGGAAAGATGTAGATGCCGACAGCTCCGTCTGTCGCACTCAGGCTGTTGCCCGCAGCGTGGTTGTTGGAACCGCCAATCAACATTCCATAAGCCTGAAATGCCAAGCTGGACCCGCTGATGATCTCAGAACTCGTGCGGTTGCCGGAAACCTTGTTGTTGTCTCCAACGATGTAAAAGCTGAACTCGTTATCAACAAGCCGATTGTTGGTCACTGAAAGACCGTTCGCACCCGATACGAAAATCCCAGTTGATGCAAAATTCGACTCCCCATCCCACCAGTGGCCCTCGACGGTATTGTTGGCCACGGTTGCGTTGGCGCCCTGGTCTACCTGGATACCGTTCTCGGCCCATCCGCTGGTCTTGGCTCCAGTTCCGGTAATGGAGTTCCCTTTAACCTGGACGTCGGTTCCTTCACCACGGACCAGGACTCCCACCCGGTGAGCGCCCTGTAGAACATTGCGGGCTATGCGGCCCGTAGCACCGTCTCGGTATGCGATAGAAATGAACTGGTGCGAGTAGCCGTCCTCGACATGAAACTCCGAGGCTTGTACGGCAACATCAGCGCCCACGACCAGTACGCCATACTGCGTCGATTTTGCGCCAGCAACAGTCCCGTTGAAGGTCGCGCCACTAACCACACCGTTCTGATCGAAGAAGGCGCCGACGTCGCAGCCGTCCACGTTGATAGTCGTGCCTACGACATCTTCGTTGACGGAGACGGCGGTAAGACCCTCGAAGCCCGTATCGATACAATGGCTATCCGCCACGGTTGGACTCACATTCCACGCCAGCGCGGCGACCAGCGCCATGGCTAACAGCCAGCCGGACTTTCTCAGGTGACCCTGCGTCAATGCTGCAATCATGCTCCGCCTCCTCTTGAACCCCACCCTCCAACCGGGCATTCCCGTATTGGTCACCCCTGGAACCAGCCGCCGAACTCCAAGAACGGCCGGACCATACCACAGGCCTTTGCTCCACTGTCAAACGTCACCATGCGCCCGCCTCGCAACGGATTTCGCATACCGCAAACACCGTTGGCACATCTTCGTTACCCAGGCCCTTATCCCACACAAGAGTCCGTATTCGCTTTTTTGACCGTTAAGCGGGCACCAGGCGTCCAGTGATGGCGCGCACCTAAATCGTTGGCCCGAATGATCAACGTCGCATTCGGTCAACCATCTGTTCGCCGATCTTATGACTGATCCCAGGGCAACCGCACCGGCATTAAGCGGTCATGCATCCAACTGGTTAAAATAGTGAGAGTGCGGGAGAAGCTCCGCTTCCCAATCGTGGCGTAAACCGTTGCCTGGTTTACTTGTCCGTTAAGACATGCCGGCTAAGAAAGGAACCCGTAATGCCCGCGGTGACAGCAGAAAACTTACTGGCGCTGCCACGAGTGCCGCGGCCAGCGGCCGGCTCCGCAGAGCGCAGGGTCAGGAGCGTGACCACCGCGCCAAGCGGTTTCGAGGGTGAAGGGTTCCCCGTCCGCCGGACCATGGCGGGAATACCGTTGCGGCACATCGATCCGTTCATCATGATGGACCAGATGGGCGAGGTGGAGTACCGAGCTGGCGAAGCCAAGGGCACCCCGTGGCACCCCCACCGAGGTTTCGAAACGGTCACCTACATGATCGATGGTGTGTTCAGACACCGCGACTCTCACGGCGGCGGCGGAATCATCAGCGACGGCGACACACAGTGGATGACCGCCGGCGCGGGAATCCTCCACATCGAGGCGCCCACCGAGCAGATAGTGCTGGCTGGCGGCACGGTCCACGGCGTACAGCTATGGGTGAATCTGCCATCTGACAAGAAATGGGTGCCGCCCCGTTACCAGGACATTCGCAGCAAGAACCTGTCCCTGCTTAGCTCTCACGATGGCGGAGCGCTGGTGCGTGTTATCGCCGGAGAATTGGCAGGGCACGCTGGCCCTGGCATCACTTACACGCCCATTACAATGTTGCACGCGACCGTCAGCCCCGGCGCCAGGCTGGAGATACCTTGGCGGCCAGAATTTAACGCGCTCGCATACGTTCTCGCCGGCCGCGGGAGTGTGGGTTCCGCCGCTCAGCCCATTCACATGGGCCAGACTGCTCTATTTGGAAGCGGGGATCACATGGTAGTGTCTGCCGAAGTCAGGCAGGACAGCAACTCACCCAACCTCGAGGTCTTGTTGCTTGGCGGTCAGCCTATAGGCGAGCCCGTCGCATGGTATGGTCCGTTCGTTATGAACACTCAGGATGAGCTACAGCAGGCTCTTGATGATTACCGTGCTGGAAAGATGGGTGTCATTCCATCTGAACAGCGAGATGTTCCACACGCGGGCGGATCCGAGCATAAGCAACAGACTGCTGGTGACGTTGGCCAGTCCTGACCGTTGTTCACGGCGGTTGATCTCAGGTCACGAGAAATAGCTGCCGTGGACACCCTGCGTCTTCATCAGCCAGTACACGGCAGCCGTTATTGGTAATCGTGACCTGCTCGCTGAGGCCCAGGAATCCGTAGGGGCCGTAAGTGTGCGCTATTACGTGAAGCGTGTGCCCCTCCTGGAGCACACCCTCGGTTCCAGGCGCAAGTGATACAGCGTTGCCTTCGTCCCATTCAATGCCACATCCATAACCGGTGCGGGACCGGACCTCTAGCCCTGTCTTCAGCATCGGCTCGCGTATCACCCGGTCCACATCACTGAACCTCACGCCCGGACGCATCATTGCCAGGGCGTCCTCAAGCCCTTCTGCACTGGCCTCGATTGCACGAACAACCACATCCGGAGCACTATCGCCGAAGAACACCGGCCTCATCATGCAGCCGACGTAAGATTTCACGAAGACACCTGGCTCAAGGTTGCCGGCAGCATTCGTAGCCGCGGTCATGGTCTGCATCTCGGCTGCGAGGCGCTTCGGGTGCATATCGTGCGCATGGGAACCGAACTGCGCCGTCTGGGCGCTTTCGCTCGTGCCGCCGTAGTCCGGGCCGAGCAACTCACTGTGGAGCTGCCGGATGCGCTCCATGAAGTCCCACTCGGTGCTTCCAATCCTCAACTCGCCAATGGCCTTGTACAGCGCCTGAGCGTTTACGCGGGCGGCTATCGACATCACGTTCAACTCTTCAGCGGACTTGATTGCCCGCACCTGCTCAGCCGGGAAGTTGCTGTGCTTCGCTGAAGGCAGCAGTTCCTTCAATCGAGCATAGTCTTGAACGTTGAAATACCGGTACGCGACCCCAAGTCCCAGCCCAGGCACGTTAAATCCACGTAGCACATCCGCGACTACGGGCACAGGATCATAAGGCATCACGATGCCCCCGTCCCTGTACTCCGCTATCTCCTCCACCACGTTGCTAGCGCTGCGCTCGAACGTCTCACGTTCAAGATGCCGCACAACGGCAGTGACCGGTCCGTGGTCCTCCCTCGGCACGATCAGCCAGATCGGGTTATCTGCGTATTCGAACTTGGCTTTCCCTGCGGCCAGCCACCAGACACTCTTGGGGTCGCTGATGATGACGGCATCAAGGTTCAGACTCTCCATTTCCGTTCGTATGCGATCCAGCCGCCCCTCGTATTCAGCCGGACCAAACGGCGGGACGTATACCTGCGGAACAGAAAGCGCAGAGAACTCCGGCGTGACCCTCAGGACTATGGACGGCTCTTCAATCAAGTTGGGACACCTTGGCCATTTTGTAAGTTCGCGGCCTCACAGAGTAGTGATGCTAATGCTGAACTGTACGTGATCGCGCCAGTTCACAGGCAGGTCCGCATCTCTAATGTTGAGACACTTTGTCCGGATTCATCCACAGGAATAAAGGACGCAGGGAAGCGACAATCACTCTCATCAATCTGTCACAGCGCACCTGATTGCCGCTCCTAAAAGAACTGGAGCCAGGTGACCAGGAACGTTGTGCCAGTCACCAGCGGCCAGTACAAGACCTTGGCGATCATATTGTCGCGATAGCCAATCAAACGGCCTCCATGTCCCGAGTTGAACAAGATCGTGTTTACTGCCACTGCCAGGATGGCGAGGTACATCACGAAGTAAAAGTACTCAAGGTATATCAACTGGGATGCGTTCAGGGATGATCGCAGGCTGTTGTGGCCAACTATGGTCACGAACATCAGGCTGCCGGAGAACGCCAGCACGGTAGCCGTGGTCGTTCCAAACAACTCTTTCTGAGTCTGACCGGCCGTAACTGTGTTTAACATTGCGAAGACCAGGACTGACACCACGATCAGCGGCAACATGCGCGAGATGAACGTATTCAAGAACTCGCGGTTGAGCCGTACATTGAAGTAGAGCTCTGGCGCTCTTCCGACGCGCGAAAAGTCCGGTATGCCGAAGCGTGCATTGAACGAACTGTCGGAGTAGTTGAAGAAACTACGGTCTATCTCCCAGCCGTTCACGTCGAACTCTTCCTCCAGACCTGGCTTCGCCACCGGCACAATGACGTCGTACTCGGGAATGTCTGGTATAAGTACGATCGGCTGGTCAAAATCCCTGTGCCACATTCGAATCGACACGTCTTCAACGTCGAAGGGATAGCGCGAGTAATCGAACGAAGTTTGAAGCGTGGACCTGAACCGCCAGCCGATCACTCGCTGTGGCCCGTTCGTGATGTCGTACGCCACATCGAAATCCGTGATGCTGACGTCATCCGGGAAGGTGAAGCCTGGCTCGACAACGTCTGCGGCGTTGTCAAAGTAACGTTGCCAGGCGATGCCAGTGACAACAACGTTGTCATCACTCGTGAACTCCACGGACTGCACAAACACGCCGGCAAACGCTTCGATCACCTCAGCGTCTCTGTTGCTCTCTTTAACGCCAGCCTCAAACCTGTCTACTGTCGAGCGAAGGCTTTCGCCATCGGTTAGTTGAGTCGGGCTGGACGGCAAAGATGTGGTTAGGATCCAGATGAATGCGATTCCTCCCACACAAGCCAGCGAGAACGAAAAGGATGTCCCCCACACGGTCCAGAGGTTTCCTCCGCACGCCCTGAAACCCACGGCCATCAGCGCAAAGGCAGCCATCAGCAAGGCCGTCCCAGCCCCCATCTGCTGCCGCCGGGACACATCGTCCCCACCCAGTACCTCGCTCTTGATGAGAACGTAGCCCAGAGTCCAGCCGGTGGACGGGACAGGTTGGTAGAACAGCCAGGCATCACGTCCTGTGATCTCGTCCTGGTATGGCGCCCAACCGGCGTGACCCTGTTGCGACCGTTCAGCCGCTTCTGTCAGAGCATCCCGCCTCGCCTCTGCTCCCTGCTGGCTGTCATGTGATGCCAAATCACCCAGGTCCGCTATGTTGCGGCCGCCCAGCCAGTACTCAGGAAGTGGGTGGATTACATAGTTGCCCTCATCGGAGATCATCAATCCGTAACCAGCGGCGCCGAGGTCCAGCCAGCTCACATCCCGGTTCAGGTTTTCAAGCGTGTACGTGGCCAGCACCACACCGGCATCCGCCGGCAGATCACCGTCTGCCCCGCCGTACTCAAATGGGGCGACGTACTCGGCGATCATGCGCCGGCTGGTGTTGCCAAAGTACGCCCCGGTCCAATGACGGCCAATGTCCAGGCCATCTCTGAACCACCAGCCGCGCTCCCAGCCATCGGTTCCTTCCGTGCGATCAAAGTACTCATACGGAAAAGGGTTCAACGTGACTTCACCGCCGGGCCGTATGAAGTATGGGGTGGTGTTCAGTGCAGCGGGATCAGACGGTGTGTAGTCGTAATCAATGCCTGTATCCCAGAAGTCGTAGGCAACGCCAAGGCTCCAAAAGCGTGGGTGCTCTTCGAGAAGTTCTGGCAAGAGCGCGTTCAGTCCCGCCTGGTCAACTTGCCCTGAATTAAGTTGATCTGCGACGGTCTCGACTGCCGACTTCAGTTCGTTTAGCTGCGAGTCCACAACGAGCGCCGCTTCAGAAAGCTGCTGCTGACCCGCCTCACGTGCAGCCGACTCCCGGTCGGCGTTGTGGCCTGAGTTGGCCACCAACAGCCAGGAAGCAACGACCACGCCAAGTACGAATACGGCCAGCATGGCCAGCTTGAACCTGTCACGCAGGTCCATTGAAAATACGCTGCCCTTTTCCCCTGGCGTGTCAGTTCTTCCGGCCGCGGAGTGCTCCCTCGCGCTATCCATATATGATCCGAGCTCTAGCTTTCTGACTTGATTTCACGACCGCCAGGCGCCTGCAGTCCCGGCGTTCACGATTGTGTGGTTGAACGACTCAAACCTTACGGATACTCACGCGCCCCCGTCGATCGACGGCGATCAACCGGCGTTTCAGCTTTCCGTTGCCTTTGCCTTCACCAGACCCGCATAGGCGCTTGAGCAGCGCTAGTGGAAGAAGCAACAGGGCGAGCATGGTCTTCAGGCACCTCAACAGGGCGCTGCCAGGGTCAACTATGGCGATTGTGTTCGCCTGGTACTCCAGGCGCTCACCCTTCTCAACCACCCGCTGAACCGTTGACTCAAGGCGCAGCCGCCTCTCGTAGATGGTCGCCGGACCTCGTCGGGGGCCTGATTTCGTCGTTGCCTCCGGCCCCCCCGGAGGTGCCTCCAGCCCTCCGGATACCCTGGGCTCGTCCGAACTGGGCTCTTGCTTGCCGCCCCCCTTGCGTCCCAGTAGGCGCGTAAGCATTCGGGCCTCTCGCGACCGCAACTGTTTGGGCAGCAGCTTCCGAGTCCATTTGGAGCGCCCACGTCGCGCCTCACCCTTCGCCGCCCGGCCCGGGGACTTAACGAAGCGAAGCATGCGGCTCAGACCAAGTTTTCTTGTGATACCTGCGGACTTCATTTCATCCAGTTCTCACGAGTTGAATTGGCAACACCAATATTAAGCCCGCATGTCACTTAAACACGTCATACGCTGCACCATCTAGTATTGGCCGCTCCAGATACGATACATTTGTCAATTGAGGCGCTTGGAACAGCACCACGCCCTTAAATAGAAACCATTTCTGGATTCACATCCTCAGTTAATCTAGTGCCTTCTGATTTGAATACTTGTTGCGGCATAGAAGCGCTCATATGCAACTAATAGCACAACGTACCGCGGATGCCCACTGGTCATACGATGAATGGAAAGGTCAACTTTGAACGTCTCAAGTCTTCGCATACGGGTTGAACCTGCCAAGGCCACACTCGAGGCTGGCCTGCCGTTGGTCTTGGAAGCCGAGGTGTTCAATGGGTCAAGAGTAGTCGATGAGTTTGCCATAGACGTCGTTGGAATAGATTCCAGATTTGTGAAAATTGATCCTGGCAAAGTGGCGTTGTTTCCTTCGGCTGTCGGGAACACCCTGATTTCGATTGATGTGACATCGCCATATTTGATGGCGGCTGGCCCCACGATCATCGGAATCAGGGCACGTTCAGCAATTGATCCAGATGCTTCAGTGGTTGAAGAGGTCCCGCTCGATGTCTTGCCGGTCTCACAGGCGATACTCGAGATTCATCCCGAGTCCATCAAGCGCGGCAACGCGGGCGCTTTTGTGGTCGTTGCAAGGAATATCGGAAATTCACCCTTGGAAATAGTCTTTCGAGGCAGCGATCCGGCCGGAGAAATTAGTTTCACATTTGATCCTGAAACCCACGTTGTGCCCCCAGGCGAAGAAGTCTGGAGCATCATCGATGTCAGAGCTCCGCGTCCGTGGCTGGGCAGCGACGTGCAGCGCCCAATCACGGTCACGGCTGTAACACCCGATCCGGATGCAGAGCCGATCACCGCAACAGCAGTGTTTGTGCAACGGCCCCGGATATCCGGGGCACTGGTGCTCATTTTTGTGCTGTTAATCGCCGCCGCCTTGTTCCTTGCTGCCTTCCTGATAGCGAATATGATCACCAGCAACAATTAGCCGCCGCTCATCGGCCTCCCCGGATCCACGCCGACAACCCTTGCTGACCACCCGGTTCGGTTGCTTCTGCCTTCAGGCGTTCCAGGTCCACTGCGGCAAACTTCAGCGACTTGTTGGTGTCATCCCGGTACGCAAGGTATGCCGTCCCATCGTGGATCGTCATTGCGATATCAAATCCCACCGCGGCAGGTGAGTCGCCTGCTCCGCCATCATCTATGACAGCGATCACACGGTTATCATCCGTGCACGCAGCGTCACCGCAAAGGGCCATCTTCAGCACGCCGGCAGTATCGTCGCGGTAGGCGATGACAGGCATGTCAGCAATTCCCCTGCCCATGACAATGCTGTGTCCAACGCTATGGTTTTGGTCCCCGCCTCGGTCTACCACCGTTGGCGGTGCCCGGTTCTCCGTGCATTCTTCATCTCCGCAGAAGACCACTACCAGGTCTCCCGATGTGTTGTCCCGGTGCGCTATGACCGGCGCCTTTGTCTCCGGATCAATCACCATCGCAGCGTCGTGCCCAACATCGCCGGACGCCAACTCCACAGGCGCAGACGCCTGGCTGCAAGCCTGGGTCAGGCACCTGATAAGTAGCAACGATGGATTGGCAGCGTCGCGGTACGCCACGAATGGCGAAGCCGCACTTGGTATGGCCACTGCGCTGTCGTAGCCCGTGTCTGATCCCTCTTCACTTCCAGCCAGCACATTGATGATCCGCCCCCGGCGACTCATCGCCGCCACCACTTCGCCGTCGCCATCTCCGCACTCGCTCCTGCAGAGCAACGCCGCCTTTAGCGATCCGTTGCCTGCATCGCGATAGGTCAGGAATGCAACACTGCCCCCAACGGCAATCGCCGGCTCATAGCCAACGTCATCTGATTCATCTATGGGATGAAAGCCGCGGGTTCCCAACTCATCGGCACAGAGGAAAGTGGCGCATCTGGCCTCCACCAGTGATCCTGTTGCGCTCACCCGGTAAACAATAACTGGCCCATCCATGAGATCCACTGCCAGCCCGTGCCCGGGGTCGCCTTCCTCGTCTACAGATATGGCCGGAGAAATCCTGCTGCCACAATCACTGGACGTACATCGCATCACTCGAACTGCCTTTTCAGCAGCCTCGCGGTACACGATAAACGGAGATGCCTGGGTCCCACCGAACACGATCGCCGTGTCGTAGCCGGTGTCGCCGCTTTGATCCAGCACGCGTACAACCACCGGGCCGGGATCACTGAAGACATCAAGCCACCAGATCAGGGCTGCGGCCACCCCCACGCCAATAACCAGCGTGGCCAGCACGGGGAGCGCCAGGTGAGACCATATGGAACGGTCTGGCTCGTCCTGGATAACCTCCACAGGTGAGTTTGGATCAAACCACTCTTCTGGGGCTGGAAGCTCTTCACCACATCTCTGGCAGTAAGTGCGGTCGCCCGGGTTTCTCAGGGCGCAGTTGCGGCAGATGACATCATCCACCTGCGCATCGATGTCGTCTTCCTCTTGACCCTGCTCCTGTTCATCTTCATCATTCAACTCTTCTTGAAGAGGCGTCGGCGCCGCCTCAGGCGGATCGGCCCAGAACAGTGGGAAGTCGCAGTTGCCGCAAAACCGCCGGATGTCTTCTTCAATTGAATTTTCGGCGCCACACTGCGGGCAGGTGAGATCGATCACTGGTCTCGACCCCTGTTCTCGCCGTGCCCTTCAGGTTGGTCGTGATCTTCTCCATCGGCATCCGGTGAGCCGCCGTCATCCTCATGCTCCAGGTCATCCAGCAATCCGGGCACCGGGTCCTCCTCGCCTGAGGGCTCCTCATCTGGGCTCACTGAGGTGTCATCACTTGTTCCATCACCATCGCCTTGGTCCTGCAGCGCGGTGCTATCTTCGTCAAAAATCACCCCCGCCTCTTCCGCAGCACGCCTGTCCGATTGCTCCTGCTCCTGCGCCATCTCATTTAGGCGCCCCATTTCAGTCGGCTGATCCGCCTCAATAAGGCGACTCCCAATCTGCAATTCAAACGTGGCGTCAACAGGAATTTCGTCTCTGACCAGCATCAACAGGGACTGCTCATCGATGCCGCCTGCATCATCCACTTCCACAGTGATATGCCTGCGAACCAACGGCGCCTGCCCAGTGCGGAATACGCCTCCGGTGTCGGAGACACGTGCCGCTGCTCCGGTCAGGGATGTCAGCAACCCTTCCAATCCCGCCTTGGTGCCGCGCTGGAGAAACAGTATCCCTGAAGTCCGCACGAGTTCCCTTGATCTGCGGTCTCTCTCAGCAGGATCGGAAATATCGTGCTCGACGACCAGGCCCATCCACGTGCCCATCCACCTGACGAATTCCGGCGGCGCCAGGTCAATGTCCAGGTACATCCCAACGCCGTCCACCTGTTCCCGGAGAGAATTGCCCAGGTGCTGAAAAATGGACATGTAACGCCTGAGAAACGGGTCCTCAGCCATTGCCCTTGGAAGCTGGTCGACGAGCCAGTTGTTCATCAAATTACGAGGTGCTTGTAGGACAGGAACAGTGTCCCTTCCTGGGTTACCAGTTGCTGCTGCCCCGTGCCGGATCGGCGCTGGGTCCGCAGGTCCACGGGGAAAAACAGCACTTCATCCACCTGGCGCAGCCCCTGTACGCCAGCCAGCAGGTTGAATACCTGCGCCACGTTCAGGTCCAACCCGAACGGCCAGCCCTTGCCGTCCGGCCCCCCCACCAGCGGATTGATAAAGCGATAGAGCATCATCGCCGCCCGGTGGCGCACCAGGTCCGGGTCCCGGCCCGGCTGCACCTGGACGCGCGCCACCACACTCACCCCTTCGTAAGCCGGCGCCCCAATCTCAACCGCCGAGCCGAGGATGCGCCGTTCGTCCAGGTAACTCCGGACGCGCTGGTAAAGGTCCTCGGGTATGGACAGGTCGTCCGCTGAGAGTTGGTCGGCTTCTCGCTGCACGCGCGGGATTATGAGAACTCGGATCGGTCCGCCTGGACGGCTCGGAGGAAGAGCCATTGCGCGGGCTGCCGAGGGGGCTGCCTCCAGGGTCAGGCGCTCGAAATCCTCCGCCGTTACAGCGCGGTCACCTGTCCTCAGCGTCATGGCGCCGCGTTCCTTGGCATTTTCTACCGTCTCGGGATCAACTCCGCCACGCGCCGGGTCCAGGTTGGTCACGTGATCAACGAACGGGATGGAAGAATGCAGGACCGACAACGTTCCTGCACCGACGTTGCCCTTGGCGCCTCCACCCGCCCGATAGCCGGTCACCACGATCTCGCCATGCCGGGGCGGCAAAGCACCGTATTGCCGTGTGCTGCCGTCCGGGTAGCGTATGCGGGGGCCAAAGCGAATCTCCCCTGAGGCGCTGTCCCACGTAAAGTGCCGGTCTTCTGGCCCTGATTGAGCAAAACTGCGAGCTTCAGCCCAGGAAGTGACGGTTTCATCTGGAGCGGCAACTTCTATATATTCATCG
Source organism: Dehalococcoidia bacterium (assembly GCA_040878005.1). GTDB lineage: Bacteria > Chloroflexota > Dehalococcoidia > Lucifugimonadales > Lucifugimonadaceae > JBBDMW01. The sequence goes on from JBBDMW010000036.1 coordinate 71,862, forward strand.
TGCCGGCGATCCAACACGGGTGCATCACGTACCCTGAACACCTGGCCGGGCCGCCCATCGCTTGCACCCAACACCTCCCTCATGTGCTGTGCGCCATGATGGGCAGGCACTGTGCCGCCAAGCCCATGGCAGGTGAGTGTCGTGATGGCCGGCGACGCCTGGTACATCGGCTGCTCCGGGTTGGGATCTGCCAGGCGGCAGCGCACCCAGTAGGCGCGTTCTGGTCCAAGCGTCAGCGCCTCGTGACGGGCGGGAACCATCAGGATGACCGAGCCATCTCTGTTGAGGCCGCCGGTCGTGTCGCTGTACAGCCTGGCCGGAACCCAGGACTCCCCTGCCCATACCTCCCATCGCCACGGTGGGTTATCCGGATTCACTCCTATGCCTTCCGTCGAGGCAACAAAATCAAATCGTATAACGTTCCTTGCAAGGCTCTCTTCAAAGCCGAAATAGATCGCATCGTTTGGTTGTAACGTGCTGAAGCACGTCACAGTCCCGCGCTCGAATCGCAACTCGTCCCACTGCGGCCGGTAACGGTTGGGCGTTGCGGCGCCTGAGGTCACACATGAGTTCAGGACTGGCTGGCCTATGACCAGGTCTATATCAGTCATGAATACCACTGGCTCGTCATCATCTCCGGCCAGTGTCCCCACCTGCGTTCCAGCACGAACGCGAACAGGCTCCGGCTGCGGCGTGGACAGCCAGAACGTCAGGTCAGTCCTGGCGGCTGCCGCCGGGAAAAGGGATACGCCCAGCAACTCCAGGAACTTGACGTACAGCACGTCTGGCACCTGGTTGAGCCGATATATGATCGACTCCGTCATCCAGGCAAAGATCTCTAGCAGCGCAATTCCAGGGTCTGACAGGTTGTGGTCAGTCCACTCCGGGCAATACTGTGGGATGAGTTGCTTCGCCTCATCCACGATGTCCTGGAATGTGCGGTCGTCGAGTTTTGGTGACTGCAACGTCACGAGGAATCCTCCCGGGGAATTGTGTAGAAGGGAAACACCAGGTTTCGCCGGTCGTTGGTGTTCTTGAGGACGTACGTCAGCAGAATGTGGACAACAGATGCGTCCTCCGGGTCAGGCACCGGTTCCACTTCCTGCAGTTCGATGCGTGGTTCCCACCGTTCAACAGCCTCGGTCACGGTCTGCACCATCTGGCCCAGTGTGTTGGCATCAACCGGAGCGAACAGGAGGTCCCAGATCCGGCAGCCAAAGTCCGGCCGCATTACCCTCTCGCCTGGCGCAGTGGACAGGATCATCCGCAATGACGCGTTGATCTCCTCTACGCCTGATGTGAGCATCAGGCCGCCGCGTTTGCTGACGCGAACTGGGAACATCCAGCCGCGCCCGATGAAGTCAACGTTGTCCGCGGTCATCCGATCAACACCGAAGGCTCGCCTGCTGAGATCACACCGGTGGGCACATCTACAGGGTCGTTGCAGGTAGCCACGGAGTCACCCATCCGCGCCGCGGCTTTGCCGTTGATCTTCACGGACATGGAACCGAATTTCACCTCGCCCTTGTTCTTGGGGTTGTTCTGGAACCTGGTTCCAGGCGGCGTGGCAATGTGCGATGGCGAGTTCTGAACCTCGCTCCCCACTAGTGCCGCACCCTTCCCCTTGATCTTGACGTCAGTGGAAACCTTGCCCGTGATCTTGCCTGAGAAGGGGTGCGGCAATGGCACTGGTGTCTCCCCGTTGGGTCCGGGCACCATGACTATGTGTATGTCGACTCCCGTGACAGGGTCGTTCTGGCGTGCTGCTGGTTGTGGCATGGTTAATTCAATTTGATCTGGGTGCCCTTTATGGTTACGTCCTGGGAACCCTCTATAAGCACCTTCTGGCCTTTCAGGCTGAGGTCGCTGGATGCGGTCACCTGGACCTTCTTGCCCTCAATGGTCACGTCCTTGTCCGTCTTAATGCTCATCCCGTCCTGGTTGATGACCACTGACGACTTCTCACCTTTGAGAACAATCGACACGGAGCCATTGCTGTCGTCGTCGATCATCTCGATCTTGTGTCCGGTCCTTGATTGCCAGACACGTGTCCGCACCTTCCCATCGGCAACATCGGTTGTGGGTGGTGCGTCCTGTTTGTTCCAGAGTCCGCCTATGACCACTGGACGGCGCATGTCTCCGAACTCGAAGCCAACCAGCACCTCATCGCCAACCTCCGGAGTGGACTGGAAGCCTGTGGTTCCTCCTCCTCCGGGAGAAACCACCCTGGCCCAATCCGTCTCCTGTTCTTCGGCCAGGCTTGCCAGTTTTACCTTCACGCGTCCCAGGTTTTCCGGGTCATTGGAATTGGTCACGATGCCTGACAACAGGCCGCCCCAACCCTGTGCCGCGCTCTGAAGGCTCGTGGAACGGCTGCCGCCCAGCAGATCTATGAGGGATGCGGGGTCCCGATCACCGGCGACGAACCGCGTGGTGTAGGTAAGGCCAGCGCCATAAAGATGTTCAACCGATGTGAGCGTGTAACGGCCGGAAAGCTGTTCACCCACGCCGGTCACCTCGATCTCCACTCCGGCTGATATGTTGGGGTTGCCGAATGCCTCGCCTCGCAAAACGGCCTGGCCCCCTGACGCCTTGCGCAGCAAAGACTCGGCCAGGGCGTTCGCTTCTTCCTGCGAAACAACCGGTACATGCCCAACCGTCCGTTTGACGGTGCCGAAGGCCCGTTTGGCATCACTCTCCAGCCCTTTTAGCGCCGTGGCCGTCGTGTACTTCAGGCTTGAGCTTCCATTCGTTGCGTTGCCGTTGATCGGCTGGTTGGTGAGCGGGGTCCAACCTTTGACCGTCACTTCGTCAGCCCGTTCTGCCGCCGACAGCCGAAGCCTGATATTGATAAGGTCCTGGCCCCACTCCAGCTTTGGCGGGCTTCCCGCCCCCTGGGGCTTCTTCTTGAAAAACAGCTTTCTGTCCGTTACCCAGAAGTCGAACCCGTTGCGGTCAGCGCGTTCCCGCAGGAATTCGTAATCTGTCTGGTTCCGCTGCAGCAAGTAGTCGTGGGTAATACCGGTCGAGTCCACGTCGGCCTGGAGGCCGTTCTCACCTGCAATTTTCCGCACGATTGCGTCATCCGACATCTTCAGGAACGTCGGGGATTTCGCCTGTTTGTGAAGCCGGTGACTGAGGTCAAATCCCGCTATGACAAGTTCATCAAGGGTGTGCTGCCCCTGGTCCAGCTTTATCGTCGTCACCTCGCCGTCTATCACGGTCGTGAGTTGCCCTTCCGACCGAAACGCCACCTGCACCTTCGATCCAATCTTGAAAAGCTTGCGGTCGAATAATTCAAACAGCGGATCATAAAAGTGAATCCTGAACTGGTCCGGGAGAGCCACCGATTCCTCGACTGATACCAAAGCCAGTTGATCGTGCACATTGTCAGCAATGACCTGCTGATCTACCTTGACCTGCACCACATCGACTTCTGTGCTAGGCACGCGCCACCGCCTCTATCTCCGGGATACGCAGTGGCGTGCCCGGCGGCAACGACAGCGGGTCCAGGACTCGGTTGGCTTCTGCAATCAGCCGCCAGCGCGCGGGGTCGCCATAGTGCTCTGCTGCAATTCGGTCGAGGGTTTCGCCTGCCTTGACCATGTGGACCCGGTGCACCTCCGGGGTGCCGGAAGTAGGGTTTTGGAGCGGCCACTTCCCCTCGTCCTCATACTGCTTAAGCTCAAGCTGAACAGCAGCACGGAGAGGCTTGCCATCGGACGAGAAGTAGGTGAAGTTGATGTTCAGGGAAGTTATCGCCGCCTTGAATGAGTAAAGCTCTCCCCAGTGGAAACGGACCCACGGCGGCCGGCCAGCCTTCACCTTGGGGTCACTGTTATCGCCAAGGTCAGCGTTGACCTTCATCAATCCCAGCAACTGGTCAGTATGTTTGGTTACAGCCTGGCCCGTATCAGTGGTGTCCAGCGTCAGAGACATGCTCAGAGTGCCGGAGTCTCCATGCTGGAACTCCAAGTTTGGGGCGTTCCGCCTCGGCACCGCCGGCGCGCTCCAGCTGTTGGCCTTGGCAATCCTCAACTCAGCCGGGTTGAAGAGACAGGTGATCCTTTCTCCAACCTCCGGCTCAAGGAATGCCTTGACGGGTCCGCTCATTTAGAAAATCCCCTTGTAGCGGCCGCCGCGCCGGTCGACCTGGTCCAGGATGCGCTGTTCCAGGGACTCAATAATCCGGGTGAGCTGTTGCTGCGTGATCGCAGGCGTCAACTCCTCTTCTGCAGAACCAGGGCCATCATCCGGCTGGCGTTGGATCGGTGACGGTCCAGCATGCGCATGGGCAGCACCGTTGCGTTGCGATACTGCGGATGCACGTCGTGCACTTGGCTGTGAGCTGCCCGAAGCACTACTGGCGTTGCCTGACGTCACAAGATGCGCTTCGTTCCCACGTCCTCCAGAAGACCTGTTGTTGGCCGTCACGTTGATCGCACTGAGCGCCTGCTCTACCACGTCGGCCGCAGCCCGTCGTGCCGCACCCGCCGCCGACAGTGGCCCTCCGATGGCCAGTGCCTGGACCACCTGTGGTGACTTGGTCTCGTGCCTGGATTGCCCAACCTGGGCGCCTGCCCTCCATGCACCGCGGTCGCCAACGTGCGTTGTGCCGCGGCTTCGCCCTTTAGTGGAGGCAATTCCCGTATCAGACAAGCTGGCATTTGTCTGTCTGGCGCCTTGCTTATGGGTGGCCAGTGGCAGGCGGTGCGATGCAACTACGGAATGGGAGGGGTCACTCGGCCTGGCAACGAAGGCGGCTTGCCCCTCGGTGTTCCCTTTAGGAGCGTTGGAACTCCGTGCCGCTGCTGCCCGTAGAACGTCCGCCGCCGTGCGCCTCTGCCTCTCGACGCCTGGCGCGGCATGACTGGCAGAACCCGCAGTCAGGTTGCTGGTGGTCGATTCAGCCCGCTGAACTGGCCGGTGGCTTTGTACGCGGGTCTGACTCGCCAGGGATCGATCGACGCCCGAAGCACGTTGTGGCCTCGACGCCACTGACGAAGCTCTCAGGTCATTCGCCAACGAGGCATGCACAGTGGGTCGGACCACCGATTGCCGGGCGCCCGGTCGCGCCATGCCGCCAGGCAAAGGACCGGGCTTGCCCACTAAGCGCTGTACTGCCTGTGATACAGCGGGACCTGCGCGGCCTGAAACGGTTATTGGACTTGACGTTAAGCCGTGCCCACCCCTCATTGACGCGGACCGCACCGCACGTCGTACACCCCTGGCAGATCTTTGCGAACTCGCCAGTATGGATGTACTTGAAGCGTGCCGTTGACCCGGTGAACTATTAGGCGATGAAACGTGGCTATACAGCGCGGTCAGTTCTCCCGGGTCCTCGCCTTGGATACTCCTTGAAAGTACCGCAGCGACCCGCGGCATCCTTGCCAGGTTCCAGGCCACGGCGTGCCTCGACCGCATAGCTTGAACAGCGACAGGCCCCGCGTCCTCTGGCTGGCTAAACTTTGTGCGGTCGAACTTGTGAGTGCCGAACCCTGCCTGGAGTGACCCCAGGCGAGCCGCTTGTTGTATATGCAATCCATGTTGGAACTGGTCGTTGCCAGCGCCTTTGCTGGGGTGAGGCTCAAACGCCTCAGGCATCCCAGCTTCAGAACCTACGCGGAAACGGGTCTGAAGTGGAGGCGCTACGTGTGGAGCAGAAAATCCTGCGCCCGCCCCTGCAACCACTCGCGAGGCTGAGGGTATTGATGCCCACCCCCCGGCATTGGTAGCCGCTCCCACATATCCCTGCCTGGGTCTCACGTTCCCGGCGCTCCGTTGAATGGCAGCAACCGACGGACGTGTCCGCTCCATTAATGCAGATCGTGCTTCGCTGTTCGCAGAGGCGTGGGAAATATGTCGTACAGACGGCCGCCCTGCACCAGTGCCCCTGGGTCGCGCGCCGCTCAGTGATTGCCGAGGCGCTCGCCCACCCGACAGTGACGCTACTGCATCGAACCACTGCGGTCCTGAGCTTGACGACGGGTGACTCGCCTGGTCCCTTGTCACGTGCCTGGGCGAAGGAAATGTCTGCTTGCGCATGCCAACGCCAGGTGTCGTGTCGCGCGCCCCGGCGACCATGAGTGCTCGCCTCTGGACAAACCCATGCGCAGCGGCCGCTTCCAAAGCGCCAACGGACTCCCGGCGTACATTGCGGAACCTGCGTCCCGCCATCGAAGACACAGGGTGCCTGGACGTGCCAACTTCAAGAACAGCCAACCGCTGCGGCCGTGAAGGTCTCGGCAACATGCTGCGGGAAGCCGCCACCGGCAATCGCACCGGCCAGGTGCGCTCCATATTTACCGACAGGCTGGGGCCTGTCCCAGGAGGCGCCTCGATGGACTGGTCAGCCCGACCTCTCGGAGCGAGACGCCCCGGCGAGGCAAAGCGCTGGAGGACAGGTTGGGCAGTCGTCCCGGTCACCGAACTGTGAGTCATGCCTGACTGACTGACCACTTCACCCAACACAGGCAGCCTCCCTGACTGCATGAGTTCGCCCTTGGGAACGATGGAGGCTCTCGGCATTGATGACGTGTCTGGACTACCTGCGGTTCGCGCTACCGCCAAGGAGGTTGAGTTCACTCCCCCGGACAATATCGCTGATCGCTGCAGCACACTGGCACGCCTGCCCTGCGCGATGCCGGACCTGGCCGTCCGGGATGTATCCATTGACGTAGGCAAACGTAGAGCACTTGGCACAGACGATTGGCTGGCTAAAAATCGCTCGCCTACAGCGGACATCTGTTGAATCGCCGACGACTCCGCCCCAAAGTTGCGATTGCGTCCCGTCACACCTGTCGTAGGTACGACGGAGCCGGTAGCAGCATCGACCAGTCGCTTCTCCGGGAGCACAATCCCCGCACGCACGCGCCTTACGGCAACAGGCATCGGGCCAGCAACAAGGGTCTCTTCGCCATGCTCGGCTGGTTGCGTTGCATCGTCCCGAGAGACATCCGGGCGCTCTATCGATTGCCATTCTCCTGATCGTTGCCCCAAAGACGGAACAGCTGCCCACGTGGGCATCGATGTAGAACTTGAAGAATCTGGCCTTCCAGGATCAACCCGCCTCTGCAGTGGTGTGGACCGCCGTGCTGCAGGAGCCGTCGTTGCAGCGCGGCTTTGTGACAACCCACCCGTGCTGAGCGGCGATTCGCCAATGGACCGGCGCGCTCCTGCGATGTCATTCAGAAGGCCGGTTCCCATGGTAGTGGCCGGACCAAGGGCACTCGGCAGGAACGGTCGAAGAGCACCCTGCATCCGCGTCCCCAGCATGCCAGGGCCGAAGAAGCCCCGTGCCTTCACCTGTCCCGCGCCGACACTCGGATAACGGCGCCTCCGTCGTGAGGTGATCGTCTGTGAGAAGCGGCTGGAAGCGTTGGGAAGCTGCGGCAATGCCTCCCAACCTCTGCTATTCGGCACGGAAACCATGATGTGCGATCTCTAGCTCTTCCGTTGCAATATCCGTGGAGGCAGATGCGAGTGACGGCCCATTCCACCGCACAGGAAAGGCATCGTAGAACGACCACTCGCGAAGCGTCCGGCCATTCGGTCTCAGGAGCATCAGGACACCTGTCGTCCTTGTCAGCTTGTGACCGGCGCCTGCGAACCCTTCGCCTGACGACTTCCTGAACCAGTTGAACAGGCCTTCGTTATTGGTCATGCCGCGCTTCAGCACAAGGTTGGGCCAGCTCATCCTGCCCGGCAGCTTGTGCTCAAATTCGTTTTGCCCACCCTCCTGCACGGTCTCCACAGCGATCTCCGCAGACAGCCCGGAAACCTCTGAGAATTCTCCAATCAACAGCCCGTCCACGGAGAACACAAAGCTTCCGGCGAACGCCGGGTCGCGGCCTCGAATGAGAGATGCCGGGGATCCAGTAGTCAACTATCGATAGCCCTCCATCGCGCGTTGGTTCAACCCGCCCACTTCCCGTGCTATCCGGATGCGGTCGTCGTGCTCCAGGTCCAGGAGCGTTTCCAGGTCCCAGTGGAGGTGGTACGCCACGTACGTAAGCTCCTGCCACAGCTCAGCCACGTCGTACCGGATCAGCCCCCGGCCTCCCGGGGGCCGTCCGCCAAAGGGGCGGGATCCTTCAACGATTCCAGGTCGTTTGGATTGCCGAAGTTGATGATCGAATAGACGTCCTGCAGGTACGCCAGATCTGAAGCGAACATGTTCTCAACGATCTTCGGCGTAACCTGTGTCACCTCGCCCAGCCTGGTGATCACACGGGACAGGACGATGACCGTGAGGTAGGCCTCGTTTTCCCTGACCCGCGGATCACGTAGCGGCTCAATCTCATCGCGAGCATTCGCCAGGCGCATGGCGCCCTCACGATGGAGCCCGCCGCCCTCGTCCACATAGCCCTTCGGCAGTTGGAACGAGAACTCCGTTTGCAGGCTCATGCGCGCACAAGCCCTTCATGAGTGATCGTTATCTCTTCCACAGCCACCTCGTCAGCAGACGCGTCCAGGTCTGCGCCCTTCCACGAGGACGGCCAGCCATTCTCGAAGTTCCAGCGCGCGACCTCTTCCTGCATGGAGTCATACATGACGACCGACCCGTTGCGGCGGGCGCCGTCAATGTCCCCATCAAGCACCTGTTTGCGCCACTCCCACAGGTCAGTAGCCGCGTCCACCCTGCGCCTGAGCGTCAGGTCAGACCAGCGCGGTGAGCCAGGCACCTTACGGATGATCAACTGCCCGGAGGCCGTTGACTCCTTGTACTCAATCACTTCCGTTTCAGAATCCACTCCGCTCGCTTCCTTAAAGGAAGCGACGGTCACACCGTCGATCTCCACTGCAAAGGAAGAAGTCGTCAACAGGTCCGGCATTGTTCTCAGCTACCTTTCTCAAAGGCTGCGATGCAAAGTGTCGGCGGGCGGGCACTTACTCTGCGGCGCCGCCGCCACCCTGCCACTGGCTAATTCTGAATATCACGAACTCAGCCGGCTTCACCGGCGCAACGCCAACCTCCACAACAAGCTTGCCCTCGTCTATCGACTCAATCGGGTTGGTCTCGGCGTCGCACTTCACGTAGAAGGCTTCCTCCGGGGTGGTCCCGAACAGGGCGCCCTGCCTCCACAAGCCAAGCAGGAATGAGTTGATGGTCCGCCGCACACGCTGCCACAGCGCCACGTCGTTCGGCTCAAACACAACCCACTGCGTACCGTTGAGGATGGACTTTTCAACAAAGTTGAACAGCCTCCGGATGCTGACATAGCGCCAACTGGGATCAGATGACAGTGTGCGGGCGCCCCAGATCCGGTTGCCTCGTGTGCCGAACGGGCGGATCACGTTGACGCCTATCGGGTTCAGGAGTTCCTGCTCTTGGCTCGTTATCTTCATCTCCACGTCAACAGCGCCACGCACCACTTCATTGGCCGGAGCCTTCCAAACACCCCTGGTGGCGTCGTTCCGCGCCCATACCCCTGCGATGTGGCCGCTGGGCGGAATGGTTAGCGTCTTGGGAGCGTCGTTGTCAGGCTTCGCTGCGGGGTTCGGAACCTTTATCCACGGGTAGTAAAAGGTTGCAAACTTCGAGTCGTACCGGGCCACGTCTGAGCGCCAGTCCTTGACCTGCATCGGTCCCATGGCAGGAGGCGAGTCGAGCACTGCCACACGATCGCCCATCTTTTCACAGTGGCTGATCATGGCCGTCTGAACAGCCTGGAACATGGACAGGTCCACTTCTCCACTGGCATTGCGTGCTGCCGTGACAAGGTCCGGCACAACCAGCATCGTGACTTCTTCGGCTACGACCAGCCCGTTGATGCCTGTGCGGTCGGATTCACTGCCGGCGAAGGCGTCCGCGCCAACACTGATTGGCCCGGAGGCACCGCCTGACGGAGCGTCCGATCCGGAAGCACGTCCAGAACGACGGCCTGCCGCACCACCCGCGTCCTCGGTCGAAGAAGATGAGGCGGACGCTGATGACGCTGACGGCGCGGGGCTCTCATGAGGGACCCTGGAAATATAGGCGCCGCCACCGCCATTGTTGAACCACCCGTAAACGGCGTGCGGCAGCATAAGGCCCGGGGCAATTCCGCCGTAAAGGTTCTCAAACTGGGTCCAGTTGCTTACGAACCTCGGCTTAGCGCCTTGCGGGTCTGATTCATCGTCGGTCGGGTGCTTTGAGGTGAAGCCTACAAACGCAGCGACAGCAGTCCCAACAGCCTCAATTGGCTTTGAGCCACCATCCACTTCCTCAACATAGACGCCTGGTGACAGGTAGGTGGGCATTAGTTCCCCTTACGTCAAGCCTTTTCCCTGCAGCGGGACCTATTGAAGGCTCAATATGTTTAACGTCCAATTCAACCACCGGCTGCAATTCGGAAGGATCCCTGTCTCTAATATGGACGTGAATACAAATATCCACTCAAGAGACTATGACAGACCGTTGGCCTTGCCATTAGAGGGTGCGCCTATGGACGCATACGAACCTCCAGGCAACAGTTAATTCTTATCAGACTTCGGGTCTTAAAGTCTATAAAGCGTTATGTGCTTGAAACCAGAAATCTGTCCTGTTGACTGGAAACAGGGAGGATTTTGTGGTCGCAGCACGCCTTGCAAATATTGCCTGCCTCAGGTAGCGTCATGTCAGCGCACCCATCGTTAAAATGACATGGCGTAACCTGGCTAACAAGGTCACAACGCGCGTATTAGCGGCGTATCACGAGGATTGTAAGCCTATGCCTGCAAAGAATCGGCTGAGAGCAGCCCACAATGCTGACCTGGAGCATTCCACTAACGTGCGGAATGCCTCCAAACGCACTGCCGGGACGGCAGTTCATTCTCCTCTGCAATCAACCCACTTGCAGAAAGCGGCGATGACCCGCCCCGGGGACGTTGGCGTAGATCCAATCACGCAACTTCAACAAGTCGCGGGAAACCGTGCTGTCCAGCGCCTGGTCCAACGGTCAGCGAACGACACATCTGGTCAGAATATGTTCAATCTGCCAGGTGTCGAGTTGCCCGCGCCCGGCGGTGGCAGCCCATTGCCATCAGGCACTCGTGAAGAGATGGAATCCGCATTTGGCTCAGACTTCTCATCTGTGCGCGTGCATGAAGGCTCTGCCGCAGATGCTGTCGGGGCAGTCGCATACACCCAGGGCACAGATATTCATTTCGCGCCCGGACGCTACAACGCTGATTCCACAGACGGGCAACGGCTACTGGCACATGAACTCACCCATGTGGTTCAACAGAAGGCGGGAAAGGTGGCCTCTCCGCAGGGATATGGCGCTCCGGTCAACGCAGATCCCGGCCTCGAGAAAGAGGCTGACCTCCTGGGCGTCGCTGCAGTGAACGGTGAACCGGTAACTGCGAAAGGTTTGGGTGACGGTGTGCAACGCAGCGTCGACGGTGTTGTTCAACGTGCGTTCAACGGCAAAGGGAAACAGTCCGACCCTGAAATAGATCCGTTGACGGGATTCCGCAAGACGAACCAGACGGAAGAGGAAATGGACGCCCAGGCCCTAAAGCAAGAAAAGACCCCATTGAGGCCGGCGCAGAAGATGTGAATGAAGATCCGGGACTGTACAACTTGCCGAGAGACCCGTTCGCGAAGAACGGCGTAGCCCCTGAACACCAGCCTCTACGCGTCGTGAATCCCCAGGCACATTATTGGAACACCTTGCTGAAATTGACCCGCGAGTGCTGCAGTACGGCACTGAGATGCTCGCGCGGGGCAATGGTGAGTCCGACGTTGGCGCCAGGGGTCTGGTAAAGCAGTCCGCCGTCAAGGGCGCTGGGATTTCGCCAGAGGTGTTCGACTCGGTCCAGGGTCAAGACGTCCAGGAAACCGGAGGACAGCTTTCGGCTCTCGTGAGCCAGAAGACCAGGAAAGACCCCCGGCAACTAACCACGCTCGGCAAGATCAGGCTGAAGTGGAAGGCCATGTTAGGATCGGAGCCTTCGGAAGAAGAGTCCGCCAAACTTGGGAGGACTTGGAATGACATGACGGGTGATCCGCAGATCAGCGGCCCGTTGCCGGATGACGTGTTTGCTGAACTTGTGGCAAGAGCAAACGCGAAGGCCGATCAGTAGCGTCGACCGGTATGTCAGCCATGGTTGACTGGAATAATTGGGCAGAATGAAACAGCCAGCAGCAGCCAGCCAAACTGGACGCGGCAAACGTTCTCGACGAAGACGTGGTGGTCAACACAACGTGCTCATTGACCCGCGCGGGGAAGAGTTGGCAGGTCACCGCCCGCAGGCAACGTCAGGCGGCGAACCAGCCCGGCCAACCACCTCGGTCGCGCTTTCCCAACTTCAAAATGCGGCCGGCAACCGGGCCGTGCAAAGGATGATCCAGCGCAGCGTTCTCACCGCCCACCCAGAAGTTGAGGACGGGGCGGCAGCGAACGAGCCAGGATTCATGGCGCACAACGTCCGCTTGCCTCCCCCCGGCGGAGGCAAGAAGCTGCCGCCAATTCTCCGGCGGCATATGGAGATGACCTTCGGGGCCAACTTCTCCAGGATCAGAATCCACCAGGGCAAGAGCGCAGCGCAGATGAATGCCTTGGCATACACGCTCGGCAGAGACATCCATTTCCTGCGGGGCCGATACGTTCCACATACACAATCGGGCCAGCGCCTCATCGCCCACGAGCTGGCCCACACCGTGCAGCAGTTCTCAGGACGCGTGGACGCCCCGCGAGGCGACGGCGTGCCTGTAAACACAGAACGTCACTTGGAATCGGAGGCAGACCGCCTTGCCCGCCACGCCACGTGGGGACTGCCGGTACACGTACGCGGCTCCGGCAGCCGCACGGCCAAGCCCGCCTCCCCTACAGTACAGCGACATCCGCCCGGAGCCTGAAAGCTCCCATCAACCTGGCATCATTTGCAGCGATTCGCGCGCATGTCCATTAGACCTACACCGGCCGCTGGTCGTCCTTTTTTCCAGTAGGCTCGCTTCCGCTGCTGTACGAAACCCTTGAAACAGTCTTGGGATCATCGACCCGCCGCGTCTCAACCTCGTAACGCAGCACGGGCGGCCCGGCCTCAGCCAGGAATCCTGCGTCCACGGTGGCAGTCACGGTAAGGTCCAGGGCCGGACGCAGTTCGCCGCCCAGTGCAGTCCAGAAGTCAGTATTGTCTGATCCATCGAACCGGGCAATAGAGATAACCGGCAGGGGCCGCACCTCGCCATATCCATTGGGGAGGTACCCCGGCGGCATCTCGGTGTGGATCAGAAGGGCGCCCATCACCGCTCCAAGCAACTGGTGTTCGTTGCGCACGTCACCCGCCCACGCAGTCACAAGGTACCGGCAATCCACGCGTGGCATGGGTGGCCTTCGCACAACCCGCCCGTTCACCCGCTCCGTATTCATGCCCGCCTCCTGCTCATTGGAATTGCGGCGTACATCCCACAGGAAGGCATTCACAGTTGGCCGGGTCACAGAAGCGCCCCAATCCCTGTCAGGTCGGTCAAAGACCACATCCACCTCGTTCCGGGGCAGTGGAACTTCAGCCCGCATGTAAGCCTCAAGCCCATCATCAATTAGGTGGAGCATCACGTCTCTCTTTCAGGGCATCGAGGTACTGGCCAAAGTCTTCCCTTGTACGGAGCCTGCCCAGCTTCTCAAACTCTCGTTCCAGGCCCCTTATCACGTGTTCCATGGTGATCGGCGTTCCGGCCTCCGCCGCAAGGAACGCGCCGGCCAGTGCGGCGTTTCGTATATTGCCGCCGGTGATCTTGAACTGCCTCGCCAGGAAGTCCACGTCTATATCCTCTGTTGGAGCTGCCTCCGGAAATGACAGCTTCCAAATCCTTCGCCGTTCTTCCTCCCCTGGCACAGGGAAGTCGATGGAGACGTGAATCCGCCTCATAAACGCATGATCAATGTTGCCCTGCAGGTTGGTGGCCAGGATGACAATGCCTTCGTACATCTCGAGTCGTTGCAGGAGATAGGCCACTTCGATGTTGGCGTAACGGTCATGGGCATCGCTCACCTCGGAGCGCTTGCCGAATAGCGCATCGGCCTCATCAAAGAACAGCACAAGGTTGCTTGCTGACGCCGCATCGAAGATTTGCTCGAGGTTTTTCTCGGTTTCCCCGATGTACTTACTCACAACCGACGAAAGGTCGATCCGGTACATGTCCAATTTCAATTCGGCAGCCAGTATCTCCGCCGCCAGCGTCTTACCGGTGCCGGACGGCCCTGAGAACAACGACACCACACCGGCTGAAGGCACCGGCCTGAATTCCCAAGTGTCATATACCGTGCTGCGGTGCCTGTAACGGGCAACTATCTCCCGGAGCTGCCGCTCCTGGTGGGGAGGTAGCACGAGATCATTCCAGCCGCGCCGCGGGCGTACATGAACCGCCAGCCGGTCCAGGTGACCACTCGACAGCCTGCGGACGGCGGCATCTACATCGCCGCCCATGCTGCGGGTCGCGAGGCTGACCAACCGCAGTTGCTCCCGGTTTAGGCGGTGCTGCCGCTTGGGAGGAGAGCCAGTCATATCCAGCCAGTCTTCGGAGGTCGCAGATCCGCTCTCCACCCGGTACTCGCGCCACGGCCGTGATGGCATCACATCCAGCGGAGGTTCCGTACGAGAGCTGATGGCCCACGGCAAGTGTCGCGCTCTATCGATCCACTCTGCTGCCTCTTCCGGCATGGCAGTTTCCACTTCCAGGATGATGGACAGGCCCGACACAGACGCCTCGCGTATCGCGGCCCTCCAGGCCTGATCGGTCGAAGGCACAGGCAGGACCAGGAATCGGCTGCCTTTCAATCTCGCCACTGCGGTCTTCAGCCGGGAAGATCTATCAGCGCCGGCAACAGCAATAAGGTCGTCACCCTCCTGCCTCACCTCGCTGCTGGAGATAATCCGCGAGCGCGGCGGCAGTGATGGCTCTGGGGCATCATCGCCAGAGAGCGCCCACGCAACCCGATCGGCCAGGGAAACACTTCGCGTACCCCAAGGACCGTCACCGGTAATGGTCACCAGTTCGGCGCGGCCCAGCGCTGAGCCATCGGCCACCACTTTTGCCCCGGGGTGTTTCCACGGAAACAGCATTTCCAGGCTGGAGAGCCACAGTCGCGTGGCATTCACGTTGTCCTGCAGGTACCCCACGAGGCGCTGACGCTGTGGGCCGAGGTCCACCGCAGCGATAACCGCAAACGCCTCGGTATCCTCCTTATTCAGATGCGCATTACGAACGATCCGGGAGAAAGTCGTGTCCTTGGTAACTGACGCGTGAAGGCGCTTGCGAAGGGCCTCCAATTGGGGCGCAAGCTTCTTTCTTGCTGGTTCAAGCTGGCTGGCAAGCGGCCCATCGAGTCCCGGCAGCTCGGCCAGCAGACGGTCCACTTCTTCGTCCTCAATCACCAGTCCTGCGAAATCGCGCGGGGGCACACCGGACAGCCGCCTGAGCACAGCGTGATACTGGAGAAGCCCATTTGCAAAGACTTCCCAGGCATCAGGCTCGTGTGGAGTCATCAACTGTTCCCGGTTCATACCTTGAGAAGGTTCTCCATTTGGAGTGAGCTAGATTGTGTCAAACTCAATGCAGCATAGCTGGATTGATGCTGACGTGAACATCACGTATGCACGCCGCTTTACTGGCATAACGTTGTGTTGAGTTCTCGCAAGCCGACGCCATTCCTATTAGACAATCGCTGCTTGCAGGAATGACAGAACCATACGATAGGCAATGCTTGGAAATGCTGAACAATCTTTGAATAAGCTCACTCCAAGACTGAACGGATCGGAAATCAGTGACGCTTCCTGCGTAAACCCAGTTGAGCCACGTCGATCGTTTTCGGCGTGCACTCTCAATGTCCAATACTTCAGGGGTTGGGGAACCGTTACAAGTACGAGAGGCCTGCCGCAACACCCCTGGCAATTAACAGGACACACGGACCGGACAAAGCTTGACCATCGTGAAGCCTTCGTCCATCCCATCCCAAAGTCATACCGGCGCCGGTTAACACCCCATCTTTACCTGACGATGACCACTCTAACCGACCCTGTTTCCACTTCATATATGGCACCCGATATCGGTACATCGGCGGGGATCAGATCAGACTCCCTCAGAGCCTCAACGTCATCCAGGACGCTTTGCTCAAGATCATTAAACGGCAGCCAATCCAGCTCCGTGGCGTCCACTCCCAGGTCGTCTTTCACCTTCCTGGTGATGTCTGTATTCGTGACAGTGGCCAGCCCGCAACCGGTGTGATGAATGACCACGACCTCACTGGTTCCCAGCAGACGCTGGGATATGACAATGGAGCGTATCACGTCATTAGTCGCTCGCCCTCCCGCGTTGCGGATCACATGCGCGTCACCAAGGCTCAGCCCCAGGAAACTCACTGGATCCAATCTTGCGTCCATGCATGTAACGATGGTCAGGCGCAGGGCCGGCGGCACAGGGAGACCACTGTGCTTGAATCCTCGCGCATACTGCTCATTCGCCTTGAGTAATCTTACGAAAACAGTCATAATTTATCTCTATATCGGTGGAATGACCCCGTTTAGAAGAATATTATGCAGCAAACATGACAAGACAATGCTCCAGACAGCCACAAACCCAAGATGAAAGACTCAGAGCAAAGGCCCTGTACCACCTGACACAAACCAGAACCGCCGCCCATGATCACTGGACGGCGGTTAGTATTTCAAGATCTTCTGGTGGGCCCTGAGGGATTCGAACCCTCGACCGACGGATTAAAAGTCCGCTGCTCTACCACTGAGCTAAAGGCCCCGGCATCTAGGGTACGGCACCAATACCCGGTCGTGCCACGTGCCGACCGTTACTCCTCCCACATATCCGGGACAGTAGGCCTCCCCCTCCGCTCATTGAATCGCCCCGGGAAAGTTGGAGACTCCATTCCTTGAGAGGATGGAGTGATGA
>JBBDMW010000037.1:0-19325 GCA_040878005.1 Dehalococcoidia bacterium
GCGGCCACAGACTTACCGCCAACCTCAACGCACGAACGCACTGCAGGGCGTCCGTAGTAAGTAAGTCCGTAAAGTCCAACACGGCACCCGGCGCAAAACCCAGGCTGCTGCTGACAGGCACCAACAAAAGTATGCACACCTGAAGGAGCCAAAAGGCCCAGGCGTGCACAACATCACCGGCCCGGCTCACTCCCCTGTACCTCACGAAGGAAGGAAAGTGAAAAAGGCGTCAAACCAATGACCAGCCGGAGACCGGTCCCAAAAGACAAGTCAGATAGCGACGGCTCACCTCGCCGGGAGGTGAAACAGGAGTCACCTAATCAATGACCAGCCGCACGCGCTCCAAAAGACGACCCACCGGCCAGGCCGTCCCGCTCATCGGGGAGGAACACCGGGATAGCAGGCGGCAATACCAGCGCCTGAAAGGCCGGGTTGAGTGTTGACCGCACGAGACCGATAAAGCACAAAAACCCGGACCACCAGGCCAGCGTGCTGGGCGACTGACCCTTTCGCACAACAACCAGCCCACTGGCCTCCCAGTCCGTAGACAGAACTGCCACGAAAGTCAGCAGCAGCCGGCTCACGCCGGACCACGAACCAGACCAACAAAATAAAAGGACGCACAGAGTGCGTCCTCACCGAGCCGACCCTGAGCCGATAGGCGAACCTCGCAGAGTGTCCGAGCCGGAGGTGAGTAAAAGCTGAAGCCTCGCAGAGTGTCCGACGCCGAAGGCGGAGTATAAACAGAAAAAGCGTCACATGGCGAAGATGCTACGCGCCCAAAACCGAATAGCCCCGACGCCGTTTATTGGGAACGCCGGCAAAAGACCATGACGCCCAAAACCCCTCAACCCCAGGTCTCTGGTTTGTACTTGCTTCGCTTTGGACACTCTTCGAGGCTCGCCTTCCGGCTCGGGTGTCCGGTCGAGACAACATTGCGGTGAGGCGAAGTGGCCGCGGGGCAGCTGCGGTTACGGGGAGAACTTGATCTCTACGCGATCCAGGTCCCGTATGACGTAGGACCCTGGAGATACTGGCTCATCGTTGACCTCCACCTGGACGGTGCCGGAGCGGCCGTCGGGACACAGGTCGCCATTGGTGTACGACTCGCCAGATGGAAGCGTCAGCGTGTCGCTGCGAAGCGTGCCACCGGCCATCCCCATGAACAAGGTGGGGGTCGCGAGGCCTCCTCCCTGGTCCAGGGTGAAAGGATGCACATGTATGTAGCCGTCACCGTGGGTGTGCAGCCATCCCGGCCTGCCGGGCAGGCGCGGCAGGGTCTCACCACAGATCTCAATGGTGTACGCAGCGTGCCAGTGGTCCCCCGGATACGGATACCCCGGGTTCCTTGCGATGACCAGGGCCATGACTGCCACGATTACGGCGACACATGAAGCGCCAACCATCATGACCAGGTAGCGTCGGTGCAGGCCCAGGTACTGGAGCATGAAGGCGCCCACCGCCCCGGCAATTGCGCCCATGGTGTTGTCAGCCAGGTCTCCAACCTGTAATGCCCGGACGTTGGGCATGGCGTGCTGGGCGAACTCCAGCGATGTGCCGAAGGTGAAGGCGACGGCCAGGGCTGCGATCACGGCCAGCCACTGCTTCGTACGGTTCCTGTTGTCCCCCACCAGGATGAGGTATATGAGGCTGGCGAGCACTGCATGCGTGATGAAATGGCCCAGCGATGAAGCCATGCGGTCAGACAAGCCGGGCACGCGCGGGATCCGGGGAATCAACGCCAGGTACACCACGAAGGCCACCCAGGCGAACGTCAGAAGCCAGAGCGGGCTTTTCAGACGGGAGGTCAACAATGATTCTCCAGTTTGTTGCTGGTGAAGCACAGTGAAGGCTTGTTCAGACCGGAAACATCACGAGCCCGAGTGTCGCAAAGTGTGGAGATCGGGCATCGCCTCTTGCGCGTCATAGTGGTCCGGCCCACCGGGGAGCCGGGCGGTGCAATCTCGCATATGAATCAGACAACGTGCTGTGCCTGTGAGGACGGTCCGGGGTACAAGACATTCAGACGCGTCATGGCCTCGTCTGTGGCGGTGTAAACAGCAAGCATGTGTTCAAGATCGTCCATGAAACGATGACCAGTGATCAAGTGCAAGATGGTCAAGCCCCGATACGTTGCCCACGCAGCCAGCCGCGAGCCTGTACACCGCGGCATCTGCTTCCAGAGTACCGGATGGCTTACGACGTCTTCAGTTACTTATTCATACTGGAACGATAAGTTGTACGAACAATTGCAGGTCGGGGACTCTGGCATCAGATCGTAAACAGGACGCAGCAAACAACAAAGTAAGCTAATGGACGTCCCCAGGCTGATACACGTGTTCAAATTTCCCGGCTTGTTGTTGCCAGGGGCCGCCCGTTATGACTGTATAAGCTCGGTGCAGGCGCCAGGGTCATGCCCTCAGAAAGCAGTAGCCCCCGGCGACTGCCGGGGGCTACTGCTCATGTCTGCGTCACGGTGGACAGAACGAATACAGACGCCAATTACACAGGCAGATCTATTTCGTAGCGGTCCATGACAGGGTCAAACTTCTGCCTGAAGTCATCTGGCGCCTCAATCATGGGCAGGCGCGGCGGACCAGCATCGAAGCCCGCACGATTAACCGCGTACTTGATCGGGATCGGGTTGGTGATCCAAAAGAGCGCCTGAATCAATGGCAACATCCTCCGATGCTCTCGTGCAGCACTCTCAACCTCACCCTCCAGTATCAGGCCAATCATGCGCTTGATCTGGTTGCCAATGATGTTGGATGCCACGCTGACGATGCCGTAGCCACCAGTGCACATGATCGGAAACGTCTCACTGTCGTTCCCGCTCCAGACAAGGAAACCATCCGGGGCGCCATCGATGACAGCGGTGATTTGCTCAGGGGTGCTCGACGCCTCTTTGACACCCACGATGTTATCGATGCGCGCCAGCCGCAACGTTGTCTCGGTGGTCATATTCAGGGCAGTGCGGCCCGGCACGTTGTACAGCACGCCGGGGATGTTCACACTCGAGGCTATTGCCTTGAAGTGCTGGTAGAGGCCTTCCTGCGGTGGCTTGCTATAGGCGGGCACCGTCAACAGAAGTGCGTCCACGCCAAGCTTCTCCGCTTCACGCGACAGCTCAATGGAGCGAATCGTGTTGTTGTCAGTGGTTCCGGCAACCACCGCCGCACGATCGCCCACCTCGTCTTTGACCTCTCCGAACAGGCGCAGCCGCTCCTCATCAGACATGGAAGGCGCCTCGCCGGTCGTGCCGCCAATCACCAGGCCGTCAGACCCGGAATTTATCAGCGCCCGCGCCAGCTTTCTCGCCTGCGGGTAGTTCACAGCGCCGTTGTGATCAAACGGCGTGACCATTGCCGTTAGTAGTCGTCCCAGTTCAGCCATCGGTACATTCCTTTGCCGGCCGTCATGCAGGCCACAGTCATGACAAATAGCCTGTGTTCACCCGCTGACGGTCAGTAAAGAACAGTCTAAGCGACCGTCCTGCTTGGCCGCAGGCAGTCCCTGCGAACAACCTCATCCATGATCTGCAGTGCATTCAATGCTGCGCCCTTGCGAAGGTTGTCGCACGCCAGCCACAGTGCGAGCCCATTTGCAAGTGACAGGTCTGAACGAATCCTGCCCACCAGCACATCGTCACGCCCCTCGGCCTGGCTTGGCATAGGGTAGAGATTGTTGGCCGGATCGTCCACAACTGTAACGCCGGGGAATGCAGCCAGGGCTTCCCGCGCGGCGTCCGCTGAAACCGGCTGCTCGAACTCAATTTGGGCAGACTCGCTGTGAGAAACGTTCACTGGAACTCGCACGCAGGTAGCGGAAAGAGGCAAAGCCGGGGCGTGCATGATCTTTCGACTCTCATTGATCATCTTGTGCTCTTCCTTGGTGTACCCATCTGGCTGGAAGTCATCAACGTGCGGCAGGACATTGAAGGCGATCTGGTGCGGATACACAGACGAAGTCGGCTCCTTGCCCGCAAGAATGTCTTTTGACTGCTCGGTGAGTTCCGTCTGAGCTGCGGCCCCGGTGCCCGTCACCGCCTGGTAGGTCGCGACGGTAACCCGGGTGATGGGGCTTGCCGAACGGAGCGATGCCAGCACCATTACCAGCGGCGTGGTGGTGCAGTTTGGCGTGGATATGATCCCGCGGTGCCATTCCACATCTGCGCCGTTGACCTCCGGAACCACCAGTGGCACGTCATCCGCCATGCGGAATGCACTGCCGTCATCGATCACCAGCGCACCGCGCTTTACGGCCTCAGGCGCAAGGGCGAGGCTGACTTCCGAGGTCGCCGAAACGAATGCCACGTCCACGCCTTCAAAGGCGTCAGGAACCGCTTCGATTACGGTCAACTCCTCGTTTCCGTAAGGCAGCGTGCTGCCTGCCGACCGGAAAGATGCCATTGCGACGATGCGGTTTGCGGGGTGCCCGCGCTTTTTAAGCAGGCCCAGGGCTATTCGCCCCACTGCCCCTGTGGCCCCAACGATGGCGATATTCAGTGGTTCGTTAGACATTTTGAATCTCTCTTGCAGGAAAGCGCACGCCAATGCGGCGCATCCGCTCGTTTGAATCTCAGGATACGGCCACAGGCGTTGCTGTGAAACCGCCTGGCGGAAAAGCAAGTGCCGGCCGACCGCGCAAAATTCCGCCTGGAGGCGCAGCCGGCTATGGCTTTGGCTTGCTCAGGCCCAGGACGTTGTCCAGGCCCACGACCATGTGGTCAAGGGTCATCACATGCTTGACAGCAAGCAAGACGCCGGGCATGAAACTTTCGCGGTTGATCGAGTCGTGGATCATCGTCAGGGTCTGGCCCTGGGCGCCAAACACCACCTCGTGCCTCGCGACCCTGCCTGGCATTCGGGCGCTGTGAATGTTGATCCCTTCGAACACTCCGCCGCGGGCACCCGGCAGCGTCTCTGTCTCCGGCACGTTGGATTTGAATGGCCGACCCCGGTTTTCAGCAATGGAGCGGGCAATGGACAAGGCCGTGCCCGAGGGGGAGTCTACCTTGGCCTCGTGATGGCTTTCTATAAGGTCAGCGTAGTCAAAGTACTTCGCCGATATACCAGCAAGGTGACCAAGCAAGACAGCGCCCAGCGCGAAGTTTGAAGCAGAAATGACTCCCACAGCCCGGGCTGATGCAAGGCGGGCGGCCTCTTCCATATCAGCCTCAGTGAGGCCGGTAGAGCCTGACACCACCCGAACACCGGCCTCGAGGGCGGTACTGATGGCTTTCATCGCCGCCTCGCCGTTAGTGAAGTCAACGACGACGTCAGCATCAACGTATTCAAGCAGCGTACTGAGATCCGTGAGGAGCCGAACACTCCCGGACCCGTCTGGCAGGGGAATGGACTCACCGGCAGCGCGAACATCAGCCGCCCCAACCGGCACCAGGTCGGGGTCGGCTGTCACGGCGCCCAGGACGGTGGAACCCATCCTGCCGAGAACGCCGTTTATGGCTACCTGGATGCGGGGCAAAACTCAGCCGCCTCAGCTATGCGCTTACCGGCGCCTGGGCGGAGGGCCTGAACGCCTGCCGCCATCGTATCCGCCCACTGGCCGACGACCTCCGCGGTCACTGCCGCCGTCATCATCGCCGGGACCCCTGCGCGGGCCGCGGTCTCCACCGTCCCGGCCACCACGATCCCCGAAGCCGCCGCCTCTCCCGCCGCGGTCACCGCCGCCTTCACGACGCTCTCCGCCACCGCCACCTGCACGGTCTCGCGGGCTGCCCATCTCCGGGGTACCGCCACGCTTCTGCTCCACTACCGCACGGGCCGAGAGGTCAACACGTCCCATGTGGTCGATGTTTATGACCATGACTTCAAGTGTGTCGCCCAACTTGACCACTGACTCCACATCCGGAACACGGTGGTCGGCCAACTCGCTGATGTGCACCAGTCCGTCCTTGCCGGGCAGAATCTGGACGAACGCGCCAAACGGCATGATGCGAACCACCTTGCCGGTGTAAACACTGCCCACTTCAACTTCTCGCGTGAGCGCCTCGATCTGGGCCTTGGCCTTTTCAGCCGCTTCCTTGTCGGGCGACCCAATGACCACGGTGCCGTCATCGGAAACGTCGATCGACACACCAAACTCGTCGATCATGCCGCGGATCACGCTTCCACCAGGGCCGATTATTGCGCCGATCTTGTCCGTGGGAATCCTGATAGTCAGCATTCGCGGAGCGAAGGGACTCAGGTCTGAGCGGGGGGAACTGATCGTGGCATTCATGTGGTCCAGGATCTGGAGGCGTGCGACTCGCGCCTGCTCCAGGGCCTTTTCCATGATCTTGTAATCAATGCCCTTGATCTTTATGTCCATCTGGAGGGCGGTTATACCTTCAGCGGTGCCGGCCACCTTGAAGTCCATATCCCCGGCGTGGTCTTCCGCTCCCTGGATGTCAGTCAACACCACAGCCTGACCATTGGGTCCAGTGATGAGACCCATTGCAATGCCGGCCACGGGCGCCTTGATGGGCACGCCAGCGTCCATGAGGGAGAGCGTGCCGGCGCAAACGCTGCCCATTGACGTGGAGCCGTTGGAACTGACCGCTTCCGAAACCAACCGTATGGTGTAGGGGAAATCTGCCTGTGACGGAATCACGGGCCTCAAGGCACGCTCAGCGAGCACGCCGTGGCCTATTTCCCGCCGACCGGTGAAGCCGTACCGGCCAGCCTCTCCTGTTGAGTACGGAGGAAAATTGTAGTGGTGGATGAAATGCTTCTCAGTCTCCAGTCCGAGCGTGTCGACCCGCTGTCGCTCACCGGCGGACGCGAGAGTGAGGGCATTGAGGATCTGGGTCTCGCCCCTTGTGAAGATGCCCGAGCCATGAGTCCTTGGGAGATACCCCACTTCTGAATGAAGCGGTCGAATCTCCTCGAGTGTTCGTCCGTCGGGGCGACGGCCTTCCTGGAGAATGGCTTCGCGCACGGCTTCTTTCTCAAGGGTGTAAAGAACCCCCTGGATCACACGCTCGTCATGCTCAGCGGACAACGCGGCCTTGGCAGCGCTCATGATCTCGTCAATAGCATTCTGGCGAGACTGCTTGTCGCCAAGCTGGGCGAGCGCCTGCTTCATGGAATCGCCCACGTGTGCGCGAACTGCTTCGTCTGCAACTCCCTGGGCCGGGTCGGCTTCAGGCATAGGCCACTTCTGCTTGCCTATCTGCGACTGCATCTCCCGGATCTGTGCGACGATCTCCCCGTTGACCTCCTGGGCCAGTTGGAGAGCATCGACAAGCACACTTTCGGATACGAAGTTTGCGCCTGCCTCAACCATCATGATGGCGTCAGCGGTGCCGGCGACTGTGAGGTCCAGCAGGCTGCCCTGGAGCTCTTCGTACGTGGGATTGACCACGAGCTCGCCGTCAACGAGGCCTATGACACACGCCCCCACCGGGTCATCGTAGGGAATGTCTGAAATTGCCAGCGCTGCGGAGGCGCCAAGGATGCTGATTGCGGTATGCGGGTTCACCCGATCCGCTGAGAGCACTTCCACGATTACCTGCACTTCATTGTGGAAGTTCTTGGGGAACAACGGCCGAAGGGGCCTGTCAATGAGGCGGCAGTTGAGAATCGCTTCCGTGCTGGGGCGGCCTTCACGCTTGAAGAATCCGCCGGGGAGCTTGCCTACTGCGTAGGCTTTTTCTGCAACGTCAATGGTCAGGGGAAGAAAATCAGCGCCAGGCCTTGGGGTTTTATTGGCGGTGGCGGCTATCAGGAGGAGGGTGTCACCGTACCTGACCGTCAGGGAGCCATTCGCGAGGTTTGCCAGCCGACCGGTTTCGAGCTCAAGGACTCGACCGCCGACTTCCATTTCAAATCTAGAAATCATCAACTATCCATTCTTCTTCTGCGAAATTCACTCGCACAATGCAGCGAGGAATTACTGGAGCCAGTCCTTCCCGGATCGGACAGGCTGGGACGCGGCCCTTTAAAAACGCTGCGACTACCTGCGCAGGCCAAGCTTGCTGACGATGGCACGGTAGCGCGGCACGTCCTCCTGGTAGAGGTAGTTCAGCAGGCGGCGGCGGCGGCCCACCAGCTTCAGGAGACCACGCCGGCCGGCGTGGTCATGCTTGTGCTGGCGGAAGTGCCCGGTAAGCTCAGCGATCCTGGCAGTCAGGAGGGCTATCTGTACCTCTGACGAACCAGTGTCTGTTTCGTGCGTGCGGTGCTGCTCAACAACTGCGGCTCGTGTCGACTGATCCAAGTTCAAGAAACTCCGTTCAACGGATCGGGAAAGGAGGGTTCTCCCTTTAACGATATATCGGACCCCGCAAGGCCCAAGCCCACTCCAATAATCATAGAGGTAAAAGGATACCACGCCACCGGCACGGAAGGCCGCGCCTCACATGCAATGACCGGGACCCATGGCATGCCGCCCCCGGTCGGTGCGAGGTCCTTTTGTGCGGAGCAGTGATGCAGATGAACCCCGGAGACGTATATGCCTTCAATGGTTCATGGTGCGGCGTTTACGGTTTGAAATGCCCACTTTGATTCTCATAGTTTCCAACAAGGTTGTGTAAAGAGGTTGAAATCGGGGAGGAAAACTACCTTGACACTGGAGAAAGAGCCCGAATAAGATGACAACTGCTTCGCCACCGTTCGGTTGGTGGTATAGGCGCGTTACGTTTGTCTGAAATCATTGCCCGCAATTGTAGCTGGCTGATTCGGGAAGACAGGTATTTGAGATAAGAAATGGAGGACGGGGCCAAATGACAGGTCTGCTCCGGAAGAGGTTAAAGGCCTTCTTCCTGATTTCTGCGATGGTTGCCCTCGTCGCAGCGATTTCATGCTCCGGCGATCAGGGTCCGGTAGGCGCACAGGGCGAAGCAGGCGCCCCTGGCGCACCCGGTGAACAAGGTCCACAGGGTGAGCCAGGATCCCAGGGTCCTCCAGGCCCTCCGGGCTCTCCAGGCCCAGAAGGACCTGATGGCCCAGAGGGACCTCCCGGACCTGCCGGGTCAGCTTCATCGCTGATTGTTCACGATGGGTCTGGAACTGTGGCGGGGGCTGTCGAACTGAAGGGTTTGACAGACACCACGCTGGATGTCCTTGGGTTCGGCTTTGATGAAGGCGAGCGCGTCAGCATCACGTCCAGGCCTCGCGGCTTTGATGTGCTGCTCGGCGAGGCTGAGGCCAACGCCGCTGGCGGATTCCGCGCCACCATCATCCTGCCTGACTCCTTCGAACTGGAGAATGGCCCGTTCACCGTGGAGGCAAGCGGTGACATGGGTTCGCTCGCCAGTGGTGGCTTTTTGCTGACTGACAAGGACCCGAACGACTAATTCAGGTCTCACCTGGCAGTTTTGAAAAAAAGACGGCCCCGGGTTTAAATCCGGGGCCGTCTTTTTTGTTGCCCATATAAAGTTTACAGGTCAACTACGGCATGAGAATTTCCCAGTGAATTACACCGGCTTGCCAGCGATGGTCATTCCTTAAAATGACGGGGTCTCAATAATTGGCACGCCTTGGAATGATTGGCCGTCTGCAAATCATTCCAAGGCGTGCCAGCACAATGCGGCGGCGATCAGGCCGAGGCTGGCTGGCGTTTCTCTACACGGACCCGTCGTATACGCCGGCCAACGGTGGACTGCACTGTCACTTCAATACCATCCACCTGCACCCGGTCTCCGGCCGTGGGCATTTTTCCAAGTTCGCGATAAACGAGGCCTCCAACGGTGTCGAACCCGTTCGCTTCTATGCCTATGCCAAGGGCCTGGTTGAGCGCGTCAATGGACAGGCCGGCATCAGCAATGGTCACTGTTTCGCTGACCCTTTCGAGCTCAGGCTCATCAACGTCAAACTCGTCTTCAAGCTCGCCGACGATCTCCTCTATGAGGTCAGTGACGGTGACGAGGCCTGAGACTCCGCCGTACTCATCTATCACTACGGCAATGCTGGTGCGGTGTTGCTGGAACTCCTGGAGCAGGCGCTCCAGGCTTTGTGACTCCGGCACGAAGATGGCCGGGCGGGCCAGGCGCTTGGCGAGTCCTTCCGGGGGTTCGCCCTTTTCCATCGCATTGAGCAAGTCACGGGCGTAAACCACGCCTTCGATATTGTCGAGCGAGTCCGTATAGACCGGGATTTTGCTGTACCCGCCCACAGCCATGAGGTCAGCAATTGCGCCAGGCTCGGATTCCACCGGCGCCGCGACCACGTCCACCCGTGGGCGCATAATTTCCCGGACCTTAACGGTGTCCATGCGGAGGATGCCGCGGATCATGCGCAGTTCCTCTTCATCGGCAGGTATCCGCGCCTCTTCCAGGAGGCCCAGTCCTTCCTTGATGGCTGCGCTTACTTCTTCTCCGCGATCGTCATCGGAATTGCGTCCCGTAATGACAGACGCCAGCCATGCGGTGCCGGGCAGGCTGGATACGGCCGAGAATGTCCAGGCTGACGGCGCCAGGACTACGCGAAGGAAGTTGCGGTAGCGGTGTGCCACCCACGCGGCAATGGCGTGAAGAAAGGTGCGGCCAAGGATGGCGACGATGCCGCCCACGATAAGGCCATCCACGTCCAGCCCACCGGGAGTCGACATACCGCCCGCTATGCCCAGCGCTGCAGCCACAAGAGACGCGGCCTGGAAGCCGCGGATGAGAACGACTGCGCGGGGATCGAGATATCGGGGGGCGACATCTTCATCCTGGTTGCCATTCGGCTTGGCGGCGGCCATCATGCCCGAACGGCTCCCGTACACGAACGAGGTTAGCGTGGCCACCAGGTGGACCGCTGCGGCGATGCCAACCGCGGCCCATGGGACCCACGTCTCGGGGATCATTGGATCACCTCCTGCGTGGGCCCAGGCAGGACCGGAAATATGCCGGACCTGCCGCTTCGTCTACTATCAGGATCGTCTGAGTTACTCATTGGTCCTTCTCGCCTTCTCCTGCGATACGTTTTCTGATTGATCGCGCAGGAACCCCGGCGACTGTCTCACCCGCGGGCACATCCCGGTTCACTACTGAACCTGCCCCGGTCCTTGCATCCCTTCCCACCTCAACGGGCGCCACAAGCATCGTGTCCGACCCGATAAGTGCCCCCTCCCCGATCACGGTCCGGTGCTTATCCCTACCGTCAAAATTACAGGTCACCGTTCCTGCGCCTATATTCACGTTTCGGCCCAGGTCAGCGTCGCCCACGTAGCTGAAGTGGCCCACATGAACGCCCGGTCCGACCCTGCTGTTCTTTATCTCAGCAAAGTTGCCAATGTAAGCGCCTTCCGCAACTTCGGTGCCAGCACGCAGCCGGCTGAATGGGCCCACCGATACGCCTGCTCCCACTATCGCCCCTTCTATATAGGAAGAGATCACACGGGCTCCATCACCAACCCTGCAGTCTGCCAGGACGCTGCCGGGACCGATTTCACAGTCTTCGCCAACGGTGGTGGAGCCACGAAGGTGCGTACCTGGCAAAATCACGGAGTCCTGCCCAATTGACACGCCGGCATCTATATACGTGGTGGCTGGGTCCCGGATGGTCACACCTTCACACATCCAGTGGCGCCGTATGCGGTCTTGCATTGCCTGCTCTGCCCGGGATAGCTGAACGCGGTCGTTGATGCCCAATGCCTCTTCAGGACTCTCGACCCTCACCGCCGCCGATCGTCCCTGCGATGACGCCAGCGCCAAGAGGTCAGTCAGGTATAGCTCACCTGACCGCGAGGCGCGCACTTTGGGCAGGGCGTTCCAGAGCCAGGTTGCATCGAAGCAGTACCAACTGGTGTTGACCTCGTCTATCTGGCGGGTCTCTTCATCAGCCTCGGCTTCCTCGATTATGGCAACAGGCTCGCCTGATCCGTTCCTGCGGACGCGCCCCATGCCTTTCAGAGGAACATCACGTGCAGTGAGCACCGTCATGGCGGCGTTGCTTTCCAAGTGTTCCGACATCATGCGCTGAATGGTCTGGACACGGATCAGCGGCATATCCCCAGCCCCAACGACGATTGATGCAGCATCGCCGGCGGCAACTCGAGCGGACAGCACAGCATCGGCAGTGCCGCGCTGATCTTCCTGAACCGCTATGAGAGCATCGTCTCCGGCGGCAGAGATGAACGGTGGGGACTCTGCCAGGGCAGGCGAGGCAACAGCCACCAGCCGCTCCACACCAGCCGCGCGCATGGCCATTGAAACGTGCTGCAGCATGGGGATGCCACAAACTTGGTGGAGGGTCTTTGGGAGCCTGGAACGCATCCTGACGCCTTTGCCAGCGGCCAGGACCACTCCGGCCCAAGTCAAACCCACGAGGTCTTAGTCCTTACCAGGAGCCAGCGCCAACGTTCCGCCAGACGATTGCCCTTCATGCTTGATGCATCAGTACCGTGACGCCGCTCAGAAACAAAACAAGCCGCTCTCTCACAACGCATTGCGGCGCAGAGGGCGGCTTTATGTGTTCGGCAACATTATTAATGGCTGCATCTCGACCTATTCGGTCAACCTCATCCTAAGGATACGCGGATGAAAGTGTCAAGCCGGTGAACACAGGTACCGCCGCCGGCTGAGCGCCGCCCACTAAATCTGTGTTGGCCAAACGAGTATTTCACGAACCCTTTGCTATACTTCCGAACGTTGGGAGAGGTGGCTGAGCGGTTGAAAGCGCCGGTCTCGAAAACCGGTATACGTGTATACGTATCGCGGGTTCGAATCCCGCCCTCTCCGCCAGTTAAGGGCGCGCAGACTGCGTCTTTAATCGGCGGAGCGCTTCCCTGACTGTCCGTGGAGAGGTGCTAGAGTGGTTGAATAGGCGCGCCTGGAAAGCGCGTGTTCCGGGTAACCGGAACCGCGGGTTCGAATCCCGCCCTCTCCGCCACAATCTTCTCTGGCTGGCGCCCCTGGCTCTACAACTCTGCATGAGCCGACTGACATTGCCAGCCCGCTACCGGGCAACGTGCCTTATCATCCTGCACCTATGGAAGATCTCAAGTACTGGGTCGCGTTTCATCGCATATCCGGGCTGGGCCCTGTGCGGTTCGGCCGGCTCGAAGCCCATTTCGGCAGCATGGCCGAGGCGTGGGTCGCCGGACCCGGCGAACTGGCCGCGGCCGGCCTGGATCGGCGCACGGTTGCGGAGGTGGTGCGGGAACGACAGGGTATTGACCCTGACATTGAGATGGAACGCCTGGAGAAGCAGCATGTGACGCCTCTCCACCTGCGTTCTCCCGGGTACCCTTCGCAACTGCGCGAAATCTATGACCCCCCGAGCGTCATCTATATAAAGGGAGACATCACAGGCAGTGAGGACCGCTCGGTGGCTGTTGTGGGCTCCAGGCGAGCGACCCAGTATGGCCGCGAGATGGCCCGGAGGCTTTCGTATGACCTTGCCGCTGCAGGCGTGACGGTGATCAGCGGACTGGCCCGCGGCATCGATGGAATCGCCCACCAGTCAGCGCTTGAGTCAGGCGGACGGACGATGGCCGTGATGGGAGGTGGCCTCGATAGGATTTATCCTCCCGAGCACACCCAACTCGTAGAGCGTATCGTGGAGCGCAACGGCGCAATCATCACCGAGTATCCGCTGGGCATGCGGCCCCAGGCGCAGCACTTCCCACGGAGGAACAGGGTCATAAGCGGACTGTGCAGTGGTGTGCTGGTCGTAGAGGCAAATATGAAAAGTGGCGCCCTCCTCACGGTGAAGTGGGCGCTGGACCAGAACCGGGAAGTGTTTGCTGTTCCGGGCAGTGCCCTGTCTCCAAACAGCGAGGGGCCCAACTGGCTCATCCAACAGGGCGCCAAGCTGGTTGTAAGCTACAGGGACGTGATTGAAGAGTTGAACATAGCGGTCATCAGCCAAACCGCCGCGGATGACCCGGATGACGAGACAGAGGCGAGTAATGGAGCATCCGTGGGTGGTTCACCGGTTGACAAAAGTCCCGCCAGCACTGATGAATTAAATATAGAAGAACGAATTGCGAACTTCCTGGCCCATGCGGGAGGCCCAGCACACGTCGATGAGGTGACCAGGGCTGTGGGCCTGCCCGCGGCGATCGTTAGCTCCGGCCTTACAGTGCTGGAGCTGAAGGGCGTGGTCAGGCAGGTGGGACCCATGCAGTTCGCGTCAGATCCTGACCGGCCAGTGGTCAGGCCAGGCAATAGCAAAGTCAGGAGCCAGAATTAATTTGGCTAAAGGTTCAAAAAAAGATCTCGTAATAGTTGAGTCACCGGCCAAGGCTCGTACGGTGGGCAGGTTCCTGGGTGACGATTACGTCGTCAAGGCATCGATGGGCCACGTGCGTGATCTGCCGCAACGGGATATGGGCGTTGATGTAGAGAACGGCTTTCAGCCGACCTACGTGGACGTGTCAGGCCGAGACTCCGTGATCCGGGACATAAAGAAGGCTGCAAGAAACGCCGCCTCTGTATATCTGGCCACTGACCCGGATCGCGAGGGCGAGGCAATTTCCTGGCATCTCGTGGAGGCGGCAGATCTCAGCCGAAACTCCGAGCTTAAGCGCGTTGTGTTCCATGAGATCACCAGGCCCGCCATCGAGGAGGCATTCGGCCACCCACGGGACATAGACATGCAGTTGGTCCATGCCCAGCAGGCGCGCCGAATCCTGGACCGGATCGTGGGATACCGTCTGAGCCCGGTGCTGTGGAGCAAAGTTAGGCGAGGCCTGTCAGCCGGGCGCGTCCAGTCGGTGGCACTCCGGCTGATTGTTGATCGCGAACGCGAAATTGAGGCATTCAAGCCGGAAGAGTTCTGGTCAATTGCAGTTGATCTCTCCAAGGACCATGAAGGATCGACTCGCCAGTTCAAGGCCAACCTGTATGCCATTGATGGCGAAAAGGGCCGCCTCAAGGTGTCCAATGAGAAGCAGGCGACGGAGATCGCTGGGCACCTCCGTGCCGCGTCGTACACCGTTGCGGATGTAAAGCAGCGTGAGGTCAAGCAGAAGCCCCAACCTCCGTTCACCACAAGCACGCTTCAACAAGAAGCAGCGCGGCGCCACCGGTACGGAGCGCAGCGGACCATGCGGCTGGCGCAGGAGCTTTACGAAGGCGTGCAGTTGGGGGACGGCGAGGCGGTTGGCCTCATTACATACATGAGGACCGACTCCACGACACTGTCAGATTCAGCCCTTGCCGAGGCCAACGCCTTCATTAAGAAGACGTACGGTCCCGAGTATGCGGACAAGCCGCGGACGTACAAGACCAAGAGCCGCAATGCCCAGGAGGCTCACGAAGCCATCAGGCCGACATCTGTGCTGAATACGCCGGAGACCGTGGCTCCGTACCTTAATCCCAACCAGCGCCGCGTGTATGAGCTGATATGGAAGCGCATGGTAGCGAGCCAGATGACCGATGCAGTGGTAGATTCCACTACTGCGGACATCACGGCGCAGGCACCTTCAGCGCCGAAGTACACGGTTCGGGCCACCGGATCAGTAATGAAGTTCCCGGGGTTCCGCACGCTCTACATAGAGGGCCGCGACGACGAATCTGACGAGGACGATTCCAGGGAGCTTCCGCCATTGTCCGAGAAGGACTTGCTGGCACTGGTGGAGGTTCACTCTGACCAGAAGTTTACCCAGCCTCCGCCACGGTTCACGGAAGCCATGCTGATTCGATCTCTCGAAGAAAAGGGAATCGGTCGGCCTAGCACTTACGCATCCATTGTTGGCACAATCGAGCAGCGTGATTACGTGGCACGGGAGAAGAGCCGCTTTAAGCCTACCAGGCTGGGCATCGCGGTTTCTGATCTCCTGACCGCCAACTTCCCAAACGTGATGGACCCCGGGTTCACCGCGGAAATGGAATCGAAGCTGGATGCCATAGCAGAAGGCGACATCGAGTGGGTGCCCATGCTTGGCGAGTTCTATACGCCGTTCGACATCCAAGTTGAACATGCGAAGAAGAATGCCGAACGGGTGGACCGCAATCAACTGGTCGAAGAGACTGACGAGGTCTGCGAGAAGTGCGAACGGCCCATGGTCATACGGAGCGGCCGCTACGGGAAATTCCTTTCCTGCAGCGGCTTCCCAGAATGCCGCAATTCAAGACCGATCCGCATCACGACAGGTGTTCACTGCCCGGCCTGCGAAGACGGCGAACTGCTGGAGAAGAAAAACCAAAAGGGGCGGACGTTCTACGGTTGCTCCAACTACCCGAAGTGCGACTTCCTCGTGGGCCAGCGGCCCCTGAAGGAGCCGTGCCCGGAATGCGGCGAACTGCTGATATCCCGCGGCCGCAATCGTGCCCAGTGCACAAAGTGCGAGTTCAAGGGAGCACCGCCATCCGCGGAGGAAAGCGAACTGGCCGCGGCGGAGGCATAGTCGATTCGCTCCGTCTCCCTGACGGAGCTTTCACAAAACTTGATGAGCGTTCGAGCGTGGGCGGGGTAAAGTCCCGCCCATGCTGTTTATCCGACCTGGAGTTTGAACACTCTTACCTGACCCCTGCTCACGCTGCTCCAGCCCAGGGGAGCGCCGGACTGGTACCTGCCGCCAGTGCTCCGGGACATTGGCTGTGAACAAACAGCGGCTGCCAATCCTGGGGCTTGAGTACGCGCTCCACGGGACGCCATGGATACAGACGGTACGGGACTTTGAGGTCCACCTGCGGGCGAACCGTCAACTTGCTCCACTCACCGTTCGCAACTACCTGAACGACCTGGTCCCCTTCTTCGAGTTCCTGGATATGAGGAAGGTGGATACCCTCGATCGGACCGACCGCCACTTTCTTCGGGCTTACCTGGCATGGCTTCTTGAGATTGGCTATGCCAAGGCCAGCATGGCCCGGAAGCTGTCTGCGTTGCGGTCGTTCTACAGGTACCTCCGAGACAATGCGCTTGCAACGCAAAACCAGACCGATCTCGTCACTGCGCCGAAACAGGATAGGCGCCTACCCGGCGTGGCTTCCGCCGAAGAGATAGACCGGTTCCTGTCAGGTCCCGACACCACGCGTTTGGCAGGAATCCGTGACCGGGCGCTTTTGGAAGTCCTCTACGCGGCGGGCCTGCGGGTGAGCGAGGCGCAGAGCCTGGACCTGGGGGGTGTGGACGCACACAGCCGTGAGGTCCGTGTGACCGGAAAAGGCTCGAAACAGCGTATCGCGCTGATTGGCAGGCCTGCGGCACATTGGCTGGAGCGATATCTGAAAGAGGTGCGGCCGCACTGGGTGAACAGGTCTGGCGGCAATGCGCTTTTCCTTAATCAATACGGCGGCCGCCTATCGGTGAGAAGCATCCAGGCCCTGGTGAAGAGGTACGCGCTGGTGGCGAACCTTGACCCAGAGTTTCACACCCACACGATCAGGCACAGCTTCGCCACCCACATGCTGGACGGCGGGGCTGACCTGCGCGTTGTGCAGGACTTGCTGGGACACGAAAGCCCAGCCACCACCCAGATCTATACGCATGTGTCGTCAGCCCAGGCCCGCAAGGTATACCTGGCAGCGCACCCGCGCGCTCAGCGCAAGGGACCTCCCGGGCTGAGCCCAGGCGGAGCCGGGTAGGGCGACCGCGCAGCTTCCCTGTGAGACGCGTGCCGGTGCTGAAACCATCGCGCAGCGCGGTGCGCTCTGCGCTCCCTAACGCTGCGTCAAGTGCCGACTCAACCCTGCCTGCCAAGGCCGCTCCGCAGGTGATGTGTCCGCTGACGCACGACCGATCCTGCTTCCGCGTCTAATTAGGTCGCTAATAAGCATCTTCATCTTCATCTTTCGTAAACACCCTGAGCGCACACGCTCGTAAAAGTGTTCCCAATCCCTCCAGCCGGATAGTGGAGTCAGCGGGTACGACAGCCGCGTCGGCTCCGCTTCGGCAACCGCCAAATGATCGCAGTCCCTGCGATCAAGCACCCCTACAGGATTGGAAATATGCATACCTTCTTACTGAAGCACAGGAGTCAGTTATTAGCCTTTCTTATTACGATATCCGTCATTTCTCTAGCCCCGTTGATATTTCCCAGCAGCCAAGCTGAAGCAGCCACTGATCCGGTCACAGTGCGCAGCGGGGACTGGTCCAGCGCATCCACGTGGAGCACAGGAAGCGTCCCGCAGCCGGGACAGAACGTGGAGATATCACCAGGACACAACGTCATATTCGATTCAAACGCCACCATCTCAAGGCTCGAGGTGAAAGGGACGCTCGACTTCTCAAGGTCACGCTCCACTGAGCTAGAGGTGGCAGGGAACATCATCGTCAGCAACGGCGGCGAACTGCTCGCAGGCACACCTGCCGAGCCCGTCCCCGCAGGCATCACCGCAACCTTAAGGTTCGATGTCCAAACGGGTTCCTTTGCCGGAGGGCATCACTTCAGGGAGTCTGACACAGGCCTCTGGGTCATGTCCGGCGGAAGGTGGGAGTCACACGGTGCGCCGGTTGAGCATGCATGGGCAAAGCTAGACAGGGACGCATCATCAGGCTCCTCAACCGTCATCGCACAGGGGAACCTCAGGGACTGGCCCGTCGGCTCAGACATACTCGTCACCGCCACGGGCAGGAACATTGAGAACAAGCAGGGCACGACCAGCTTCTTCACCGAGGACGAGGAGAGGAAGATAGCGTCCGTCGCAGACAACGGCGGCGGCACAACGCGCATCACCCTCGACTCTCCCCTCTCCTACAGCCACTCGGGCTCGGGTGACGCACGTGGAGAGGTGGCGCTCCTATCGAGGAACGTTGTTGTGACCTCGAAGGGCGACAGGCGCGCCCACACCATGTACATGGAGGGAGCGAAGGGCTCGCCCTCGTACACGCTCTTCTCAAAGCTCGGCCCGAAGGACGTGATGGGACGGTACCCGGTACACCTGCACACGATGGGCGACACGTCCATCGGCATGAAGATAACGGGCAACTCTATCTGGGATTCCGAGAACAGGTGGGTGGTGATCCACAACTCCCTGGGCGTTGAGATAGAGGAGAACGTGGCCTACCGCGGCCTGAGGACAGGCTTCTGGCTTGAATCGACCGACGCGGGATCGCTTGGGCCAGCCCCGGCCGCCAACACGTTCATCAACAACCTGGCCGTGAAGATGGCGTCGCTGGACAGGAGCGACCGCAGGCAGTCGGCCTTCTATGCCGAACGCGGAAACCACTTCATCGGGAACGTCGCGGTATCAGTCAGCAGTTCCCGGGAGAACTCCGGATTCGACTGGCCCGAGGGCGGCGCGAGCGGGTCCGGGCACACGTTCGTCGCAAACGAGGCCCACTCCCTGGCTGAGCACGGCCTCTTCGGATGGCAAAACGACGGCCAGTTCCACATCGTGGACTTCACCACGTGGCGCAACAGCGGCTCCGGCGTACTGTGGGGCGCCTACCAGAACGACGTGCAGTTCCACAACCTCGCATCCTTTGGAAACGAGGACGCCAACTTCC
>JBBDMW010000038.1:0-15464 GCA_040878005.1 Dehalococcoidia bacterium
CAAGGGCTGGGATTGATCGGACACGCGCCGGTTGGCTGGAAGCTCAAGTCATCTAGAAGAAGTGGCTCCGGTTATTTGGACCGTCTGAGCCGTCCTTATAAGTGGACTCCCCGCATGTCTCAAGGCGCCCTCTGCCGGGACAGCGCCGCCAAGTAGAACTGGTCTGGCGTCATCCGGTCAAGGCTCGAGTGTGGACGCTGGCCCGGCCTTCGATGTACTCCTCCGAGGCGCCGTGGGAGTAGATGTTGGCGGTATCGAGGAGGTTTACACCGAGGTCCAACGCGTGGTGTATGACTGTCCTGGCTTCTCCGGCGTCCATGCGGCTGCCGAAGTTGTTGGCGCCGAGGCCGATCTCTGAGACTTCAAGGCCGGAGTTTCCAAGGTGACGGTATCGCATGTCGCTGCTTTCTGGGATGTCGGTTGAAGGTGGGGATTATAAGGGGTTGGGTTCTATGGAGGGGGAGGTTCGGATACTAACGGACGCGCTGGTGCGTCCGTGCGGGTTGTGGTGGGGCTGGGAGGCACGGCTGGGTTTGTGCTGGCGGGGGGCGCCGCGCTGTTGCCTCCAGTATGCGCTGGAGGAAGATAAGGGGAGTAGTGATCTTTGGCAGGGTTGGTGGTCAAGAGTGACGGCGGTTAATGGGGTTGTCTGGATCAAACGTCCACTTGAGTGGGTTTTCGATGATGTATCTACGGACGGCTGTCAACTCACGTTCGTTTCGGATGACACTTTCGTAGTAGTTTCTCTGCCAGATTGGGCCGTACTGAAGGCCAAGGCGATGAACCGCGCTGGTTACGCCTGCCTTGAATGAACGGATGACTGACGCAAGTGACCCAGGGACGGGCGCAGAACGGTCCTCCGTTACCTGTGCCTGTTGTCCATCAGTGGTCTGCGGGAGCAACCACACAATTCCATGAATGTGATTGGGCATGACGACAAAGGTGTCAAGTGCAACGGACGGTCTATGGGCCGTAATTTGTCGCCAATGGTCTTCGACAATACGCCCGGCATGACTTAATGACATTCCGGGCATCGGATCAGTCACGATCACCCCGAATAACGGTTGCCTGTGGTAGGTGCAAATCGTGACGAAGTATGCCCCGGCTCCGGAGTAGTCGAAGCCGGGTATCCGAATAGATCTACGGTCCCGTTTCGGGTCGTTGGTCAAGGACATTGAAAGCGCGTTTGCATGCAATGGAGAGACGGAGGCTGCGCGGGTACGGTATCAGGCGAGCGTGGCCGGGAGGGCGCAGCAAGCTGCGCCCCTACCAATTGTTGGTGGTTGAGGACGGCGGTCGGCCGGCCATCGGGGGCGTATGGGCTGGTGTTGGTGGTAGTAAACTGCGGCTCGGATGCCGGTACTGATTTTTAGGATGCCCGCCGGGGCTATGCAGGGAGTGAAAGCGATGTCTGCCAATGGTTCGCCGCATGGAGTGAAGAGCGAGTCCCACAGGCCTGTGCGCATGGGCAAGAGGGGCGCAGTGGTGGCGAACCACCCGCTGGCGGCAATGGCGGGGATCCGGACGCTCCAGCGCGGCGGGAACGCTGTGGACGCTGCAGTGGCCATTGGGTTTGCGCTGGGCGCAGCAGAGCCGCAGGGATCGGGCATCGGCGGCGACGGGTTCGTGATGGTGCACATGAAGGACAGGCCGTCGCTGGACGTGGTGAACGGCACCGGCGCAGCGCCCCTGGCAGCCACTCCCGACAAGTACCGCGACGGCATACCGATGCACAGCGTGATGGCGACGTCTGTGCCGGGAATAGTGGACGCATTGCTGTCGGCCCACCAGCGCTTTGGCACGCTTTCTTTGTCGGAGTGCCTGGAGCCGGCGATGGAGCTTTGCGAGGACGGCGTGCCGGTGTCGAACTTCCAGGAGCAGCTCGCTTCGGAGTACTCGGTGCTGCACTCTGCGCCGACTTCCGTGCCGGTGTTCGCACCGAATGGCCGGCCGCTGAAGGCAGGCGAGGTGCGGCGCAACCCGGACCTGGCGCGCACGTACCGCCTGATCGCCGAGCAGGGGCGCGATGCCTTCTACGAAGGGGAGATCGCACGGTCGATTGTGCGGTTCTCAGAGGAACAGGGCGGCCTGCTGACGCTGGAGGATTTCAAGCGCCACAAGGTGCGCTGGCAGGAGGCCATTTCCACCACGTACCGGGGCCGCACAGTGTACGAGGCGCCGCCAAACAGCAGCGGGCACGTGCTGTTGCAGGAGCTGAACCTTTTCGAGCACTTCGACCCGGCGTCGCTGGGACTGGGCACCGCAGAGGCTGTGCACGTGATGGTGGAGGCGAAGAAGCTGGCGTTCGCAGACCGCGAGGTGTACCTGGCCGACCCGGACTTCATCGATGTGCCGGTGGAGGGGCTGCTTTCGAAGGAATACGCGGCGGAGAGGGTGAGGCTGATCGATCCGGAGCGCGCGGCTTCGGGCGTGCGGGAGGGCGATCCGTGGCGGCACCAGGACGCGCCGCCTGACGAGTCGAAGTGGTTCCACAGGCCTGCCGCGGTGGCGGGCCATGCCGAGAGCGATACGACTCACTTCTGCGTGGTGGACCGGTGGGGCAACGCGGTGGGCGAGCTGCAGAGCATCCAGACTATGTTCGGGTCGTGCATCATCGCAGGCGACACAGGCATACTGCTGAACAACCGCATGACGTACTGGCACCTGGAGCCAGATCACATTGACTACCTGCGGCCGGGCCAGCGGGTGCGGCACACGATGAACCCGGTGATGGTGTTTTCAGCGCCGGTGGACGAGGGCGGCCGGCTGGAGCTGGTGTGCGGCACGCCTGGCGCAGATACGCAGGTGCAGACGAACTTCCAGGTGGTGTCGTCGGTGTTCGACCACGGCTTGAACGTGGCGGAGGCCATCGAAGCGCCTCGCTGGACGCATGCCCAGGACCGCACAGGATCGGGCTATCCGCATGCTGAGCGCAATGAGCTTCTGATTGAGGACCGTGCGGGCGAGGAGACGATCGAGGGCCTGCGGCGCAGGGGTCACCCGGTGGTGACGAGCGGGCCGTGGGAGGGGCCGGGCAGCGAGGGGGCGATACAGGTGCACGCGGAGTCGGGCGCGCTGATGGCAGGGTCTGATCCACGGCGCGACGGCGACTCGGCGGTCTGGTGAGGGTGGGTTAGCCGGGGCGGGGGTAGCCCAAGGGCCAGTCGAAGCCCGGCGGCGGCTCTATATCCACTGGCTCGTTGTAGTCGAACCATTCCATGGTGAGCACGCCGTCACCGACCGGTCGCACGGATCTGACCAGCAGTTGCGTCTGCTTGTCAATGAACATGTCGCCCTCTATTGTCTCTGCGGCAAGGACCCAGACAGGATGGCCATCGAGTGTGTCTTCGCCAGTCACGAGCGGGAAGGGCGGCTCACGGGTAGTTGAGACGGCGAAAGGGTGCGTGCTCATGGACCCCAGGTAGGTGGGGCTGAAAGGCGGCCCATAACGGCTGAGCGTCTGGCGGTTCTCCTGAAGCAGTGCTCCGGTCTCGTCAAAACGCCAGGCAGCGAGGTCTATAGCGATAAGCTCACGCCAGCCGGTTTCCACGTTGAGGTCCTCATATTCAGTCACGACCGCCCTGAACCTGCCAGTGGTGTGCATAACGTTGGTCATGGTGTTGGTTACGCCACGCTCCCACTGAATGTCAGCGCTGAACACGCCGCCATCATTGACCTGGTACGTCATGCGGCCGTGCCACGAGGTGACATCTGCCATGGCCGCTTCGGCGTCACGGTAGGCTTCGAACGAGCCTACTTCGTATTGCGGCGCGCTGGAACATGCCGCGAGGATCAGCGCGGCCGCTGCCACGACCAGGCACGCGGAAAGTGCAAGGCTATTCGCTTTTAACCTGTATGTTTCCATCGAGGCTGGCTTCCCAGAAGGTGACGAAAGGAAGGCGTCGGCGCGCCAACTCTGCGCCGCCGCCCTGCTGGCGGTCAAGAAGGGCCAGTGTCAGCACGACCTCGCAGCCGAACTCCTGCACAGCATCGATGGCCGTGAGGAGGCTGCCGCCCGTCGATACGCTGTCGTCGAAGACCGCCACCTTCATTCCGGGCTTCAGAGGGCCTTCGATCTGCTTGCCTGCGCCGTATTTCTTGGCTTCCGGCCTGACGAAGAAGCCGGTGATGCCCGCGCCTTCCTGGTGGCTGCGCAGAGCCAGTGCGCCGACGATGGGCACGGCGGCCACGGCAGGGCCACCGGCGGCCTTAGCGCCGGCCTGCTTTATTTCATCAAGGAACAGCTTTGATATGAGGTCTGCGCCTTCAGGATCGAGCGAGAGCAGGCGGCCGTCGAAGTAGTAGGTGCTCTTCTGGCCAGACGACAGTGTGAAGTCGCCGAATTTCAGGGCGTCCAGCTCCCGGGCGCGCTCCAGCAGGCGGGCCGCACGCTCCATTCTTACAGCCGCAGTAGTCATTCCTGATCCTCCGCCGCCGGACCGTACAGGCCGTGCGACTTTATGTAGTCTTCGACAGGTTCCGGAATCATACCTGTCACCGGTTGGCCTGCCGCAAGCCTGCGCCGGATTTCCGTGGCGCTGACGTCGACCATTGGGCCCTTGATGAACGTGGCGTTCTTGGCAGGGTGACCAGGCGGCATGGCTTCGCGCTTGTCCGCGCCCGGCCTGCCAACCACCACCAGCGTGGACTCTTTCACCAGCCGGTCGACGTCTTTCCAGCGTGGCAGCGCATTCAGCGAGTCTGCGCCGACCACCAGGAAGTACTCTGTGTCGCTGCCGAAGTGGGTTTTCAGGTCTTCGATTGTATCGATGCTGTAGGTGGGGCCTGGGCGGTCCACGTCTACTGTTGATATGGTCAGTCCCGGTGCATCAGCTACTGCCGCCTCCAGCATGGCGACGCGATGTGCGGCGTCAGCCACCGGGCCTTCGCTGCGCATGTATGGGTCCCCGGCCGGGACCATGAGCATTGTGTCCAGGTCCATGGCTTGCAGAACGTGTTGGGCCACGGCTATGTGGCCGTTGTGGACCGGGTCAAACGTTCCGCCGAACACGCCTACGCGCTGCGCCGGAGGGTGGTCAGGGTGGTCATCGGCGCCGGTCACTCCCACTCAAACTCCCAGTCACCTACCATCACGGTGTCGCCCTGCTTTACGCCCATGCGCTGGAGAGCGTCGGTTACTTTCATCTGCCCAAGGCGATTCTGGTACTGCACGCGAGCCGACCAGTCGTCGAGATTGCTGCCCTGCGCCAGCCTGACTGCGCGCTTGTGGATGATCCTGAATACGTCCTCTGCCTCTTTGGTGACAGGCCCAGGCTCCTGGACCCCCGCAGGCCTAAGTACGGGAAGCTCTTCTTCGTACAAATCGGCGTCTTCAACCTGGACAGGCTCAGCCTCCAAGACCTGCCACATGCGCTCAATAAGCACGTCCAGGCCGTCATGGGTGGCGGCAGATACGAACAGGACTTCCTGGTCCGGGCCAAACTCCTCGTGTATTGACTCCTGTATGTCTTCTCTCAAGACAGCGACCTCTGGCGTGTCCAGCTTGTTCACTGCCAGTATCTGCGGCCGGGCGGCGAGGCGTGGATCGAATTCCTCAAGCTCGTGATTGATCATCCTGATGCGCTCTGCGACGTTGCTCTCCATGCCATCCACAACGTGCACCAACGCCCGCGTTCGCTGCACGTGCTTCAGGAACTCATCGCCCAGGCCCACGCCCTGGTGAGCGCCTTCGATGAGGCCGGGGATGTCCACGATCACGAAGGCGTCCAGGTTGCGCTGCACGACGCCCAGGACAGGCTCCAGGGTGGTGAATGGGTAGTCGGCAACCTTTGGGCGGGCTGCGCTTATGGCTGCGAGGATGCTGGACTTGCCGGCGTTCGGCATGCCCACAAGGCCGATGTCAGCCAGCAACTTGAGATTCAGGCGGAGACGAAGCCGCTCGCCTTCTTCTCCCGCCTCTGCAAGAAGCGGCTCCTGGTTGACGGATGAAACGAAGGCAGCGTTGCCCACGCCGCCGCGTCCGCCCCTGGCGACTACCATCTTCTGCCCGGGCGCTGCCAGGTCGCCCAGCAGTACGCCATCCCTCGCCTGGCCTTCCAGTGGAAGCTCCCATACCTCAGTGCCGACGGGAACAGGAACCTCTATGGATTCGCCGTCGCTCCCATGCCTGTTGTTCGAGCCGCCCCGTTGGCCGTCGCCTGCCTTGTACACACGGTTCCACTTGAACTTAAGGAGGGTGTTCATGGAAGGGTCTGCGACCAGGGTCGCTGATCCACCATGTCCGCCATTACCACCGGCAGGTCCGCCCTTTGGCAGCATGGCCTCCCGGCGGAACCCCACGATCCCATTACCACCGTTACCTGCCCGGACTTCTATGACTGTTGAGTCGATCATGTGGAAAACAACCAATGGACAAGTGGTGGAACTTCTCCAACAGTCTTATGTAATAAGGGCTGTGGACAAGTGGATATCGTTCTTGAATCGAGTATAGAGGCCATGTGGATAGCATGTGGTGTTACAGGTAGTGGCAGTGGATGGATGTGGGTACCTACCCAAGTGGTGTGGAAAGTCTCCTGGAAGGCGGTGCAAAGTAAATATTTGGTTAACACTGTTTCCACAGATGCCCACACTTATCCACAGGAAAGCGCCACGTTATCCACAATATGGGCACTCGCGCAGGCTCAAGGTGCACAGTAAGTTTTTCGTGCGCCTAGGCGAATTTGTAGGCTTTCAGACCCTCCTTAGAGGGTCACGAGACGGCGCGGGACGACGACAGTGCCTGCCGGACCGATGCAAGCTCCTGCCGGAGCATGGCATCAATCTCCAATTGCTCTTCGAACTTCTTCTGCGCATACAGGACAGTCGAATGGTCCTTGCCGCCGAGGATCTCTCCCACACGTGTGGAAGGCAGCCTGCTTTCTTCCCGCAACAGATACATGGCCATGCGCCGTGCCATGGCGGTCTTCTTGTCGCGCTTCCTGCCCTGTAGCGCCTCTGCAGTGATCCCTGACTGGGATGCCACCGCGGCCATGACGGCGTCAGGATCTGCTGCCGCGCTGGGACTCTGTGATAGAAGGCTGCGAAGCGCCTGCGAGGCCAGCTCAGGCGTGACCGGGCTGTCTGTGAGTTGGGCATACGCGACGATTCGGTTCAGGCATCCCTCAAGTTCACGCACGTTGGCCTGGGTGCGGCGTGCCAGCATGTCCAGCACCGTGGATGAAAGCCTTACGGTGAGCTGCTGGGCCTTGCTCTGGAGAATGGCGTACCGGGTTTCGTAGTCAGGCGGCTGGATGTCCACCACGAGGCCGCCTTCCAGCCGGGACTGGATGCGCTCCTCCAGCAT
Organism: Dehalococcoidia bacterium; assembly: GCA_040878005.1. Classification (GTDB taxonomy): domain Bacteria; phylum Chloroflexota; class Dehalococcoidia; order Lucifugimonadales; family Lucifugimonadaceae; genus JBBDMW01. The sequence continues at coordinate 7,304 of JBBDMW010000038.1, forward strand.
GGACTTCCGGGCAGGCTCATCACCAGTCACAACGATCTGTTTGCCGTTCATGTGCAGTTCGTTGAACGTGTGGAAGAAGCCTTCCTGCGTCTGCTCCTTGGAGGCAATGAACTGAATGTCGTCGATCAGGAGGGCGTCTGCTCCCCGGTACCGCTCACGGAACTGCTCGGTGCTGCCTTCGCGAATGGCCTTGATGTACTCATTCGTGAAGCGCTCGCTGCTCACGTATATGACCCTGAGGCCCGCGGCTATAAGGCGATGACCGATGGCGTGCAGGAGGTGGGTCTTGCCGAGCCCAACGTCGGAGTATAAGTAGAGAGGGTTGTACACGCGACCGGGCTCTTCTGCGACCTTTGAGGCAGCCGCGTGGGCGAGCAGGTTCGACTGGCCGACGACAAAGGTCTCAAACGTCAGCCCCGGCTTGAGCCGGTACATCCCGTGCTCCATGGCATCAGCGGGACCCGGAGAATCGGACTCATCCGGCTCTGCATCATGGCTGGCATGTGCGGGCTGTGGTGATCCGTTGACGTGGAACTCAATGTCCAACGACTTGCGGGCCACCCGCTCCACGACGCGTGAAATGGTGGAGGACAGGCGGCGCTCAAGCATCTCGGCGGCAAACGCGCTCGGCGTGGAGACGACGAGAGTGCCACCAGAAAGGCTTACGGCCCGGGTGTTCCTGAGCCATGTTTCAAAGTTGGGTCTAGGTATTTCAAGTTGTAGCTGCCCCAGGGCTGCCGACCAGACCTGTTGGGCGATTTCGTTACTCAGCAGTCGTCCCTCGCAGAGACAAAGGGTTTCCCGGCCCGGCCTGAGCCGCGCTTGAAAAACAGCAAATCGAAAAGGGATTGGATTCCGGGAGGACCTGTCCGTTCGGGGGTACGTCCAGAAGGCTCCGGGTAGGCCGTCACACTACCATGAGAGACGTTATGGCACGCAACCCCTTTCGAGCCGCTGAAACATCGGAAAATGGGGGTATTTTTGCCGAGACTTTGTGAATAACGGAACAATCACGTTTGAGAGAACGTGCGTTCGCGGCGGGAGGCAAGCCCTGTTTCCCAGCTTTTTGAGCCGCGACACAGGCGTGACACATGCCCCTGGGAGCAGGTCGGCTGGCCCTTGTTGGCACATGAACCGAACCGTCGAAGCCAACCGGTGGACGGTCGCTGTGGGCATCGTCCCGGGCGGCTGTCGCAGTCGTTTGCGATCGTGGAGAATACAGGCACAGCCAGAGATGAGGTATCGATGAGAATTGTGTTTTTCGGGTCGCCCATAGATGCCGCGCCGTCGCTGCGAGTGCTGCAAGAGGGCGGCCACGAGATCGCTTGCGTATATACGCAGCCTGACCGGCCAGCCGGCAGGGCCAGGGAGCCAGTACCGACGCCGGTGAGGCAGGCGGCAGTCGGCCTCGGAATCCCAACGAGGACGCCGAAGTCACTGAGAGATGAGTCTGTCCAGGCAGAACTCGCAAGCCTCAGCGCAGATGTGTTCGTGGTAGTGGCGTACGGCAGAATCCTCCCGCCGCCTGTGCTGGCCATGCCGAGGTTGGGGGTGCTGAATGTGCATCCGTCCATGCTGCCGCGCTATCGCGGCCCCAGCCCTGTGGCATCGGCGATCCTGGACGGAGCGAAGGCCACGGGTGTGACCATCATGCTGCTGGACGAAGGGATGGACACCGGGCCGATCCTGTTGCAGTCGGAGCCGGTGCCACTGCGCGGCGATGAGACTACGGGCGACCTGACGCGCAGGCTCTTCGAGATGGGCGTAGAGATGCTGCCCGGTGCCCTGGATGGTCTGGAGGCCGGAACCGTTCGCCCGCGGGAGCAGGATGATTCACAGGCCACGGTAACCCGGCTGCTGAGCCGGGAGGATGGCGCACTGGACTGGCGGCGGCCGGCAGAACACCTGGAGCGGATGGTGCGGGCACATGATCCCTGGCCCGGCACGCATACGAGTTGGAAAGGCAAAGGCCTCAAGGTGCTGGAGGCGCAGGTGGCAGTGGGCGACGCAGCGCCCGGCGGGCAGCCGGGGCGGGTGACGGTCCATAACGGCCGGATGTTTGTATCCGCCGGGGACGGTGCGCTGGAACTGCTGCGGGTTCAGCTGGAGGGGAGGCGGCCCGTCGACTCGGCTGAGTTCCTGCGCGGCTACCCCGAGGTCAACGGCAGTGTGCTGCCTTCCTGACCGGTGATGACATTGCGGCCTATGCTCCGCCAGGCAGGAACGGAGTGATGACCTTGATGTCTCTGTGTGCGAAGTGACTGCGGACGTGGTCGACGTTCTTCGTCCACCACTCTGAGCCGTACATGGCGGCTTCCTTACGCTCCAGGTCAGCCTGGTCCTCAAACGTGCGGATCCAGATGAACTTCGTCCGCTCCTCGTTGAGCCATGCGCTGTGAATGCCGATGCCGTGATCCTTGAGGAGCGGCACGATTTTCTCCTCGAACAGTTCGAGCCAGGACTCAACCATGCCCTTGTTGAGTGTGTATGTGCGCAGTTGGGCTATCAAGGGATCTCCTTCATCCGCTGAACAGGGTTAGTACCGGCTGCCCGGTCCAGGCAGGTTACCGGCTGAGAGGAGCATTTCAAAGCGGTTGGCTGGTGTTTTGTTCTTGCTCTGCTTTGAACAATGTAGTGGCTCAGCGACGGGCGAAGCGGATGCCTGCATGCGCACCGATGGCCCGGCGTGGATTCGTGGAGCCTGGCAAGCTTCACCAAGCCCAAAGCAACGACGATGGTGCGCATTCTCATCGCTTTGAAGTGAGCCCTTGATTCTGACGCGCCCATGGCCTGCATCACCGGCTTTGCCACCGGCCAATGGACCATGCCGTTCCCCTGCGGTCCATCCATGCTGAGGCAGACCCTCGCCGTGGATATTATTCAACGCGACGATCCATACAGGAGAGTCTTAGTCTCCAGGCGGGCCCGTTCTGCTGTTAAAGAACAGCACCACGGCTGTAGCCACGGCTATGCCAATGATAGAGGCCCAAAGGAACGACGAGGGCTCGATCCTCATGGGCGTGATTCCGCTCCAGGAGATCAATGCGATGACGACGTAGCCAACCGCAAGCCCTGCGGCGGTCTTGACGGCCTTGAACGCCGCCACTCCTGTTTCCACGCCGCCACTCCTGAGGCGCCAGGAAATGTTCCAGACCACTCCGGCCACAGCGAGGGCCGCAACGGGGAAGAGCGCGAGGATCGCAGGAACCGCCCGGTCGTCCTGGACCTGGCTGGCGAGGAAGGGCTGGGCGAACAGGTACACGACCAGGATTAGAACAAGGGCAACAAATGCGTCACGGTACGCCAAGAGCCGGGCCAGGCGCTCCCGCTCATCTTCCTCACGCTTCTCCGCCTCCCGCCACTGGTTCCAATGCCGGTGAAGGTTTCTGAACATACTCATTGGGTGAATTCCTCCTTTCGTGATGCCTGCAATTGCACCTGGTGTTGCTTCAGTTCAGCCAGTGCTGTATCAGGCAAGGAGAACAGGCTCTCCATTGGCACACCCAGCAGGACCGACAACTTCAGGGCCAGGGAAGCCGAAGGGTTGTAGTTCCCTTGTTCAATGGAGCTAATGGTCTGGCGGCTGACGCTCACCGCCCGGGCAAGCTCTCCCTGTGTCAATCCGAACGCCCTGCGTGTGTCAGCAAGGCTGTTATGTAGTTCCGGAGTCGGCCTGCCCATGTCGCGACAAGTTTACTTGGCACGAATAGTGATGTCAAATAGATTTGTCAAAGGCAAACGGCGCTATCTTGTCGAGCCGGCTTAGAGAGCGAGCAGCACCGGGGTGGCGGCACAGGCCAGCTAACCTCCATGTCGTAGTTAAGAAGGGTTCTGGCATAGGGTTGCATGGCCAGAATGTCAGGCGTCGTACGGGGGGACCGCAAATGGACGAGTGAGAACTCCGATGGCCGTTTTCCATGCGGCGCAGCGAGGCATTGGCTCACCGTCCAGGAACCGATCGATGGCAGTGTGATACTCCTCTGCCCATGGGATGTGGGGATGTATCAACGCCATTGGGCAGGCATCCTCCGCTTCGTCAACCCGCCATCCGTCGGGCATCAACGGGAGGTCGGACACGCTCGTTATGCTGAGAACCCTCACGTCTGCCGGCAACGGGCGCGACATCAGCCTCTCAATGGCGCCCGCATCAGCCAGGAACTCACGCGCCAGTGGCGCAGCGGGATCGAAAGCGGTCGTTCCTCCGGGCCTTGGGAGGTTGGACAAAAGATAGGCAACTTCAGCCCCAACGCGCCCAGGGCCGTGATCGAGATCCGGCGGATAGCCGACTGGATTTGCCGGAAAGGTCCCGACCAGCACCAGGGCGGATATGCCGTGTGGATCGTTCTCAGCCAGGGCTTTCCACATGATCCACGCGGCCTGCGAGTGACCTGCGACCACCACTGGCTCCGGCAGTTCGGCGGCCTGTTGAAGCAGGAATTCCACGAGCTCGTCCGATGGGCGGAGCGTGTCCCCAGGGAAGTACGGCGCACCCGTGCGAATGGGGCAGAAGCCGCTCTCTTGCGGCACACCATCGCCCGGCCCGGCATAGGAGTAGTAGTAGGTCTGTTCGCAGGTGAAGCCCAGGAGATGCGGGTTGGTCGAGAATATGACTCCCTGGCCGGAGCTTGAATCTACGCCGGACATTATCAGCAGCGAGTCGGGGCGTGTTTCTGCAGTTGGCGACGCATCTGGTGATTCTGACGCACCGGTGAGAAGGACAGCTGCCAGCGCCACAAAGGCGGCAAGAGTCCCGGTGGCGACGATCCGTCGTGGGACGCGCAGCCCCGGATTTGCCACCAGGGCATTGGCCGCCACAAACGTGAGCGCCGCGGAAACCGGCACAAGGAGCACGGTGCCTACGGGTCCAGCCAGATCGGCAACTCCTCCCAGTATGATCAGCAGGCCAAGGTATGCGACGACTGTGCCTGCGCGGAGGCCGCTTTTCACTGAAATCAAGCTCTTTGGCAGGAACCCTGCATCTCTCATCCACGGCAGGGCCGCGAGCGCGATGAAAAATACGACCACACCGAGAAGCCCCACCCAGAATAGTGCGTAAAAGAGTGTGGCGCCTGCCGCGTACAGGAAGGTGGCCGCAAGCAGCCCCAGCGGCAGAGCCACGAGATAAAAACGGATGGCGAGGCTGATCCGTGCCCTGTCCAGTCCACCGAGCAGCAATGCCAGCACGGTGATTCGGACGGCTACCGATAGCACGAGGCCAATGATGAAGATGGGATAACTGGGCGCACGGGTGACCAGTATCCGCAGGTCTGTGAACTCAGCCATCGGTGGCAACGCCACCATGTGGATGAGTCCCGGCCACCGCGGCAGGACACCCACGGCGGCAAGAATCATTACCACCATTGTCAGGGCCGCAAGCGGCCACGGGGAGACCGGGAACCTACGGGCCAGGGCCAGCAGGCTGCTGGCTATCATGTCGCGGCCGCGCAGACGTGCAGAACTGCGGCGCTGATCCACTTTGCCGGCCCCGCCCCGGCTGGACAGCGGCAGTTTCCGGTCGCTGTGTCATACCCTGGCTGTGGTGAGAAGTCACCGGGCGCCATACGCGTCCTCCCCAGACCTCAACCTACCCCGGGACGCACTGGCCGTTCACAACACTTTTGTATGACAGCCGACATCATGAACTGCACAGGCACTGCAGGCGTGGCAGAGTGGTGCGTGGGTCTACAGTGAGGACTGTGTTCCCGCCTCCGAGGGGGTGACGAAAGTGGGGTGGGATGGCAGGCGGCATGATCCGCTGCCTGTGTCACTCGCGCTCTATTATCACCACAGGGATCTCCCTGTCAGTCTTCTCCTGGTAGCTTTCGTAATTCGGGAAGAGGGACGCCATTTTGCGCCACAGCGCTGGTTTCTCATCAGGGGTCGCCGTGCGGGCGCGGCCGGTGAATCGTTCTGCGCCAACCTGGACTTCGACACGCGGCTCGTCAACAAGATTCAGGTACCACGATGGGTGGTTCGGCGCGCCGCCCTTGGAGGCGACCACGACGTAGCGGTCCCCGTCCTGGCCGTAAATCAGCGCTGTGCGGCGCAGCTTGCCGGACTTCCGGCCGCGCGTGGTGAGCAGCAGGGTGGTGACGCCTCTCCACTCGTGGCCGCGCTCGCCGTCAGTCTCGATGTACTCACGGACATGATCGGCCACCCATTCGGTGGGGCTATCCAGGACCTCTTCTTCGTGCTGTGACATATCTCTCCTGTACCCGCGTCCAGCGGGGCTAGTTCTTGTTGAGCATTCCCATGAGCTGGCGCTGGCCCTTGCCGGTCGACAGGCTCTTCATCATTTTCTGCATCTGGGTGAACTGGTTCAGCAGCTGGTTTACCTGTGCGGGAGACGTGCCGCTGCCGTCCGATATGCGCTTGCGACGCCCGCCGTTGATGAGTTTCGGGTTTGCCCGCTCAGCCGGCGTCATCGAGAGGATAATCGCCTCAACCTGCGCCATTTTGCGCTCGTCCAGGTCCTTCGGGTTGATCTTGCCGCGGAGGGCATTCATACCGGGAACCATGCCAAGGACGTCTGCAAGGGGACCCATCTTCTTGAGGCTCTGGAACTGCTGGAGCATGTCGTTCAGGTCGAACTGGTTCCTGCGGAGCTTTTGCTCAAGAATCTTCGATTGCTCTTCATCGAACTGACCCTGTGCCTTCTCAATCAGCGTCTCGACGTCACCCATGCCGAGGATGCGCGACGCGAGCCGGTCCGGGTGGTACTCCTCCAGGGCGTCGGCCTTTTCACCCATGCCAATGAACTTGATCGGCCTGCCTGTGACAGACCGCATGGAGAGGGCTGCACCACCGCGGGCGTCGCCGTCCATCTTCGTGAGAATCAGGCCGGATATGCCGATGCGCTCGTGGAACTCCGTACCGGAGCGCACGGCGTCCTGGCCTGTCATGGCGTCCACTACGAGCAGCGTCTCGACTGGATGCGTGGTGTCTCGGATCTCCTCAAGCTCGGCCATCAGGTCATCATCAATGTGCAGGCGGCCGGCGGTGTCCAGGATCAGCCAGTGGATGTTGTCCTGTGCGGCCTTCTTTACCGCGTTCTGCGCCACTTTGACCGGCGTTGAGGTGTGCGGGTCTTCGTGGTACACGGGGATGTCCAACTGCCTGCCAAGCTGCACAAGCTGGTCGATGGCCGCCGGGCGCTGGAGGTCGCATGCGGCCAGCATGACCGGCTGCTTTTCGCGGCGCAGCCTGAGCGCCAGCTTTGCCGCCGTGGTGGTCTTGCCGGAGCCCTGGAGGCCCACCAGCATTACGATGCTGGGCGCCTTTTCGGACCGCTCAAGGCCCACAGCCTCACCGCCCAGGATCTCCGTGAGCTCTTCCTGGACGACCTTGACCACGGTCTGGCCGGGGGTCAGGGACGAGAAGACTTTCTGGTCTATGGCGCGCTCTTTGACCGCAGCCACGAAGGAGCGGGCGACCTTGAAGTCGACGTCTGCCTCAAGCAGCGCCAGCCGCACCTCCCGGAGCGCGGTGTCAATGTCTTTATCGGAGAGCGTCCCCTTGCCGGATAGCTGGGAGAAGACGCCGCCGAGTTTGTCAGAGAGTGATTCAAACATACTGGCTCAATGCTAACAGTGGATGTTGGCTGTACTAAGGGTAATGTGCCACAGGCGAGGGTTGCGTGATGTGGCCATGATAAGTGTTACGCCCGGCAGCGCATAAGTATGTCTGCGCGCTGGGGGTCGTGGTGCGAGCTTCCCCTGCCCCTCTATTTCAATGTATAGGACATATGTTCGGTCTGTCAAGGGGTGATGGAGGGTGATTTTTGGGTAGGGTGCGTGGGGTTGGCGGTGTGGCCGCCTCTGGCGGCCATGTGCCTCCCGTCCACACCGGGTCTCTGGTTTGTACTTGCTTCGCTTCGGACAGTGTGGCGGCTCGGGTGTTCGGTCGAGACGACATGGTGGTGGGTAGTTGGAGGTTTGGATGCGCGAGGAGAGATCCTTCGCTTTGCTTCAGGATGACACTGTGGTGGTGGGTGTTCCGCTGGTGGTTGGAGTTGGTTGCCCAGGAGGGCTGCCACGCAGGGCCGCCCCTACCATGTCGTGGTGGCAAGCGTGACGTAGTGGCCGTCGGGAGTTGGCAGAACTGGGTTCCCGCCTGCGCGGGAAAGACTGTTTGGCGGTTGGATTGGGGGGGGGGGGGGGGG
>JBBDMW010000038.1:15474-25155 GCA_040878005.1 Dehalococcoidia bacterium
CCCCCCCCCCCCCCCCCCCCCCCCCCCCCCCCCCCCAAGACCCCGCCGCACCGGGTCTCTCCGCTCCGGTCGAGACGACATCGCGGTAGCGGCTCCGCTGGTCAGGCACGTGGGGGGTCGCCGGGGCCGTGTATTGCGGGCAAGGTCGACGGCACCTGGAGGCGTGCCGCGGTCAGGGCCTGCACGGCTTCTGCGCTCCAGCCGGGCGCAACTTCTCGCAGCACGAGGCCGCCGCCGGGGGCGACGTCTATGACCGCGATGTCGGTGACTATCTGCGTAACGCACGCCTCGCCGGTGAGCGGGTAGGCGCAGGTCTCGACTATCTTCGGGTTGCCGCGGCGGTCGGTGTGCTCCATGGCCACGATGACCTTTTTCGCGCCTACAGCCAGGTCCATTGCGCCGCCGATGCTCCCGATGCCGCGTGAAGGTATTAGCCAGTTGGCAAGATCGCCGTTCTCGGCCACCTGGAGCGCGCCCAGCACTGTGATGTCTATGTGGCCGCCGCGGATCATGTTGAACGCTTCGACCGAGTCGAAGAACGACATGCCGGGCACCGGCTCCAGGAACTGCCCGCCGGCGTTCATGATGTCCGGGTTGCCGTCGCCGTCGGCTGCTATGCGACCGCAGCCCAGCATGCCGGTTTCCGCCTGGTAGATGATCTGGACGCCCCCAGGCACAAAGTCAGAGCACATGGTGGGGATGCCGATGCCCAGGTTTACCACTGCGCCATCGGGTAGTTCCTGCGCCACGCGGCTGGCGATGGCGCGCCGGTCGAGGCGGGGTGCGGGATCGATCATGGCAGGGGATCTCCGGGAACCCGCTCCACAACCCTGTCGACGTACACGGCGGGCGTGCCAACGCGCTCAGGGTCAATGCAGCCCGGCTCCACGATGTGGTCCACTTCGGCGATCGTGACCGCTGCGGCCGTGGCCATTGCCGGGTTGAAGGCGCGCGACGTGCCGACGTAGCGCAGGTTGCCCAGCGTGTCAGCCTCGTGTGCCCGCACCAGCGCATAGTCGGCGGGAAGGGCCAACTCCAGCAGGTACGGCCTGCCGCCGAACTCACGCACCTCTTTGCCCTCGGCGGCCGGGGTGCCGACGCCCGTGGGGGTGTAGAAGGCCGGGATGCCCGCGCCTGCCGAGCGGATTCTCTCTATGAGCGTCCCCTGGGGCACGATCTCCACCTCGACTTCGCCGCGGTTGAATGCGTGCTCTATGGCGTTGGGCGACGATACAGAGCCGGGCACCGGGAATGAGCAGATCATCTTGCGGACCAGGCCGGTTTCTATGAGCACGTTGTGGTCTATCGGCTCCATGCCGTGGGGCCAGCCGTAGCCCGTTGGCGCCGAGATTCCCGCCACGTTGGCTATGAGAGTGAGGCCGCGCGCCCCGTGGTCCCGCAGGGCGAGCATGAGCCGGGTGGGAAGCCCGCCCGCGCCGCCGAAACCGCCGATCATCACGGACGCACCGTCCGGGATGTCGGCTACAGCTTCGGCAAAAGAGTTGACCTTCTTGTTGACTGGCACGGCGAGATTTTAGCGTGAAGCTGCGCGGTGGGGGTTGTGTTGGGCGGCATTTGGCCTGCCAAGGCGTTTGCACTGGCCCATCCCGGCGGGCGGGGATACACTCTCGCCACCGCGCCGCTGACACCGTCGGCCGCAGCGGAGATTCGGACCAAGGAGAACATGCAGGCATGAAGATCACCAATGTGAAGCTGCGGAAGGTTTCCGGGACCATGGAGACTGATGGCAGGTTCTGGGAAGACCGGCTGGCGCAGCCGATGGACATCTACCCGGAAAACCGGCAGCGCGGCCCGGCCACGTGGGGCAACCAGGTGGATGACAGCCACTACAAGGTTGAGGCGTACTTCGTCCAGGTTGAGACTGACGATGGTGTGATCGGCATCGGCGGACCGGCGCCTGAGAGCGTTGCCTACATCGTCGCGAAACAGATCACGCCGGTCATCATGGGCAAAGATCCGCGGGCCACGGAGCTTCTCTGGGACCAGATGCACAGGTCGCTGGTGCACGGCAGGCAGGGCGAGGCGATGATGGCTGTGAGCGTGGTGGACTGCGCGCTGTGGGACCTTAAGGGCCGGTGGCTGGGGCAGCCGGTGTACAGGCTAATCGGCGGGCCAACCCGCACTGAGGTGCCGGCCTACGCCAGTATGCTCGGGTATGCTGTCGAGGATCCCGGCAAGGTACGCGAGCGGGCATTGGAGGCGCAGGCCCAGGGCTACCGCGCGCAGAAGTGGTTCTTCCGCCACGGACCCATGAGCGGGCCGGAGGGCATGAGGAAGAACGTGGAGCTTGTTCGCACGCTCCGCGAGGCGCTGGGCGACGATGATGACATCATGCTGGACGTGTGGCAGAGCTGGGATTTCAACTACGCCGTCCGCATGTGCGAGCAGATAGAGGAGTACCACCCGCGGTGGCTGGAAGAGGTGGCCATGCCTGACCGGATCGACACGTACGTCAAGGTCAAGGCCAAGACCAGCATCCCGCTGTCGGGCGCGGAGCACGAGTACACGCGATGGGGCTTCAAGCGGTTCGTGGACGCCGGAGCGCTGGACATCCTGCAGCCGGACATCTACTGGGCGGGCGGCCTGTCAGAGGTGCTGAAGATAGCCGCATACGCCACGGTGCATGACCTCATTACCATCCCGCACGGCCACTCCACGCCCGCGGGCATTCATTTCTCGGTCACCCAATCGCCCATCCACACGCCTTACCAGGAGTACCTGGTCAAGTGGAATGAAGTGCACCAGTTCTTCCTTAAGAACCCGCTCAAGCCGCAGAACGGCGTCATAACAGCCCCCGATGCTCCGGGCATCAACATGGCCCTGGATGATTCGAAGATAGAACAGGAGGAGGAGGCCAAATTCTAGACAACCCGGTCTTCCGGGAAGTGTTACCCATGTGCCTGGTCTAATCTGTTAAGAATGTACCCGGATTCTTTGACCCGGCCCCCGGGCGCGGGGCGAGTGTCAGGATATGGAAAACACGGCGGCGGCTGACGCCGCTCTACAGGCATCCAGCCATACGGAGGAAACGACTTGGCCAGGCACAGGCGGCTCGACGCCCTCAACGCCATACAGGAGATCGGGGTGGTCCCGGTCTTTTACAACGGCGACCTCGAAAAAGCGAAGGGAATCGCCCGGGCCTGCGTGGCCGGCGGCATACGCGTCCTTGAGTTCACCAACCGGGGCGACTTCGCCTGGGAGGTCTTCGCAGGGCTTGAGAAGTACTGCGCCGCCGAACTGCCAGACGCCATTGTGGGCGCAGGCTCCGTGCTGGACGCGGGCACGGCCTCGCTGTACATCAGCAACGGCGCGAATTTCATAGTCGGCCCGGTCACCAACCCGGACGTGGCGAAGGTGTGCAACCGCCGCAAGGTGGCATACTTCCCCGGCTGCGGCACTGCCACGGAGGTCTCGTACGCCGAGGAGTTGGGCTGCGAAGTTGTGAAGGTATTCCCCGGCTCGGCCGTCGGCGGGCCGGGCTTCGTGCGGGACGTGCTTGCTCCCATGCCGTGGTCGTCCATCATGCCCACCGGCGGCGTGGACATCACCCGTGAGTCGCTCACGCCGTGGTTCGATGCCGGTGTGGTTGCCGTGGGCATGGGCTCAAAGCTGGTGTCCAGCGACGTGGTGAAGAACAACGACTGGGCCACGCTGGAGCAGCGAAGCCGTGAAGTGGTGGCGCTGATCCGCGACATACGAGGACGGTAGGCCGACCGTCAAAATGATCCACACAGGCCTCTCGGGAAGCCCTGGCGGGGCGTCGTGAGAGACAAGCGCAGGAAGAGCAGGAACACACGATGCCCGGCAAAGTAGTCACCTTTGGAGAAGTGATGCTGCGGCTCGCCACATTCAGGCGGGAGCGTTTCACGCAGGCACGAGAGTTCGAGGCCACCTATGGCGGCGGCGAGTGCAACGTCGCTGTATCGCTGGCCCATTTTGGCGTAGACGCCACGTTCGTCACCGCCATACCGGACAACGACATCGGCCAGGCGTGCGTGAACTACATAAGGCAGTGGGGCGTGGACACCTCCCGCATCCTGCGGCAGGGCAACCGCCTGGGCATCTATTTCCTTGAGTCCGGCGCTTCGATGCGGGCATCGAAGGTCGTCTACGACAGAGCCGGCGCGTCCATTGCAGAGCTGAAGCCGGGCGCCATCGACTGGGAGGAGATCTTCCAGGGCAAGGACTGGTTCCACTTCACCGGTATCACGCCTGCCCTATCGGAGAGCGCTGCACAGTGCTGCGAGGAGGCTGCGAAGGCGGCCCGGGCGCTGGGCCTCACGGTGAGCGTGGACATGAACTACCGCAAGAACCTGTGGAGCCCGGAGCAGGCGCAGGCCAGGATGAAGCCGCTGGCCAAGCTGGCGGACATCTCGATTGGCAACGAAGAGGACGCCGAGATGTCGCTTGGCGTGGCGGCCGCCGGGCAGGACGTGTCCAGCGGCGAGTTGGACGTGGAGGCCTACAAGGACGTTGTGAATAAGCTGGTAGACCAGTTCGGCTTCAAGAAGGTGGCGATCACACTGCGGGAGAGCCACTCGGCGGACGACAATGACTGGTCGGCCGTGTACTTTGACGGCAATGAAGTCCTGGTGGGACACAAGTACCCCGTGCGGATAGTGGACCGGGTGGGCGGCGGCGACGCCTTCTGCGCTGCTTTGATCTACGGCAGCCTGCAGGATGGGTGGAGCAGCCGGCAGACGCTCGACTTTGCAGTGGCGTCCTCGGCGCTGTCGCACACCTTCCACGGTGACTTCAACCTGGTGACGGTCAAAGAGGTGATGGCGGTGGCAGGCGGCGATGTGAGCGGCCGCGTGCAGAGGTAAGGGGTGCGGGTCGGCGCGTGGCTGTAGCGACACGTGCCAATACTAATGTGGTAGAGATCCCAAACCTGCGAGGTGAATCTGGACTCACGGTGGACATAAATGCAACAAAAGGTGACGTTTTTGTCAACCTGCTACCTGCTCGTAGCAACAGCAACCCTTCACTTCAGATGCCACTAAATCTCTAAAATTACTTCTGGTGCCATTTGAAGGCATTTTGTGACATCTATTGACAAATTTGGCATAATTGTTGACAATTCTCCCACTGGGACTGCTGCCATATACGCGATGCCACTTATGGGAGCAGGCAGCCTCCGGGCTAATCTCTAGTTTTGCCAGTGCCTTGAGTTAGCGCGCCGGAAACTGCCTGCACAATTGCGGGGGAGCGACGGTTGGCCAGACCGTCGGGAGTTGCTAGCTCCAGTCAACCCTAGACCTGTTGGCATTGGTCAAGGTCTAGGGTTCCTCTCCGTTCAAATAGCTTCACTTCGAGCGTCCCTTGGTCAGGGTGGCTATGCCCTGACCAAGACTCCCATCCAACCATCCCTCAATAAGGTTGTTCAAAGACGCCCAAGTAAAGAGAGGTGGTACTGGGAGTATAAGAACGCGCGCAAGTTGGCGTCAAATGGATCTGTAAGCCGTAACTCTGCATTTTAAATCAAACGGAGTCGATAGGCCAAGCTTGGTTAGCTAATTCGAGGAAATTTAGGTCTGCCGAGCAGTGACAGGATTATGAAGAAGGTGGACGCCGTATTTTTATTCGTTAGCATCAGGTGTTGCACCTCGTCTGTAAAATTGGGAGGTCGCTTCCCCACGTGCTCACAGCGCGCATCCTGAGGCCGCAGGCGAACGTATTAGCGTGGGCGCGGTGTAAAGAGAAGGGTTGATGCAGTGAGGGTAAGACTTTTAATCCTGGGCATCCTTGCGAGCTTATTGCTTACGGCATGCACAACGAACGAACCCGAGCCGACGGCGACTACTGAACCGTCACCAACTACTGAAGCGTCGCCCACTCCAGATCCAACGCCAACCGCCACTGCCGAACGGGGCGAATACACCGGTGCGGATGGCATCCAATGGCTGCGGGACGCCGGGCTTGAGGTGACAGTCCTGGAGGAGGAGCAGCCGGTTCAGCTTCCCAACTGCGCCCGGTTTGGCACTCCGACAGAGGGCGCCACTGTCACGCAAATCAGCGTCGAAGGCTATGACAGCGTCTGGGTCTACACCTGCTACGTAGCGATGTCTGAACAGGAAATCTTCGAGGCTTTCGACCTCAACGCAACAAGCTTTCCGGCAGAGAATTATCCTACTGTCTTCACCGTGGACAATGTCATGGTGCTGGTGCGGGGATCAGAGCCGGAGCCCATCAGGAACGTCTACACCGCCCTGTGGGATACCACGCCGCCCCGGGAACTTGCTCCGTTCGCCCTATGGCAACTGTTGCCGCCGGACGGTGCAAAAGAGGCCGCAGCGGAAGCAGAATCGTGGCTAGTAGAGCCAGACGGAGAGGACCCGCGATTCTCCACGGCGACCGCCGGTGAAGCGCGGCTCGTGACCATCGGCGACTTCACGAATGAGTTCTCACTGGACGATGCCCTGTACGACCCTCTTCCACACCCTGATGCCGTGGTGTGGGCCGTCCCGGCCACCGGCGAGCCGGCGGACGCCACGGGCGAGGGTTACGCCGTGGTTCTGGTCGATTCCGTGTCCGGCTTAGTGATCGGCGCAACCTACAGCGATGAGGCGCTGCCAATCGAAGAGGTTCCGGAAGCGCCATCGGCAAACTAGGCTGACCTCATTTCGCCTGACGACGCGAAGAAGCAACCAGCAGTGAATGGCGGCCGTGGGACAAAAGACGTCCCCAGGCCGTATTGCGGCAACCCTTGCAAATGTGAAGGAGGAACGGTGGCAGTGAGACGTTTCCTGGCATCGGTATCCATGCTGGTTCTCGGCGTGGCGGCAGTCGCGTGTGGGAGTGCCAATCCCGCTGATTCGTTCTCGGTTGAAACCAGCCCTGAATCGTTGGAGGTTGACTCGGGGTCGACACTACGAGTCTCAGTCACCGTCGCCAATAAAACAGCCGATGTGGTCAGAATAGGACGCTGGTGGTTCGAAGTCGAGGTGTTGGACATGTCGGGTTCCAGAGTGTGGAGGTCAGACTTCTACGTCTTTCCTCTTCCTCCCACTGGCAGTGTCTTGAACAAGACCGAATTCGAAGGCGGCGACACGGCCAATGTTTCGGCCCACTGGGATCTCACAGACGACGACAATAAGCCGGTGCAGCCGGGTGTTTACCAAATCATCGGGATAGTGATGGTGTGCCCAGATCCGGACAACCCCGATACTTTTACATGCGACAGACAGGAAATCGCGGATCCGACGCCTGCTGAGATAACGGTGGTTCAGTAACCCGGCTTCAGATCGATCCGCTCCTGTTGCCGGTCTCGCTTTCACGCAGAAATAGGCGGAGCAGGGGTAGTCGCAGCAGCCCCGAACGTCTAATAAGCCCGGTCTGTTGCCTGCGCGTCGTGTCATTGAACGATGCAGGGGCCAGTGCGGATCGTGGACCGGGTGGGCGGCGGCGACGCCTTCTGCGCTGCTTTGATCTACGGCAGCCTGCAGGATGGGTGGAGCAGCCGCCAGACGCTCGACTTCGCTGTGGCGTCCTCCGCCCTGTCACACACCTTTCACGGTGACTTCAACCTGGTGACGGTCAAAGAGGTGATGGCCGTGGCAGGGGGCGATGTGAGCGGCCGCGTGCAGAGGTAAGGGGCGCGCCTGCCGTCCCGCCGGTCCCCGGCATTTCGGCCTACGCGCGGCTGGCCTGCGTAGACAGGTGCCATACCACCTGCATGAAGCCGTCGAACCCGGTAATGGGGGCCGATAGGGACCCCGCTGAGCAGTTCGTGCGTGTACTGGGCGGTTCACATCCGGTGCGCTGGGAGGAGAAGTAAGGCTCCGGGTATGGCGATCCGTCGCCCGGAGCCGGTCCGCTCAGACCGCCGCCCACGATGCCTGCGAGGTCGCCGCGGGGAATGTTCACACCCACCACCACGATCCCGTCCATGTACCGGCTCCGGAGTCAGCCGTGGCCAATGTCTTCGGCGTTATCACGGTTGAAGACAACCACCAGAGTGGTCTCATCAATGGCGTTACGGAACTCGCTGACCGTCTCCGTCACGAGCAGCCCTGTGGTTTCCTGGGCCTCGTCCATTGCGATGCCAGGCGCGGCCTCCCCCTGGTGGGCGAGCACGACAATGCTTCGATCGCTCGGCTCGACAGCACGCGAAGAGTTCCACCATGCGATGCCGGCCAGCAGGACCACGCCTGCGAGGACGACGCCAAGCATCCTGACCTGCATGCTGTTGGCTGCGGGGAGTTTCATTCATCCGCCATTGTCTACTCGCTGACCAGCATGATTCGGTCTAGTCTTGAATCATCAAGATGCGCACGATTACCGTGGGGAAGCATCATTAAGGTGCCCGTACGGATCGGACTGGAAATCCAACCGTGAGAAGTCACCGGTTTGAGGCAAGGTGAACACAACCTGATAACCGCTCCTCAGGCACATCCACAGCCAGCACGTACCATCCCATTGCCTTCTGATTGGCGCGTCACGGCATAATCACCAGCTAGTGCGGCTCGATTGCAGTGGCGTCTCCTGCACCGTAAGCGTGTGGGCGGCCGTTACCAGTTGATCCCTTTCTCCACCATCAGCAGGCTCCTGGAGCCACACGGTGACAAGGCCCCTCACCTGGTACTCGCCTGGTTCCACCGGAAAGCCCTCTTCGTCTCGCAGGTCCCACATGCCCTGGCTCGCCCAGTTCAACTCGCTGACTGCATCGGATTGCCCAGGTAGAAGATTGAACGTTCCCAGCGGCTCGTCGTAACCTCCAAGTTGCCGCCAGATGATGTCGCCATCGCCGTTCAGCACCTCGAAGTCCAGTACGTTGCCGCTGTAGAAGAACGTGAATAGCTCATCGCTTTCATTGGCAATGATGACGTCCAGCCCGGTTATCCGATCTCCCTGTGACACCTCTCCAGGCGCACGCAGTTCCACGGTGATGTCGCCGTCAAGGTAGGAAGCCGGCATAGGCGTGCCCTGCTCGGGCGCCGCCTCGGTACCCGTACCGCAGGCAATCATCACGGCTGTTAGCAGAACGGCCAGTGAAATCAATAATCGCATGACGTACTTCTCGCCTTCGCTATCGGTTGGCGTTTGGCCGGACCACTCGTAGCTTCCACGTTTCATATTGTCCTTAGCACGTTGGACCTGGTCGGACGGGCTTATAAAGTGCATTACGTGATTTGCCCGCTAGGAGACTTCCTGCACCAAATCCTCGGCTAAGCAGCGATCACTGGTGATCTGTGGCCCTTTTTCTAGAGCACCTCGGCGTGCCGCTCGGCCAGGAAGAGAAAGGCACGCCTCCCACTCCTTGCCAGCCGCGTATCGCCATGGCTCGTCCCGCCAACCTACTCGTAACGTGAGTCTCGATACAGTCAGCACGAGGTTTCTGCGCGTGGTTCTCCGGAGAGGGCAAAAAGGTTGTGGTCCCCGGCGCATTTTGCTCCGGTTATCCCGCTATCCAGTCTTTTGAGGCCGCGTCTCGCGGAAGGCCGTGCGTGCTGAAAGTTCCAGAGGCGGTGGAACAAACCTGGAGCGTGTTTCGTCTATATCTGTAACTATAAGCGGCATTCAAGAAAGGACACCGTGGAAATACCGCTGGAGGTTGCGTCAGCAGTCTCCGAATAACTGCGGTAACAGGTGTCCGGCGCAAATTGTACGCGCCCCCGCAAATATGCGGCGGTTACCGTAAAAACTGACGGGGGGGGGGGT
>JBBDMW010000038.1:25165-49789 GCA_040878005.1 Dehalococcoidia bacterium
CGAAGAAGGCTAAAGAGAAGGGTTGATGCAGTGAAGGCAAAACTTCTAATCCTGGGCATCCTTGCGAGCTTATTGCTTGCAGCATGCACAACGAACGAACCCGAGCCGACGGCGACTACTGAACCGTCGCCAACCACTGAGGCGTCGCCAACCACTGAGGCATCGCCAACCACTGAGGCGTCACCAACCACTGACCCAACGCCGACCGCCACTGCCGAACCGGGCGATTACACCGGCGCGGACGGCATCGAATGGCTGCGGGACGCCGGGCTTGAGGTGGCAGTCCTGGAGGAGGAGCAGCCGGTTCAGCTTCCCAACTGCGCTCTATTTGGCACTCCGACAGAGGGCGCCACTGTGACGCAAATCAGCGTCGAAGGCTATGACAGCGTCTGGGTCTACACCTGCTACGCGGCGATGTCTGGACAGGAAATCTTCGCGGCCTTCGACCTCAACGCAAGCTTTCCGGAAGAGAATTATCCTACTGTCTTCACCGTGGACAACGTCATAGTGTTGGTGCGGGGATCAGAGCCGGAGCCCATCAGGAACGTCTACACCGCCCTGTGGGATGCTACGCTGCCCCGGGAGCTTGCTCCGTTCGGCCTAAGGCAACTGTCGCCGCCGGACGGTGCAGAAGAGGCCCAGGAAACAGCAGAATCATGGCTAGTAGAGCCAGACGGAGAGGACCCGCAATTCACCACTGCGACCGCCGGTGAAGCGCGGCTCGTGACCATTGGCGACTTCACGAATGAGTTCACACTGGACGATGCCCTGTACGACCCGCTTCCGCACTCTGATGCCGTGGTGTGGGCCGTCCCGGTCGCCGGTGAGCCGACGGACGCGCCAGGCCAGGGTCACGCCGTGGTGCTGGTCGATTCCGTGTCCGGCATAGTAGTTGGCGCAACCTACAGCGATGAGGCGCTGCCCATCGAAGATGTGCCTGAGGCGCCGATGCCGTAGGCAGGCTTCTCCCTTACCGGAAGTGCGGAGACATTACGCATTGCCGGGGTTATTGTGGGCAGGAGACACCAGTAGTCTCCTGCCCACAATCGCAGTCGCGGGCCGTCCTTGTGGCCCTAATCTGCCGCCCCGAACAGCAGGGCCACGATGAACGCGAACACCAGGAGCACGATGAATACGACCGCCAGGGCGATGATGAAGCCGATTAAGACCACGCCCACTGCGCGCCAGGTTGACGTGTAATCCAGGGCCTCTCGTACAGCCACCACCATGGCTGCGAACTGCCAGATGGTGGCGACCAGGGCGATGAGCCAGCCGATAACCGGGATGAATCCGAAGACCCTCAGCACGCCGGGGGACTGGGCGAAGCCCGTGGTGCGTGCGAGCTGGCCCCAGTCAGCATGAGTCTGGGACGTGTTGAAAATGGTCGTGCCCACGAAATATGTGATCCAGGCCCAGACCGCCCATCCCACCAGGCCCGCAATCACGCCGCCGATCAGCCCGGACACGCCTTCGTCCTCGACGCCCAGCCCTGTCACGCCCGAGGCGATTGCAACGATGACCACCACCAGCATGGCCTGCCCCAGCGCTGAGGCGTCGGCCTCCACGGCCCGGTAGGTCGGTATCCGGAACATCGCAAAGTCAATCATGCGTTGAATCAAGCTGAGAGCCTCCAGTTGTGAAAGTTGCGCAGCTTATTATGCGCGTGAGAATTCACCGGTGATGGCCGGCGGGACACAGGCCGGTCATGACGTGGCCAGTTGTGCAAAATTCAACCGTGTTGGAGATAAGAAATCACAACAATAAGCAGCACCTGTGCCGCGCTTCTTCGGAGGCGCGGCGCAGGTGCCAACTGTGATCAAACGCAGGTGTTATCTCGGCGGCGGTGAGTTGTAGGGGTCAAACGGAGGAGGCGCATCCGGCGGCCCGCCGCCGCCTCGCCTCCACGGACCAGCTCCGCCCCAGCTTGACCAGAACAACAGCGACGTGACCAGCCCGACCAGGCCCACTACCAGGAGAATCAGGCCCACGATCTGGAGGTCGATTCCCTCCGCCTCGGCGGTCACTGCCCAGGCCAGTATTGCGCCTGCGGCAATGAATATAAGACTCAGCGCTACGCCCATGGCGCTCCTCCGCATTCCGTACCCTGCCCGATGAATGGGCTGCCACACGAAAAGGTGACGTTTGCAGCCGCTTCACCATTGCGTGTCCCAGTCCCTTTTCGCAGGGTACTGACGGCAGAGTAGCCGCATGCAAAGTGGTGGTTCGACATCCAGTGGAGTGATTGAGGATGTGCTCCAGGGATGGAAAAAATGGCTCGTTGGTAAGATCAAATCAAGACGCGTTACGCGTAGGATATTCGCCACTCGTCCGCCGTACTCCGCGGGTTTTCAACAGTGGCGCAGAAGTCCGTCACTCCAGGTTCACCGGCTTGCCTGCTGGTATCTTCGGGCAGGCCGGACAGGCGGTATTAGCGCGTGATTCCAGAGGACTCCAACGGGCGCGGACCGTCAAACAAGGCCCGCATGATCGCGGGCGGCGCTGCCAACCTGCTCCTGTCAGGGGCGGTGTCCTACGGGCTGTTTCTGATTGCCCTGAGCGTTGGGCTGGACGGCCCCAGCAGCTTCACCGGCATGGAGGCGGCAGGCATTCTATCGGGCGCAACAGCCCTGGCGACGCTCGGGATCGGAGCGTCGGCGCTGACCGGTTGGCTGCTGGCCAGGCACGTCATGGTGGTGCTGGTCGCCAGCTTCCCCGGGCTCATAGCCTCCATGTTTCTGCTGAGGCTCATCGCCACGGACGTGCTGTCGAAGGCATCGTGAGTCACTGTGCTGTGCGGTCGCCAAGGCGGCGCGTGTGGCACATGAGGGTATGGCCTATTCCAGCGTCTTCCTGATGCCGGCGACGACCTTGTCCTTGTTCGGGTAGACCAGTTTCTCAAGCGCCGGTGTGTACGGGATGTGCACCTGCTCTGACGCCACTTTCACAACCGGCGCCTGGAGCGACCAGAAGCCCTCTTCTGCCACTATCGACGCTATCTCACTGGCCGCGCTGCACACCCTGTGCGCGGGGTCCACTACCACCAGGCGGCCCGTCTTCTCCACGGACTCAAGAATGGTCCTCTTGTCCAGCGGCACCAGCGTGCGGGGGTCAATGATCTCCACGGAGATGCCTTCGCTCGCCAGCTCATCTGCGGCGGCCACGGCATGCCCCACGGCGCCGGCAATGGCCACGACTGTGCAGTCGGCGCCCTGCCGCACCACATTCGCCTTGCCGAATGGCACCAGTAGCTCGCCGCCCGGAAGCTCCGAGTTATCCGGGACCTCCCCGCGTGCGCCCATTAGCGTGCCGTCCTCGAAGATGATGCACGGGTCGTTATCGCGCACCGCCGTCTTGAGCAACCCCTTCATATCGTGCGGCGAGGACGGGACGATGATCTTGAGGCCCGGCATGTTCATGAACATGGGGTAACTGCGGTCAGAGTGGTGGGCAGCGGAGCCGCCGCCGTAGAACATCGTGGCGCGGAAAACCACTGGGAGAGTGGCCTGGCCGCCGAACATGTAGCGCATCTTGGCGGCCTGGCTGATGAGCTGGTCCATGGCCACCCACATGAAGCTGGTCAGCGTCTCAACGATTGGCCGCATGCCCACCAGGGACGCGCCTATCGCAGCGCCGAAGAACCCGTTCTCAGAGAGAGGGGTGTCCAGGACACGGTTGTCACCGAACTCCGTATGCAGGTTCGCCGTCGCTCCGTAAACGGCACGGCGTATGTCCTCGCCCATGATGAAGACAGCCTCATCACGGCGCATCTCCTCGATGATGGCCTGGTTAATGGCTTCGACGAAAATTGTCTGCGGCACTTGTGTTCCCCTGCGACTTCCGCTCTGTGCGGGATCCTGTGGACTGGCTGGTTATTGGCTTGCGTTACGTTACTGGCGCGTGGCGTTACGCCTGTGGGATAGGCGTGGCCCACATGTCCTCGAACAGCTCGGACTCATCCGGGAAGGGGCTGTTGCGTGCGAACTCCACGGCCTCATCCACCTCTGCCATGGTTTCGTCACGGACGGCCTCGCATTCTTCCAGCGTGGCGATGCCCTGCGCCACCAGCCGGTCGGTGTGGATGACGATGGGGTCGCGCTTGCGCCACTGCTCAATCTCGTCGCCGGTGCGGTACTCGCCCCGGCGGACCCGGCCCAGGCCAAGCGAATGCTCCTCGAAGCGGTACGTCAGGCCCTCGATCAGGCTTGGCCCCTCGCCCGAACGCGCCCGCCGCACCGCCTCGGTGGTCGCCTCGTACATCGCGATGGCGTCCTGCCCGTCTACCAGCACGCCGGGCATGTTGTAGGCGGACGCCCGGTCTGACACGTGCTCAACTGCCACGGAGTCCTTGTAGGACGTGGTCACGGCGAACTGGTTGTTCTCGCACAGGAAAATCACCGGCAGCTTCCACAGGGCCGCCAGGTTCATGGACTCGTGGCATGCGCCCTGGTTGGATGCGCCGTCCCCGAAGAACACCAGCGAGACGAAGTCCTTCCCGCCGATCTTCGCCGCCAGCGCCGCGCCGGTGGCGACGGGCACCGATGAGGCGACAATGCCGGACTCGCCCAGGATGCCAATGGAGAAGTCTGCGAGGTGCATGGAGCCGCCCTTGCCCTTGCAGTAGCCGTCTTTGCGGCCGTACAGCTCTGCCATGGCCCGCTTCACATCGCCGCCCTTGGCCAGCGGGTGCCCGTGCGAGCGGTGGTTCCCGGCGATGTAATCGGTATCGTTCAGCGCTGCGCATGCGCCCACGGCCACTGCCTCTTCGCCGATGTACGGATGCGCGGCGCCGGTGAACTCGCCCGCCGAGTGGACCTCGATCACCTTCAACTCAAAGTGGCGGATGGTCCACATGCGGCGGAGCATCAGCATCAGCCTGTCTTTATTGATGTCCAAGAACCAGTCCTCTCGGTTTTGTTGCGGCGTGCCTGGGCATCGCTGCCCGGCTGCAGAATGTAGATCGCAGGCGAACGGTAAGCCTGCAAAGGCGTGGGCGCAGCGTTGTGGCGGATTATAGCGATGATTGGCCACAACGCTATCCGCCTACCCAGGATGGCCAGCATGAACTCACCAACCTCGAGTCGCACTCTCCCTCTCCCCAACGTGCAGGGTCGTTCATAATCCTTGGAACGGCCTCGGTTTAGGAGGGATCATGCCCAAGGGCCAGGTCGTCCATAGAGTTCATACAACTTGGCCGGGATGCCTGCGCCATCCATTTCCAGCCGCTCCCAGTCATCCTCGGTAATTAGTTGTACCGTCCGGTGAATCCGTGTGTGAATAGGAGCGACGCAGCTTGGAGATAATTCCATCCATCGACATCCTCGATAACCGTGTAGTCCAACTAGTTCAGGGTGACTACAACGCGCCGCGTGACTTTCAGATGACACCGATTCAAGCCGCCCACCAGTGGATGGAAGCCGGCGCGAAACGCATTCACATCGTGAATCTGAGTGGAGCCAAATCCGGGCATGCGATAGATCAGAACCTACTGGCCGAACTTGTAGCTGATGTAAGGATCCCGATACAGATGAGCGAAGATGTCCGAGACTGTGAAACGGCAATCCGGCTGGTCAATGTTGGAATCGACCGAGTGGTCTTTGGAACGGCCGCAGTCAGTAGTCCCGAGGTTGTTCGAGATGCAGTTCAACAACTTGGAAGTGACCGAGTGGTTGTCGGTCTCCATGCTACAAACGGCGTAGTCGCAACACACGGTCGTACTCAGACGATGAACTTGACCGCTGATGACCTAATCGAGCGAATGAGGGATCTTGGAGTGATCCAGTTCATGTACACCGATATTGACCGAGTTGGCACGATGCAGGGGCCGAATTTGGACACGCTCGCCGATCTCAACAGACGCACGAATGCTCATCTAACTGTTGCGGGAGGTATCGGCGATATTTCGCACCTGCGGTCATTGGCATCGATCGGCATTGAATCGGTCGTTCTCGGCACATCAATCTACACCGGTGTTATCGACTTCCGTTCGGCTCGCGAGGAGTTCGAATAGCATCGCTACGCTGCCTGGCCGGGTTGTGGCAGTTATGAACGACCCTCCGCAACGCGGGAGAGGGGCTTAGCCGCCAGGGGAGCCCGCTCAGCACCCACGCCTGCCAGTTAAGTACCGCCACCACCACGCAAACAACTGCAGCGAGATGCAGGAGCTTGGCCGGAGTTGGCTGTATCCAGTTCTAAGCGCCCCGTTGCATGGGAACAGGCAACCACGCTCTCATCGCGGGCGGGAACTTTGAGCGCCAGCGAAATAATCCAACCCCCAGTAACTGTGCAGGTACTCAATTGCGCCGGAAACGCTCGCCGGCTCAATCGCAGCGCTGTCTATTACCTCAATGTCTGCCCCTGTGACCGCCTGCTCTTCCATGGCAGCCCACGCGGCCGCCCAGTCTTCGGGGTTCTCGATGCCTTGCCGGACATCGGCCCGTAGCTGGTCCACGATCTGCTGCACGCGGATGCGCTCCGGCAGGATCTCTGCCCAGTACCGTTCTCCCACTACCTCGGCGAAGCCGCTTACGCTCGGCGCTTCGCCCTTCTCCGCCAGTTCCCTGGTGGCAGCGACGCTCTCGGCTACCTCATCCTCGTCTGGTGAGAAGCCCCTGTCCCTGGCGGTTTCAGCGAGAGCCGTTTTCACTATTAGGCCGCCGAGCGCGACATTGGCGATGCCTGCACGCTCGATGATGTCCAGGCGTTCCTGGAAGCCTGTGGCCGGGGGACCCCCCTCGGCGATCACGCCTTCCATGAATTCGACATTGACTTCAACTAGTCTCCTGCTCATCTGGTAGTCAGCCATGGTTATGACAGCAGCACCCACCTGTGCCACGGGGGCGTCCTCAGCTTCGTTGAACGCATGACCTACCTGCTCTGCCCGCTCTTTTTCCGGATCAGAAGCGCCATCGTTGCCTGGTTCATTGCTCCACACGCCTGCGGTCCACAGGACCGCCAGTAATGCGGCCAGCAGGCCTATCATCGCCGAGGTTGCAATTCGGATAGTCATATTCGAAGGTTTCTTCGCTGTGGCGCCAGTTGCGCAGTTCGAATTGGGAAAATGGGAGCAGTTGGGGAAGTTGGCCATGCTGAGCCGACGGATTTCACGGTAGCAGAGTTCAACCGAAAACCACGTACAGAGCAATAACCCATACGGCCAGGTGTGCAAGGATCGCCAGCGCGTATTTCGCCATGAAGGAACGTTTTGCGGTCTTATGGCGGAAGCGGCTCATGGCCCAGAGGCCGCCGATGAAGCCGCCCAGGAACGCCCACGTGAATAGAGTTCGCTCTCGAATTCGCCGTGTTTCCATGCGTGCGCTGCGCTTGTCCCACCAGGTGACGCCCGCGGCGGTGATGTTCACCGCCAGCATGTAAACCGGCACGGCGGCCAGCCACCAGGCGTTCAAATCAGCCAGCGCCGTCATTGGTGAATCCACTTTCCAGGCACCCCCAAAATCCATATTGGGCGCAGTGTTTTTGTATTGCCGGCAAACTCGAAATCTGGTATTATTGAACAGATGTCCGCATTAACGGCTCACGCGCGCGTGAAGGGCTGCCGCCACGGCCCGGGCCAGCATGCCGGTATCTCGATGCCGACGCATTGGAGTCGTCACTTTATGATCATGGCCAAACCCCAACGACCTGGCGCGCCCGAGTGATTCCGGCCGCGAAGGCAGTGCGCTGCCTCGCCGCAACCCCACGCAGACCCTCTGCGGTCATCCAGTCCCAATAGGAGATTTATGGTCAACACCAAGAAGGCCCGCGGCTCAGGCGCGGACGGCTACAGCGCAAGCGATATCACGGTCCTTGAGGGCCTTGAGGCTGTCCGCAAGCGCCCGGGCATGTACATCGGGTCAACAGGCCCCACCGGCCTTCAGCACCTCATCCACGAGATCGTCGACAACGGCGTGGACGAGGCCATGGCCGGCTACGCATCACGAATAGACGTCATCATTCACAAGAGCGGCGCTGTCACGGTAACAGATGACGGCCGCGGCATTCCCGTGGACAAGCACACGACAACGGGCAAGTCTGCGGTTGAGACGGTGATGACCACGCTGCACGCCGGCGGCAAGTTCGGCGGCAAGTCATACCAGGTGTCCGGCGGCCTGCACGGCGTGGGCGCGTCCGTGGTGAACGCTCTCTCAGAGCGGCTTGTGGTGGAGGTGCGCCGTGACAACAAGGTGCACCGCCAGGAGTACCAGCGCGGCATACCGCAGGGCGACCTGGCCAGCAGGCCGCAGACCAGCGACGACCCGGAAGGCACCGGGACCAGCGTCTCGTTCCTGCCGGACTCGCAGGTCTTCGGCGAGCTCACGTATGACTATGACGCCATTGTGGGCCGGTTCCGTGAGATGGCCTACCTGAACCAGGGCCTCATGATTCACCTGCACAGCGAGTGGCACGAGGAGGACCGCTGGCCGCGGAACGACGTGACGTACTTCTTCGATGGCGGGGTGCGCAGCTTTGTGCGCGCCCTGAACCGGAGGCGCACGCCCATCCACCCGGAGGTGGTATACGCACAGGACACGGTGGATGACGTGGTTGTGGAGGTGGCGCTCCAGTACAACGAGTCGTTCGTGGAGAACTGTCTGTCCTTCGCCAACTGCATCCGCACTGGCGACGGCGGCTCACACATAACCGGCTTCCGCGCCGCCCTGACGCGGGTGCTGAACGACTTCGGCAAGAAGCAGGGAATATTCAAGGACGAGATCAAGGCGCTCTCCGGCGAGGACGTCCGTGAGGGCCTGATGGCTGTCGTCAGCGTAAAGGTCAAGGATCCGCAGTTCGAGGGCCAGACCAAGGGCCGCCTGGGCAACCCGGAGGTAAAGAGCGCGGTTGAGACCGTCATGGGCCGCCGGCTTGCCGAGTTCCTCGAGGACCATCCGAATGACGCCCGCCGCATCCTGGAGAAGTCCACAACGGCGGCGCGTGCCCGTGAGGCAGCCAAGAAGGCCCGTGACCTGGTCATTCGCAAGAATGCCATGGACGGCGGGTCGCTGCCCGGCAAGCTGGCTGACTGCTCTGAGAAAGACCCCCGGAACAGCGAGCTTTACATTGTGGAGGGTGAGTCGGCTGGCGGTTCCGCCAAGCAGGGACGTGACCGCCTGTTCCAGGCCATCCTGCCGCTCAGGGGCAAGATCCTGAACGTGGAGAAGGCACGCCCTGAAAAGATGCTGGCGCACGAGGAAATTGCGGCGCTCATCACTGCGCTGGGTGCGGGGCTGGGCGAGGACTATAACCCTGACCGCCTCCGGTACCACCGCGTGATCATCATGACGGACGCTGACGTTGACGGTGCGCACATACGCACGCTGCTGCTGACGTTCTTTTACCGCAACATGCCGCAGCTCATTGGAGACGGCCACCTGTACATTGCCCAGCCGCCGCTTTACAAGGCGTCGCGGGGCAGGTCCAACACGTGGATCTACTCGGAAACCGAGCTGGACCGCTGGTTCGCCCAGCGTGTCTACGGCGAGATGCGGATCACGGCCAAGAACAACGCAGACCTCGCAGTTGAAGGCACAGACATTGGGGACATACTGACCCCGATCAGGGACTTTGCCGACACGCTGGAGGCGATCACTGCGCTGGAGGTCCCGTCACACGTGATGGAGCGCGTGGTCAAAGACCCGGAGTACCAGGACCTGGACTTCCGGCCTGACATGCCAACGACCCAGCCTTCGCTGTTTGTGGACGAGACGGACGGCGCTGCAACCATTGAGCCGCCGGCTCCTCCTGCCGAGAAGACGTACGACATGGACGGCTACACGCTTACCCGGCAGGTGTACGAGCACCCGGCGATGATGCGGGCGCGCAGGCTTTACCGCCGGGTGAGCAGCTACGTGGAGGCGGAGACGCTGACAATCACCCGCAAAGACGTAGTGATCGCAGACGATGTGCCGTGGGCGGAGCTGCCGGCCACTCTTGAGACCAACGCGGACAGGTCCGGTGTGTCTATACAGCGCTACAAGGGCCTGGGCGAGATGAACCCCGACCAGCTCTGGGACACAACCATGGACCCGGCAAAGCGAGTCATGCTCCAGGTGACTGCTGAGGATGCCATGGCGGCGGATGACATTTTCCGTACGCTGATGGGTGACGAGGTGGAGCCGAGACGTGACTTCATCCGGGCGCACGCCCTGGAAGTGAAGAACCTGGACGTATAAGTCCTGTTGATGACGGATTTATGGTGGCGGCCCCGCACAACCAGCGGGGCCGCTGCGCGTTTGACGCCCTGGTACAGAGCCGGGCTAAGCGATGTCTTCCAGGAACACGGCCTCGCGCCGCGCTGTGTCGTAGGCGATGAGGCAGGTCATGGGCTCATCCGAGATGGTTTCCGCACGGTGCCGCTCGCCTCTTGGGATGCGTATGACGTCGTCTGGCCCCATCTTCATGCTTGAGTCGCCGATTTGCTTCCTCCACCGGCCGCTGAGGACGTACAGGACTTCATCGCAGTTCGGGTGGTGGTGGAGAGGGTTGCTACGCCCTGGGTCTATACGGCATACGCCTACTGTCATGGTTGCGCCGGGGTCTGTGGCGCCAGATATCAGCCAGCGTATCTCGCCCCAAGGGAAACGCTCGAGTTCTACTTCGGACGCGCGTGCCAGCAACGACTGGATGTCCATGGCCGCGGCCCTAGGACGGGCCGGTCTCCTGCTCACCGGTGTTGTACGGCGTGACGTCGCCAGCGTCCCCGAACTCGGTGAACAGGCGGTTGATCACGGCCCTCAACTCATCCTGGGCCGCCGGAGGTATGTTGCACTCGTTCGTGGTTGCGCAATCGCCGGCATAGCGAAGCTGGATATCGTCCAGGTCGTGGCAGGCCGCCGCCACCGCCTCCGCATACTTGCCGGGAGGAAGCTGCGACAGGTTGATTGGGTTGCAGGGGCCTGTCTGGAATGAGACGCCGCGCCATTCCACTGGCCGCTCGGCGCTGATCATGCGGTCAGTCTGGTTCTTGAGCCAGGGGTTGATCCAGCTTGCGGTGGTGACGTCGCCGCCTGAGCCGCGCTCGCTCAGCCGCTCCTTCTCCTGGTACCCGTCGATGCCCTGCCTGACTATCCCCGGGCCGAAGATGGCCGATGGGATGGCAATAACCACCACCAGCATAAGAATGGCCATGGGCATTGACGGGTTGCGCAGCTCACGGCGCAGCCGGGCCGCCAGCGAATTTTCGTTATTCAGCTTGGTTGCCATCCTCTAAGCATGGAATCATGGGTGCGGAGGGTGCGTGAACAAGGGCGTTGACGCCATCGTAACCCAGCTTACTCGTGTCGCGCCCTTAGTATGGCTCCACGCGGAACTTTGCCACCACTTCTTCGTTCAGTTCAAAGCCCAGGCCCAGCCTGTCCGGCACTGCCAGTGTCCCGTCCGGGCCCACGTCCAGCCTGGGCGACAGCAGATCGGAGATGATTGGAGAGTCCGGAAATGCCATTGGGAACTCCACGAACGGCATGTTGGGCGTGACAGCCGCGAGGTGAAGCTCCGCGGCCACGCCCACAACGTGACACCATGCATGTGGTACGCACAATGCGCCATGCCTGTATGCATCCTCGGCGATGTTGAGGATCTCGTGCATGCCTCCTGCCCTGAGCGAACTGGGCTGCACAACGTCAACCCGGCCCCTCCGGAGCAGTTCTGAGAACTCGTGCCGGGTGCTGAATCCCCAATCGCCCACTGCTATGCGGGTGTCGACCGCGTCCGCCAGCCTGGCATAGGCGTCGATGTTGTCCGCCGGCATGGGCACTTCTATGAAGTACGGGCGAAACTGCTCGATGGCGCGTATGCTCGCCACGGCCTCGCCCACGTCACGCCAGCAGTTCTGCACGTCTATCATCAACTCACGATCGGGACCAATGAACCCGCGTGCCGCCTCGATCACCGCCACGTCGGTATCCAGGCCCACGTTTGACGTGATCTTCATGGCGCGTTGCCTGCGGCTGTGTTGGTACGTGCGTGGCCGAGAGCCTACATGAAAACGCCCCTGCTGCGCTCTCAGCGCAGCAGGGGCGTCATGACTGGCATTGGACCAGGTCGGGTTGCGAAGATTTCGCTAGTCGCGCAGCGAGCGGTCCATCTCCCAGATCAATACTTCCGAGTTTGTGAGGCCGGTGATGCGGTGCGACTCGGCGGCCGTGAAGCGCATGGCGTCGCCTTCGTGCAGTTCGCCCACGCCTTCCACGTCCACGGATCCCACCGGCACGAACAGGTGCACATAGGGCGCAGACGGCATCTGGACAGACTCCCCCGGCGCAAGCCGCGCTGCCCACAGCGTTGCGGCCTCCTGGTGAATCTTCACCGCCCCGGACAGCCCCTTTCCGGAGGCGACTGCCACCAGCTCACCGCTCTTAAGGTTGCGGGAGATGTCGGTCTGCTCATACGACGGCTCGAACGATTTCTGGTCTGGCACCACCCACATCTGCACGAGGCGCAGCGGAGTGTCTGACGAGCCGTTGATCTCCGAGTGGAAGATGCCGCGGCCCGCGGACATGCGCTGCGCCTCTCCCGGCACGATCAGCCCGGCATGGCCCTCCGAGTCCTTGTGCTCTACTCCACCCTGGGTGATCCAGGTCACGATCTCCATGTCCCGGTGAGGGTGCGTCTCGAACCCGGTGTTCGGCTGCACCAGGTCCTGGTTGTTGACCAGCAGCAGGCCGAAGTGGGTGTTGTCCGGGTCGTAATGCCAGTTAAAGCTGAACGAATGGCGCGCGTTCAGCCATCCCATGTCTGTCTTGAACCGGTCTTCAGACCGGCGAATGTCTATCTTTGGCGTAAGAGTGGTTGCAGGCATTTTGCGTTCCTTCTGTCTGTTGCCATTGCCACGGTTTGATCGACAAGGGCTTGCGGCGCAACGTCCGATGGCCGGACCTGCCGCGATGCGTTGCCGCTTTCGAGAATCCTTGCCAAGTTGGATGCGCCAGCCGGAAAATAGTTGCATCAGCAACAAAATGAGGCGAAGGAGCACGCACGTAACCGAAATGGATTCAAGAACGCATCCAACGGACGCCCTGGACACGCTATCCTTCTTCCGCAGGACACTGGAAGGCAGGACCGCGCACCCATATGGTCAGCAGAGCCCGCGAGATTTACGTCACAACGCCCGCCCGCAGGAAGGTGGTCATAGCGGCCATCGTTGTCGCCGCGTGCCTTCTACTGGCGCTGTTCACGCAACGTACCGAAGTTCGGCTCAAGAGCATGATCGACAATGGCTCGGAGGGCATCGACTACCTCAACATCGCCTATCGCAATGTCAACAATCCAGACGATGCCGCCCTGTTGCTGGCGGCGGAAAACTTTGCCCAGTTGAGGATGCAGCTGGACCACTGGGCGTGGGTGATAACAGCAACCACCGTCGCTCCGCCCGTCCGCAACCAGTTCAGGGCGCTTGAGGTAATCGCCGGCGCCGGGTCATCGCTGGTCGCCGCGCCCGGCGCCGCCATTGAAGACGGCCCCCGCCGTTTCGGTCAGCGCGGGACGATTGCTGACCTGTGCCTCCAGGCGGAGCGGCTGGATAGCCTTGGCGGCACAATGTTCGACCAGCTCTCAAAGAGTCGCGATGAACTGAAGCTGCTTATCAGTAACGTAACCGCCGGTGAGTGCACCTGAACAACGCCGTCTAGCGGCTCGCTGACGATGCCTCTGCCATCAGCACGTGCGTCCGGTCCACATCCACCACCCACGGGCCGTCCATGCTGAGGCTCACTTCCACTTTGCGGCCCGGCAGCAGCTCCACCTCCCGCTCGCCGTCCAGCGCTACGGTGCCCGGCCGGAGCGTCACGGGAAGCCGCTGGCCCGGCTCCATCACCGCCCACTCCGCAATTTTCACATTTGAAACCATGCCCGGCGCAACCGGCGCCTGCACTGTGCAGGCATTGCTGCCCGGCTCTCCACTCAACCGGATGTAAAGGCCGATCGGCTCGTCTATCTCTACCCGGCGCACCCGTGCGCCAATGGACGAGAGGCCAATGCTCGCCGGCTCTGCGCGAGTGAGAAACATTGCGTCCAGCGATTCCGGCTCCCATATGGCGCGTGCGCCAACGAACATCTGCCTGCTCACGGCCGCATCCACCAGCGCGATGTCAGCCACTTCATCGTCCACGTGGATGTCGAGGCGCTTGCTGCGACGGCACGCCTGCTCGCGCGTCACCAGTCCGGTGGCCACTGCTCCTGCGGCCAGGCCCGCCAGCGTGCCCTCTGCCATCTGCGGAAACACGTTGTTCGTGCCGGTTGATATGGGGACGATCGGCGTCTCGCCGCATCCCTTTGCCACCACGCGGTTCGTGCCGTCGCCGCCCAGCGTCACGATGCACCCTGTGCCCGCCTCGTTCATTGCCCGGGCAGCGCGAGTGGAATCGTTCTGCATCTCGGACGCGTGCATGTCCACGTATTCCACAACAGCCTGGCCCTCGCAGTCGTTGACGGCAGGCCGTGCCAGGCCGGACATATCCGGCATGACCAGGATGCGCTCTACCCCTGCGGCGACAAGCCCTGCGAACACGCGGCGCAGCGTATTGGCCTTCTCCTGGTTGGAGACAACCCTGCCATGCGCCACCAGCCGGCGAATGTCCTTCCCAGCCGCCGGGTTGGCGATGATGCCTACGGTGATCATCGGGCGGTCACGCTCAAGCGGCCATCCAGCCTGGCTCTCGGAGATGCTTAACGATTGTGCGAAGGAACTCGGACGCAGGCGCACCGTCCCACGCCCGGTGATCGAACGTCAGGCTCAGGTGGCCAATGGAGCGAATCACCATCTCGCCATCCACAACTGCGGGTCGCTCCTCCACCCTGCCAACACCCAGGATGCCAATCTCAGGCGGGTTGATCAGCGGATTGAACGCCTCGATGTCGTATGCCCCCAGGTTGGTGATCGTGAACGTGCCGCCGGTCATATCGTCCACGCTTAGGGAGTTGGCTTTAGCCTTGGACGCCAGCCCCCGCACCTCCTGCGCCAGCTCCAGGGCAGACTTGTCAGCAGCGTCACGGATAACCGGCACCAGCAGCCCTTCTTGGATGGCCATCGCCACGCCCAGGTTGATCCGGCCCAGCACCCGCACCTCGTCGCCCACCAGGTGAGCGTTGGCCTTGGGGTGCTCCCTGAGCGCCCGTGCCACGGCTGCCAGCACCAGGTCCTGGTACTGCGGCCGTATGCGGTGCTGCCGCCAATCGCCCGTTAGCCTGCGCTGCATCTCAATGGCAGCCGTGACATCAGCGTGCGTGTTCAGCGTCACGGTGGGCGCCTTCGCGCTTTCCGCCATGCGCCGGGCTATGGTCCCGCGAAGGCCGGTCAGGCGAATCGTCTCCGTAACCGGGGCCGTCGACGGCGAAGCGGCTGGAGCCTGTGCGGGAGTTCCGTCTGAAGCTGCTTTTCGCACATCGTCTTCAGTCACGCGGCCGCCTGGCCCGGTGCCGTGGATAGTCTCGGGGTCCACGCCCATCTCTTTCGAGAGACGGCGTGCCCTTGGAGTGACTACCCTGCGTTGTCCAGCCGGCACGGCCTGGGGTGTGCTCGGCGAAGCCACAGAAGTATCTGCTGGGGCGACGGGCGCAGCCTGGGCGGCAGGGTCTGTCTGCCCCACAGGCGGAAGCACGGCGGCATCCTCGCCCGGCAGGAGAATTACTGCCAGCCTGGCGCCCACAGGCACAATCGTCCCTTCCTGGACCAGCACGCGGCCCAGGGTACCGTCAGCCGTTGCCTCCACCTCGCTGTTTACCTTGGACGACTCTATCTCAACAAGCGCGTCGCCCTTCTTGACCTCGTCGCCTTCATGCTTCAGCCACCTAGTGATCTGGCCATCGTTCATACCCATGCCCCACTGGGGCAGCAGCACATCGCTCGGCATTTCTCTCCGGAACCTCCGCCGCTATTGTTTTAGATGGCGGTCGCGGCAAGCGCAGTTTAGCAGCGCAGATTGAAGTCACGGCCGCGGAGTTAGATTACGTCGACTATTTTGCTGGCAACGAACAAACGGGCACGACCGCGCGTTTTCACTTCAGTAAGGATGCCGTACGCAATGAGCTTGTCGACGTTATGTTGGGCTGTCCTGTAGGTCACATCGAGACGATTCGCAACCTGCGGAATAGTAATTGCAGGCTGCCTGAACAGGTCGTCCACTATCTGTGGCAGCAAAGGTGACACCCTCGCAGTCTGCGCCATGGCCCGATACTCCTCGCGCAAAGAGAGCAGCCTTCGGGACCTTCCAACTGCATCCCGCGATTGATTTTCCACGCCTCTTAGGAAAAAACAGATCCAATCTCTCCAGGCCCCGGTTTGGCTTACTGCCAGCAATCGATCCATGTATTCCCGGTGATGTTGATCAAAGTATGCGCTGAGCTGAAGCAGTGGCTGGGACAGCAACTGCCACTCAGCCATCAGCAACGTGAGCAAAAGCCTTCCCACGCGCCCATTCCCATCTTCAAAAGGGTGAATCGTCTCAAATTGGTAATGGATTACTGCCAGTTCGACAAGGTCGGGAAGATTGCTGTTATGTGCCCGCGCCGTATAGAGCTCAAAAGAGTTCAGCACTTCAGGAAGCTCTGACGGCGGTGGCGGAACAAACCGCGCCTCATGAATCGGCGTGCTCATGAACCTGCCAATCCAGTTCTGGACCGTTCTGAACTCGCCTGGTCGCTTATCCTCGCCCCTGACGCCTGTCATCAGGCGCTCATGGACCTCTCGTATCAGTCGCAGGCTGACGGGCAGACTGCTCATTCGGGAAAGCCCGAACCGCGCTGCGTCCACATAATTCCGGACTTCTTTTACGCTGGGTTCCTCCCGCTCCATGGATGGGTCAGCTTCAAACAGAGCGAGTTGCTCGGCTGACGCAA
Organism: Dehalococcoidia bacterium; assembly: GCA_040878005.1. Lineage (GTDB taxonomy): Bacteria > Chloroflexota > Dehalococcoidia > Lucifugimonadales > Lucifugimonadaceae > JBBDMW01. The sequence continues at coordinate 41,990 of JBBDMW010000038.1, forward strand.
TGGTCCCTTCGATGCGACTTGAAAAGAGCGCTTCTCTGCGTAGCAATGGCCCGACAAGCAACTCCGGATTGGGAAGGCTGTGACCCAGCCCTCTCAATTCACCCAGCGAAAGGGCTGCCTGTTCCAGGAGGCGCTGCAACTCTGCGTCTAGGTCGATCTGTGGAGGCAGCGGGTCCGGTACGAAGGCCAAAGCTCCGTCAGAAGTGGACACAAGCTTCCCAGGACTATCGGCGGTAAAGCTGCTGCGGTTCATACTGCGTTGCCCACGTTGTACTTGGGTATAACCAGACCAGGCCGGATTATACTTTTTGGCCAAAAAGTATAATCCGGCAGTCCCCAATGATACTTAAAGGCACTTAAGTATCATCCGGCGTCAGCGTTGGCGGACGAAGTCACCCGCCTGCGGGCGCGGCCACTCCTGCCATCCTGGACAGCGCCTCCATCACCAGCCCCGCCTCCGGCGCGGCCGCCATGGCAATCGCTCCGCCGCCCAGGGCCTCGTTGGAAAGCCTTGCCAGGCCCACCACACCGCCGGGACCGTCCCACAGCACTATGGCGTCCGGTATTCCTTCCTGGCGCCTGTTGAAGTCCGGCGAGCCGTCGAGGGCCGCTGCCATCCCCTCTGCGAACTCGCCCGAGTCCTGGTCCGGGTCATCCCACGCCACCAGCGATGCCAGCGCAGTTTGCCCCTCGTCATTCTCCAGCAGGACGTACCTGTCGCCGCCCCAGCCCACGGCCGCCACAGAGGCGGCGCTACGGGCCAGTCCCAGCGCCTCGAGCCACGACTCCAGGAAGAACTCTCCGAAGACGTTCTCGTATGTCACCTGCCAGCCATCGCCAAACGCATCCTCCGGGGCATCGACCGGAATGCGGTCTTCCCTGTCCAGGTACTTCTCCGGGTGAATGATCTGCTCCGTGGTAGTCGGCGGGTCTGCGTAAGCCTCGTCTATCATCTCGAACCCGCCCTCGGTTTGCAGCCGGGTCGCGAACTGCAGGCCGGTCGTGTACGGGAACTCCAGGCCCACCCGCAGGATGTACGGAATGTCCGCAGCCTGCGCCTGTGCGGCGGTCGCCTCATCAAACAGGAGGCCAAACTGCCCCAGGCCAATGTGCTCCAGCGCGTAGAGCGACTGCACGGCAACGGCATCACCTTCCACCAGGGCGAGCAGCGCCATGGCCGTCTCGTCATCATCTTCCACGGCTGTCAGCATATCCTCAAGGTCAAACTTCGCGTCCTGCAGGCGGTGCACGTACTCGTGGGCATAGGTGATCTCTTCGGTCACGCCCAGTTCATCGCCCGTCTGGCGTATCATGAACTCCTTCTTCTCGGAGTCGTACAGCCCCAGGACCTGTCCGCTCTGCAGATCCAGGTAAAGCTGCCCAAGGTCGGAATCCTGCGGAATCAGCCCCAGCAGCTTGTACAGCTTTTCCGCCACTGCCAGGTCTTCCACCACCTCGGCGTCCGCGAGGTTCTCCTCCAGCACCTCCGTCAGTTCTTCTGACGTTACGAACCGGTACGGCACGGGCTCCGGCCTCGGTATGCCGCGAATCTCGATCACGCGGTCCTCGATCTCTCGGAGCCGCGCCTCAAGCCCGACTGACGCGGTGGGGGCCACGGTCGCCGTGGCGTCGGGTGTGGCGGTGGGGTCGGGTTCAATGTTGCACCCCAGGCCCATGAGCGCCAGCGCGGCCACGGCCAGCGCGAACGAGGCCATGACGCTCCTGGGAAGTGCGAGCACTGCGCGAAATGTGTCTACAGGCAAAGGGTCATTCCAGGCTGGAGAGCACCGCGTTCACGAGCTCTGCTGCCACTTCATGGGTGTCCGCGGTTGCAAAAATAACATCTTGGGGAGCCTGCTCCTCTGCCGCAATGGTCAAATATCCTGCTGGTCCGGCCCACGCCATCACGCCACCGCCCATCGGCTCCTCTCTGGTGAACGCATCAGAAGCGTCCAGGGTTTCCACCAGCAGCGACCTGAACTCGGCGGAATCGGTGTCAGGTTCATCCCACACCACGTGTGAAACCGAAGCGTTTGCGCCCCCTGGTCCCACTGCCACCACGTTCGCGTCGCCGCCCCACCCCGACGCCGCGCCTGGTATCAGCTCCTGATCAGCCCCCAGCTCTTCCAGCCAGGCCTGTAGAAACAATTCGCCCAGCAGATCATCGTAAGCGTCCCAGTCCTCACCCAGCACCGCCAAAACGTCCGGTGCTTCCACGTGAATCGGTTCATCCTGTGCCAGGTACTTGTCCAGGTGGAGAATCTGCTCCGTCGTCTGAGGGGGAGATTCGAACGCCGCCATCATCGCATCATGCCAGTACTCCAGACCTAGATCGGCAGCGTCGCTTTCTTCGAATGTGTGAAGAATGAGCGCGTCAACAAAATAAAAGCCCTCTATGTATGGGAATAGAACGTGACGCAGCAGGAATGGCGATATGGAAATTTCTTCATCAATGTCAGTCAGGTCATCCGGGTCTGTCTTATCTTCCGAATCTCCGAGTCCGAATGCCTCCTCTAAATATTCCTGCCCGCCGTATGCCTGGATTGCCACGATTGAGGTGAACTGGGCATCACCTTCTATCAGCGCGGTGAGCGCTGCGTTATGTTCGGAATCTTCTCCAAACGTATCGTACAGGTCGCCCAGCGAGTGCTGTTCGTCCTGTAGAAGGTGTGTGTACTCATGGGCATATGTCAGCGCGTCACTGGCAGTGAAGTCCTCGCTGGTCTCAATGTCGGCCACCAGGACCAGCTGACCGTCATCAAATGAGTAGAATCCTGCCACACCCTCCGCGTGGTACTCCTCGAATTCAGCCGCCACGTCCGTGTCCGTCTCAATCGCTGCGATATCCTTCAGGAACGCTTCCAACGCTGTGTCTTCGCGCACATATTCAGGGTCCTCAACTGTTTCACCGGTGCTCGTGTACTCCCTGAACTGCTCGCGCGTCATGAAGCGCCGGTTGGGCTCCCCATCCGTGCTGAGGCCGCGTACAAACTCCACTACCGCATCAATCTCCTCCAGCACGTCAACCAGGCCCTCCGGGGGCTCCACACCCACTGGCGTCGGGGTAGGAGTTGGGGTAGGCGTAGGCGTGGGCGTTGGTGTTGGCGTAGGAGTCTGTGTCGGCGTGGGTGTCGGACTTGGCGTCGGGCTGGGCACTGCCGTGGCCGTTGCAGTGGGCGGCACAGGAGTCGATGTTGAAGTCGGCGCCGCAGTGGGCGATGGCTCCGTGGTTGCCGTTGGAGTCGCCTCGACCGTCTCGCAGCCAGCTGCAAAGAGCGCCACCGCAGCCAGCATCAGCGTGACCAGTTTGAAATGAAACCTCATGGGGGCTCCTAAGGAGGCTGTCCCGAAATGCCTCTCCCCCCAGGAGAGAATGCGGGTGCGCGCATTTTGTGCAGACAAGACACTGCATAGCGTGGCGGCTGGCTTTGCAGTGTCACAACCCGCACTTTACATGAGGGCTTTCGCCAATCTTGTAAAGTCAGGCACGGTCAGGTCCGGCTCGTAGGGCGTGTCCTCGTACGGCAGGCTGTATCGGTTCACGTACGCGCCCCGGTACCCGCAGGTGCGCGCCCCCATCACGTCAAACGAGTTCGACGAAACCATCAGTAGCTCACCCACCTCCATCTTGAGGATTCCCGCAGCGCGCCGGTACACGCCCGGGTGGGGCTTGAATGCGCCTGCCACCTCAACTGAGATCACTTCGTCGAAGTCGAAGCGGATGCGGTTCTTCACCAGGTGGTCCAGGAACCACGGGTTGCCGTTGGACAGCGCCACCAGTTTGTACCTGGACTTCATGCGTTCCAGGGCGTCCATGCAGTCGGGGAATGGCGACAACTCCTGCCACGCCTCCATGAATTTGTCCACCTCTGCCGGGGTGGACTTGATGCCGTTGAGCCGGAGCACGTACACGAATGCCCGCCGGGCAGTCTCCAGGTAACCGCTGTGGCCCATGCCAATGATCGTGTCCTGGTACTGCTCAATGCGCTGCCGGTGGCGCCACTGCGCCCACACCTGCGATGCGTCCTTGCCGCTGCCCTTCTGCTCCAGGAACCTGGCGATGAATGGCGTGAGGCTCCCGCCCAGGTCCAGGACGGTGCCGAATAGGTCAAAGGTGAGCGCCTTGCAGCGTTCAAGCTCAGGCTTCAATGTGTTTTGTTCTCCTTGGTGCTGGAAGCTTCGTGGATTTGCACGGACGTCGATTAGCACCTGTAGCCACCGGGCTAATGTTCCAATTCGCCATCTGTGTCGTGGCCGTTCAGGATCTCCAGGTACCCCGGCAGTATCCTCTCGTTGTAAACATCTTCAAGTTGGTCCATGAGTTTAACGGGATCATCGTCGCTCACGATGATTGCGCCCGTGTCCTTGTTGATCACCCTCACCAGTTCGTCAACGTGGTCGGCTATGCCGCCAGTGCCCGTCAGCACGCCAATTACCTTCGCCTCGTCATAGGCAATGGCAAACTCACCGAGCGTCCCCGAGCGCCCCCCGGCAATCACCACTGCATCGCAGCTACGGATGTTCTCGATCTCGCGCCCCATGAGGCCGCTGCCGGTGTACACAATCAGGTCATAGCCGCGCGTGGGCGCCTTGTACTTGGTGACGTGCTCATGAAAGTTCAGCGCGGGAGATATGCCAATCACCAGCCCCTGGTGCTCCTTGGCCCCTAGCACTGAATCGTGAGGCAGCCCCGGCGCAACACCTGTCACCAGCACGTAACCGCGCCGGGCTATCTCAGCCCCGGTCTTCCTCAGCGTGTCCCGCACCTTCGAGCGCATCGTTCCGCCGGCAGATCCCATCACGCCTATGGCCATGCGCGGGAAATCCAGGATCTCCGAGTAATGCGCCCTTACCGGGTCAATTGATTCAATCAGCCTGTCGTCGGTGTTCACTGTGTATTGCTCATTGCTCTCTGCTGCCTTCGCCTGCATGGCCCAGGCCCACGTCCTGCAGTTTGGACAGCCTGTCCAGCAAACCGGGAAGCTCCGTCAGCGAACGTATCTCATGCGCCTGTCCGGCGTTCGCTGTGCTCCTATCGCGGTTCAGCCACACCGCCGTTGCTCCCGCTGCGAGCGCTCCATCTACATCCGTCGCTACCTTGTCGCCCACGTGCACGACCTCGTGAGGCAGGCACCCCGCCTTTTCTGCCGCAACGTGGAAGACACGCGGGTCAGGCTTTTCAAACCCACACTCTTCTGCAGTAATTACAAAGCTGAACCGGCCCGGAAGTCCGCACTGCTCAGGATCGCTGTTTCCATTGGTTATCACGCCAATGGGCCACCGCTCTGAAATCAATTCAAGAGCCGGTACAACATCAGGATAAGGCTTTGTCGCTGCTATGCGGCTCGCCACGTACGCGTCCACCAGCCTGCGTTTAAGTTCGCCGTCACGCAATCCGGCAGACTCCATCACCCGCCTGAAGCCCTCGCGCCTCATATCCATCAGGGACGCCCCTCGCCGTTTCAGTTCAGCAGCCGCTTCATCCCTGGCGCTGACCATGTGCTCCACGGTCAGGCCATCGGCCCTTCCGGGGGCGAGCCTTCGAATCTCCGCCAGGACCACGGCCAGGCCGGAGCGCATCGCCGCCTCGAAGTCCCACAGGGTGCCGTCAGCATCGAATGTGACGGCCCTGACCTGCGTGCCCACTTCAAGCCGCCCCGGCGACGCCGTCACTACTCATACGAACCAAACTGGTCCCGCGCCTTTATCTTGTCCTCGGGCGAGCCAAACGCCATCGAGTAGTGCCCGCGGTAACCTGCTGACTGCAGCCTTGAGAACATCGACTCGAAATCCAGCGTTCCTTCGCCCGGCAGCATGTGAACCTCGTACTCGCCGGTGTTGTCAGCCAGCCTCACTTCGCCAATGCGCTCAATGCCGAATGCGTCCAGGAACCCGTCTATCCCCTCGGGCACGAGGTGTGAGTGGTTGGCCGTGAACGCCCACCCAAGCCTGTCAGGCCCAATTTCATCGAAGTAGAGCCGGCACTCCTCCACCGTGTGGGCCATGTAATGGACTTCGGCATGGTCCGGCTCCCGGTTCAGGTTCTCCAGGATGATGCGTGCGCCAGTGTCTGCCCCGTACTTGGCTATGCGCTTCAGCCGCTCAAGCGACGCCTTCCTGCGGTCCCCAACGTCGCCGCTGAAGTTGTACCCGGCGTGAACTATGGTCCACTGGCAGCCGAGGTTGTTCGCCAGGTCAAGGTTTGCTCGCAGGTACTCATCCACACCCCGCGACACGTATGGCGAAAACTCCGCCACGTTCACTGCGGAGAGGGTGTGAACGCCAATTTGGATTCCATTGCGCTCGCAGGTCTCCCGCACGGCGCGAATCCGGTCCTTGCTCCACGTGTCGAGGTGGTTCGGGCCAATGTCCGCGTTGAAGTCAAGGTAATGAAACTCGTTGGCGGCCGCCCACTCCAGGGCGTCCTCCAGGCGGGTTGTGCCGGCATCAAAGCCAATGCGGTCCTTCAGGCTCATCTCGCGCTTCCTTTTAGCTGCCTTGTTCGCTGCCAAGAACTGTTCTGTGGCTATCCGGGCACGCCTGGCGTCCTCCGCCCTCTGTTCCGGACTCCTCGTGCTCCTGAGCCAGTCTGCCTGGCCGCGTAAGTCGTACGATTTCATGTGCGGTCTCCCTGTGTGGCGGTGTGGCGCTTAGTGGGATGACTGCCATCCAACTGCCCGAGACGATGGGTTCCGTGGCGCTCTCCATAGAACGTTGAGTCCCTCAATACGCCCACCCCGCGTACAGCTTCGACTGCGCCAGGTCCACAATTTCATAGGGCAGCCCGCTGTCCCTCGCTGCCTCTTCGCCCCTGGAAGTCACGATCCACGTGCCACCGCTGCCCACGACCCGGCCATTCACCATGATCGGCTTTCCGGCCACCAGTGACATGACGGCCTTGCCGGAGAGAGGGTCGATTATCGTCACGTCGCCGTCCGCCCCTTCGGAGAAGTGCCCCTTGTTCAGCAGCCCCAGCACACGTGATGGGTTGTAGCTAAGCTTCCTGGCCGCGTCTGCCAGCGAAAGCGCCCCGAAGGATATCAGCGCCATCGTGCGCTCAATGGCAACGTTGCGGGGCAGCGCGCCTCCGTCCGTGCTCACCGCGTCAACCCGGAACTCGCCGTCATCATATCGCGCGGTGGTAAGCGTGAAGGCGCTCTCGGGCGGGTTCACAGGAAAGCTCAGGCTGGCGTTCGTGCTGGCTGACTCCCACACACGTACCGCCTCATCGCCAGTCACCAGCACGATGCGGCCGCCGCGAGCCACCAGCGCTGACCCGTACCCGTCCATCAGCGCCTGCCGCAGCCCGGCATCAGTGGCCGGGTACCCCCGTGCCTTCAGGCAGTTCTGTGCCACGTTATAGACAATGTTCCCGTCTTCGTCGCACAGTCCGTTCGTGCCGTTGATCTGCGCCAGGTAGGCTTCTGTCACAAGCTGGGCGCGCTTGCTCTCAATGATCTGGAACGCCTCGCGGCACTCCTCCTGCGTGTTGTTCACCATGCCGCGGCAGTAAGAGTTGATGTGCGCCACGTGCAGCCGGCCGTTGCCCACCAGGTCCGGCACCTCTCGCAGGCCGATCATGTCGCTGCCGCTTTCCTTGGTGCCCACGTGGAAGGCCACCCACGCCATCTGCTCGTTCGCCGCGGCAATCACGCCGGCGGTGGATTCTGGTGTGAACGGGTGATAGCCGCCCAGGAGCTTCACACCCACTGCGCCGTTGCGAAGCGCCTCTGCGACCGTGTCACGCATGGTGGCCGGGCCGGGGTCATCCTCGCCCACGGTCTCGTGCGGCACCAGTCC
>JBBDMW010000038.1:49889-85017 GCA_040878005.1 Dehalococcoidia bacterium
GCATGGTGGCCGGGCCGGGGTCATCCTCGCCCACGGTCTCGTGCGGCACCAGTCCAAGCAGCCCCGCCACGTTCATGCCTGCGCCGCGGCGCTTCATGCCATCGGCCAGGCTCTCCGGTTCCCCTGCCAGGTCAAGGGCAGTCGTCGTGCCGGACTCTGCCAGCATCACGTGCCCGAACGCCCTGTCCACGGAACGCTGGAATGGGCTGGAAAGGTGGGCGTGTGTGTCAATGTGGCCGGGCATTACGATCCGCCCTGCGGCATCAATCACATCGTCCGATTGCGACTCGTCCAGCCGCTCTGACACCGCCGCAACCTTGCCATGGCGGATGCCCAGGTCCAGGACGCCCTGGACGCCGTTGGCAGGATCGATCACCTCTCCGCCGCGGATTATCACATCGTATTGGGATGCCATTGCCTGCGCCCTCTTAAGCGGGCCCTTGCGTCAAACGTGGCCCACGCGCCGGGATTCTAACGTGTTTTGGCTGCCGGCTGTTCTGTGGCCCGTCCGGCAACACCGCGAATAGGCCCACCAGCCTGTCGGTAGACACGCACGAGACGCATGGCGGTGGGCAATTAGGCTGAAGTAGACGACACGTATGCGGGCCGCACCCGGGAACCCGGAAAGAAGACGCTGCAGGTTGAGACTTTTGGCTCAGTGCGCCCGCTTGTCAGGTAACTGTCTTGTAATTACACCCGGCTGACCCTGATTACAGGCGGCCGATTGGCCGTCAGGGGCTTATCAACAATGAGAAAGTTCTTGCCATACAGGTTCGCAATGCTGTTGGTCCTGGCGATGATCGCCGTGACCGCCCTGGCATGTGAGGGCTCAGCAACAGTTGTCCCGCTGCCGTCAGCGACATCTGAGCCAACCGCGTCCATCGGCTCGCCAATGACGGAGTCAACGCCAACAGCTACTGCCGTCAGCAGCACGCCGACACTGGCGCCAACCGTCACTCCCACACCTACCGCAACCCCTGATCCCACCGAGGAGTTCTTCCTGTACATGGAGGCTCCGGGTCAAGATGAGGCGTTCGTGGATTCAGAGGTTTACGAGGTGACGGGCCGCACAACGGTGGACGCCCTTGTAAGCGTGAATGACACGATTGCACAGGTGGATGAAGACGGGCGGTTCCGGGTGACTGTGAGCCTTGAGGAAGGGCCGAACTTCGTTGAAGTGGTAGCCAGCAACACGGCAGGCGATCAGGCAAGTGAGATCTTGCTGATCATCTATGAAGCTCCCGCGGCATAGCCAGAGAGGGAGAGTCAGGCTTATGAATATCAACAACGCAATAGCTTTGAAGGCGCGGCCATACCTGCTTGGTGCCATCGCAACAGGCGTGGCGGTCATTGGGACCGCGCTGGGCGGCGGCTGGGTCAGCGCAGACGAAGGTGGCACCTCTGGTACAGGTGGAACCGGCGGCACGGGCGGCACACTGGGCCCTCCCGCACATGAAGTACCGCCCGGTCAGCTTGTCAGGCGCGGCCTCGCAGGCAGCGTGGTAGGCAAGTCATCGTCCAGCTTCCAGGTTGGCACCCAGTTCGGAAACGTCACCATAGCCGTGAATGAATCGACCACCATCCGCAAGCCGCCGGAGGGCTCGGTGGGCTTTGATGTGCTACAGGTGGGCGACCGCGTGGGCCTCCTGCTGGACAGGTCCCCGGCAACAGCGCCGGTGGATGACCTGGACCCGTCTCTTGAGCCATCTTTCAGGGTGGTCACCGCTCTGCGGGTCATGATCGTTCCAGGCAAGCCGACAAGGAGCCACGTAAGCGCCGTGGTCACGGAGCGTGGCAACGGGCGATTCAAGTTCGTGAACTCTTCCGGTGAGGAAGAGGAGATTGAAGGTGACCTCGACGTCGAAGTAGGTGATGACGTCCTGATCATTGCCCGGCGCCGCGGTGAAGGCGGCCCGCCAGAGGCCACAGGCTTCGCCAGCCGGTCAGAGGTTGCCGAGCGGCTGGAGGCCCTTCGCGAGCGAATCAAGGGGCAGCGGGAAGACACCGCCGAGAAGCTGGATGAGATACGGGAGCGCGTCGAGGCCAACAGGCGGGAGCAGCTGGAGAAGATCCGTGAGAAGGCTCCCGAGAACGCCAGGGCGAAGGTCGATGACGCGATAGACCGCGCAGACAACCGCAGCCGCGGCCGTGGACGCGTGGGCGTTGACGACTCCGACGGCGATGGCTTCGGCGATGCCACCGCCAGGGAGCGCGATGCCCCCGGCAACTCATCGGGACGGGGTGGCGGGCGAGACAGCGACTCCGATGACGACGGTCTTGGCGATGCTATTGATGTTGAACCTGGCACGCGAGGCCAGAGCCGCGGCAACTCAGGCAACGCACCCGGCCACGGCAGTAACTAACCCTTCCGGTTAAGCAGCCATACAACACAGTTAGAACCAGCAGCCCATTCCGCGGTGGATGAGGCCGCGGCATGGGCTGCTTCAGTGTTGTCTCGACCGTAGCGGAGAGACCTGGTGTGGGGCGGAGGCAACTGGCCGCCAACGGCGGCCATACTCGTCTGACCTGCCACGACCCGGCATCGTTCACCGCTCTGTGATACGTACTTCTAAGGCCGGTCTGCCCTGGCGGCAGCACGTATCTCCCTGGCACGGCGGTCATCAGGCGGCGTCATCAAGATGCGCTTGACCATGTTGAACACTGTGCGCGCCAGCCGCCGCATAGCCCAGCCAAGGGCAAGGCCGCCAAGAATGCGGACAGGACTGCGCCCCTTCTTCTTTCGCTTGCTGGAAGCCTTGCTGGCGATGAAGCCAAACGCTCCCACTGCTGCGCCCGTTCCCATCAGGATGCCAATCACCCTCTGAACCGACTGCCGGCGAACCTGCTGGATTGCCAGGCGTCCGCCAGGGAACAGCTCCACGGTGGCCGAGGTGCGCCGGGAGGCTCTATCTCTGACTATTTCGGCATCTTCCTCAAGGCGGACCTGGAGGCCGTCGAGCTTGCGTTCTATGGATTGCCGCTGCTCGGCGATTTGCCTCTCCACTTCATCTGTGCGCGACCCCAATTTATTGTCTCCCGCAATGACTTGATAGTGCGGACCGGTCCGACCTGCATACTCCGCGCGCCCATAAGGGCAATGAGTCCAAAGAGGACAGCCAATAACAGCAGCCCGCCCGTAACGATGAGCGCGGACGCCCACATCTCGAACTCCAGGAGTTCTGTAAGGGCGAACATCGCGCTGACTGCCAGGAAGGCGAGCATGAGGAACCCGAAGATAGCCGCCAGGAAGGCCGTGATGACCGTCCGCACGGCCTTCGCAACCTGTTCTGACAGCTCTGCCTTGGCTAGCTCAAGTTCCTTGTTGGCAAGGTCTCGGAGATCATTGGCGATTTCCGTGGCTACATTGCCGAGCGCGCGAGCTTCCTGTCCCGCGCGGTGAAGCTCGTCGCGCAGTGAGCCAGTCCTGTACTGCCGTGCCATCCTATCTGCGCATCATGCGGCCGAGGAAGTACCCGATCGCCAATGCTGACACTGCAGACTGCATCGGGTGTGCCCGAACGTAGTCGTCGAGGCTCTCCCATGCGCCGCTTGCGCCGCTCATGCGCTCTGCTGCAGTCTCCCAGCCTTCTGACATGCGCTGGCGGGCTTCATCCCACCTCTCGCTGGCCTGGGACGCGATGCGGTCCATGCGGCTTGATGCCTCCTGGCCCATGGACTGAGCGGACTCCCCTGCCTGCTGTGCTGTCTCAGAAGCCGTGCGGGACGCCTGTTCAGCGGACTCGTTCACCTGGTCGCTCGCCTGATTTCGACTTTCCATATTGCCCTCCACTCCAAATGAAAGAGTGCCCAATTTAGCCCGCGTATACCGTCACAGAGTGACGGTTACGTTTATATGAAGGCGCGCCCTTAAGGCTCACGCTGCTCTGAATGCTAGGGACAGTGTAAACCGTAAATGCCCCCCGCGTGGATGATTGGCGGCGCCCCGAGGTGTGATGCCGCCGTTGCGCCCGGCCAGGCGCTGCCTTTGCTGCAGGCGCGGTGCAGCGGGTGAGGCCGATGGCCGTTGATGCCCATCACCCGCTCACCCGCCGCAGGCCAGTGCTATCTATATTGGTCCCTGGATCCACCCGGTCCGCTTCAACCGCCACGCACCCCCAACACCTTTATTCGGATCAGATTTCACCGGGGACCGTGGTTCAGCGTAGGGGGTGTGGCGCGGCGGTTGCATCCCCCAAGTGGCTGAACATCCATTGCACATTTGTGACAGCGCAATCACCCGCGGCACGTGCTCATCATGACCTGTGTGAACAAGTGTTACGAGCTTGCCCACCGGCCGCCTGCGCTGTCCCTTGGCCGCCAGTGGTACGGGACGGCACGTGGGTCATCTGGCTCCACCAGGTACCGTTCGACTTCCTCGTGGACAAGCTCTATGCCCAGTCCCGGCCGGTCAGTGGGAAAGATCGCACCTTCACGCACGTCAAACATGGGCGTGATGATCTTCTCGAACGTCTCGAACCACGTGTGAAGACATTCCTGGCGGTACAGGTTTGGAGTGGTCATGCAGACCTGGAAGCCGGCGGCAATGGACACAGGTCCCAGCGCATCATGCGGGCTTACGCGGATGTAGTGCGGCTCCGCCATGGCGGCGATGCGCCGCAGCTCACTGATGCCGCCGCACCACGCGACGTCCGGCATGATGTAGTCCACCAGGCGCTCCTGGAGGATGGTGATGTAGTCCCAGCGGGTAAAATGGCGCTCACCGATGCAGAGCGGGATGCTGGTGTTTTCGCGTACATGCCGGAGCGCCCCGTGGTTCTCAACATGCGTGGGCTCCTCGAACCAGACGAGGTCCACGTGCTCGAGCGCCCGGGCTGCGGATATGGCGCTGGCAACATCAAATCGGGCGTGAGCGTCCACTAGGAGCTCATAGTCGGGCCCAACCGTCTCCCGCAGGGCATCCATCCAGTCCACTGCTTCAGCGATCGCCCTGGGAGTCAGCCGTTCCACCAGGGTTGCGCCCTTGAAGGCCGGGTTCGGGTCATGCTGGCGCTTGAAGGGGTCAGTCTTGATGGCCTGGTGACCGGCGGCAACGGTCTTCTTCGCCGCCTCAGTCATCTGCTCAATGCTGACGTTGTATGACTGGTCCTGGACGTGGGTGTAGAGCGGCACGCGGTCCCTCACTGGCCCGCCAAGGAGTTGATATATGGGCACGCCGAGCACCTTGCCCTTTATGTCCCAGAGCGCAATGTCTATGGCGCTGATGAGGTGGGAGACATAACCGCGGCCATTGAGGTCGCTGTAGGCGTGGAATATGCGCTGCCATACCTCCTCGATGTTGGCCGGGTCGAGGCCGATGACCAGCGGCTTGACTGCCTCTATTCCGCGCACAAGGTGCGGGTTGGAGAGGTAGTCGGTGCATTCGCCGATGCCGGTGACGCCTTCGTCTGTCTCCACTTCGACGAATAGCCAGGCGAGGCCTTCGATGGGCATGGTGAGGTAGGTCTTGACGTCTGTGATTTTCATTGGTTGCTGCTTGATGCGGGAGGCTCGTGGTGGTTTACACAAATGGATGAGCGGCATGTTACCGCAGGTGCGGTGTGCGCCGCGGCGTCGCGGAGGTGGCGGGTTTCCGGCGGCCGTGCCCCCATGAATCACACGTGTTTACAACCTTGAATTGGCAGTGGTGTGGCTACCATCCTGAATGGAAGCTGCTCCTATTTCCCCTGCTGACCCGGAGGGCTGATCTGCTCCGGCAATCGATACACCTGTGTGAGCCCAATGTTTGAAACGGCGGCATTGTCCTACATAGTGGCCGGGGTAATCTCGGCCACGCTTGTGACGTACGGCCTGATCAAGCTGGTAATGGTGTTCAGGGAGGCGGCGGAGGAAGACGCAGCCCCGGAAGCGGTGGAAGCCTTGCCCCTGGTCAAGGCGGCCGACGCCGCCCCGGTTGAGCACGCAGACGGCACGTCCGATGACGATGACGCGCCTGCAATGCTTGATGACACAGATGACGGCGATGTCTCGGCAGGGCCTGAGCATGATGAACAGCCGGCGCCGGCTCCTTCAATCAGCCCGGTTGGCTCCGACCCCGGGCCTGAGCAGTGGCGCCACGAATTCACGGCCGGCGAACTGTATGAGTCCGGGGCGCCGTCCAGGGAGCCGACGCTGGCCGAAAAGAAGCGCAAACAGGTTTGGGCCGCGTGGGGCCAGGCGTGGGTGACAGTTGGCCGGGGGTGGCGGGGACAACTCGTGATGTTCAGGTCATACCAGGCCGCCGCCGCGCATGGGGAATGGATCATGGCGGAAGTCCTGGAGGAGCGCCGGACACGAGCTTTGAAGGCAGTGGAGGAGCACCAGGCCTGGATTGCGTGGGCAGCGGAGCAGAGGGTTGAGGCAGAGGCGATGGCCGCCAGAGAGGCGGAGGCCGCTGCTGCTGCCATGGAATTGCCGGCGAGCTATGTTCCACTGGCGCTGGAGATGGCGCCTGAGCCCGCCGTGGCGTGGCTGGACGGGCTGACCGAGCTTGCCAGGTCTGACAGTGCCACAGCCGAACAACCTGAGCCCACTTCTGAAGACGCTGGGTCAACTGATCAGCCTGAAGTCGATGAAGGTGTGCATGGTGACGCTGTAGAAATCCATTCTGCGGACGCCGCGCCACAGATGCCGTCAGTGCATATCGAATCGCTGCACGTTGAAGTGCCTCATGTGGAATCTGAGTATGAATTGCCGGAACAGCCCCCTCTCCTCGAAGACGACCTTCTGGCAGAGCCGGTAGCCGCTGAGGCGATGCTGACTGAGACGACCGAGGATGATGAGACGCCCACACTGGCGTGGCTCGATGGTCCGGCAACTACTAACGAGGCAGAAGAACTTGTTGAGGAGGCAGGTTCGCCTGGTGAAGTCGTGGCTGACGGCGTGCCAGGAGACAGTGAGCAGACCGAGGCAGCAGCGGCATCGGGAAGCATTGTCGACGAACCTGTTGAGCCGCAGGAGCAGCCAGTAACCTTTGAACCGGTACTGGTTGACACATCGATTTTCGATGTCGACGCCGATGCACCACCGGATCAAGCCTCGGAAGAAGACGATTCAGCCTCACTGGAGCCGGTCGCTGCCGAAATGCTTACAGTTGATGTTGCCGGTTTGGAAGACGTCAAGGTGAGTTACGAGGCAGACACGGCTGAGAATGGCCAGGATGACGAAGCAGTTATCTCGTGGATTGTGCCAGTAACCGAACAGGAAGCCTCCGGCTTGCCGGGGCAGTGGGATGACTTCGAGGAACAGGTCTCCGAGCCGGAAGCTGAGACACACACGCCTGCCACGGATCTCCAGTTGGCGCATGAGATGGCAGAGCCGGACGATGAAGCGCTGGCGCCCGGCCCATTTGCAGAGAGTTCCACCGATGGTTGGGATGACATGACTTCGGCGCCGGACGATGTATTCGTCAGGATGCCAGAGTCGGCCAACGAGGTGGCGAACAGCGGTAAGGAGGACGCAACACCGGACGACGTGCCGGACCTGGAAGTAGAGGACTCCGCTGCTGTCAGTGCCACGCCTGTAAAAATGCCTGTGGCGGAACTGGATCAGGGCAACTCTGCCGATCAATCATCAACTGCCGCGCCGGAAGACACCGCTGAATCCACCGCCACAGCGCAAGCCGAAGTGGATACGCCGGAAGATGCAGAGCGGGACGCTGACGAGAGGGAATCAACGCCACTCTCCGGAGCAAGGAAATCTCCAGTGGGCCGTGCTGAAAGGCCAGCGGAGACGGGACAGTTCGTGCCTGAAACCTACACGCAGCTGGACGAGTACATAGACGCCGGTGAGCTTTCGCTGGCCACTGCCGACCTGCTGCCGAATCTGCCGGGCATATCGGTTTCTTACGAGTATGACCCGGAGGAAGCGTCGGGAATCAAGCGTAGAAGGCAGTCTGATCTCCAGCGCCTGCTCCGTCTTGTGGATGATGTGCCCGGACCCAAAGTTAACGCGGCCGTGGCGTACATTGAGGCCGCCGCTGCCATGCGGGCCCTGCTGAATCTATCGCTGGACCGCCTCAAGGCTGGAAGCCTTCACGCCGCCGCCTCAAGCGCGGCAAAGGCCATCGCATGGACAAGGCTGCTGGACCGGGTCTGCTCTCAACAGGGCCTTGATGACCGGCGGCCCGACCAGGTGCGGGTCTGGTTCTTGCTGGCAGAGATATACGCAGCCCTGGATGATGTCCCCGTTGCAGCATACGCGCTCAATCATGCTGAGCACTACAGCCTGGAGAGCGGTAACGACGCATGGATAGAGCGCATTTCCGATGTCCGGTCGCGGTTACAGAGGAGGCGGTTCAAAACCGCGGCGTGATCCCCGCCTGCGTCATTCGGGCTAATCTTCACCGGCCATGCCCTGGGACAACTATCCCACCGCCACAGCGGTGCGCGCCCGGATTAACGCGCGCAGCAGCCTCCGCATGGATGCGGGTGAGCTGACGGCGGTGGTAGCGCGGCTTCCGCCGCCTCCAACCCGCACGGAGAACGCCTCTGGCTCAAGGCGGGAGAAGAGGTCCTCGTCTGTGCGGTCGTCTCCGGTGGCGAGGACAAAATCGAACGGGCCGTACTGGCGTTTCACGAAATCGTAGGCGCGTCCCTTATCCAACCCCTGCTGCCGGATCTCAACTATGCGCGCCCCGGTAAGGATTTCCACCGGTGCGGAGGAGAGCATGTTCTCCAACAGTGAAGCCAGTTCCAGCGCCTGCCACTCTCCAAGGTCCACCTCCGCCTCGCGGTAGTGCCATACCAACGATGACGATTTTTCCTCGATCCGCGCGCCCGGCGTCCTGTCCACGTATTCCTGCAGCACAGGCCGTGCCTTCTCCTTCCAGGAGACATCCGGCGGCGAGCCGAGGTGCGCCCACTCGTCAGCCCCGCGGTAGCGGATCCATGAACCATGTTCAGCGATCAGCGATATGGGCATGTCACTGAACCACTCCCCAAGGGTGTTCCGGTCCCTGCCGCTGTTGATGAACAGGTGAACATCCGGCAATGCTGAAAGTTCAGTGAGGATCTCCATGATCTCCCGCGTCGGTACTGCGTCTTCATACCGGTCGGTGAACTCTCTCAGCGAGCCATCGTAGTCAAGCATGATGAGCGGCGATTCGGCATGGGCGAATGGAGAGGAGATGGTTGCGGCGAGCACCTCAGACTCCAAAAGGGGCGGCGCAGTATAGATAGGCTCGCCTGGTTGGAGCAGCGACCTCATGAACCTGTCCACCCAGCGATGCACATCGTTCGCCACCACCCGCCTGTACATGGCCATCATGCGCTGGTTGCGCTCGCCGAAGTCCATCTCAAGTGCACGTTCCAGCTTCTGTGCAGTGCCAATGACGTCCCACGGGTTTACACGCAGGCCCTCTCCCAGTTCCGTGGCCGCGCCTGCGAACTCACTGAGCACCAAGACGCCGCCGCCGTCATCGCGGCAGGCCACGTACTCTTTGGCGACCAGGTTAAGGCCGTCACGCACTGGCGTAACAAACAGCACATCCGCCATGCGATAGAGCGCGCCAAGCTCTTCCGGAGGAATTGACCGGTACACATAATGGATTGGCACGCGCCCGGGGCGGCCGTACAGTCCGTTTATCTCGCCTACCAGCCGCTCCACTTCATCTTTCTGTTGGCGGTAGCTCTCGATGTTTTCACGCGACGGAACCGCGACCTGCACCAGCACAACGCCCTCCCGCCAGCGCCTGGACGATGCAAGAAGGCGGCGATACGCTTCCAACTTGAACGTAATGCCCTTTGTGTAGTCGAGCCGGTCAACGCCGAGTATGACCTGCCGGTCTCCCATGCCGCGCTTGAGCCTGGCAAGACGCCGCTCGGCAGACTCTGAAAATGCCCTGTCCCTGAGAGATTTGACATCTATCCCAAGCGGGTGAGATTCGACCCGCACCGTGCGGCCGTTTACGCGCACAGATCCCTGCCGGCTCTCCAGGCCAAGTATTCGCCGGATGCTGCGCAGCATGTGGTCCGCGTACTCGTAAGTGTGGACGCCAATGAGGTCCGCTCCCAGCAGCCCTCTCAGGATCTGCTCACGCTCGGGCAGAACGCGCAGAATCTCCGAGGAAGGGAACGGTATGTGGAGAAAGAACCCTATGCGGGCGCCGGGAACCCTTTCGCGGATCATCTCCGGGAGGAGCATGAGCTGGTAGTCATGCACCCATATGGTGTCATCAGGCCTGGAGTGTTCGGCTACGGCGTCGGCGAAGCGTTCATTGACGCGGCGGTACGCTTCGAACTCAGAGGCATCAAACCTGGAGCGCTCTATCAGGTAGTGAAACAGTGGCCAAATAGCATTGTTCGAGTAGCCCTGGTAGAACCCGCGGTACTCGGAAGCAGGTACGGAAACCGGGACGAGCCGCCGCTCTTCAAGGATCTTGCAAGTACGGGCATTAGGCTGTTCGCCGGGGTGCCCAAGCCAGAGGCCATCGCCCTTGCTGTGAAGAGGGTCGAGTCCCGCGACCAGCCCCCCAGAACTGCTCGAAAGCTCCTGTTCGCCGCGCCGCTCACGCTTCACTGTAACCGGCAAACGGTTGGAAATGAGGATGAGCCTACTCATAACGCCCTCCACCGGCCGATAGAGCGACGGCCATGATTTTTATACAGGCGGGGCTGATACTGCGCTGCCATGGCACGCTTCTCTTCTAAATCGGAGCCTAACACATCCAGGCCGCGTTGAAGGCTGCACGTGAGACAGCATAGCCACTGCACAGAATGATATGCGCGACTGGCTGTCCGGGGCGCACCCGCGCACAGCATCGTGCAAGAGTCCAGAACTCTTGTAATCTAAGGTGCCGGGCTGTTCGCAGGCAATACGGCACCCCACGGCGCATTCCCACGGTTGGTGGAGGAGCGGGCGTAAAGCGCCTACCATGTGCCGGTTGCGTATTCCCGCGAGAATCGCCTCATCTGGGCATTCAGCCATATAAGCCGCGGCGCTTCATGAGATTCCAGTACCAGGCCGCCACATTCAACGGAGCATTCAAATGACCATGACCAGCGTCCCCAGGGGGCACGACACGACAGATGTCAGCGTTGCAGATGTGCTGGGCGAACGGCAGGACCCCGCCCTGTGGAAGGTGGAGACGCATGCGGACGGCCCCGCAGGCAGCCTTCCATTTACCGGCGAGATGCTGGTGGAGGAGCCAAGCGGCAATATCTTTGCGTTCAGCCAGAATGCGGGCATGGGATGGAACCCGGCGGAGCTGCTGCGCAAGCAGTTCCTTATCCTGAGCACTGCGGGAGGACTGCGTGACGAAGACGGCGCGCCTGTAGCGCTCGGGTTCCACACGGGCCACTGGGAGTTGTCGCACCTGGTGCGCGCCGCCGCTGAAGAGCTGCGAGACCTTCGATCTGTTCCGTTCGCCGCTTTCTGCTCTGACCCATGTGACGGCCGAACGCAGGGGACGACCGGCATGCTGGACAGCCTTCCTTACCGGAACGATGCGGCGCAGGTATTCCGGCGACTCGCACGATCGTTGCCAACATCCCGGGGTGTGCTGGGCGTGGCGAGTTGCGACAAGGGCCTGCCGGCAATGATGATGGGACTGGCGGGGCTCAGGAATAAGGCGGCTGTAGTGGTTACTGGAGGCGTGACCCTTGCTCCACGCGATGGCGAGAACGCCGGTCAGATCCAGTCCATCGGAGCACGGTACGCACAGGGAGAGATCACGCTGGAGTATGCGCAGGAGATGGGGTGCCGGGCATGCGCCAGCCCCGGTGGAGGGTGCCAATTCCTCGGCACCGCCGGCACTTCGCAGGTGGTTGCGGAGGCGCTTGGCCTGGCCCTCACTCATGCGGCGCTCGCACCTTCTGGCACGCCCATCTGGCGGGATGTGGCGGTGCGGTCAGCAAAGGCGTTGATCGCCATGGAGAAGCAGGGCGTGGTGGTCACCGATGTGCTGACGGACGCCGCCTTCGAGAATGCAATGGTTGTGCACGCCGCGTGTGGCGGGTCGACAAACCTGTTGCTCCATACGCCGGCCATAGCCCATGCCGCGGGCCGAAGGCGAATGACTGTGGAGGACTGGAACAGGGTCAACAAGGCAACGCCCCGGCTGGTGGATGTGCTGCCGAACGGCCCGGTCTTTCATCCCACGGCCCAGCTTTACGCCGCGGGCGGTGTGCCAGAGGTGATGCTCCACCTTCGCAGGCTGGGGCTGCTGAACACGTCTGTAGTCACGGCGACCGGGCAGACGCTGGGTGACAACCTGGACTGGTGGGAACAGTCGGAAAGGCGCACTGCTGTCAGGCAGCGGCTGCAGGAGATGGACGGTGTGGACCCGGACAACGTGATCATGGATCCGGACAGGGCGCGCTCACGCGGGCTTACCAGCACAGTGACCTTCCCGATGGGCAACCTTGCTCCTGAAGGATCAGTCATAAAGAGCACGGCCATTGACCCGAGCGTTGTGGGTGATGACGGCGTTTACCGCAATACCGGCCGGGCGCGGGTGTTCCGGGCGGAGCGTGATGCCATCAGGGCCATAAAGAGCCGCGGCGAGGACAAGATCCAGGCCGGGGACATCATGGTTGTCACCTGCGGCGGCCCAATGGGCACTGGCATGGAAGAGGTCTACCAGATCACCGCTGCCCTCAAGCACCTTTCGTACGGGAAGAAGGTTGCTCTCATCACGGACGCCCGGTTCTCCGGGGTGTCCACAGGAGCATGCATTGGCCACGTGGGGCCGGAGGCGCTGGCGGGCGGCCCGGTGGGCAGGGTGCGTGAAGGTGACATTATCCAGATAGTGGTGGACCGGAACACCCTGGAAGGCACAATTGACCTGGTGGGTGAGGCAGGCGAGGTGCACGGTGCTGAGTGGGGGACGCAGGAGCTTGAGCGCCGGCCTGAGCCTGATGACCTGAGGCCGCACCCGGAGCTGCCCGAGGACACGCGGCTGTGGGCAGCGTTGCAGGGAGTGAGCGGAGGCACGTGGGGCGGCTGCGTCTATGACGTGGACGCGATTGTCAAGACGCTTGAGGCAGGCAAGGAAGCCACCGGCAACGCCTGACACTATGCACGGAGTGAGACCGCGCACAATGACCTGTGGAATGCGCAGCCCACGTGATGGTGTACGCCCATGGGTGTGGGTGCGCCGCCACATGGACGGCAGCCGAAGCGCAGGCAACATGAAAGGAGAAGTGCATGGGTGCTATTGAGGAGACCGACCTGGCTGGTATCGGCACCAGGTACCTGATACGGACCAGGTCTGGAGAAAACCTGATCATAGTTGTTCATGATGCCGGACCGGTAGAGATTTACCATGCGACAGGCAATGACCCAGAACCAGCGCCGGTAGCTCATTTGAACGAAGAGGAGGCTCGCCACCTAGCTGCGATCATTGGCCGGACCATATACCGGCCGGAAGCGATCGAGCGGCTTTCTCGAAGCGGTGTGAGGATTGTCTGGCATGAACTCCAGCCGGGGGCGTTCGCCATTGGAAAGACACCCGATGAACTTCAAGTGCCAGAGAAAACAGGGGGTACGATCATAAGCGTCGTGCAGAGGGGCGGCGAACGCAACATGGACGTTTCGGGGGACTACGTGTTCCAGGAGGGCGACCAGGCAGCCGTGGCGGGAAGCCAGAAGGAGACCCAAGCTTCCATAAGACTGCTTGATAAAGGACAAGATTAAGGCTTGGAACACGCAGTCTTAGAGCTAGGCTTCGCTGTCGTCCTGATGGCCGTAGCGGCTGCCCTGGCCAATCGGTTCAGGGTATCCGTCGTCCCATTCCTCATACTCATTGGCCTTGCAGTCGGGCCGCATCTGCCTCACTGGGGCTTGCTGGACCTCAGGTTCACCAACAGCGCTGAACTAATCCATTTCCTGGGCCGCGTCGGGGTGCTGTTCCTGCTCTTCTACCTGGGACTGGAGTTTTCCCTGAGGAGGCTGGTAAGTGCGGGCCGGTCGATTGCCGTAGCCGGAGCAATCTACATAGGAATAAACCTGACTCTCGGCCTGGCCTTTGGCTGGCTGGTGGGTTGGCCAATCCGTGAGATCCTTGTGGTCGCTGGCATAACGACGATTTCTTCCAGTGCCATAGTTGCGAAGATGCTTGCTGACCTCAGGCGCGCAGCCCGGCCAGAAACCGGCCTGATCGTCGGCATCATCATGTTCGAGGACGTGTTCCTGGCGGTTTACATGTCCCTCGTGTCTGGACTCATCCTTGGAGGGACCGCATCGCTGCAAAGCGCTGCGCTTTCCGTTGGGATCATCGCAGTGCTTCTGCTGGCGCTCTTCACCCTGGGCAGGCAACTGGGGCATCACCTCAACCGCTGGCTGAACATCCCATCACAGGAGATATTCATACTCTTCGTGTTCGCTGCGCTGTTCATGGTTGCCGGGCTATCGGAAACCATAGGTGTAGCCGAGGCAATCGGCGCTCTGCTGATAGGTTTGGTCCTGGCGGAAACCGACCATGTTCACCGCATGGAGCAGATCGTTCTGCCGTTCCGGGACTTTTTTGGCGCTGTATTCTTCTTTTCGTTCGGTCTCAGCATTGATCCACTCGGTCTGACAGACGCTATATGGCTGGCTGCTGCCGCGGCTGCGCTGACCATAGCCGGGAACTTCACCGCCGGTGTCATTGTGGGCCGCATAGCGGGGCTCCCAGGGCAGGGCGGCGCCAACATCGGGTTGACCATTGTCAGTCGTGGTGAGTTCTCAATTGTCATGGCAAGCCTGGCCCGCGCAGGTGATCTGCTCGCCATCATCCAGCCGTTCACGGCTGTCTACGTGTTGATCCTCAGTATCCTTGGCCCAATCCTTACGAAGGAGTCCAACAGGGTCTACGCGGGGATCACGAGGGTACGCTCCGCAGCGACTCCGGCAGCCTGGCGCACGTCTGCCGAGGCCGGGCCACTGGGTGGCCAAAGCGATGCGCCGGGCGAGGAAAGCACCGACAGGCGCGGCACTCCCTAGGCCCCAGTTGCCGCCACCACCTGTGGCATAATCCGCGTGGTCACGACACTGCGGCCTATGACCTGTATCCGGCACTGGTTGACGCACGGCGAACCAATTCAATTGTTGCATCCATAGGCCTTGTGTTGAGTCATGCACTGCGCGGAGTGGCCGCGCAGATTGACGCATAACCTGACAGTAACGAGGGTTGACCACACCCTCAGCCGGTATGTGTGCTGGCACACAGTTAGTTCTTCCGTATTTGGCGCAAACTCAGGTATTACCAGCGGTTCAAATGTTTCAGGCGTTGAACCACCGAAAAAACGGATATATCGCTCAAAACTGGCACCAACGCGAAAAAGACCTATGGGTCAGCATTTCAGTGTTGTGGTAGAGTTTTTAGTGGTACCGCACATTTCACGTGAATAACCTTTAAGACAATCCGGACCCCAAGCAGTGAATTTACAGTCCCAGCGCCCATTGGCAATGGTCGAGTCGGTTGCGAAGGCCCCATCGCAACTGGGCACAGCGAGTTACCTGTTTTCACGGCGCAAACGTGCCGTTGATATAGCCCTGGCAATTGTTGGCCTTACGCTTGCCGTATTGGCTCTCCCATTTATCTGGCTCATGGTCAAATTGATGGACCGCGGCCCAGTGTTTTATCGCCAGGAGCGTCTCGGCAGGTACGGACGGTCGTTCAGGATCTTGAAATTTCGCACCATGACTGTGACGGCCGAGGCCAACGGCAGGGCGGTGTGGACCCAGGACGGCGACCCGCGAATCTTCCCCTTTGGCGCCGTGCTCAGGCGCACGTATGTGGATGAGCTTCCCCAGTGGTGGAATGTGCTCAAGGGAGAGATGAGCGCCATTGGGCCCAGGCCGGAACGCCCTGAGCTGGCGGATGAGATCGAGCGGGCTGTTCCCGGTTTCTCAACGAGGCTAACGGTCAAGCCGGGCATTACCGGATGGGCGCAGGTTAACTATAAGTATAGCAATACCTATGAAGACTGTGGCCGGAAGTTGGGGTATGACTTGCAATATGTTCAGAATGGGTCATTCAAAATGGACATGCTCATTATCCTCAAGACGGTCTGGCGGGTAGTCAGGGTTCGCGGGTTCTAACCTTCGCTGGGATGCTGGGCCGGTGCATATGACCAGTTCGTCCCTATCGTCAGCCTGAATATCCTTTGTGCCACGCGACCTCGCGCATCCCGCATTTCGCTGAAACAGTAATGGACTGTGCATGGGCATTCCCATTGATCCCGCCTACCATTGCGTTGCACCCCGAACCGCAAATGGCTTGCTGACGTAAGACGTACACGGCGGCTCCACCAATTTTGTGGATAACCGCGGAACAGCTTTGTGCACGTCTTGATCCACGAGGTGTTGATGAATCGGTTTTGGCCTGTGCCGCCAATCCTTTCAGGCCGCAGTGCCCGATGGCTGATTATTGCGCCCGCACTGGGCATGGCTTTTACGCTGGTGGCCGTATACGCAATATGGCTCGCCGCGGGTGCGATATCACTCGAGTCACGCCTCGACAACTTTGAGTCCGAGTATTCTGCCAGCCGCCTGGCAACAGACCGCGATGCGAGCGAAGCGGCCGCGGTAGAGTTGGACTCCATCCTGGCCGACATCGATTCGCTTGATTCCAGGTTCGGTCCGGTGCGCATTGCCGCCGCAGTGATCGGCTGGTTCCCCGTGATTGGCGGCAATGTTCGCGCAGGGCCATTGCTTGTTGACCGGTCAAGAATGGATGCAGAGGCGGCGCAGGAACTCGCAGGCGCAGCCAATGTGCTGCTCGATGTATATGCCGGTATTGCTGCACGTACAGATGGCCCGGCAGAACTTGCGAGGGACGGCCAACTCCGCGATTCAATCTCCCTCTCTGCCGGGCGCCTTCAAGACGCCGGTGATGCCCTGGACCAGGCTCGCGATGTAGAAACCCGGTTGGCGAGGTACTGGCTGTTCGGCCCTGTCGGTTCTGCGGCTGACAAGATGACCCGCAGCGAGACGCGGCTGCGCTCATACGTTGATTGGGCCTCGGTCACGGTCAACACGGTGTCGGCGTCCCTCGTGATGCTGGAGACCGCGACTTCGGCAGAGGCTGACCTGTCATCGCTCGGATCGATGAACAGCGCCGGCCTGGCGGAAATGCTGCCATTGCTTGCCGTGCTGAGCGAGCAGTCCGGCGAGGCGTACTCGTGGGCCTCTGAGAGTGTGAGGCTTGCGCCAGAGGGCATTGCGGACTCCGATATGGCCAGGCTGATGACCGAGATGGAAGCTTCCACAGGCGCAGTTCACAAGTTGATCAGCGGGGTTGACCTGGCCCTGAGGTCCGTCTCCCCGGCACTCGAACGCATTTCAGAGGCAGACGGACCTCTGTTGAAGAACGGTGACCTGCTGGAGGCGGTAAGGGATATAGAGTCGCATCAGCATGAGCTTGCCGATGCCGCCATGCTGCTTTCTGAAGGTGCAGACCTTCTTGCGATGGCGCCGGAGTCGGGTCCGCTTGCACCCCCGGGTGACATCAGGCAGGCCATGGACGAGCACCTGCATGACCTGCAGAGAGGCATCGGTTTTCTCCTTGCCGTCCCCCTGGTGGCGCCGTTTGTACTTGGGGAGAACGAGAAGCGGACGTTTCTTGTCCTGGGACAGACGTCAGACGAGCTGAGGCCGGCTGGCGGCTTCACCTCCAGCGTATGGCGGTTGACCTTTGAACATGGGTCGCTCCAGGCGCTTGACTACCTGAACGTGGTTGAAGTGGATGACACCGGCAACCTCGGCATCTACCCGCCTCCTCCTGAAGCCTTGAGGATCCACATGAACGCGGGCGCCTGGTACATGCGTGATGTCGGCTGGGACCCGCACTTTCCATCTGTTGCACGCAACGCCATCGACCTCTACAGGCTGGGCATGGATGAGGAAGTGGACGGGGTGATCGCTGTGACCCAGTGGGCCTTCGTGACGCTGGCGGAGGCTCTTGGGGAGATAGAGACAGCAGATGGGCCTGTAGCCGCTTCAGAGGTCATGGATGTCATTGAGGATGGAACTGACGCAGAGGGCACAGGCTACCTGGGCGTGCTGTTCGAGGGCTTGATCGATTCACTCGGTGGCGAAGCGATGCGGGACAACGGCCTGGGAGTCGCATCAGCCATGAACGATGTCGTATCGGCAAAAGACGTGATGATGTTTGTCACCGATCCTGTCACCCAGGCTGAAATCCACACCCTCGGCTGGGATGGAGCAATGCCCAAGGACGGCCATGATCGACTCGCCATCATGGATTCCAACGTGGGGTGGACCAAATCCGACCGAAATATCGAACGGAGCGCCCATTACAGTCTTCACCTTGCTGAGAACGGTGTGTCAGAGGCCGCTCTAACGCTCCGGTACGACAACCTCTCTGGTGAAAACAGCCGGACATGTGAGCGCCAGAGCAACGAAAACGCTTCTGTTCCGTACGTGGACCTCACGAACGCCTGCTATTGGAATCTACTCCGCGCGTACACAGCTGCCGGTTCCCGTCTCATAGATTCCGACCCAATGCGACTTCCCGCGAACAGCATTGCGCACAGGGTGGGCTACATGGCGCCGGGGGACTCGACCTTCGAGTCCACCTTTGATCTCAACGGGAATTACTTTTCGGGCCTCATATCCATTGCTGCAGGTGAATCCCGAACGGTGACCACAACCTACGAGGTCCCAGCGTCTGTTGTGGACTGGACCTCTGAATCGCCCACGTACCGGCTGGACCTGGTGGCACAGTCTGGCAGCCGCGGACGCAACATGTCGATTGAGTTACATCTGCCACCGGGGTACGCGTTCGAGTCGGCCAACCTCACGCCGGTGACAGTGACATCCAGTTCGGTGACGTTCGAACTGGATTTGAGGCGCGATATAACGCTTGAAGTTGAAATGACGCCAGATGGGGAGGGGCAGGACAGGGTGATGCATTGCTGCAGTTGATCAGAAAAGCAGGGAACAGCCCCCCGGGAGATGGCGCCCGGCGGCGATTCACGCTGGGCTCACGGTGGGCCGTCATGGTTATGGTGATAGTCATTTCGGCAGCGTGCGTCCGTGGCTCAGCGGATACCCCGTCGCCAGGGCCAACGAGTGATCACACTCCAGTGTCCACCCAGCCTGCCGCAACTCCGACACCGACTGAGCAACCAGTGACGCCTGAGCCAAGCCCAACGCCCCTCGGCGGCACTCTTCCGGTACTGCACCCTTCGGAACTCGCCATCCCCGGCTGCTCAACTACGCCACCCGGCTACTCCGGCCCGGGCGGCGGCACGGCACCTGCACCCACGCCTGTCTCCACGCCCGCAGGCACTTCGGGCGAGCGCGACCCGGAGTTGGCCGCAGAGGAAGCCGCCAGATTCATTGCGCATGCCGCTCCGCTGTGGGAGCAGGTCACGCACTGGAGTGTGCTGCTGCAGGACGCTTGGAAGCAGTCACGTGATCCGGAGACGCAGGCAGGGCTGATCCAGGTGATGGGAGACCGGCTCGGCCAGGCATGCCGCTCGCTGGGGCTGATTGATGCCCCGGTTGAGGCGCTCGATGCCCGGGCAGCCCTGGTTTCGTCAATCCAGGAGCGCCACCAGTGGGCGGTGGACGCAGCCGATGAACTCCGGTGCTGCGGCGATGCTCAGACGGGCAGCCTGGATGAACGGAGCGAACAAACCCATGAGTTGATCGTGAACGCTGCCATTCCCGTTCATGCTCTCGCAGATAAATACGCACTGACAGTTGATACCGCTGATCCTGAACGAGAGATCAGCAGTGAAGTGCTGGATTTGACTGTCGTCCTGCCAGAGCGATGGGTGATGGTGCGAAACGATGCGCAGGTGGTGGCTCTTGCGCCGCACGCATACCAGGTTGCCACGGTTGATGGCGCCGGCCCCGCCGGTTGGAACTACGGCACAGCGGCGCGGGTGCGCACCCTGCGGAACCCTGCGCCGGTGTCGCCGGAAGAACTTCGCGGGCGGCTGGCGACCGTTGCCGGTTCCTTTGGCGTTGTCGAGGACGAGAGAAGCCTGGTGATTGATGGCCGTGAGGCTCATGAATTCGTTGTGCTGAATGAAGAATCCACGTGGCGAATGCGGATCGCGGCCGTAGCCGTGGGCGAATTCACCGTATTCGTTGAGATGGGATGCCCCATGGAACACGAGGACGGTTGCCGCGATCTGCTTGACAGCTTTGCAGCAGGGCTGCGGTTTCAAGGCTGAGCGTTAAGGCGATGGCGACGCGGGCTATTCCCGGGCGCTCCTGATCCAGTCCCTGAAAAACTCTCCGACCTCGGTCAACTCTGCTCCGAGGTCAGGACTGTCGAACAGCCTCAATCCGGCGTACCAATCGGCGCTGCACGATTCTATGTCGCGATACGTCGCATAAAGAAAAGAAACGGGCACGTTCAGGCTCTCAGAGTTGGCTTCAATCCACGTGTAAAGGCGCTCCAGGTACTCAATGACTGCTTCAGTCTGGTATACGCCTGCGGGACTGGGCGAGTTGCAGCCGGGCTGGCCGGTGATCCAGTCACTCCAGCCCCAGTGGAGGCCTGTCTCCGTAATCCATATGGGTTTGTCCGCCTGTTCAGGTATGGCGCTCAGGTAGTCGCGCATGTCCGTCACCTGGTCAAAGACAATTTCGACATCCGTTGTCGGAAATTCAGACCTGTCCCAGTAGATGGGGAAGCTGTCAATCGCCCAGATGTCTACGGGAGGCTCTGTGCCGTACTGGGTCAGGTAGGCGAGACGAAACTCCTCCACCCATTCATGACCTGACTGAAAGCCCCCGCATGTGTCTCCGCACGTGTAGTCCCAGTTCAGGATGGACGGGCTGGTGATCTTCGCGGTGGGATCAGCCTCCTTGATCCACGTATATAGATCGTGCAGGTCAGGAACTATTGCTGATGCGCTTGTGCCCCTGCCATTGGGCTCGCCAACTATGTACCAGACAGAGCCGGGCGCATCTGCGGCAGTCTGTTCAATCTCCTCTCTTGACGGTCCTGGCACCTCCGGGATGTACAGCACCTTTTCGTATCCAACCGGCAGGTCCTGGACATTGGTGTAATAGTCAAGGAAGTAGTCAACTCCCAGTTCATCTAGGAACGTCTGCTGTATGGCTGGATCATTTTGACGGCTGACCACCACGCCGTACCGGTGGCCTGGATACGGGGTTGCGGTTGGGGCGGCAGTAGGCTCTGGCGTGGCGCTCGGAGACGGCTCGGGGGAGGCGGTTGGTGTTACTGCGATGGTCGACACTAACGTGGAAGTGGCAGTCGGTGACACCTGGGTGGCGGTAGGCTCCGTCACTTCTGTGGGCGTAGGCACGGTTTCCATGCTTGTCGTACCGCACCCGGACAGCGTGAACGACAGCAAGAGCACTGCGGCCGCGCCAATCGTGTAGCGGATATTGAGAAGTCGCATAGCCACTGGAATTAGCCTCTCCCATGTTTAAAGCCTGCCATCCGCAGTGCCGCCACATTAAAGACAGCGATGTCTGCAACAGCGAAAACTGGCTGATTGAACATTGCGCAATTGAATTGTGCATTTTTCAAAGCCAGGACCAGGATTATGTCTGTCACTGCATAAATCCCTGGATCAAGTGCCTGGCATAAAAGCTAGTTGCAGTCTCGCTTAAGCCGAGGCCAAATGACACGGACATGCACAGCGGGTTATTGCAAGTGAGACATGAACCAGAGGCTGGTCCCACGCTGATGTGGTACGCCTGTCAGGGTTCCAATGGACGTGCTTATTCACAGGCTAAGGGGAGCGGAATTTGCGACGGTTTACCTCACCATGTGCATGAGTATCAGCACCACTGCAAGTTGAGCTTATCGCCCCGTAATCTGTGCAAGGGCGGCGCCGGTGTTTATTGCCTGAAGCAACCCTCGGCTCACTCACATTGCAGGCTCAATTAATTGGTAGCAGTTTCAAGAAACGCCCGATCACGGTCACACAGGCATAATCAAGCCGTCGGGTTCACGGTTGAAGGCGTCACCCTTTGGCTCGACAGGGCCGTGGAAACCGCCTGGCTGGCCGCAGCCCTGGTTGTGCCGCTGATCGTCCTCTCCGAAACCTCGTTCATATCGTTCACAGAGCTTCCGAAGACCGCCGCGCTGCGACTACTGTCAAGCTTTATTGCGATAGCGTTGTTGGTCCGGCTGGCGGCGGCTGTGGCCACCGGTGATGGTCCGCTCTTACGCGGCGGATTGGTAAACAGTGTTGAGCGTGCCGCTCGTTGGCCGGTCCGCAACCCGGCCAATGCACTCATCACAACCGCCGCGGCTGTAGGCATCGTCACCGGCATATCTACCGCGGCGTCGATATCGCCCCATGTAAGTCTATGGGGCAAAGAGCCTGGGAATGACGGATACGGCCTATACACCACCGCCGCATACATAGTGCTGTTCGCGGCAATGGCGTTAAGGCTGCGGACACGGCCACAGGCGTGGCGGCTGTGGGGCGCTATTGCAGTGTCTGGCCTCCTCGCAGCGCTAATCGGCGTGGCGCAGCACTTCGGCATCTCCCCACTTGGAATCTCGGCAACTTATGACGGGGGCAGTCGCGTGACCGGGCCGTCCGGCAACCCGATCTTCTTTGGTTCGCTGCTGGTCCTGGTAATTCCCATTGCCATGGGCGGATCGCTTGCCTTGGCGAAGGCCCATGGAACGCGCCCTGCATGGTGGGCGGCCACTGTCCTGGCGGCTTACGTCCTGATCTCGGCCGCGGTGTTCACAGTGAGCAGGGGCCCGTGGCTCGGCCTCATCGCCGGTATGTTCGTGTTCGGCGGCATGGCCCTGGCGACCGTAGGCTGGCGCCACACCGCGAAGATGCTGCTGGCTGTCGCAATTGCATCTGTCGCGGTATTCGTAACCATAAATTTCTCAGGTCCTGGAGGTGCCGCGGGAGATCCGACGGAACCGGCGGCCCCCGGCGCGGGTATGGGCACCTCTGCCTACATCACCGATCGCCTTGCATCCCATAAACGAACATCCACGCTGGAAACCCGGCTGGATACATGGTCAGCATCGTTCGAGGCTGTTGTTGATGGTCCTGAAGTGCCGGGAGGCAATAACCTGCCGCATGTGGTCCGGGTGATGTTCGGGTACGGGCCGGACACCTTCCGGTACGTGTTCCCTTTGAAGGCGCCAGGCAGTCATCTTGAACGGTGGCTTACCAGTGCCGCTCATAACGACCCAATCAACCGGCTTGTGGAACTTGGGCTCATTGGTGTTGCAGCGTATGGATTCCTGGCTGCTGCCGCACTGGTGGGAGCGTGGAAGATTTTTGGGATGGTGAGGAAACCGGGAAGCACACCGCTGGCACTGCTGGTGACGGGCCTCGTGGCGGCGCTCGCTGGGCGGTTTGTGGAGCAGAACTCTGGCATAGCCCAGGTAGGCGATACGACGTTGTTCTGGCTCATCCTCGGTTTGCTGGCAGCGATTTACACGATTTGCCGTTCTAATGAAGCTCCGTCCCCCGCAACCATCGGCCAGCCCAGAATCGACCAGCCCGGGAAGGGACGGACTGAGCATGCCCGCTCGCTTACACGCGGCGCTCTAGTTGTAGCGATTAGCTCAGTGGCGATGCTGGCAGTGTTCCTGGCGTGGCAGAAAAACGTGGATTACCTCCGCGCAGATGCCCTGGCCGCAGATGCCCGCGTTGTCGCGGCTACCCGTCCTTCTGAAGCTGTCGGCAAGTTGGACCAGGCCATACGGCTTGCGCCGGACGTCATCGATTACCGGCACAGCAAGGCGGCAATTTTGCATGCGGCGGCGAACGCGGCCATAGATCCCCAGCGGCATGTCCAACTGTTGCGTGAGGCGCATTCGGTGAACACCGAGACGCTGGAGATCAATCCGTTGTCGCTGGACTCCAACTTTATAGTTGGTTATTCAGCGTGGAGTCTTGCCCAGGCGGGGGATGTGATGATGGCGGCAGAAGCCATCGCTGCATATGAGCGCCTGGCTAGCCAGGCGCCCAGTCACCCGCTGGTACTTGAGCGCCTAGAGGCGCTTTACGCAGCCGTGGAGTTCGAGCCGGTGTCGCAGTAAGCCTGGGCCGCAAGATTTGACCGTTTAACGGTGCAGGCCAAGCGCGCTCACGCGACTATGAGAAACGGGCCGCGGATGTGGCGCCCGGAACCTACTCAACCTCGGCCTTTAACAGTGCCTGCCTTGCTTCTTCCTCGCGATCACCGGCGTGTACTGCCACAACCGTGTCACCGGCCTCCAGGCGTTCCCGGTAGTGCTGAGCTTCGCTTTCAGACATGCCCAGCTTGGTCAGGGCGCCTGCTATGCCACCCGCGACTGCGCCGGCCGGCGCCAGCACCAGGGCCAACGGTCCTGTGGCGGCGAACAAGAACGTTCCGGCCACGAGGGTTGCCATTCCCGCGCCGAAACCACCGGCCACGGCGCCTTTGACTGCGCCCTCGCCGGCCTCTGCCTCAGCGTCCACAGCTTCGTCAGGAACCTCGCCTGAGCCGGGAGATCCCTGTCCCACGACGCTGATCTCCTCATTTGTGAAGCCGGCGCCCCTCAGGCGCTCAACCGCGCTCAGCCCATCTTCGCGGCGACCGTAGCTGTGAGCGATGACTGGTCCGTGCCTCGCGTCGCTTTCCTGGGTCATTTGATCCTCCTCCGTCCCCTTCTCGCCACTCTTACATCATGAATTAAGACTCTCCTTTTTAACTTTTATGTTCATATACAATCATCATCAATACGAAGTAAGTGGCGAACCTGCCTGGACTATACGAAGCGATTCTCAAAGTGCCAGGCATCCCACTTTTAAGTTCACTGCCGCAAGTTGACGTTGAGAAGGTCCTGGCTTGACTGGGAGAGTGTCAATCGGGCCCTAAAGTGGTTTTTCGGCGTCCGCCCGCGAATGCGTGTGCCTGTAAGATGTTCCGTAGTTGCTTGAGGGCGTAAAATTCTCTCAATTGCGCCGACGTGCAGAGTCGTTCAATGGACGAACGCGTTTGGCTGAAGCCTGATCTGGCTTCGTGATGCAGATGGCTCGCATGCGAAGTTATCCGGTTCCATCAGTGGTGCGGCAGGCCCGGCTCAAAATTGTGGGAAGAGGGCGGATGGGGGTCATGGACACAACCACGCAAAATCCAGCCGAACGTTGGCTGCGGGACAGCAGCGCCCTGTTGAGGGTTGCAGAAGCATCTCCCAATGCCATTTTTGCCAAGGACCGCGGGCGCAGGTACATCTGGGTCAATTCGGCTGCGGCAGATTACATCGGATTGCCCGCGACGGAGATAATTGGCAAAACTGGCGAACCTCTATTCCCCGATGAGGTCGCCCGGAGCATTGCCTGTGATGATCGGCGGGTTCTTGATTCCGGGGAGACGCTGGTGAGCGAACGCTTAGTCCCCGGCGCCGATGGCGATCGTATATTCCTCGTTACAAAGAGTCCCTGGCGAGATGCGAGCGAAGACGTGAAGGGGCTCCTGGGCATAGCGGTCGACCTGACACGGCAGAAGCGGGCTGAAGAGGCGCTGCGGGTCAGCAAGGCGACCGAGCGGCGATCCGCCGAAGAAAACGCCGCACTGGCACAGGTAAGCAGGATCATCTCCTCATCCCTGGACATAGACAAAGTCTTTGATCAGTTCGCCGAAGAAGTGCGAAAACTCGTGCCCGTAGACAGGCTAGTCCTGGGACATCCTGATCCTGCTAATCCGCTGTTCACCAACACCCACGTATGGGGCATACCACTGGTTGAACGGCCCCCTCGAGGCGCTTATCCGGTTGCGGGCACCATCATCGAGGAGGTTACCCGAACCGGTTCGAGCCTGTTGCTTCAGGGCATGACTGACCCCGAACTGTCTAAACGCCGGCCGGGGCTGATTACGGCGGGGTGCCGGTCCTTTTTGGGGGTGCCGCTGGTATCAGATGGCAAAGTGGCCGCTGTCCTGGTCCTTCGGGCACTGAAGCCGAACGCATATTCAGAACGCCATGTGGCCATTTGCGAGCAGATAGCAAACCAGGTAGCGGGATCAGTTGCCACATCACGGTTATATGAAGAACTCCAAAGGGCGGATCAGGCTCTTGGAAAGAGCGAGGCAGTTGAGAGACAACTCGCGAATGAGAATGCAATCATCGCGGAAATAGGACGAATCGTTTCTTCTTCGCCGGACCTTAATGAAGTCTGCCCGCCGTTTGTGGAACGCCTGCGACGCCTCATCCAGTGTGACCGTGTCATATTGGCTCTCCGGGATGACCAGGACAGCGTTGTGAGGGTGATTTATCGGGAAGGTCCATCGGTGCCCGGACGGGGCCTGCGTTTCCAGGTCCCACTTAAGGGTTCACTGTCCATGCACGTTATGGACACGAGAACCACTGCCCTGGTCCAGGACACCTCTGACGGGATTGTCCTGACGCATCCTGAGTTGTCACCCACCGTAGAGGCAGGAATCCGTTCAATTCTCGCCGTCCCCCTTATTTCAGGTGACAGATCGGTGGGGATTATCCACCTGCAATCGTTTACACCTGGCGCATTTGGAAACCGGGAGGCCCGGCTTGGTGAGGCTGTGGCCACTCAAATTGCCGGCGCTTTCGCAAACGCGTCACTCAACAAGCAACTTGAGGAGCAGGTCCGGGAGCAGTCGGCGCTTGCGGAGATTAGCCGTGTGGTCTCCTCGACCCTTGACACATACGAGGTGTGCGAACGCTTCGTCGAGCAGATGCGTACGCTGATCAACTTCGACAACGCCGCCCTTTCGACGGTGAAGCCGCAGCAAGGTCTGATCTCGAATCTTTTCGTCTGGGAGCACGATGCATCTACTGCCTCCAGGGGCGACAGCTTTCCTCTTAAAGGAACCATCGCCGAGGAGGTGACGCGGACTCAGTCGCCCATCCTGGTACAGGGCGATGACACAGGCTCCATGGATGAGCGGTTCCCGGGGTTGGGGCCGGAATTCGTCAACGGCTTTGCATCATTCCTGGCTATACCGTTGGTCTCACGCGGGCAGGTGGTGGCGGTCCTGGTGCTGCGCTCCGTAGCGGCGAACGCATACTCAGAACGAGACATCGTGATGGGTGAGCGGCTCGCTGCCCAGGTTTCAGGCGCCATAGCCACATCGCAGATCAACGCCGAGTTGCAACAAGTTGGTGAGGCGCTCAGGCAGAGCGAAGAAGCAGAAAGGCGCGCCGCGGAGGAGAACGCCGCTCTCGCTGAGATAAGCCGCATCGTTACCTCGTCAATGGACATTGATGCCATTTATGAGCAGTTTGCCCACCAGGTGGCAAGGCTGATTCCATCTGACAGAATCGCCTTGACGACCATAGATGCCCACAAACCAGCACTGAGGAACCTTCATGTCTGGGGTCTGGAGTTGAGCGGGCGGCCCAATGGCACGTCTCAATATCCTTTCGACGGCACATTGGGCGAAGAGATCATTCGCACAGGTTCAAGTGTGCTGGTGCAGGGCGAGGATGATAAAAGTCTCACCATGCGCTTCCCGAATCTTGCGCCAGGCCCTTTCAAGTCGTTCCTTGGGGTACCGGTCGTCTCACATGGCCGCGAAATAGCGGTGCTGTTTCTCAGGTCGCTTAAAAGCAATGCTTACACTCAGCAAGACGTGGCGCTGGCTGAGCGCATCGCTGCCCAGATTTCCGGCGCAATTGAGAACGCACAGCTTTATGAGGAAAGGGCAGCAGCCCAGGAGACGCTGAAAGAGAATGAGGGGCGTTACCGTCGCCTGGTTGAATCCGCTCCTCTCGCCATTATCGTCCACCAGGAAGGGAACCTGGTTTATGCAAACAAGTCAGCCGCAAGTCTGCTGGGGGCAAAGAGCGCCAGGCAGTTGAAGTCGGTATCGTTGAGTGATTTCGTCCACCCGTACTACCGGGATTCCGTATTGGCCAGGGCCAGGGAGGCTATGACGGAAGGGCGGCCTACAGCTCCGCATACAGAAAAGATGGAGCGGCTGGATGGCCAGATACGGGATGTTGAGATGGTGTCGGTTCCATTTGCGCATGATGGCAAGGCAGCGACCCAGGTCCTGATCAGGGACATCACCGAAGTCAAGCGGGCAGAAGAAGAGCGCTCGATGCTGGCCGCTTTGGTGGAGAACAGTCCCGACTTCATCGCCTTTATGCCTCTGGACGACATGGTGCACCCGCTCTTCATCAACAAGGCTGGATTGCGAATGCTGGGCGTTAACAGCGTTGAGGAAGTGAGGATCCGGCCCAAAACTGACTTCCTGGACAATGACAACGTCCGCGACTTCTTGCGGGACGTCCTGCCTGTCATCACCGAAATAGGCAGTTGGGCTGGCGAGACGGAAATCAGGAACGCGCGGACCGGCGAGTGGATGCCGGTACATCTGCACATATTCAACGTTACGAATCCTGAAACCGGAAAGCCGGTGGCGCTCGGCACCATTACCCGCGACATGAGCGGTATGAAGCGGGACCGGGAAGAGCGGGCGCGGCTCGCGACCCTTGTGGAGAACAGCGCGGAGGCAGTCTCCTTCGTAATGCTTGATGACAGGCTTACCCTGTCCTTCGTCAACAGCAGAGCCGCCAGGCTGATGAACGGGGAATCGCCTGAAGACATTATCGGTCGTCCACTGTCGGACTTTGTCGATTCAGACCGTATCCGCCAGATCAGGTCAGAGGTGATTCCGGCTGTCACCAAGATGGGCTTCTGGGTGGAGGAGGCCACGACCCTGGACCCGGATACTGGCGAGCAGATGAACATTCGCCGCCACTGGTTCGCCGTGAATAACCCTGAAACAGATGAGCCGGCAGCACTGGGGGCAATAACGCACGACATCACTGCGCTCAAACAGGCGGAGGCGGCCAACGTCCAACTGGGAGCGCTGGTGGAGAACAGTCCTGACTTCATCTCCGTTGCGCCAATTGACGATCCCTGCACTCCTTCATTCATCAACCACGCCGGCCTGAGGATGATCGGGGTGGACAGCCTGGACGAGAGACTCTCCATGCCAGGATCAAAGGCGACCCGGGATGGGCGCCGCAAGTATCTTCGCAACGTCGTGCCCAGGGTGCTGGAAGAGGGGAGTTGCGTCAGTGAAACGATGTATGAGAACCGCAAGACAGGAGAGTCGGTGCCGGTTCACCGCCTTTCGTTCCTGATCCACCACCCGAGTACCGGAGAACCGGCAGTTATTGGAACGATAGCTCGTGACATCACCGAGTTGAAGCGGGCCGAGCAGGAAAGGGAGCTTCGTGCAAGGGCTGAAGCGGCAAGGAAGGACGTGGAACAAGCAGCGCAAGCACGCGGCGAGATCATCGCTTCTGTGTCTCATGAGTTCAGGAACCCGCTGACCAGTGTCATAGCCTTTGCGGACATTCTGCGGCGGAACAACGGGTCTGGCCTCAGTGAACGCCAGTTGAAGCAGGTGGAAGCGATTGCACGGAATGCACGTCACATTGAAGGGCTGATGGACGAGTTGAATGACCTGTTGCGCCTGGAGTCCGGCGAGTTGACCCTGGATTGGAGCGTGTTCGACGCCCGGGAGATGCTCGATTCATTGGCCGTGGACCTGGAGGCTGCGCTCAGGTACAGGCGGCAGACGCTCAGCTTCAAGCAGCCCGGCGGACCGATCAACATTGAGTCTGACCGCACCCGGCTGTCTCGCCTTCTGACCAACCTCATCGACAACGCATGCCGGCATTCTCCAGCGGGCTCTGAGATTGAAGTCCGGGTTGAGGACACCGAGTCCAAGATCATTCTCGACGTTGCCGATAACCCGCCCCAGGGTACAGGCAAGACCGGGCCGCCAACGATGTTCTCGGATGTTGGCGCGGATAGAAACTGGCCCCTGGGCCCCCGGGAACTGGGCTTCTACATTTCCAAGATTAGCATCGAGCGCATGGGCGGTCGGCTCTCGGTAGGCGGGAGCCATGAATCCGGCGCTTCGGTACATTTGGAGATCCCGCTTCTGAAACCGTCATGACACCGGGCTGATTATGATGCATTCCAGCGCCCCCGGCGCTGGACACTCCGCAGCATGTGCGACCTGGCTTCTGCCACAGGCAAGGCGTGCGACAGGATGCTTGACGTATGGAGTCGCCGTGATCTGTTGCGAGAGCAATGTGCTTACCAGGTGTCAACAGGTGTATCGTCAGTAACACTCAGGTAACGCTTGATGCTTGAAGGTGGCAACACCGTGGGCATGGGTGGTGCGCGCTTCGGCGCTCACCTGCGAACCAAACCTGGGGATGAGCTACCGCATGAACCCAACGTTCAGCAGCGATAGCAGTTCCGGCCGGGCGTAGCGCACACATGACGCCGCGCGTTAGCCAGCCGGAGGTTCTTGCGGTGGAGTGAGGGTGAGGAATGTGAAGGGGACGCAGGAATGACGACCGTAAATCCAAAACATGCGAGCGGCCGGACAATTGGCCACTCCCTGGAACAGCGAAGCTGTTCACCAATGCTCAGTGTCCTCCTTGGCCGTGTCCAGACCTTGCTGGAACGGATCAACGATATGGAGGAACGCCTGAGAGAAATCAATCTGCCTGCACCGGAGACCGCAAGACCTGAAGTGCAGCGCACCCAGCGGATAACGCTCGGAAACCTTGAGATCAACCACGATGCGAGGCAGGTTCTCCTGGATGGCGAGAAGGTACGTCTCTCTGCCACGGAGTACCAACTCTTGCATGAGCTCGCCCGGAACGCGGGCAAGGTGGTGCTCTACAGGGACCTGATGCGGCGCACCAGGGGCGAGTATGCACCCGACAGCCGTTACCTCAAGGTCTACGCCGGCCGGCTACGGGCCAAGCTGAACAGCAGTGACACCAGCGACCCATGCCACATCGAAACCGTCAGGGGTGTGGGTTACCGGCTGGTCAGTTGAGATGCGTACAACTGCGTTGACCGCGTTCATGACATCACTTAACGCCGGGGAATGGTCCTGACGTCCGTCTCCCGGCAGCGCCGAAAGGTGCGTGGCCTCCCTCTTTCTTTCTTGGCGGGGAATGGTAATGCAGTGCCCGCCAAGAACCATTGGCCAGCACTGAAAACTACCCGGCAGCGGATTACAGAGCCACCTTGCATCTACGTGTCAGTCATCATGTAATCCAAATGCGACGAACCGCGGCCAGACGTTGGCGGCGCCAGCACCGGCCCATGTATCCCCGTAGCCTCACCCTTTAGATCAGTGCCTCTCCGTTTAGCTTCACCACGACGCCTTCCTGCACAACCGTGGCTGCGTTGTCCAGGTCTCGTATCTTCTTCGCCGGGTCACCCCTGAAGGCGGCGAGATCCGCCTTCAGGCCCGGCCTGATACGGCCCACCTGGTCTCCAAGCAGCAATGCCTCTGCCGTGTCCGCCGTGGATGCGCGGAGCGCCTTCCAGGTGTCCCAGCCAAGCTGCTCGTGGTGCGCCCATGCGTTGGCTGCCGACTTGCCGTGGTCAGCGTGCGCCATACCCATATCCAGCCCCATCGTGAAGCGGACGCCAGATTCATGCATGCGGCCCAGGGCGTCGAGGTGCTCCTGTGGTGCCACCACGTGCTTCGAGACCGCCCAGTGCGGCGGGGCTGGCGCAACGCCCCTCTGCGCCACGGCTTCCTCGCCCAGCAGGTGGTGGCCAATGGTCGGGTCCACCCACTGACCCTGCTCCACCATTCGGTCTACGACCGCCTGGTCATAGTCAAGCCCCTGTGCCGGGTCCACGTGATGCCAGCGGGCGTGTATCAGGTGATGGATGCCCGCCTCCACGCAGTTTTGTATCCCATCTGCAGACAACGTGTGCGCTACGATCTGCACCCCCAGGCGCTCCGCCTCCAGCACAGCGGCGCGCAGCGTGGCCGCGTCGTACTGCGTGCGCCGCGGGTTGGCGGTCGGCGTGAACATGCCTCCGGTGGCCATCATCTTGATAACCCGTGCGCCCAGCTTCACCTGGTGGCGCACCGCCTTCACAACCTCGTCCACCGTGTCGGCCTCGGTGCCAAAGAACCAGCAGTGGCCTGCGGTAATGGTGATGGGGGTGCCGGCGAGTATCAGCCGCGGGCCGGGAATGCTGCCATCGTCTATCGCCTGTTTCACCGGGAACGCCACTTCATTGCGTGAACCCAGGTCTCTGACGGTAGTGGTGCCGCTCAGCAGCGCCCGCCGCATGGCGTCCACGGACCGCATGATCAGCCGGTTGTTGTCGTCCGTCAGTGCCCAATGCAACGCGTCCACGGTGGCGCTGCAATGCATGTGGCAGTGCGCATCAACGAGTCCCGGCAACAGGGACACGTCGCCAAGGTCATGCACGGTATAGCGCGACGAGGTATCAGACGGGAGACTTGACGACGGCGACACCCCTTTGATGCAGCCATCTTCGACAATAACGGCGTGGTCCGGCAGCCACCCTGACAGGTCTTCGTCTGCCACACGAGCGGCTTTGAATACAGCGTTTTGGACCACCTGGTTCTCCCGTTGGATGTGTGCTTGCTGGCCCGGTCACAGTTCGCGGGCGATCCGGGATCATCTAATCCCGGTAGTAAATGTCAAACTCTCCGTCCGTAATGAAGATTCCCGTCACATCGCCTTCTTCAGTTGCACCATGCTCCATCACCTCCCCCTTCGGGAACCACACCCACGTACCCGGCCCAAAATCGCCCCTGTGCGTCCTGAGGGTGCCGGTCAGTACAAAAATCCCGTGTCCGCACGGGTGCGTATGAGCCGGGTTCACGATGCCCTTCGGGTACCGGATCATGCGTATTTCGGCGCCGGTGCCGGGGTCCTTGCGCAGCATGAGGCGACCCAGTGCCACGCCCAGCCTGGGGTTGAAGCTGTCTTCCCACTCCACAGCAGTGGTGTCGATCACCGTGAACTGCTCGTCGGTGCTCATGTCATCGCTTCTCCGGCTTTGAACCAGCCGAAGCGTTAGCTTTGACGACCTCACAAATGTGCCTGGTCATAGTCCCTGCCAGTAGCGTTTGCCTTCCCAGCGCACAATCACGCCCCAGCCTGGGGGGCTAAGGTGGCTGCCCATCACCACCATGTCATCCTGCTCGGCCATGTCCAGGATTCGGTACCGGGCATCGCGGCCCATGGCCTGGTCCCAGTCCGGCAGGTAAAACCAGTCCGTCTCCGTAAGCTGCATCGGGCTGCCTGCAATATCGCCAATGATCATGGCGCGCTCGTTGTTCGATGCGATCAGCACGCTCATGTGGCCAGGCGTGTGCCCCGGAGTCGGGAAGGCGGTGACACCGGGCGCCAGTTCCGTCTCGCCGTCCATAAGATGGAGCACGCCAAGGTCTTCAAGTGGCAGGTAGGTGCGCTCAGCCGATGCCCGTCGACTCGCCTCAAGCTGCTCCGGCTGCGTGAACCACGCCCAGTCCGCCTCATGAACCATGTACCTGGCGTTTGGAAATGTGGGCTTCCATCCCACTGCCGCCTCTTCATCTTCGCCCAGGTTCCACCCCACGTGGTCGCCATGGAGGTGCGTGAGGAAAACCGAGTCCACTTCTTCGAGGCTCGCACCCTTGGCCTTCAGGTCATCTAGGAGAAGGCCGGGAGCGGGCGAGCCGAGCATATTCCCATGCGGCCCAAATCCTGTATCGCAAAGCACCGACTCCTCACCTGACCTGATGAGAAACGAGCCCAGGTTGTTGAAGAATGAGTCGCCCTTGAAGTACTCCGGGAACCGGTCGTGGTACTTCTCCCATACGGACAGGGGAGTCTTTGGGAACAGCATTCGTGGATCAAACGCAACACGGCCGTCGCTGGCGCCTACCACTGTAATGTCGCCTATCGTGAGGGTATGTCCGTTGGCGCTGGGCATCTGGCTCCCGCTCTGGCTGGTCATGCAAGGCTGGCGGGAGTTCTACACCCTGCGGCGCAGCGACGCAAGTCTGATGCAGCGCTGCGCCTGTCGTGAGCAGCACGATTCTGCCCACTCGAGCATCTGACCACGCGCCGCGTCCTACACAGCGGTGCCGTATATCCGCTCCGGCGTCACGATCACCACCGCCCGTTTCTCTTCCACCATCGCCTGGTCGTACTCATCCCAGTCAGGGTGCTCCTGTCCCGAGGCAGAGCGGTAGACGTCGCGCAGAGCCAGCCGAAGCTCCTCGGGGTCCGTATCGCCAGGTGAGAGCAGTTCGGCCCGGCCTTCCAGCACCACGTACCCCCACCAGTCGTCCTTGGAAACCAGCAGCGAGCACCGGGGATCACGGTGAAGATTCGCGTACTTGGCACGCTCGGTAGTAGTGGATATTCCAACACCGTCCCGGTACAGGCCGCACAGGACCACGCTCAACTGCGCGCTGCCATTGGCCCGAAACGTCGAAAGTACTGCCTTGTGGTTTGCTTCCAGGAATTTTCTGATTGAATCTGGAATCATGTAGTGCCCCTTGAATTCAGTGGTGCCTTTAGTGGCTGAAAGTGCGTCAGGTTAGCCTGACATGCCCGGGCCACGGCTCTTACCTTAAGTTCAGATAAGGAGCTAAGAACAGCCCAACCCAAGGCTAACGAGTTACCGCTCAAGCCGTTTTAGCACCACTATCGAATGACTTTCCACCTGTAGCTCTGCCTTGTTTTCCAGGCTCTCCTCATCATCCAGGAACCTGCGTTCACTGGTATCCACAACCCTGGTCCACAGGCTGCCCCACTTGTCAGTCGGCAGGTTGAACGTGATCGGCTCGTAGTGGGCGTTAAACATTACGTAAAAGCTGTCGTCTATCACAGCCGCCCCGCGTGAGCTGTCGCTCCCCAGCGTGTCGCCGTTGAGGAACACTCCCAGTGATTTGGCGTAATCCTCGCCCCAGTGGTCCTCTGACATTTGCTCGCCACCATGCGTAAACCAGGCTATATCACCTATCTCCTCACCATGAATCGGGCGGCCGCTGTACCAGTGGCGTCTCCTGAACACGGGATGTTCCCAGCGCAGCTTGATCAATCGGCATGTGAAGTCCAGCAGATCCTCATCTGCTGACTCCCAATCGAACCAGGAGATCTCGTTGTCCTGGCAGTATGCATTGTTGTTGCCCCCCTGCGTGCGGCCCACCTCATCGCCGCCAAGCAGCATGGGCACGCCCTGCGACAGCATCAGCGTCGTCAGGAAGTTGCGCTTTTGCCGTTCCCTCAGAGCGTTGACCTCGGGGTCTTCGGTCGGTCCCTCCGCGCCACAGTTCCATGAGTGGTTGTGGCTCTCGCCATCATCGTTGCCTTCGCCGTTCGCCTCGTTGTGCTTCTCGTTGTACGAAACCAGGTCATTGAGCGTGAAGCCGTCGTGGGCCGTTACAAAGTTGATGC
>JBBDMW010000039.1:0-18376 GCA_040878005.1 Dehalococcoidia bacterium
CCGTGCTGAAGAAGGTCGACAAAGCTAACAAAACTTTGGCCACACGACACTAGCGGGTAGGATGAACAGGTGGACCCGCAGAATCGGTATTCTCGTAGCCTTGGGGATCGTATCCGCGGAGTTGCTTCGCTGCGCGTTAGAGTTCCATATCCCTGCCGGAGCAGCATCAGATGTCGTAGGGGCTCTTGTTCTGTTTGGCACAGCATTCTTCGTCGGTATGGCTGTACGGCATTGGTTGGTGGCGCCCATCGGTGGGTTCCTCGGCCTTTACGGTCTGGCATGGATGTGCAACCTCATCCTTGACCTGCATCCGGAATACTACGGGCCGCCCGTTGGACTTATCGTGCTGCTCGTCTCGCCAGTGGGGTGGTTGGCAATGGCATGTGGCTGGCTGGGATCGCGGACTTCATGGGTGCTGGTGCGCGTGTTGGGTTTGCCCCGTCCTTAAGTAAGTGGTGACGAGATGCCGGCGATTTGAGCCCCTGAAGGGCCTGTCCGACGCAATAGAAAGGAGTGTTGCATTTGCGTCCCATACCTGCGGGTCTCCTCCGCCGTATCCTGGCCTTCGGCATTGACTATGTTGCCATTAGCACCTACCTCCTGGCGGTCACCGGCATCGGCGTAGTCATGAATTACGCCACTCCCCAATTGGTCGAGGCAGTTTTTGGTCAGCGAGTCCTCGCACAGGTGATTGGCTTTTCGCTGGTGACCTTGCCAGTCTCGCTCTATTTCGTGCTCCAGGAGTCATCGCAGTGGCAGGCGACCTGGGGGAAACGGAAGACGAGTCTGAAGGTTGTGACCGCATCATCCGGCCTGTCAATTACCCTGCGGCGTGCGGCAGTGCGCACGCTTGTAAAATTCATCCCATGGGAGCTTGCCCACACGTTCGTCTGGCAGACCTACTTCAGTCCTGATGGACCGCCTGGGCTGGCAATGGCTGGTTTCATGGCTGTGTGGGTGTTAGTTGGCGGGAACGTTGCAAGCATCGTCGCAGCCAGGGACCGCCGCGCAATCTATGACAGGCTGGCAGGGA
Organism: Dehalococcoidia bacterium; assembly: GCA_040878005.1. Classification (GTDB taxonomy): domain Bacteria; phylum Chloroflexota; class Dehalococcoidia; order Lucifugimonadales; family Lucifugimonadaceae; genus JBBDMW01. Next base: position 1,034 of record JBBDMW010000039.1, read on the forward strand.
CCCAGGTCATTGACATGCGCGGGGTTGAGAAGAGTGGTGCGGTAGCACGTACCTTGGCGGCATAACCATACACAGCAACATTGGGTTTCTCTCCACAGTTTGAGGAAGCGCCATAAGGAGGTTTTTCGTGTCTGAGAGAACGGGAAGGCTGGCTATCACATCGGCGGTTTACTATCGGGACCCCAAGGCTGCACTGGAATGGCTGGAGAAAGCCTTCGGGTTCCAAAGGCAGATGGTCATTACAGACGATGAAGGAAATGTGGGGCACGCGGAGATGAATTTTGGCAATGCCTCCATCATGGTCGGTGGTGAATGGGCCGACTGGGTGAAAAGCCCTGGCTCCGTGGGAGGCGCGAACACTCAGAGCATCCACGTGCAGCTTGAGGAAGACGTCGACGCCCACTGTGCCCGCGCCAGAGCCGCCGGGGCGACCATTCAGCAGGAACCGGAGGACCAGTTCTACGGCGACCGCACCTATCGGGTGGTGGACCTTGAGGGGCATGTATGGAACTTCGGGCGGACCATCCGACAGGTATCGCGAGAAGAAGCTGAACGGGCGAGTGGACTCAATATCGAAGGATGGGCCTGAAGCCATACTGGAGAGATCAACATGCCTGACCGGCGAACGCGCCAAGGTCGAGGCGAAGCTGGCCGAGTTCTTTGCAGCTCTTGAGGTCCGGGCCGCCAAAGATGAGGAGCGAGACCGGACCCGGTGCGCACGGGCCACGTCTGCGAACGCTCGGGACCGCTGGTTGCTGCCGTTGTCCGTGACCACCCGCCTGACCTCGACGCCCCTTGCGCCGAAGAAGCCCAGGGCCCTCTCAAGGAAGCCTGCCGTGGTCACCCCCTTCTCATCGGGAAGTGCCTCCACGTATGCAACCCGTGAGTGGTCATCCAGCGCCACGTGCATGCGGTCCGTCCCGGGGGACCGCTTCGGGCGGGGCTCCGAAAGGGTCTCTGCAAAGCCCGGTGCGAACCGCTCGCCGCCTCCCTCTGGCACCCACCCGTCCCTGGCCATTAACCCCTCGCAACCAGGCAGCCGGGTCCTCCCCAGGACATCCACCACACCCTCAGCAACCCGCCTGGAAACCGATCACCACCAGACACCGGGGGCGCGGAACCAGCAGGGCAGGGCGCCAGTGGCACATCCACCACGTTCACACCGGCGCCCGCACTCCGCCCCCCGGTTCGTTCCTACAGCAAACTACAACAGGACGATCTGCCGCTCGGTTGCGCCCTCTCTGATGATGAATGAGGCGCCCTGCGTCTCCTGTGCCTGGGCCACAAGCAGCCCCAGCTTCACCGAGCGCCGCAGCACCTCAAGCACAGTCATATGCTCCCGCTCCGCTAACTGCTCCACCTCGCGGAACAAATCTTCCGGAAGGGCCAGGTTGTACCGCTTCACCCTGCCGGCATCACCGGTCCCCTTGAGGATCTCGAGGATCTGCGCCCGGGCCAACTGGTATGTCACATCGAACTTCGCCAGGGCTTGCGCCACCGGGCTGCCCTCGTCATGCAGCAGGGCGAGGAGGAAGTGCTCCTGGCCCACATAGCTGGTCTTGAGAAGCCTGGCCTCATCGGCAGCCAGCTCGAACATCCGCTGCGCTTCAGCCGAGTATTCAACCTCCCCGCTTACAGCCTTCTCCCCGGGCGGGAGGCTCGACGCCACCGCGTCGCGCAGGGCGTATAGATCAACCCCAAGGTTGGCAAGCGAAGCGCTCGCAAGCCCGGTGCCTTCCCGCATCATTCCGAGCAAGATGTGCTCAGGCCCGGCGGCCGAGTGTTTCATCCCCACCGCCACTTGGACGGCGAAAACCAACGCCTGGCGCAGACGCGGCGTGTACCTATCTTCTGCATTCGCCATCAGAACCTCCCATACACTCATAATGTATATGACATGTATATACATTATACCTCATGCCCTTCGAGCACAACATGAGCATCGACCTTTCCACCCTCCCAGCGCGACAAGCCACAGCCCATGAAGTGCAACCCCGTGTGCCCCAAAAAAATCCCTGCCACATCTTCTTGACATACAGAACATACGTACGTATATTGAAATAGAGGGACAGAGAAAACAGGCAAAAGAGAAAGACAGTGGCAGGCAAACAACGGCCCAGTGCCCATGGCCAGGCACAAGCCGTTCTTTATCTCGACCGCTTTGTTGTCTCGACCACGTTCTTTGTCTCGACCGCAGCGGAGAGACCTGGGGAGGTGCGGGGCAAATGGCCGCCGACAGGCGGCCACACCCGTCTGACCTGCCACGACCAGGCATCGCCTACCACGATGTCGTCTCGACCGAAGCGGAGAGACCTGGTGTGGCTGGGAGGCAAATGGCCGCCGTTAGGCGGCCACACTCGGTCATCCGCCAACCTCAACGCACGAACGCACTGGAGGGCGTCCGTGCACCGATCCGCCGCTTCATACAACAACACAGAATCCAGCAGTAAAGGCGTAACAAATGACCCCAACACAACTCATCCACCGCCCAAGACCACCTACACCGCAGCCTCACCACCCTGTCGCCTCGACCGAACACTCGAGCCGCCAGGCGAGCCTCGAAGAGTGTCCGACGCGTAGTAAGTACAAACGAGAGGCCTGGTGTGGTGAGGGGAACATGGCCGCCACAGGCGGCCACTCACGCAACGACAAGCCAAACAACACGAACGCACTGAAGGCGTCCGTAAGTCCGTAGCCCATAGCAAACACAGCGCCCGGCGCGAAAAGCCAGGCTGCTGCTGATAGGCACCAACACGAAGCACCCGAAGGAGCCAAAAGGCCTCGTGTGCACAACGATCCCGGCCCGGCTCACTCTCTGACCTCATCAAGGAAAGAAAGCGAAACAGGCGTCAAACCAATGACCAGCCGGAGACCGGTCCCAGTCCGAAAAACAAGCGGCGGCTCACCCACATGTCCTTCATCAATGAAGGACAGGGTGAAAAAGGTGTCAAGCCAATGACCAGCCGTGCGGCTTCCCGTACACATACCAGCCGGCCAACCCGTACTCCCGCTCCACGGGATGAGGAGCCAGCCTAGCAGGCGGAAAACAATAGGCGCCTGCTTAGCCAGGTGAAGTGCCACATCACGAGAGTGAAGAGCACGCACCCGGCTCCCAGACAAGTAAAAAACTGCCGCGAACATCAGCAGCAGCCGGCCCGCGCCGGACGACCAACACGAAGGTCATCAATATCCGCCTCACGCCAGACCACGAACCAAACCAGCAAAAGAAAAGAAACTTGAATGAAACGCCAGCAGGCGACGACGCTACGCGCCCAAAAGCCAATGCCATGCCAAACCAAAACCAAAACCTACCCACCCCCGCGCTCACACTCCGCAGCACGGCCCAAAAGCAACTCCCGCTCCCGGACATTCATAGTCATCGAAGCAGCCCGGTCAAACTCCGCGCGCGCCTCATCAAACCGCCCAAGCTTGAAAAGGAAATCGCCCCGGACGCTCGGCAGCAGGTGGTAATTCTTGAGCGACTTCTCAGGCATAAGCTTATCGACGACCTCCAGCCCCGCCGCCGGACCAAACGCCATGGCAACCGCCACGGCACGGTTCAGCTCCACGATAGGGGAGGGCATAACATGCGCCAGATCCTCGTACAGTGCGGCGATCCGCTCCCAATCGGTCTCCCCAGGAGTGCGCGCCCGGGCGTGGCAAGCAGCGATCGACGCCTGCAGGGCATATGGGCCAAACCCGCCGCCGAGCCCCTCAGCTCGCTCCAGCGCCGCAAGTCCCCGGCGGATCAGGACATGGTCCCAGCGTCCCCGGTCCTGGTCCAGCAGCAGTATCGGCTCGCCCGATGGTCCGGTCCGCGCCCTCAAGCGAGAAGCCTGGATCTCCATCAGCGCAACCAGCCCGTGCACCTCCGGCGCCTCCGGGGCAAGCCCCGCCAGGACACGGCCCAGCCTCAGCGCATCCTCGCACAACGCAGGCCGCACCCAGTCATCGCCAGCGGTCGCCGAATAGCCCTCGTTGAAGATGAGGTAAATGACTTCCAGCACCGACGACATCCGGGACGCCAGCTCTGGCCCCTCGGGAACCTCGAACGGCACACGAGCCTCGGCCAGCGTGCGCTTGGCCCTGACGATTCTCTGGGCCACGGTCGGCGCAGCGACCAGGAACGCACGTGCAATCTCCTCGGTCTTCAAACCTCCGAGCAGCCTCAGCGTGAGCGCAACCCGAGCCTCTGTCGAAAGGACCGGGTGGCACGATATGAACATGAGCCGCAGCAGGTCATCGCCAATCTGATCGTCCAGCGATGCATCAAGGTCAGGCTCGGCCATCTCCTGCCTGAGCTCAAGGTCACGGCCCAGCTCTTCCTGCTTCCGCTCGAGCCGCTGGTTCCGGCGAAAGAGATCAATCGCCCGGTGCTTGGCTGTGGCCATAAGCCAGGCGCCGGGATTGTCCGGCACACCCGTTTCGGGCCAACGCTGGAGCGCCGCAACCAGGGCATCCTGCGCCAGGTCCTCGGCAATGCCCACATCGCGCACCATCCGGGTCAGGCCGGCAATGAGTCTCGGCGACTCAATCCTCCAGACCGCGTCAATCGCCCGGTGTGCATCGGATGCCGTCATGACAACCGATTAGAGCACCCGCACCCCGGCACACGCAAGCAGCGCGTCACGGCGTCCCGGCCACGGCCGCATCCTGGCCTCGGCTGCGTCTTTTTCCATCCGGCAGCCCGACTTGCTGCACAAGGTTGCGGTACAGTGTCGGCAGATTTTCCACATCGCTGCCTTGGAGCCTGCAAATGAAGATCACAGACATAACCGTGACGCCCCTCGAGACCGGCAAAGGGTTGCTTCGAATCCAGACCGACGCCGGTGTGGAGGGATGGGCCGAGGCCCCGGGCCGCAACCGCGTGGTGCCAGGCAGGAACAGCACGGTCTTCGAGGCGTATCTCGATAGCATCATCAAGCCCGTGCTGATCGGTGAGGACCCGCGGCTGATCGATCGTCACTGGGAGACGCTGGCGCTCGGCAAAGACGACAGGCTGTTCAAGCTGCCCGCGAACGTGGTCGGCGTGATCGATGTCGCACTGTGGGACCTGCTGGGCAAAGAGGCTGGCATGCCCGTGCACATGCTCATGGGCGGAGCCGCCCGGACCACGATTCCCCTGTACTGGTCAACCGGCTCCGGCTGGAAGATGAAGCCGGAGGAGATGCTCGACCTCGTGAAGAAGGGGTGGGACCTGGGGTTCCGCGCTTTCAAGATACGGATGGACTGGAAGGGATGGCGGCAGGACGCCGATCCCGCCAAGGACTACCAGATGTTCAAGCTGGTCCGGGAGTTCCTGCCACCGGAAATCTACCTGGGCTTCGATGCGAACAATGGCTACTCGGTATCAACGGCCATTCAGCAGGGACGAAAGTTTGAAGATCTGGGCATAGACCACTTCGAAGAGCCGATTCCGCACTACGACCTTCCTGGCCTGAAGCAGGTTGCGGATGCGCTGGATGTGGCAGTCTCAGCCGGTGAGCAGGACCCGTTCCGGTGGTGGTTCCATCACCTGGTGCTGCTCGGCAACCCGGACATCCTGCAGCCTGACATCCTGACCGCAGGCGGGCCATCTGAGGTCAAGCGCATCTACGAGCTGGCGAAGACATTCGACAAGCCGGTCATGCCACACAGCCCGCAGGCCGGGATTAACAGCATGGCTTCGCTTCACGTGTTCTCGACGGTGCAGAACGGAACCCGCCCGCACGAGTTCTCCACGGAGTTCTCAGGCCCTCTCGATGAAGTTGAGGAGCTTTACGGCAGCGGCGTGGTTCCGAAAAATGGTCAGATCGTGCTGAGCGACAAGCCGGGCCTGGGCATAGAGCTTAATGAGAAGGCCGTGGCAAAGCTGACGTTGAAGTAATCCACCGTCAGCCCTGGCTATAGGCCACCTGGCAAAATCCGTGGTTGCAGTAGCCGCCGGGGTTCTTGGCGAGGTACTGCTGGTGGTACTCCTCGGCATAGTAGAAGTCCCCAGCAGGTGCGATCTCAGTCTGGATCTCACCATAGCCTGACTCATTGAGCTTGGCCTGGTAGGCATCCCGGCTCTGCCTGGCGGCTTCCAGTTGCTCATCATTCGTGGCGTAAATCGCCGTGCGGTACTGGCTGCCCACGTCGTTGCCCTGTCCCATGTACTGCGTCGGGTCATGGTTCTCCCAGAACACCTTGAACAGCGCTTCCAGGCCGACTTGCTCCGGGCCGAACACCACAAGCACCGCCTCGGTGTGCCCGGTGCGTGAAGTGCAGGTCTCCTCGTAGGTCGGGTTGGGAGTAGTGCCGCCGCTGTAACCCGCCGCCGTTGTGTAGACGCCCGGGATCTGCCAGAAAAGCCGTTCAGCGCCCCAGAAACAGCCCATGCCAAAGATGATCGTCTCCATCTGGGCCGGGAACGGCGGCTTTATGGGGTTGCCGTTGACATAGTGAATTGATGATGTGGGGATGGGCGAATCACGGCCTGGAAGACAGTCTTCAGGCGCCGGTACTCCGCTGGGAGAGCGTCTGAACATAAACACGGTGACTCTCTTTCTCTAACAGCCTCTGGGTCGAATCGGAACCGAGTAGTGAGACGGCGCGCCACATTGGTCTCAACCCATCGTACGCCAGTGTGCTGGTGCTGGTTCGCCTTTCTGGGCGATGCCCGCAACTTTGAAGGTATTCATGATCAAAGTAGAAGCCCTCGCACAAGCAACGGCCGTCGTTGACTACTGGTAGACGTGGTGACCGGCGATGCTGTCCGGGGCATCGCGTACTTCGCATGCCCGGTTGTCCGGTGCGCGCCTGCGAAGCTGACGGTTCGGACGAGCGGTAAACGGCTGCGCTAGCTGGTAGGGGTTCCGCTGGGATCTGTAGGAGGGATGTGCTGGGTATGGGGTCGCCGTTCAGGCGGGCTGATCTCCTGGTACCGCTGTTTGTTGCGGTTGTGGGGTTGGCCTCGTCGCTGGTGTATTTGGCAGCAATGCGTACCGCCACGGGCGGACCACTGGCTCCTCCGTTGGACGATGCCTACATCTACTTTCAGTACGCAAGGGCCATCGCCGAGGGACACCCGTTCTCCTACACCGAGGGTGCTGCCGCCACGATAGGTGCGACGGGCTTCCTGTACCCATTTCTCCTGGCGCCAGCCTTCTTTATCGGCTTGGGCGGCGACGGCATTGTGACCTATGCCTTCGCTCTCAACACCCTGTTTCTCATGCTGGTAGCGCCGTTGGCGTACCTGCTGACCCGCCGCTACACCGGCCCCTTTTTGGCCACCACCGCTGGTTTATTGACGGCGATGGCTGGCCCGGTGCTCTGGGGATTTCTGAGCATGATGGAAGTGGGACTGTTGGCGCTGGTCACCATGCTGGTCGCCTACTTCTTCTCTATCGAGCGCGGCGCCTTCCCGCCCTGGCGAACGCTTACGGCCGCTGCCGTTTTGCCATTCTGCCGGCCGGAAGGCGTGTTGATGGCCCTGTTCGTGGTAGGCCTGGTTCTCACAGGGCACGTTTACACAGCGTACTTCCACTCCAGGCGGAAGGCGCAGGAAGGCAGGAACGGCACTGGCGAAAGTTCAGGCAGACCCATGGACGCCAGGCCGTGGTTGCGTCCCGCGAACCTGGTTGTCTTCCTGCCAGCTATGACCGCAGGGGCATACCTTCTGGCCTTGTGGCTCCTCATCGGCAGCTTTTCCACCAGCACCTTCGTCAGCAAAGCCGTTCAGTACAGTCCGCAGCTTCTCTGGTACGAGAAGGTGGGCGCAATCTTCACGAACGCCGCCATACTGCTGCAGGACCCCTTTGGCCTCAGCCCGGTGTACTTGCCCGTGGTGATGCTGCCCATCTTTGGCCTGGGGCTGGCAAGGCAGATCGGCCAGGAGACCCGCAACCGCTTCCCGGGCGTCGGAATCCTGGTGCTCGGGCTGCTTTTTATATCCGTGATGTCAAACAGCCAGTCAATTGTGGCACTCGTCCACCATTACCGGTACATCATGCCCATGTTTCCGCTGGCCTTGGTCTTCGTGGCCATTGGACTTCGGGAGCTTGGGCGGCTCCACCGGGACGGGCCGCACCTGGCAGTGGGCGCCTCAGTCATCCTGGTCCTGCTCATGGTCGTTAACACAGGGCGGTGGGTTCAGACCTACGCCGACAACGCTAGGGATATCCATCATCAACAGGTACACATGGGGCGCTGGGTGAACGAAAATCTGCCCGAGGACGCCGTCGTTGGTATCAACGACGCTGGCGCGATCGCTTACCACGGCAACCGCCGCGTCTATGACCTGGTGGGGCTGGTTTCCGATGGTGCGTCGTTGCCCTACCGTCAGCAGATAGGCGCCACCTTCGAGCGCCTACTCTCGCTACCGCCGGAGGACCGCCCGAACTACTTCGCCATCTATCCCACCTGGTTCGGATTTCCTTCCGGCCAGTTCATGAACGAGATTTACCGCGCCACGCTACACGAGACCAGCATTGCCGGTGGAAACACAGTGGTGGTGTATGAACTGGACTACTCGGTCACAGAAGGCGCCGCGGAGCCTGAACTGGACCACACCGAGGGTGGGGCATGGGAGTTGGTGGATTCACTGAACTCGGCTGACCTTGAGGATGAGGAGCGGCACGACTACAGGCAGATTGACCTGGTCCCCAGGGGGCGAAAGGAGGTCACGGCATTGAATGAGCATTCGTACCTCGTCAACCACGACCGCCGTCTTATCGATGGTGGTCGAATAGTGTTGGGCGCCGAGGAATTCGACGTGGGCGCCCGGCAGGGCGAAGACCTTAAAGCAGTGATGCGCACCAACGCCACATCTCCAGTCACGTTGCGGGTGCACCTGGATGGTGTGTACATAGGCGTCTGGGCATACCCGGCAAGCGGGAATGCATGGGCGGAGCCGAGCTTCATTGTGCCGGGAAGGTTCGTGGGGGACGGCAGGACACGGCTGCGCTTGGAGCTAGAAACCGAGCGTACGGACCAGGACTACGCTCCTTTCCGCTACTGGTTCTACCAACCCTCCTCGAGTCCCAGCCAGGACTGACCAGCACAGGACATCTCCAACTCGACGGCCTCGAAACGTTAGGCCTTCCCGAATTGGCGCAGGAAGCGACGCTACTTCCTGCTAGGACAGCGGGAAGCCTCCGTATAAGGTAGGTTTACGAAGTGATGCCGAGTTGATCTGCCATAAACCGGTATCCAACCCCCGGCTCAGTCTTTATCAACGTAGGGCGGGCGGGATCCTTTTCAAGCTTGCGGCGCAGTTGCTTGACTAATGTCCGCAGATACTCCGCTTCCTCGCCATACTCAGGTCCCCACACCGAATGCAACAGTTGCCGGTGTAGAAGCACCTTGCCGGAGTTAGCGGTGGGGCGTTGGTGAAGCCAATTCTGCCGCCTTGCGCGTCCACAACAGCCTTGCACAGCGCCAAACCCAACCCTACGCCCTCTCTACCGTGTGAAGTTCCTCGCTTGATTCGGAAGAACTTGTCGAACAAGCCTCGTGCAAAGGCTTCTGGCACACCCGTTTCGGGCCAACGCTGGAGCGCCGCAACCAGGGCATCCTGCGCCAGGTCCTCGGCAATGCCCACATCGCGCACCATCCGGGTCAGGCCGGCAATGAGTCTCGGCGACTCAATCCTCCAGACCGCGTCAATCGCCCGGTGTGCATCGGATGCCGTCATGACAACCGATTAGAGCACCCGCACCCCGGCACTCGCAAGCAGCGCGTCACAGCGTCCCGGCCACGGCCGCAACCTTGTACCCAGCACCATCGGAGGGACGAATCTGAGGAATATCTATGAAAGGAAGTCAGATGGCTCGAACAACGGGCGGACCTCGACCACCTCACCGTCAGCAAATGGCATGCGGGAGGTCCACTCAATGGCCTCTTCCCTTGAATTCACCCGTATCAAAGTGAAGCCGGCAATCAGTTCCTTCGCCTCCGTAAAGGGGCCGTCGGTCATGATCCGCTTGCTGCCGGAGAATTCGATCCGCATGCCCTTCGAGCTGGGTTGGAGTCCCTCAGCGGCGATCAGCACACCGGCCTCCGCCATCTCATCGTTGAGCTTCCCCATCGCACTGATGAGTTCTTCGGTCGGGGGAACGCCTGCCTCTGTGGTCTTGTCAGCTTTGACCAGGATCATGAATCGCATCGTAATGTCTCCTGCCGCGTACCCTTTCAGCCCGCGAAGAACTCAACGAGCACTGGAGCGAGAGCTTTTGGCTTTACCAGGTGCGTCTGGCCTTCCAGGGTGCGATGCTGAGCTTTGGGCAGGGCGTCGGCAAGTGCCTTCACCCCGTTGCGCATCCACGCGGGGCTCTTGCCACCACCGATCACCAGCGTGGGGACTGTGACAGAATCCCACCGCCCGGCCTGCAGCGGCCTGCCGCCCACGCCGTCCCCCATGACCGCTGCGTCATACGGGAGCGTGTGCGCCACGCCTTTGAGCTTCTTCCATGCCGGCATGAACCGCATCATGAAGACGATTATGCCCGGTAGTCTCACCGCCTTGCTCATGAAGAGCCTGACCGCATCGCCGCGGCGCTCCGACGCAATCAGCCTGTTGAGCTGCGCCACGTAATCCTCCGGCACCGGGGGGCGGCTGTCGTCGACGATGAACGGCGCCTCGTACAGTGCCAGCTTCTTGATCGCCAGACCGCAGTTAGCCGCCTCAAGCGCAAGAGCCGCGCCTGACGAAATCCCGTATACATACGACGATCCGCCGGCCTCGTCGATCAGGGCTGCGATATCGTCTGCCTCACGCTCGATGGCATATGGAGCAGTGTCACCGCTGTCGCCTCGGCCTCGTCGGTCATAAGTGAACACGGTGAAATGCTCCGCCAGGAGGGCAGCCAGCGGCCCGTTCGGCCCGGACGCTCGGTAGCACAACGCTCCATCCACGAGTATGAGCGGCGGTCCCTCACCCACCCGGTCAAACGCGAGAGCAGTGCCGTCCTTCGAAATCACCTTGTTCATGAATTTGGTCTCCAACCGTTGTAGTCCCTAGATCTTGCCCTGGCGCAGCATTTCGACCGACCTGGCAATGCGCCGCTGCCGTGTCTCATCTGTCTTTGCGCCCTCGATCGATAGCACGTGGCGGCGCTTGTGGCTGTATGACAGTCCGTTAAAGAACCGCCTGGCTTCCGGCTCATGGTCGAGCGCATCCGAGAAGTCGACCGGAACAGTCACCTCACGAGGTTGGGTATCGAGTTCGATATCGACATCCACCTCGTCGTTGGCGGCCACCCCGGCACTCTCGCGTACCTCCGCGCTGACCGAGAGCATGAACCCTCCGTCCCGCGACGCCACGCTGGTTCGGTACGTGTAGCCGTTGACGGTGACCTTTACTGGTGGCCGTTTGCCTGCCTCCAGGCTTTCAACGACTTCATCCGGGACCGGTATGCCCGTGGTGTTCTTACCAGTGGGTTGAACGACGGAACGAAATTTCATGTTGGTTTCCGCAGTACGACTGCAATTCTGAGCAGGATCTCGGACAAGTTCGTCCGGGTTTGAAACCTGGCTCTGCTATTAAGTCGAACGAGGCGCCGCTAAACCGGCGCCTCGTTCGATCACTTTCTCGCTGGTTGATAAAGCGGGACGGCTGTGTCTACTGCTGCGCGTTCGAATCCGCCTGGGCGCGGATCCGGTCCTCCTGCTCCCTGAGCTCAGGGGTGAATTCGTCGCCGAAGTCGTCCGCTTCGAACACCTGGCGAATCTCAACCTCGGATTCATAGCCGGTAGGATTGGGGATGCGCTTGACCCACTCTACGGCCTCATCCATCGACTTCACCTGCCACAGCCAGAACCCTGCGATCAGCTCCTTGGTTTCACTGAAGGGGCCATCCACCACTGTGCGCTCGTCACCGGCAAACCTGACGCGTTTGCCTTTTGAGCTTGGGTGCAGCCCCTCGCCCGCAAGCATCACACCAGCCTTCACCAGTTCCTCGTTGAACTGGCCCATCTCGGTCAGGAGTTGCTCGCCTGGCATCTCGCCCGCTTCCGAACTCTTGTTAGCCTTGATCAGCACCATAACTTGCATCGTCGTATCTCCTCCTGGGTTCGTTTCCCGACCGTATTTCCGGTCTGCTTCGGCCGGTTGTTGACTCCGGCTCTACCTATACGTCGAACGGGGAATGGTGAAATCGACACATATCGCCACCAATTTTCGGATTTGCTGCCAAGTTGCCGCAATTCCTGTTCGCGGGAGGGCCACGTGGGTATGAGCCCTGAAGCGCCATGGCTGCCAGGAGCGCAGTAAGAGATCTGAACAGTCAGGTCGTGTGGCGAGTGATCTTGGCCAAACTGCTGGTCGAGTTGCGCTCTCAGGAGGAATGTTCCTTGCGGCGGGACGGGGTTGGTGCACGCGAAAAGACCTTCGCATTGGGTCGGTCAGCCATAGAAAGCGTCCCACTGCGCCTATTGGCGCAGTGGGACGCTGCATCGACCACATCACTTCTTCGGAGGGCTATTTCCTCGACCGCCTCCTGATGGCTTGCCAGTAGTACTTGGCGCGTTGGGCGGTGGACCGCCCCGCTTGCCGCCACCGCTCTTGCTTCCGCCACTCTGTTTGCCCATGCTGCAGTCCTTTCATCTCTGTATTAGCCGCCGGCGATGGCGCCTATGATCAGGAAAGGCTCCCTGCCCTCCGCGACGGCGTCGGGCAGGGGGGTGTCCGGTGATTCATTGGACAGGTCTTCCTGGCACGCGAAGAACCTTACGAGCGCCCGTCGATGCTTCGTCGAGCGATCGCGGATAGTGCCCTCCAGCATCGGATACCTGGCTTCCAGGGCGTCGAGGACCGAGCGTTGCGTGACCCGGCCCTCGACCTCCAGCTTCACTTCGCGGTCGACTTTCGCCAGCGTACGCAGGTGCTGCGGGAGAACGACCCGGATCATGACAGTGTCTGGACCTCAACGGACAGCACGGCAGGCAGATCCCTGACGATGGGCGCCCAGTCATCCCCGCCGTTGGTGGACGAGTACACCTGTCCGCCGGTGGTGCCGAAGTACACCCCGCAGTCATCAAGTGAGTCCACGGCCATGGCGTCACGCAACACGTTGACGTAACAGTCTTTTTGCGGAAGGCCCTTCGTCAGCGCCTCCCACTCATTTCCGCCCGTACGGCTTCGGTACACCCGTAGCTTTCCGTCAGGCGGGAAGTGCTCGGAGTCGCTCTTTATGGGAACCACGTATATGGTCTCCGGCTCGTGGGCATGCACATCTATCACGAACCCGAAGTCGGTCGGCAGGTTGCCGCTGATCTCCTGCCATGATTCGCCTGCATTGTCGGTGCGCATAACGTCCCAGTGCTTCTGCATGAACAGCACGTCCGGGCGCGACGGGTGCATAGCGATGCGGTGTACGCAGTGACCAACTTCGGCATCCGGATCGGGCATTGAGCCGGAAACGAGCCCACGGTTCGTCGGCAGCCACGTCTTGCCCGCGTCATCGGTCCGGAATGCGCCCGCAGCAGAGATCGCGATGAACATTCGCTCAGGATTGCCATGGTCCAGGAGGATCGTGTGCAGGCCCAGGCCGCCTGCGCCGGGCATCCACGTCGACGCCGATTTATGCTGGCGCAGCGCCGGCATTTCCTGCCAGTTCTTCGCGCCGTCGGTGGAGCGGAACATGGCGGCGTCTTCCACGCCGGCATACACGGTGTCAGGATCGGTCAGCGAAGGTTCCAGGTGCCAGACGCGCTTGAACTCCCACGGGCGCAGCGTACCGTCGTACCAAAGGTGATCGCCGGTGGCGCCGTCATACTTGAAATCGCCGCCAACCTGCTCCCACGTCTTGCCACCGTCGTTGGAGCGCTGGATAAGCTGCCCGAACCATTCGGTGTTCTGTGCCGCGTAGAGGCGGTCCGGGTCGGCTGGTGACCCTTTCATGTGGTAGATCTCCCAGCCTGCAAAGTGCGGGCCGCTGACGTCCCACTTCTCGCGCTTTTCGTCAGACGTCAGAACGAACGCACCCTTGCGTGTTCCAACCAAGACCCGTATTCCGCTCATTTTGTGTTTCCTTTCAGAGCCTCGCTCCGGTGTTGCCGGGCAGCATATGTGCTTCTTCTACCAATTTCAAACTTTCTGACCGCATGCTCATGGGAGTTGCATCCCATACAACGCACCGCCTAAAGCAGATCAAGGACACCGGGTGACTGGCCCATGGCAGTCAGCATGACCGCCGCCTCACTCCGGTGCTGCGTGCCGTGGTTTACCACGTGCATCATCATCTCCCACAGCGGCTGTTGCAGAACACGACCGTCGCGGCTGTGTCGGCTGTACACGCGCTCCAGGTCCGCATCGGCTGTCAGCGTGTCAATGAATGCCCGCGTGCCGCGGTGAATCCACTGCCACATCTCGCTTACCGACTGGACGTCTGGATAGTCCCCAGGAGGAAACTTGCGTGCGAACGACTCATCACGTGACATGCTGCCGTCCAACCATGAGAGGTGGCATACATGCGCATCGAACGTGTGCACCAGCGTGTCACGCACCGATGGAAGGCCCGGCACGACAACCGCAGTGAACTGTTCCGGCTCCAGCATGGCTGCTGCCCGGAGGACACGTTCCGTAGCCTCGGCGTCGTACTCGTATAGCCTCTTGATGGCTTTCAAGAACATCAAACGCATCCTTCCCGCTTTTTCAACTGCGTCTGCCGCTGGAACGATAGCATGAAGAGTCACAGCACTATCAAATGCCGCTGGTGAACTGCCAGGAGAGCATAGCGTAGCGACCGGTCAATCCCATAGCGAGCGTGTCACTGCACGAAGTGATAGTTCCGTCTTCCCGTTGTCTTTAGCCGCACCGGCCGAGAAGACGAACCTTAAGTGGGCATACTGCCCCATCAGGTGTACGCACTTGATGCAGACTGCGCTGTCGGGCCGCTTATCCACCTCATAACTGGAATGAGTGACTGGAGGGAACGATGGCGCCAAGCGCTTCGCCCAGAGATGATTATGCCGCCGGCCTGGTATCACCCCCTGCTAGTTCCAGCAGCTTATGGACGGTTCGCCAGTTGCGCACAGTGCTCGTAGTACCAAGCGCTGAGTCGAAGTAGGCATTTGTGAGGCGGGTGCGGGCTAGACCGTTGGGGCACCGGAGATAGATCTCACGCCCATGTACCGAGAACTCGTCCGGCGGCGAACGGTCAGGGTTGAGCGCCTCCACCGCCGAAGGGCCTGGCAGGGAGGCGAGGAACGCAACGTGGAGCGCCTTCTGGTCTGTGTCCGCTTGCAGAAATGGGTTGTTGACCGCCACATACCGTAGCTCTTGAGCCGTGCGCATCACCACCGGGACGGACAGGCCGAAACGGGCCGACAACTCCTTACTGACGCGGCCGGGAACATCATTGACGATCTCGTCCGTGGCGCTAAAAACGACGTTGCCGCTCTGGATATAGGTCTGCACGCCGGTTGCACCGGCCTCGCCAAATATCGCCGCCAGGTCTTTCATTGGCACGATGTTCTTCCCGCCAACGTTGATGCCCCGGAGCAGCGCCACGTGAACCCTCGCTCCGTGCTTATCGATGTGACTTTGATGTGCATCCATTGGTTGTGCCGGGTTGGGAGTGAACTCACGGCGCCGGTGGCTTGCCGGCCACCGGGCGCCGCCTATGGATGGGCCGCCTCAGCCGACTTGTTCTTTATCAGGAGGGAAGCCACCACGGAGCCGCCTATGACCAGTACGATCACGCCGAGAGAGATCGGCACCGGCACGTGGTACCACTCCGAGGCGAGCATCTTGAAGCCTACGAACAGGAGCACGCCTGCGAGTCCGTACTTGAGGAAGTGGAACCGTCCCAGGCTGCCCGCCACCACGAAGTAAAGGGAGCGCAGCCCTGCGATGGCGAACAGGTTGGACGTGTAGACGATGAACAGGTCAGTGGAGATGGCGAGCACCGCGGGCACGGAGTCAATGGCGAACAGCAGGTCAGTGCTCTCGATGACCAACAGCGCCAGGAACAGGAGCGTGGCGTACGTACGCCCGTTCCGCTTCACGAAGAACCGCTGGCCTTCGAAACCGTCATGCACAGGCATGAACCGGCGGAACAGCCGTACAACGAGGTTCTTCTCCGGGTCGACATCTCCCTCTTTTTGCGTGGCCATCTTAATGGCCGTGAACACCAGGAACGCACCGAATACGAAGACCATCCAGTGCAGCGCTTCCAGCAGCGCAATGCCGCCCACGATCATGATTCCCCGCATGATGATTGCGCCGAGGATGCCCCAGAAGAGCACGCGATGCTGGTATTCGCGGGGTATGGCGAAGTAGGCGAAGACGACTGCGAAGACGAAGACGTTGTCCACGCTCAGGGACAGTTCAATCACATAGGCTGCAAGAAACTCGCCGCCGCTTTCCGCGCCCATCAGCAGGAACACGAACAGGTTGAACAACATCGCGAGGGAGACCCAAGCGATGACCCACAGGGTGGCTTCACGAAACTGGACCACGTGCGCCTTGCGGTGCAGTATCCCAACGTCAAGGATGAACATCCCCGCGACCACAGTCCCGAAGACTGCCAGAAGCACGATCTGAGCCGTGTCCATCAGGTTTGGTTCTCCATTCTTAGGCGAAACAAAAAAAGACCTCTGCCAGTAAGTCGGCAAAGGTCTTGCTGGCCTGCTCTTGCAAGCAGGTGGCGGCCCGGGTCTATTCGACCGTACTGACGGACCGGCCGGGCTTTCGCTCAGCTACTCCCCTGTGTCAGGATTACACTAGTCCCGCACGCTCGCCATTGTCAACGAAGGTGTACACGCATTGTGCTCGTGTCAATGGCGAGGGCGTACGGTTTCCAGGTTGGTTCCTTGCGCGCGTAGAAAGTGGAACAGCCGGTTGATCTGACTGTCAGACGCTGGGAAACGTTATCTCCATCACATTCACGAAATTGGCCCTGAGGAGGACCGAGGATGCAGTCTGTCCAGGATGCGCAGCAGGCGCTGCGACGGTTGGTAATCGTTCGTTGGGTCGCGCTGGCTGACCTTGTCCTTCTCATAGTCCTGCTGACCGCATCCTTTGCCGGCAACGAAGGGATGGTCAGTATCTTCGGGCTTGCCCACGGAGTGGTTTTCCTGATCCTGCTTGCGATCATAGGCATGGGGGCGCTCGAAAAACTGTGGAGCTGGTGGTTCCTGGTTGCGACCATTGTGACCACTGGCCCTCCCGGAGCATTTGCCGGTGAAGTGATCATCACCCGCAAGGCCAGGGAGTATCTTGCGTCGTCGGGGCAAGGCACTACCGCAACCGTTGAGCCAGGGCAAGGGGACTGAGGCTTCACTGGTCCAGGCGGTACGTGGCCGCTCCACGCCTATATACTTGATCCGTCCGTCCATTCATCCTGGCTGCGCACTGTCTTGCCAGTGGCGTCTCCAGCC
>JBBDMW010000040.1:0-45003 GCA_040878005.1 Dehalococcoidia bacterium
CTCATTCAGCTTGCTCCAAATTCGATACTACGCAGCGGAACGCGTGACAGGCAACCTTTTATCCAGCCGCTTGCCGTTCGCGTCGAGCAGTATGGGCCAGCGCCCTTCCGTGATCGTCTCAGCCTCAACAATGCACTTGGTGCACTCTTTCAGGGAGGGCAACTCATACATGACATCGATGAGCATCTCCTCAACAATCGCCCGAAGCCCTCGTGCGCCGGCACGCCGCTTCTTCGACAGCTCAGCGGTGGCCACCAAGGCTTCACGGCTAAATTCCAGTTCCACACCGTCCATCTTGAACAGTGCTTCGTACTGGCGGGCCAGTGCGTTGCGGGGCTCAGTCAAAACCTGAATCAACTCATCATGGGTGAGGTCAGCCAGGCCTACCACAAGCGGGATGCGGCCAATGAACTCTGGAATGAACCCGTAAGTCAGCAGATCCTGCGGCGCCACGGCCGTAAAGTCCGTCTGCCGCTCCTCTCTTCGAGCGCCCCGGGCGCCGAATCCGAGTGAGGAACTGTCCTTGGTCAACCGCTTCTGGAGGATCTGCTCCATGCCTTCGAATGCCCCGCCAAGGATGAACAGGATGTTCGACGTGTCGATCTGTATGAACTCCTGGTGAGGGTGCTTGCGCCCTCCCTGCGGCGGCACATTGACCACCGCTCCCTCCAGGATCTTCAGCAGCGCCTGCTGGACGCCCTCACCTGAGACATCACGGGTAATCGACGGGTTCGCAGACTTCCTTGCAATCTTATCGATCTCGTCGATGTAAATGATGCCCTGTTCCGCCCGGGCCATATCGAACTGGGCGTCCTGTATGAGCCTGAGGAGGATGTTCTCCACATCCTCTCCGACGTATCCGGCCTCAGTGAGGGACGTGGCGTCGGTGATGGCAAATGGCACATCCAGGATGCGGGCCAGCGTCTGGGCAAGGTGAGTCTTGCCGCAGCCGGTGGGCCCCACAAGCAGGACATTGGTCTTTTGAAGCTCCACGTCAGGGTCTTCAGTTCCAAACCACACACGCTTGTAGTGGTTGTAGACCCCCACGCTTATGACTCGCTTGGCGCGTTCCTGTCCAATGACGTATTCGTTCAGCCGTTCGAATATCTCACGCGGCGTTGTCGGCTTGGACTGCGTAGCCACCACCGGCCGGTCATCCGTGATGATCTGCTGGCACCGGCCAACGCATTCATTGCAGATGAATATCTTGGATGGTCCGGCAATCAGGCGCCGCACCGACTCCTGGGGCTTGCCGCAGAAGGAGCAGGAGTATGTTTCGACCGTGCCATCATTTCTGTGTGAGTTTGCGGGCATGCTTTACCTGTGCTGGTGGATTTTTTGCTGCGTCTATGGGTAGCGGCAGTGGTCCTACTGGGTTGGGTTGGAAGCGTCCGGCCTGGTCAGGACCTCATCGATAAGGCCATACTCAACGGCCTGCTCCGCAGTCAGGTAGTAGTCACGATCAGTATCCCGGGCAATTTTCTCGTACGGCTGACCTGACCTCTCCGAGAGCAACTCCCGTATCCGGTCCTGCAGGCGAAGAATCTCACGGGCGGCGATCTCAATGTCGGTCGCCTGGCCCTGTGCGCTGCTGAGAGGCTGGTGCATGTGAATCGTGGAATTGGGCAGAGCGAACCGCTTGCCCTTCTCGCCGGCTGTCAGCAGCACCGTACCCATACTGGCGCACAGTCCCACGCAGATCGTGGAAACCTGGCACGGAATATGATCCATGGTGTCCATGATCGCGAACCCGGCTGTTATCACGCCTCCAGGCGAGTTTATATACAGGCTGATGTCCTTTTCCGGGTCTTCCCGGGCCAAGTACAGCAGCTGTGCCACGATCAGGTTCGCAACCTGGTCATTGATCGGTGTGCCAAGGAATATGATGCGTTCCTTGAGCAACAGCGAGTAGATATCGAACGCGCGCTCGCCGCGTGCGCCCTGTTCAATCACCATCGGAATGATGTCTTCGGGCCTGTTGAGCATTCGGCGTACCTGGATCCTTCCCCGGGATCCGCGTTCAGCGGACCCGACAGTTAACCTACTTGCTGTCGTCTTCTGATTCTGGCCCCTCGGCGGGGTCATTGGTAGTCTCGGCGCTGTCAGTTTCTGAGCCTGCCGCGCTCTCCGAAGATGAGCGTTTCGGCTCAGCGACTGGCTCTTCCGCCTGCGTATCCGTCTCCGTCGTCTTCTTCCCGCTGCTGAGCTTCGGCGCCTGCTGGGCAATCTCTATGGCCCGGTCAACCGCCACGCGCCTCCGGAGAATCCTCCGCACCGCCTCCCTGGCCTCATCCGTTTCCAGGTTGGCAGTGTCGCCGGATTGCTCGGACTTCAGGCGTTCGATCTCCGCGTTGATTTCATCATCGGTGACATCAACGCCCTCTGCCTTGGCGATCTCATCAATGACAAGAGACCGCCTCAGGCGGAGCACGGCCGCCTCTTTAGCTTCGTTGACCACATCCTCCGTGCTTTTCCCCACGCCCTGCATGTACTGCTCAAAGGAGATGTTGTACTGGGCAAGAGAATTTTGCTGGTCACTCAGGATATGCTCAGCCTCATGTTCTATCAGGATGGGAGAAACCTCGAACTGCGCCCCTTCTACGAGCGCATCCACAACCTTCTCCTCAAGTGATCGTCTCAGAGAATCTGCTGCTGACGCTTCGAGGTTCACACGGACTTTGTTGCGAAGGTCGTCAATAGATTCAAATCCTTCGCCCAGGCTCTTTGCCAGCTCATCATCTGCCGCGGGCAGCACCTTTTCCTTGATGGCGCTCGCTGTGACGGTGAAGTCCGCTTCTTTTCCTGCGAACTCAGAGTTGGCGAACTCTTCCGGTATGGTCAGTGTGAACTCGCGGGTCTCTCCGGCATTAATGCCTTCAAGCTTCTCAGCAAAGCCCGGAACCGGGTTCTCGGTCCCAGCCTCCGCCAGGTACTCGGCATCCTCGGCATCAGCGAACTTCTCATTACCCACCATGCCGGTGACCGTGATGGTCACGAGGTCACCCAGCTTCATAGGGCGTTCGACAGGCTCCCATGTTGCCTGGGACTCTCGCACCCGCTCTATGGCCTCATCGACCTGCTCGTCCGTGACAGGCTCAGCTTCTTCATCGATGCTGATGGACTGGTAGTCGCCAAGCGTGGCGAGGGGCGGAAGGGCAACGGTGGCATCCAGCTTGACCACCGGCTCTCTTTCAACAATAGAAACGCGCGGTGTGGCGGCAGCCTCTATTTCCTGCTCCTCGATGGCGTCCTTGACAGCCTCTGGAACCAGCGACTCAAGCGCCTCTTCAAGCAGGTATTCGCGACCTACAAACCGCTCCACGATAGATCTCGGGGCCTTGCCCTTTCGGAAACCGGGGATATTGGCGCGCTGGACTACTTTGCGGTAAGCCCGGTCAATATGTTTATCGATCTGCTGGCCATCCACTTCGATGTGGAGGACCGTCTGGCGGTCAACGGTGTCGCCTCGGGTGACTTTCAAAGGTTATTTCCGGGTCTGGCGCGGGTCGCGCGAATGTTCTAGGGAAGTCACGTTGGAGCGGAGATTATTGTAACGCACTGATGCCAGTCTAACCCCGATGGGTCCAACTTGCTGCCGCCAGTGGCGCACCCCGCCACGCTACTCCTCAACAATCCGCACGTGTAACTCCGCTAGCTGCTCGTCAGTAATGGGGCCCGGCGCGTCAAACAACGGGTCCACAGCGGTCTGGGTCTTTGGAAAGGCTATCACTTCACGGATGGAGGATTCCCCGGCGATGACCGCACACAGGCGATCCAGGCCGAGACCCATGCCACCATGAGGTGGAGCGCCGTACTCAAACGCCCGGAGGAGATGCCCAAACCGCTCTTCCACCGCCTCCCGGCCGTATCCAATTATGCCGAATACCTTCTCCTGCACGGGCCTCTCATGGATTCTAATGCTCCCGCTCCCCAATTCCCAACCGTTGCATACCAGGTCAAACAGTTGCCCGTGCACGCGGCCGGGGTCATCCTCAAGGTACTGGAGGTCCTGCGGACGGGGCGCGGTGAAGAGGTGGTGTGCCGGCTCCCACTTGCCCAGGCCATCATCCCACTCAAACAGTGGGAAATCGGTCACGAATGTAAGAGCGAACTCATTGGGGTCAGCCAGGTTCAACCTGCGGGCCATCTCGTTTCGGAGGTTGTTGAGCGCTGCATTCGCCACCTTCTCAGGCCCCGCTACCAGCAGTACCAGGTCGCCCGGTACGGCACCGGTCCGCCTCGCCATCTCCCGGATGACATCAAGCGACACATGAGACTTCACCGGTGACCTGACATCATCGTCGCCAAGCTCATCAAGCGACGCAGCGCCTGCGGCCAGGTGAATGGGGACTAGTCCCTGGGCGCCGCTGCTTCTCGCCAGCTCAATCAGCTCATCCGTCTGGCGACGGTTGTACGCAGCGCACCCGGGAGCAGCGAGCCCCCTGATAGCCCCCCCGGCTTCGGCTACAGCTTCGAAGACACGAAACCCTGACGATGCCGCCACGTCAGTCAGCCGTGCAAGCTCCATGCCAAACCGCATGTCCGGCTTGTCTGAGCCAAAACGCTCGACTGCTTCTGCGTGACTGATCCGGCCAACCGGCCCCCGCACCCTGGCGTCCGGCTTCGTCTCTTCAATGATGCGAGTGTATAGGCCACCCACCAGGTCCATCACGTCATCCTGGTGAACAAAGCTCATCTCCAGGTCCAGTTGCGTGTGCTCCGGCTGCCTGTCCGCCCGCAGGTCTTCGTCACGGAAGCAGTGGGCAATCTGGAAGTACCGCTCAACCCCGGACACCATCAGCAACTGCTTGAGCTGCTGCGGCGACTGCGGCAAGGCGTAAAACTTGCCGGGGTGGACGCGGCTCGGCACAACATAGTCCCTGGCGCCTTCGGGGGTGCTCTTGATGAGGATTGGAGTCTCGACCTGCACAAACCCCTCTGCGCTCAGGTGGTCCCACATGATTTTGGTGACATCATGGCGCAGCCTGAGCAGTTGCTGCATTCTTGGCCGCCGCAGGTCTATAAAGCGGTACTGGAGCCTGAGCAGTTCATCCGCCTGGACATCATCTGCCACCTCGAACGGCGGCGTCGCTGCCCGGTTGAGCACGGCGAGGTTGCTGGCGACCAGTTCAACCTCACCGGTAGCCATGTCCGGGTTCTCAGCGCCTTCCCTTCGCTCAACCACTTCGCCGGTAACCTGCACCACCCATTCCGAGCGCAGGTCTTCCGCCAGGGCATGTGCGTCCCGGGACACCTCAGGGTTTAGCACCACCTGCAGCACACCTGACCGGTCTCGCAGGTCGATGAATATCAGCGATCCGTGGTCCCGCCTGCGGTGCACCCAGCCGGCCACTGTTATTGTCCGGCCGGCGTCCGCCTTACGCGGATCTCCGCAGTTCGTATCTTTATACAAAGTACAAATCTCGCCCCGCTGGTTTGCAGTTTAGTATCCCGGCGATGCGCTTCCCGTCAACGGGAGGCATTTCGGTAATCGGCGTAACGCCACAGGGCGCCCACGGCCATGGCAGCCAACATCAGCTTGACCAGGTCCCCGGGGATGAACGGGTAGACGGCAGAGGAAAACATCTCACCCTGTGCAGGCCAGCCAAGATCCATGACGCTGAGCCATATGAGAGCCGGCACATAAACAGCGATCGTGCCAATCATCATGGGCCACAGCGCCCTGCCACGGCTCCAGCCGCGCTGCACCAGGAAACCCACGGCGCCAGCCTGCAGTATGAAACCTATGAGGTAGCCGCCGGTCACCCCGCCGGTCACATACTGCCAGCCCTGGCCGTCCACGAAAACCGGCGCGCCTGCCATGCCAACGAGATAGTAGCCGGTGACCGAGGCCAGCCCCCAGCGCCAGCCCATCACTCCGCCTGCCATCATGACGCCAAAACCGGTGAGTGCTATTGGCACGGGGTTCTCAGGCAGGAAGAAGCGCATCTTGGCCATGCCGGCGATGATGGCTATGAAAGCCACCGCAGCAAGGGCCTTGTGCAAAACGGTGGCAGAAGGAAACAGCACCTCGAACAGCGACCGTTCGGCGGGTCCAACAAGGCCCCACACCCGCGGCGCAGAAGCTATTCGAGAAGGTACCGCAATAGATTGCATGTGGGCCTCCACATTGTCAGTGAACAGGCGGGGCGCAAGCCAGCCCCTGGGGCATCCAGAGGCCAAGCCGCAGCACAAACGCCGACAAGATTAGCACGGACGCTTGAGACATCCATCCGGCGCCAGGGCACGGATGACAGAGAGAAGGCAGCGCCCGTGACCATATTTAAACGGGTATGCCGTATTCCCGCTTCATGACTGCCAGGTTCACGAAGGTTTCAGTGCGGCGAACGCCGGGGATATTGCCCACCTGCTCCCGCAAGAACTTTCCAAGCGCCTCGGCATTGGGAAGAGTCGCCCATGCAAACACGTCGTATGTCCCGGTCGTGACAGCAACCCACCGGACATGCTCGAGCGAGCCCATCTCGCCAGCCACTGCGTCTATCTTGTCCGGGTCCACCTGCACGCCAATCAGCGCCTCCGACTCATAGCCAAGCTTTCTCGGGTCTGGCATCGCAATGACATTGATTATGCGGTCATTGATGAGCCTCTTGAGCCGGCGACGTACTGTACCTTCGCTGACTCCCACTTCGCGGGCAATGCGGGCGTTGGATGCCCGGCCGTTTGTCTCTAGCAAGGTGATAATACGGCGATCCAGTTCGTCCATCTATCTGTCATCCCTCGCCGGCCTGTGCCGGCAGTATCAGTAGTTTGCTATCTTTGAACAGCCACAAGCGGCTCAAACGAGCTGTCTAAGGAGCCAATTCCATAAAGGTGGCGAAAATCGAACAACATGCATGTATTCCTGCTCACTTCCGACATATTACCGCCGCGGCGTGCCGTGCGATACTCTTGGCGTAATACGATTTTCGCTGTCCACACACTCGAAAGTCAGGCCACGAGTTGTTAGACTTAAGTGCATGGAATGCGCGTAAAGTCCCGTTTGCTCTAGCGGACTGGCCGATCCAATGCTGGCCCGCACCCTGGAGGACCTGATGGTCACAGACAAAAAGCCCGTTGTTGAATTTACCGAAGCCGCGACGTCCAAGCTTCAGGAAGTGCTGAAGGAACAGGACGCCGAGTTGTCGTACCTTCGCATAGCCGTCACTGCGAACGCACAGGGCGGCGTTGAGTACGTGTTTGGCCTTGAAGATGAGCCTGCCGACGCTGATCAGGTGATCGACACCGGAACGGTCAAGGCAGTGGTCGACGAGGAGAGTGCTCCCCTGCTGGAAGGCTCGAGCATCGACTACGTCGAGGGATTCCAGCGCTCCGGGTTCGTGATTTCCAACCCGAACTTCGCCAGCGGCGGGTGCGCCTGCGGCGGTGGCGGGTGTGGCTGCGGCGGAGGATAAGGGTCAGCAGATCCGTACTGGATCTGAACAGGCCCACTGGATACCAGGCAAGCGGCTGCCGCAGACTCTAGCTTTCTGATCGGCATGGCGCTGGACGTATCAGCCAATTATGGGCAGGCGTTGTGACCTGACGGGTTGAACCTGTGCCGGGGGTACGTATAATCCGTTCGTTGATTCGCTTCCAGGTCAACTGGCGCGAGATCACGCCAGGGGTTGGTCCCGGCCAGCGGCTGGATCGGGATGAGCCAGACATCAAGCTTTCTTGAGGAGGATTCCGCGGGATGACCTACATCATCGGCAGGGACTGCGTGGACGTCTTGGATGGCGCCTGCGTGGACGTATGCCCGGTGGACTGCATCTACTCCAAGCCGGGGGACAACCAGCTTTTCATCAGTCCGGACGAGTGCATTGACTGTGCGGCCTGTGAACCGGTTTGCCCCGTTAACGCGATCTTCCCTGAGGACCAGGTTCCGGCTGACCAGCAAGAGTTCATCAAGCTGAACTACGAGTACGACTACGCTACGTCAGAGCCCGGCAAAAACGTATAGGCGTCAGCGCACATACAGACCCACAAGGAGGCCCCGGTCATTGCTGACCGGGGCCTCCTTGTGCATGGCATATTTGTCGCAGGATCTACCCAAACGCAAGTGGATCTGCGCGGGCTCAGCCTCCCAAGGCATCCAGCGTTTCCCGGATTGGCATCCGGATCGTAGTGAAAATTGGCGTCTCGCTCTCCGTGTACTGGGCAACGGGCGCCTCTCGCAGGTCCATCACCAGTGACACGAAATCCGACGGGTTATCCATCTCAAATGCCACCACGAACTCCGGATCGTCAAGACCGAAGGAATACGTGGTATTGATCTTCACCATGGGGTAGTTGTGCCCCACGCGGAAGTGGTCATTCATCAACTGCTGCCGCTCTTCCAAAGGCAGGCTGTACCACTCTCGCTTCTTCACCATGGGGTATATGACGAAGTACCTGTACTCATCTTTCAGATCAGGGCGGCCGCCACCGTGTTTGTACCTTGTCTTGCGCCGTATCGACAGGTACGAGTGAGTCTGTTCCAGGTATCTACCCAGCAATGTGCCACTGAGCCTGGAGGCTGCGTGGTGGAATGTCTCCACCGACTCTGAATGATGGAGCAGCAGGAGATCGGCATCAGCACGTGTCCCGACTGTGCTGTACGTGCGAAGCGAGCCATCATCTGACAACTCATCCACTACAGCAGCGAACTCCTGCTTTGAAGATGCCCTCTCTTGTTCGGGCAGGAATCTCCAGTCCCGGTGCAGCTTGAAAAAGCTGAACTTCACGAATTCTCCATACTCAATATCAGGCATTTTGCCCCCGGCACGGTCAACTTGGCGCGAACATGTTTCCAGTTGATGCGAGTATACCAACGGCTGCCCGGTACCCGAAGCGAGGACGTTCCGGTGTGGCCATGCCTGGCGCAACTCCGGCTGCCACGCCGGATGTAGGCGTCAATGGGTGGGGGTTCGCCGTGCCCGGGGACAAGATGCAGCGAGAAATTGAAGAGATCCTGGCCAAAGAGGAACGGAAGATACCCATCCGCGTCCGCCGTCCTTCCGGCAATACGAAACGCGGCGGCCCCATGTCAATCCGCATCACTCCCGAGCGGCTGGTGCTGGCCGGCCTCGCGCTGATGCTGGCAGCGGTGATCATTCGCCGGTTCATGCTCCCGCTTGTCATAGTCGGGATCGCGTTGCTGGCTGCAGGCTACGTGTGGACGATCAGGCGAAGGAGAAGCACTACTTCGCAGACGTTCACCCCGCACTGGCGTGGGGAGCCGGTCAACAGCCGGGGCAACATGGTCAACTTCCCGGACACCTGGCCGAACCGGCTTCGCCGCTGGTTTGGCCTTGGCCGCAAACGCTAGACCAGCTGATTGCCGCTCCCGTTGGGCCGGGTTTCAGGACGCCACTTTAACGCGAGAATGCCCCGGAATATCCGGGGCATTCTCATTGTTGCCGTACTGCTTCGTCTGGCGACTGCTTAGTCCACCTGGCGAAGCCTCGGGTCCAGGCGGTCCCTCAGCCAGTCGCCCAGGAAGTTCAGCGAGATCACCACCAGGAAGATTGCGCCTCCCGGAACCAGCACCACCCACGGGGCAGTGGACAGGTAGTTCCGACCTTCGTTGGTCATCACACCCCACGCCGGTGTGGGAGGCTGAATGCCCGCGCCAACGAAACTCAGGACTGATTCGGAGAGTATCAGGCCACTGGTGTTGAGTGTCGCCACCACAATGGCTGTGTTAAGCACGCCCGGCAGGAGATGCTTCCACATTATTCGTATCGCACTTGCGCCATTGACCTTCGCTGACGCCACGTAGTCCATCTCACGAAGAACCAGTACCTGGCCCCTGATGACCCTGACGAACACAGACCACGCGATCAGCGCCAGCACGAACATCAACACGGTCAGGCCACGCCCAAATATCAAAGTTACGACAAGGGCAACCATAAGGAACGGCAGGGCGTACCAGATGTCGACGAACCTCGTGATCAGCTCATCAAATATCCCGCCGTAGTACCCCGCCAGTATTCCCAGTGCCGTGCCCGCCAACATGCCGGCGGTGAGCGAAATGATCACGACCTGCATCGAAATACGGGCGCCATGCAAAAGACGCGTGAATATGTCTCTGCCGATCGCATCAGTGCCCAGGAAGTAAAAGTTACCTGTCCGTTCAGACGTGGCCAGGGGCGGCAGGTGGCGGTCAAAAATCTCTCCCGAGTCTCTCGGATAAGGGGACACTGTCGGGCCAATTATCGCGGCCACTGCCAGTGCCAGCAGTATGATCACGGGGATCACCGGATAACGCCTGAGCAGCCACCAGCCGTGTTTGAGCGATCCCAAAACCCCGCTACGCCTGCGGTAACCGAGTTCTATTTCCCTTTCGCCAGTTCCAGTCGCTACAGCCATTCCTGGTGCCTCTCAGTTAGTTCAAGCGGACGCGTGGGTCGATAATCGTGTACGCGATGTCCGCGAGCGTAGCGAATACAAGGTAGATCAGAATGAATATGAACACTGTCCCCAGGAGCAACGGGAAGTCATTGTCATTGACCGCCCTGAACAGTGCATCGTAGCCAATGCCCGGCCACGAGAACACGATCTCTACCACCAGTGCGCCATTGAGCCAGCCTGAGAAGATCAGCAATGCCGATGTCACCGGCGCAATCAACGCGTTACGCAGAGCGTGCTTGAATACGACCTTGTTCCATCCCACCCCTTTTGCACGTGCCAGCCGGACATACTCTGAGTCCAGCACCTCCAGCATCGCAGATCGCGTCAGACGCATGAGGCCAGCCGCTGCGGGCCAGCCGAGCGCTATGCACGGCAGTATGTAGTCCTTGAAATTGAAGTCCGGGTTGCGTCCGCCCGCCGGCATGGCAAGGAATGAGAATGGCGTGTCTCGGATCCACACTGCGAAAACAAATATGAGCACCAGACCGGTCACGAACGGCGGCGCTCCCTGTCCCACGATTGCTGCGCCCCTGGCCAGGTAGTCCCAGCCAGAGCCTCGTTTAACGGCGGCCACGACGCCTAACGGTATGCCTACGGCGATGGCAATTAACCACCCCCCTATCGCAAGCTGGACCGTAGCCCCGATCTTGCCGGCGATGAGTTCCGTGACGGCCCGGTCACGCGCAAGGGACACGCCCAGGTCGCCTCTCAGCGTCCGGCCCATCCAGTTCAGGTATTGCTGCCACACCGGCTTGTCAAAACCCATGCGGACCCCGAGCGCATCCCACTGCTCCTCGCTTATTCCGAACCCGCTATCAGGGACGAACAGCTCGCGCGGGTCATTGTGGAACTGGACAAGGATAAATATCGCGACAGTCGCGCCGATGACAGATATGAGCGACGAAAAGAACCTGCCTGCCAGGAATCGAGCCATACCGCTTAACTTCCTGTCTGCCCCGGCGTGCGGCCCAGGTGGCTGGCCTGTCCCACAGTGTGGGAACCAGCTTCACAAAGCCAGCAACGCTGCCTGGTCTAGTGGACTACGGTTGGATACCCGTAGCGTACGATGCCGCACCCGGTACGGATGCAGCGATTGCATTAAGCCGGCGGGGCCCCGCCGAACGAGGCCCCGCCGTACCACACTTCTCAACTGCTCGGATGATCCGGGATCATCACCGCCGCAGCTTAATGAACTCCGCATTGCGAGAGATGTTGCTGTAGTGCTGCGAGTAGCCTTCCCAACTCTCGATACGGTCATTCCCCATGATCCCCTTCGGAATCTGGAAGAGGCCAGCATACTGTTGCCAGTAGAGGCTGTAGTCCACCCAGTCAAGGTGCAACTCTTCCCGCCTTGTCGGGTCCTGCTCGCCGAGAATCTCGAACAGCCATTCAGCACCTGGTTGTGACTCGAATGCGACACCCCAGCCGGGACGGCTGGATGAAGTATCCACAGTCGGCATCGGCCAGTCCAGCGGATAAACGTTGGAGTGCACGTCGCCATTCTTTATAACCGGGTTGAACTGCTCACGCACTCTCATCCGCGGGCTGATGACTCCGCCGTAGTCTTCCTGCAGGCCTTCCACATCAATGCCAAGGTTGGCCCAGGTGGATATGACGTTGTCGCCTACTTCCATTGCGACGACACCAACCTCTGCCGGGTACGTCTGCAAGACCAGTGTGCCAAACTCCGGACGGTTGCCACTTCCATCCCTTGGGAATCCGGCCTCAGTCAGGAGACGGTCAGCCTCTTCAAGGTTGCCGTCGTCGAGGCGCCAGTCCACAGGCTGCATCGTGTCTTCGGCATCGATCCTCTCGCCAAGCCAGTCCCACACACCGGTGTCACGATCCGGGTCCCAGCCCGGGTACTCCGGCCCCATGTACTCCGAGTAGATGGGAGTGCCGAGGTCGTTCAACAGCACCTCGTTGATGGCATCACGGTCAATGGCCAGGCCAAGAGCCAGGCGGACCAGGCGGGCCTGTTCCATGTCAGTCATGCCGTCCGGGTTGTTGGTGTCCTCGTACTGGACCCTGTCAGGGTATTCTTCCTGCCACGGGTCTCCGAGCCACGCGTAGTCCTGGGCATAGACAGGCGAATCCCACGGGTTGAGCGCCACGCCAGTGCGGGCATGGGTCTCTTCCCACAGGTTGCCTGACCAGAGTATTGAGGCGCCGACAAAAGCGCCTGGCATGGTCTCAATGAACTGGAATCCATCATCCAGCAAAGCCGGGACCTGCTGGAAGTCAATCTCGACCAGGTCTATCTGACCATTTTGCAGCATGGCAAGCTGAGTGCCTGTCTCAGGCACCTGGACTCCAGTGATCTCTGCCACGTCAGCTACCTGGCGCCAGTGCTCTTCAACGGCGTGGATCGTGCAGCGGTCGCCTGGCGTGCACTGACCTTGAACGAATGGTCCGGTGCCAACGTGATGCTCCCTCGCCCAGTCCACACCTTTGGTGTCCGCAGTGGTCACCTTGTGGGGACCGCGGTCAGCACTCAAACAACCGAACTGCGATACCGGCAGACAGAAGTACACCGGGGATACCAATCCAATCTCTAGCGTGTACTCGTCGATCTCGTCCGCCTCTAGGAAGATCGCTGCGAAGTCTCCAGCGTCCCCATATGTGCTGTCCGCGTTGGTCGTCGAGTTGGAGCGGTTCAGCCACTCCACGATCTCGTGGGCATTGATCTCGCCAAAGTCCTCATTCTCAAAGCCCCTGGGCGCCTGGAACGGAATTCCCTGCTTTATGGTCCAGGTCGTCTTTGTTCCAGCCGGATCTACCGCCCAAGATTCCACAATCTCCGGAGTCATCGGATCACCGTTCTCGTAACGGAATAGGTGCTCCTCGACGCCACCCAACTGGTTCGTGGCGCTGGTGCGGTAAGGGCCAACGTAGCCAATGCCGTACACGGATTCCAGTTGCCTGAACGCCCTGGTGATCGAGCCCTGCGGACCGTCGCCTCCGCCCGTGGGGGGAGTTGCCGTCGCGCCAGACTGCGGGGTTGCCGTGGCAGTTTCATCGCCCCCGGGCGTTGCCGTTGCCGGGTCGCCACCGTCCGGCGTTGCCGTCGGGTCCGCTCCGCCGCCGGTTGGCGTGTTCGTCGGGTCGGTCTGCTGCGTCGGGGTTGGATCCTCATCGCCGCACGCAACTGCGGCAATGACCATCAACCCGGCGAGAAACAGCAGCGCCGCCCCCCGGCCTTTAAATAACCAATTAGTTGACATACAACCCTCCAGATGCCAGTAGGACAAACCCTTCGGCCTCAACCGCCGACGGGCTCGCACCCGGTGCCCTACTTGTTTGCCGTCCCGCCGTAATTCCGAACTCGGCGCCAAACAGCAGCGCCCGGCATGGTGGCGGCAGCTCCGCCACCATGCCGTCCGTGCACGCTGCCAGATTCTCAGCGCCGTTGCCACTGCATCAGCGGCTCAGCGAGATGTTGCGAGACACTACCACTCCACAACAGTGATGTCAACGCGTACTAACAACACTTGAAGACATAATGCGAAACCATCGGAAAACGTCACACGCAAGGGCAGCCAAGAGGTGCCAGTGCAGCGGTTTTCCTACGGTAGAGGTCCTCATGTTTCTGCAGGCGCCTGGCGGCGTATCAACTGGAATTGAACTGAAAACATGGAAAGCGCCGGCTGTTTATGGCCAACAGGCAGACTGCATTTTCTACTCATCCCCATTTAGCAAACCAGCAACAGGCTGGCGAAGTACCTTGCGGCGCAGATGTAAGCGGCACACAACCTATCGGCATTCGTACTTTTCCCCGCCGATTCAACGATTCACGTACCAATCTTGGTATCGGGAGAAGGAGCAATTGCGTTACAACTACCGCTGCGCTGCGCCTCCCGTGAGTGTGGACACCTCTTTCCCGTCTCATCGCGAGACGGCGTGGAAGCAGATAATGTCCGTTTACTGATAACGTGACTCAATACCCCGGCCGGGCGGCCGGACGCACAGTTCACAACCGTTTACATATGCATGACACCACGTTCGCAATCGATTCCCTGGACGCGCTGCACCTGGCGTTCAGGGACAGTGCCGGCTACTGGGAAGACTATCGATCTGGGGAGGACGCTGTCCGCACAGACAGGTTCGAGTTCAAACCCGGCTGGCAGACGGTATATGCAAGGTACGTCGAGGCCCCGCTGGTCAAAGTGAAGCTGACGGATGGGACCGCAGGGTGGGGCGAGGCGAACTGCCCAATAGGCCCTGAAGTTGCCTGCCTCATCGCACAGGAGATCATCCTGCCCATGGCGAGGGGACGGGAGTTCGGCCATCCCCTGGAACTATGGGACTTCCTGTACGACGCGCAACGCGGCCGCGGGTATTCATCAGGCTATTACCTGGACGCGATGGCTGCCATTGACATTGCGATCTGGGATGCCCTCGGCCGGCGCGCCGGCCTGCCAGTGGCCGCGATGCTTTCAGGCTCTCCACGCATGGACATTCCGGCCTACCTTTCAGGTGTAAGGCGGGCGACTCTCGAGGAGCGGGTCGAGCATGTGAACCGCTGGATAGGCACGGGCCTGAGGGGCGCCAAGATTTTCCTTACAGGGGACGTGGACGCCGGCCTACGTGAACTTGATGGATTACGGGCGGGAGCGCCTGACCTTGAGCAGTGGATGGTGGACACGCTGTGGATGTGCTCGCACGAAGACGCCAAAAAGGGCAAGGCCGCCTTCGGGGACAGGGGTGTCAGGTTCTTCGAGTGCCCACTGCAGCCCGAGGACATCAGGGGCCACCGTGATCTGTCATCCGCGCCCGGCGCGCCCATAGCGCTGGGGGAACACTTTCGTACCGGGTACCAGTTGGAGCCATGGCTGCAAGAACCAGCCGCGCTGGACGTGTATCAGCCGGACATTGGCAGAACGGGCATCTCAGACGGATTACGGCAGATGGAGATGGCTTCAGCAGCCGGCATTCCCACCACGCCGCACATGGGCAGCGGCGTCTCAGTGTTCCAGGCTGCAACGCTCCAGTTTGCTGCCCTGGCATCACCTGAATACCTGCAGGAGTTCCAGGGTGGGCTGTCAGACAAGCTGGGCGATGCGGCGGACACGGCGTGGAAGTACAACGCCGGGGCATTTCGGCTGCCTGACCGTGCCGGCATCGGCGCAGAAGTTGACGAATCCGGGATAGACAGGTTCATTGTCCGGCGATAGAACGCTGACTGGCAAATGACGCCCTGTGGGAAACACCGGCCCGGTAACGACGCCACGCGGGCAGCAGCCCGGCTTTGAGACTAGGGGCTGCCGCCAGGTTCTTCCGTCGTCGATGAGGCCTGCTCCGCGTCCCGTGACGCCTGCCCGGCCGCTGCAGCAGCCTTCCGCCGCTCCTCGTGCGGGGCCATCTCGTCTATCACCGTGCCTTCCCACAAGGGCAGGCCAAGACGATAGGCGGCACGCGCTATCACGTGCCCCGCCACAGGCGCGGTAACAAGGAAAAATGCTATCCCGGCTATGGCACGTGTGTCCGTCGTGACGTCATCAAAGTGAACCAGCACCGCCATGAACATGGAACCGCTGCCGAGGGCCACCGCCTTGGTCTGGGCGGACAGGCGCGTGAACAGGTCCGGCATACGGAGGACTCCCAACGCAGCCAGAAGCAGAAACAAGGCTCCAACAACCAAAAAGAATGCTGTGAAGAAATCACTCATCCCGCCCCTCCATCTCAAGGAACTGGGCGAATGCGACGGTTGCCACAAATGCCACCAGTGCCACGCCCAGCGCAACGTCTATGAGGACGCTCTGGCCTGATTCGATAACTACCAGCACTATCAATCCAACCGCGATGAATGAAAGTAGATCCAACGCCAGGACCCTGTCCAGGAGGCTCGGGCCGCGAATCAGGCGGATCATGGTGAGCCCCCCCGCCACAGCCAGCAGCGCGAACGTAGCGAAGATCACGAACTCCAGCGCATCGGTCACCTGGTCACCTCCAGGATCCGCCGCTCAAACCCGCGTTTGATTTCCCGCTTGGTGTGCTCCAGCTCATTCGGGTTGACGTCGATCAGGTGAACGAAGAGGGTCCGGCGGTCTTCAGACACATCTATGCTGGTTGTCCCCGGCGTAAGCGTCAGCAGGCTTGCAAATACCGTAATCTCCGCATCTGTCCGGGCATCGAGCGGGATGGCCAGTATGGCGGAGTGGAAACTGCGTCGCGGCTGCACCGCATCCCATGCAACTCTAAGGTTGGACATGAACAGTTCGTAAAGGAAGAATGCCACCAGGACCATCACCCTGCGGAACTTCACCGCGTACTCCGGGGTTCCCACCGCCTGCCGTGTGGCCAGGAGTATCACGAGGCCCAGGAGAAACCCCAGGGCGAAGTTCTCCGGACTGAACCCGCCGGTCACGGCGGTCCATGCAATGGCCAGAACAATGTTAAGCAGCAGAGTGCTCACGGCCTTGCCCCCAGTACCGCTTCAACATACTCCGCTGGATTCAGCAGCTGCTCCGCGGCCCTCTGTGCCAGGTCAAGCGCCGGCCCTGCACCTATGCCCAGCATGACGCTCAGGAGTACCAGAGTCGCAGTGGGCAGTAGAAGGTAGGCCATCTTCATGCGGCTCACCGGGACTGGCGTGACAACGTTGTCCTGCCCGGGCGGGGCGGGCTTCCAGAAGACCTCTGTCCAGATCTTTGTCATGGAAAACACCGTCAGAAGGCTTACCAGCAGGGCCACGCCAACGATCACGTAGGACTCTGCCGCAAGTCCGGCGCGCACGAGGACGAACTTGGCGATAAAGCCTGACAGTGGCGGTATCCCCGCCAGCGAAGCTGCCGAGGCAGCGAACAGGATGGCCAGGAGCGGTTGTGACCGGTACAGGCCGCCAAGGGACTGCAGCGACAGCGTTCCGTGAAGCTGGCGCACCGCACCGCTCACCAGGAACAGTGCTGTCTTCACAAGGATGTGGTGCACCAGGTAGAAGATGCCGCCGGCCAGCCCGAGCGGGGTGAAAAGCCCCAGCCCCATGAGCATATATCCGATCTGGCTCACGATGTGAAACGACAGGATACGGCGAAAGTCGAACTGAGCGATTGCGCCAAGCACACCGGACAGCATGGTCAGTCCGGCAATGCTCAGGATAATAGTGTGGGTGATGCCCACGTCCTGCACGAATATCAGGGAGAACACCCGGATAAGTGCGTATACGCCCACCTTCGTGAGGAGGCCGGAGAAGAGTGCTGATACGTCCGATGGCGGCGTGTGGTACGACGCTGGCAGCCAGAAGTAGAGCGGAAATGCGGCGGCCTTGATCCCGAACGCCACCAGGAACAGCATGGATACAGCCGTGACCAGGCCCTGCGATTCAAGCTCAGGTATTCGCTGCGAGAGGTCTGCGATGTTGAGCGAGCCGGCCATCGCATAGATGAGTCCCGCGCCGGTTAGGAACAAAGCGGAGGCCACGAGGTTCAGGGAGACGTACTTAACCGCTCCTTCAATCTGTGGCCTCTCCCCGCCCAGGGCTACCAGCACAAACGAGGAGATCAGCATGACCTCGAACCAGACGAACATGTTGAATATGTCGCCGGTCAGGAACGCTCCGCTAACTCCCATGAGCAGCAGGTTGAATAGCGAGTAGTAGCCGTACCTGGCCCGCCTCTTGTCCACCGTTGCCAGTGAATACACGGCGGCGGCAGTACCCACCAGCCCCCCGAGCACGACCATGATGGCGCTCAGCAGGTCAGCGACGAGCGTAATTCCGAACGGCGCGGGCCAGTCTCCCATCTGGCTGGCCTGGACGCCGTCACGCTCGACGACAATGAGCAGAGCTATCCCTGCTATCAAGAGGCCGGCCGGGCCGGCTATGCCGAAGGCGCGCTGAACCGCCATCCGCCCGCGGAAAAACAGGGCCAGCGCCGACGCCGCGAGCGGGATGGCCAGGGGAAGTATGAGCAGGACGTCTATTGGTCGGCCTCCCCGGAGCTACTGGCGTTGGTCCGCCTCACATCCGGCGCCCACTCCTGAGCGATCGATGCAAGCCTCGATGCCGCCATCCTCACATCGCCTTCCAACCGGTCCGTCGTGATCAGGGTGTCAAGCTCATCGGTGCCAACCGAACGGAACGCCCGATAGGCCAGCGCCATAAAAAATGCGAGTACGCCGAAGCCTATGACAATGGCTGTCAGCACGAGGGCCTGCGGCAATGGGTCGGCAGACCCGGCAGGAGGCGTGCTGGCATCGGCCGCGATCAAAGGAGCGCCGCCGCGGGAAATCCCGGACGCCACGAACACCAGCAGGTTGGTGGCATTGGTCAGGAGACCGATGCCGATAATCAGGTGACCGAGCCTCCGCCGCAGCAACAGAAAGAAGCCGCTCGCGAACAGGGCGCCTATCACCACGCCTAGCAGTGCTTCCAATTCACTCCTCTTTCAGCCACAGCACAGCCGTCACAGTAGCCCCAAGGACAACCATGAAAACGCCTATGTCAAAAAACAGTGGCGTGCCCACCGACACAACGCCGGAAGGACCGAGCCTCAGGTCGTACCACTGGCCTGTCAGGAACCCACCCCCTGCGAACAGGCCCGGCAGCCCGCTTGCCAGCGCAAGCAGCAGGCCGCCCCCCGCAATGAGACCCGGCTCGAATCTAAGCAGGCGCCTGGCAGCATCGATGTCGTACGCGGTGGCGTAAAGCGCCACCGCGGTCGCCGCTACGAGGCCGGCCACGAAACCGCCGCCCGGCTCGTTGTGCCCGCGCAACAGCAGGAATACGGAGAACAGCAACAGCAGGGTTATCAGGAAGCGGGTGGCTGTCCTCAGCAGCAGGGAACTCATTCCCTGCCCTCCCTGCCCGGGAGCAGGCGGAGCAGCGCCACCACGCCTATGGCGGCAGTGGCGAGAACTGCGATCTCGCCCATCGTGTCCAAGCCCCTGAAGTCGACAAGAATCGTGTTGACCACGTTTCGCCCGTGGGCAAGCACATAGCTGTTCTCACGGTAGAAGTTGGACACACTGTCCGTCACCGGAACATCCAGGACCGCCCATAC
This sequence comes from Dehalococcoidia bacterium, assembly GCA_040878005.1. Lineage (GTDB taxonomy): Bacteria > Chloroflexota > Dehalococcoidia > Lucifugimonadales > Lucifugimonadaceae > JBBDMW01. The sequence continues at coordinate 19,392 of JBBDMW010000040.1, forward strand.
CAGCGCCGTCATGACAGCGCCCGCAGCGACAGCGATGAATGCGTCCCTGATCCTGCTCGCCGTCGGAGAGTCCTGTCCAATCGTCGGTATATGCCGGAACACCGAGACGAAGAGGATCACGGTCAGCGTCTCGACGAAGAACTGGGTCATGGCAAGGTCCGGCGCACCGAACAACATGTACACGAGGGCCACGCCATATCCTGACGCCCCCAGTGCGACGACTGCCCTGAGGCGTGACTTGGTGAGGGCGGCCATTCCAGCCGCCGCAAGGATCATGAACGCTATTGCCACCTCATGAAAACGAGCATCCGCCCATCCGGACGGCGCGGCCAGCCCGCCGTTGAACAGGAGCAGACTGCCCACCAGGATCGTCGTGGTCAGCAGTATCGTCGTGATGTAGCGCCGCAGATAACCGCTCTGGAGGAGCAGAGTGTGACCTTCAGATATCGGCTTGAGAGACTCCACAAGGGCGTCATACGCGGCCGCTGTGCTATACCGCTCCGGTAGAGTGAGCCGGGCCACCAGCCGGCGGATGGCGTGCAGGTAGATGGAACCGACTGTTCCCACCAGGATCGTGGCAACGCTCATCACCACTACTGTTCCGAACCCCGGCCAGAACACAAGCTCCACCGATGCTGGCTGGCCATACACCACTGCTACAGCCGGCTCAAATATCCGAACGGCGAGTGACGTGGCAAGAAAGCCAAAGGCTATGCCGAGCGCTGCCAGGAACAGGGGAGGAGCCCACAGTCCGGGTGAACCCTGGTGGGCGTGCCTGGGCGTCTCAGACACAGGGCCTATGAACGGGCGCAGCCCCACGTACCCGGCGGCGATCATGGTGAGAACACCCGTCACCAACGCTGCCGCCGCCAGCAACGCTGCCCCGGACCCTGCATGGAGCGTGGCATCGTAGAGGGTTTCCTTCCCCATGAAGCCAAGCGCAGGCGGGATCCCTGCCATGGAGATAGCAGCCAACACGGCCGCGACAGCCGTAATGGGCATTGCCCGCCTCAGGCCGCTCAGCCGGGTCAGGTCACGCGTGCCCGTCTCGTGATCGATGCCGCCGGCCAGCATAAACAGTGCTCCCTTGTACAGGGCATGTCCCACCAGGAACACCATCGCGGCCTTAATTGCCGCCGAACTTCCCAACCCAAGGAGAAATACAAGGGTTCCCAGGGCGCTCACCGTGCTGAACGCGAGCACCCGCTTGATGTCAGACTCCCTCAACGCAAGCCATGCCGTGAGCAACATGGTCGACCCGCCAAATGTCATCAGCAACGGCGTCCATAGGGCCACCTCGCCCAGGGCAGGATGAAGGCGGGCAAGCAGATATACCCCAGCCTTAACCATGGTGGCGGAGTGCAGGTATGCACTGACCGGGGTAGGGGCCGCCATGGCATTCGGCAGCCAAAAGTGAAACGGGAACTGCGCCGACTTGGTAAACGCTCCCATGGCAATCATGAGCAAAGCGGGGAGGGCAAGAGCATGGTCTGGCAGTTCGCCTCCCATCTGAGCAAGGTCAGACAGGCTCCATGAACCGCCGGCAAACGCCAGCAGGATCAGCCCTGCCAGCATCACCAAGCCGCCTCCACTGGTGACCAGCAACGCCTGGAGCGCAGATTTACGCGCTGAATCTCTCGTGTGCTCGAAGCCGATCAATGCGTAGGAGCTGATGCTGGTTAGCTCCCAGAAGACGAACAGCGTGATGATGTTGTCTGAGAGCACAAGTCCCAGCATCGACGCCATGAATACCAGTAGGAAAGAGTAGAAGCGCCCCCTGTGCTCCCCCTCGCCCAGGTAGGCGCTCGCGTAAATAAGGATCAGGGCGCCGATTCCCGTTATCAGCAGCGCGAACACCTGGCTGAGGCCATCCAGGTTCAACGTAAATGCCAGGTTGAGCGACGGTATCCACTGCAGCGACGCGCGGAACGTCTCTCCTTCTTCTATGGCAGCGCTGAACGAGAAGAAGTAGACGAAAAGCGCTGCGGGCAGGGCTGCCATTGCAATAGCGGCACGACGGCCCAGCACGCGGTGCAACAGCGGCGCAATGCCCGCAAGCGCAGCGAGGGAGAAAACTGCTATCAGGAGTCCGTTGGTCATGTATTAACCGGAAACTATCTCAAACGCCCTTAGACTGCACCAAAACCCAGGGTCGCTGTTTTGCCGCTATACATCATGGGCGCAGGCTGGCCATCTGGCCGTGACCCGAAACGGGTTTCACGCGGGCACAGGTCATCCCCATCGGACGCCACGGCGTTCTGAGAAAGTCCCTTGAGGTACGCGGCACCATGAAACTATACGCGGGGAAGCATGGTTCAGGCGAGCCATGAAGCTGCCACACGTCCGGGCGCCAGGCGATCTGGCGCCTTTCCTAGCCGTAACTGGCTCCCCTTCCTCGTGTCGCGCGTAACAACATGTAAGCAGACGTTCGTGTCCGTCAGCTTCAGGCGGGATGAGTCTAAATCCCTGCCGAACAAGATATGTGACGGCCTCCACCATCACACCAGGTTGGGAAATCCAGTGTTCCGCATGGTGTGCCCGCCAGCAAATCCTACGAGCGCATGAGGGCATACTGCCTGACAACTTTTCTGAGATCATACATTTGAGGCTTCACGTCTTGACCGAGGCGGCATGCCCGGCATAATGTGAAGTGCGCGCGGAAGTAGCTCAGTGGTAGAGCATCTCCTTGCCAAGGAGAAGGTCGCGGGTTCGAATCCCGTCTTCCGCTCCATATGACACACAGGTGGGGGCGCTCCGGCACCCCCACCAAAAGCCCCGAACATTGCGCCGAAATACTCCGGCGAAATGGGGGGGGGGACGGCAATGCCCCGAGTCGATATGTCTGAAGTCGAGCGCTTCTATGGCCAGGTCTCAGTAGACGACAACGGCTATGTGATCTGGACCGGCCGCACCGTGCCAGCGGGACCACACAAGGGCGACCGCTACGGCATGTTCACCACCGCCGGCCGCACCGATGTGCTCGCCCACGTGTGGGCCTGGGAGCATGAGCACGGCCCCATACCACCGGGCCACCGCCTGTTTCGCCGGCATCGCGGCGTGCCCAAGACGTGCGTTGATCCGGAGATGTGGGAGACCCGGGAGTATGGGCGTGTCCGCCTGGGTTCACCGGAGGAGGCAATCAGAGCCGTCTTCAAGAGCCGAGGGGTGTCCATATCAGCGCAAGAGGTCGACCAGCTGGCGAAGACGTTAAAGAAACCGGAGTAGCGACTTGGGCCTAATAACACGGTTACTGCTCTGGCATGGCGTCCTGATTGCAGCAACCGCAGTGGTCATCTCCTGCACGGTTGATGACGCAACAGATCTGACCGAGTGTGAGAGAGCGTTTGAGGCGGCTGCGGAAGTACCCGATCACCAGGACACAGTAGAGGACCTGCACCCAGCTGTTAGGACATGTGTCTCTGTTGAGGACTGGACTGCGGCGAGTGAACGTTTCCCTGACGCCCTGGATGGCGTGGACCCTGTAGTAATTCTGCGCAACCTCTGTCTCTACGGACCGTCTGACGCTGCCCTGTGTTCACTGTTGGAGTGAGAGCCAACACGTTGTCCAGCGACTGCGGCGGCATCAGCCGCAGCATCAGCCGTCTGGCTACCAATTCCATTGCCCCGCTTTTCACCGCCACTTGTCCCCATTGCTGTCTGCCTTAACGGGCGCGGACATGGGATACAATCGAACCTTACACGGTAACGGATTGCCTAAACGGAGGTGGTGGGGATGACGACCAGGACAGGCAGATCAGAGACGGCCAGCGGCAACAACACGGGCACCCTCCTGAACGAGAACCCAAGTGGTGTAGCCGGCGAAACGAACATCACTGACGAGGTGATCGCAGCGATTGCAGGACATGCCGCGTCACAGGTGGACGGTGTAGTCAGGATGGGCTCGGGCAACGTCGCAAGATCACTCAGTGACGCTGTCGGCTCGGAGTCCCGCAGGAAGGGCGCCGGCATAACGGTTGAAGCAGGGGACGTGGAAGCGGCGTTCGACATTGAACTTACGATTGAATACCCGCACCCCATCCCGGACGTCGTCAGGGCCGTGAGAGAAGCGGTGGCACGAGACGTACGCCGTCTCGCCGGAATGGAGACGCGGGAGGTCAACGTTGAAGTCGCGGCGATAGAGTTCCCGGAGAAGGTCAAGCGACGGGTCTCCTGAACACGGCAACAGTGCCAGTTGCCTAATAGCGAAATATGACACGGCTGCTTACGGTGAGGCCCAGGCGGGCAGGTTCCGCCCGGGCCTCCTTGTGACGCACTTCCCGGTGATGACCATGACGGCGGCCGGTCTTGGACAGGCTTTGATGGGCTGGGACAGTAACCGTCCCGGCGCAGCACGGCAACGTTACCGGAAGACTATGCGGCCGGTTCACCACTCTCCAGACGATCCGCCGCCGCATTGGCACCCGATCCGGGCATCCCATTGCCAAAGTAGACCTTCGTGTGGGGCCACGGTATCTCTATGCCTTCCAGGTCAAAACGGCTCTTCAGCCGCAAACGCAACTCGCCCATCACGGCCCACTGGCGGATCGGCTTGGTATCGCCCAGTATCTTGATATCGATTCCCGAGTTCCCAAGCTCGTATACACGCGCCATCGCGGGCTGGGTCAGCAAATCCGGTCCCCAGGTCGCATCCTCCTTGAGCTTGGCGCACTCATCGTTGATCACCTCTATCATCCGGTCCAGGTCCTCGCCATAAGCCACCGCCACATCTAGGTTCTCCCGTGCGAAGTCCCTGGTGAGGTTGCTCCCGAACTCAATCTTGCTGTTGGGTATGTTGTGCAGGGTCCCGTTAAGGTCACGCAGGACCGTTCTCCGCAACTCCACCTCAACAACCAGACCGCCGATGCCAGCCACATTCGCAACCTCTCCCGCCCGGTACCAGTCTTCCGTCAGGATGAAAAAGCCGTGCAGGTAATCTCGAATGATGTTTTGCGCGGCGAACCCCACGCGCCAGGGAGGCGACACCGACCGTGGCGAGCAGGGCGCTCACGTTCAGGCCAAGCTCAGCCAGGACCGTAATAAGCGCTATGGCGCCGATGAGTACGGATATTGCCCTGGCGACCACTGCGGAGATCGTCCCGGAACGGGCAGCCAGTTGCTCTGGCGCCTCCCGCTGAATCCTGGGCACGCGTGGCGTGATCAGTCTGCGTACGACCCGTGTTGCGACCTTGTTTGCAACGTACGCCATGGCCAGTATTAACAGGACTGTGGCGGCGCTCCCCAGGATGGCCCCAACTTGAAGTCGAGCCGCAAGTCGAGCTCGGGCATTTCTGCCCCCAGTTTGGTTGAAGTGTCTCAGGCCGGCTGAGCATTCCGCTGGGCGAGCATCGAAACCTGCCCGATGTCCCAAGAGTGCGTCAGCCGAAGATCAATTCAGGAGAGGATAACCGACTCGCCTTTATCCCATTTTGCATGCCGTCACCCAAAAACGGGGTGTCCATGCAGGTGCCGTGCACTGGGCGATACCGGATTCGCAATGAAACGAATCGGCAAGCGCGCCGGGCGAATAGAAAGCCGGTGTCTCAACACTTGTGCGTCGCTCACGAGCCACACGCGCCAGCCATGCTATCCGGGCCCCGTGCCCTCTAAATTCCCGAGAAGAGATCTGTCTCAGGCTGGCCGCCGTTCCACGGCGGCTCTATTCTCACCAGGTGTTCCATCTCCATGAAAAGCCGTTGCACATCGGCCGGGAGCATCTGAACCGGGAACGCCTGAGAACGGTGCTCCGCTATCGCTGCCTTCCGAACGGACAGGTACATGGAAGTATCCAGGCGCGTAGTGATGTCTTTTTCGGCGGCCCCCATCCCGGAGACGTCGATGTTAGCCATGTCCCAGTCAGGATTGAACTCCTTCGCCCACTGGGAAAACGCCTGGAGAAAGCTCTTTGGGATCACCCAGTAATAGAGCTTCGCAGGCGTCCACGGAGGTTCGCCTGAACTGGACATATAAGCCGGATCACCTGCGAGGTGGAATGCAGCCGTGGTGGTGCGTGAAACGTACTTGTGATCCGGGTGGCCGTATCCGCCCTCCGGGTCCTGGGTGACCACAACATGCGGCTTCAGCCGTCGTATGGCGCTCACGAATGAGGCAATGATCACGTCTTCAGGTATGTTGATGAACGAGCCGGGGTCCCTGTTGCCATCACTTCCGTCCATACCGGAGTCCCGGTATCCGAGTACCTCAACCCGGGACACCCCCATGACTGCAGCGGCGGCGCGCAATTCTGCTTCACGAACCTGCGGAAGTGTCTCTGGAGTGGCCATGGAGCCCGGGGCGATCTCGCCCAGTTCCCCGCGGGTCGCGCAGACGACTGAAACCTCCACGCCCTCCGCTGCATGCTTCGCCAGCAACGACCCGGTCCCAAACGTCTCATCGTCGGGGTGGGCTACCGTTATCAAAAGCCTGCGCGGCTCATTCATTATCAATTCAAATCCCCAGTGGTTTAAAGCGAAAGCCTCGTTTTCCTCGCAGCGCCCGCCATTGGGCCTTCGCCCTTTACGGTGACGCCGGATTGCCGCCCCGTGACGAACAGCATCAACTCCAGCGGCGGACCCATCAACCGCGCATCCCAATTTTCACCGTCTTCGGACGCTTTCGGCCAGATCAGCCGGCTGGACAACGTGAATGCCCTGCCAGACGGAGCTTCAAAGCGAAGCCTCCCCGTCGTGCCAAGCTTCCTGAACTGGTAGCGGGCAAACAGCTTGAGCGCAGGCCAAAGCACCTCTTCGGGAGGCTCATGTTCCCGGACAATCCCGAGGGGCCTGAGGACATCTTCCACGTGCACGACCTCCTCGGTCACGTTTAGATATGCTCCCGGCCTGCCCAGCCATCGCAGGGTGAAAGGCAATGGGTTCGTCCTGAGAGCCCGTGCGGCCTGGGCAGGCCCCAGTTCCGCCTGCCTGCGTTGCCAATCCGCCACCCAGGCCAAAGGCGACTGCACACGGAGGACTGCTGCCAGGGCGCGCCATGGGAAGCGATCATAGGCCATGATGTGGTTCACCACCTCCCCAACGGTCCAGCCCCGGCAGGCGCTGCGGGAATGCCACTGTTCAAGCGTCAGGCCATCGACAACATCTGCCAGCATCCGCCGCTCAGCGCGGATCACCGCGATAATCTCACTCCTGGTGGGGTTCATGCTCTTTCTGCTCCCATCGCCCGCGTGCAGGTTCAGTCGGGTGGCGCGTGGTACATGGCAGGATTAACATCCATTGCGCTGGATACGCCTTCGAATATACCGGAGTGCGCCAGACTCAATGTTGGCGCAATTCGTCCGTTCACGGAGATTCCATGAAAATCACAAAAGTGCGCCCGCTCCTGTTGAACCGCTACCTCCTGGTGCAGGTTGAAACAGACGCCGGGATAACCGGCCTGGGCGAATCAGGCGCCTGGGGGTTCCTGGAGGCCTCGGCCGCAGCAATAGAAAAGTTCGGCCGGTACCTGGTCGGCCAGGACCCGTTGCGCATTGAACATCACTGGCAGTATATGTACCGGTTCTCTCACTTTCGCGGGTCCGCGGTCATGGGCGCCATCAGTGCAATAGACATAGCCCTGTGGGACATCATGGGCAAACACTTCGATGCACCCGTCCACCAGTTGCTCGGCGGCAAGGTGCGTGACAAGGCCCGCGTGTACTACCACGTCTTCGGGGAGACAAAGCAGGAGCTGCTGGACGGCATTGTTGACGCGAAAAACCAGGGGTTCACGGCGGTCGGCCATCTAACGCCATTCCTGGACGAGGAGCGGGAGGTGCCCTACTTCAAGACGCACGCTGACAAGATCAGTGATGCGATCGATACCGTTGGCCGGTACCGAGAGGCGGTGGGCAATGAAGTGGACCTCTGCATAGAGATACACCGCCGAATGACCCCCACAGAGGCGGTCCAGCTGGGACTCGGCATAGAAAAGTTCCACCCGTTTTTCTTTGAGGACCCGGTCACACCTGACAACGTAGACGAGATGGAGTACGTCGCAGACAAGATCAACATCCCCATCGCAACGGGTGAGCGCTACACGACGATGTGGGAGTTCGAGATGGCCCTGCGCCGGAACGCCGTGCAGTACGTGCGCCCGGATGTATGCCTGGTGGGCGGCATTTCAGGCGCCAGGAAAGTCGCAGCGCTGGCGGAAGCCCGCCATGTTGGTGTGGTGCCGCACAACCCCCTCAGCCCGGTCAGCACTGCCGCGTGTCTGCAGATAGCTGCTACCGCCCCCAACTTCGCGCTGCAGGAGTACCCCATTGGCGAATCCGTCCCGCCAAAGAGCGATCTAGTCACGGGCCGGGCTGAGCATGATGGCAAAGGCTTCCTGGTCATTTCTGACCGTCCCGGGATAGGCGTGGAGTTGAAACCGGACGCCGCTGAAAAGGTGAAGTACACGCCACGCGAAGTAGTGACCCGGCTGCATGCGGACGGTTCCGTAGTTGACCAGTAGACGGCTGTCGCCGCATGGCGCAACCAGCCGAGATGCAGCCAGGGGACTCGACCATTGACACATCCGTGGCATGACATCCCGATCGGCCTCGGTGCGCCGGATGAAATAACCGGAGTGGTGGAGATCCCCAAGGGCGGACACGTCAAGTACGAGCTGGACAAGGCGACCGGCCTCCTAAAGGTCGACCGGGTGCTGTACTCGTCGGTGGTGTACCCGGCCAACTACGGCTTCATCCCCCAGACCCTGGGTGACGATGACGACCCGCTGGACATACTCGCGCTCATGCAGGAACCTGTAGTCCCTCTGAGCGCCCTTCGCCTGCGGCCCATAGGCGTAATGATGATGCTTGACCAGGGCCAGCGGGACGAAAAGATAGTCTGTGCCCACCTCGATGACCCGGAGTTCGAGTTTTACACGGACATTAGCCAGTTGCCCCCGCACCGCCTGAGGGAACTGCGGCGCTTCTTCCAGGACTACAAGGCCCTGGAGAACAAGGAAGTCCTGGTGCAGGACTTCCTGGGACCTGAGCAGGCGGTGGCGGCAATCCGCAGCGCCATGGCAAACTACCGGGCCGCGTTCCCGGCACAGGCACAGGGCTGACAGGCCAGCTCCGGCTGCAGGGCGCTATAGTAACGGCAACTGCCGCGGACGCACGATCTTTGTGCTCATTGACCGGTACAGGAACAGCAGCCCCTGCTGCTCCCTCGCTCCGGGAACTTCGGGCTGCACACCATGGGCGGCCAAAAGTGTTCTCGCCTCACGCGTGATGGCGTTCTCAGGCAGGCGTGGATGCTCCCTGTACAGGTCCTCGCAGCGGCGGGCGAGAGGCTTGTCGCCACGGATCCGCGCCAGAGCATGCACGCCGGGCAAGACTGCGTTCACCACTATCTCCCCGGCACGCCCTGTGCCCACAAGTGCAGCCGCACCCTGTCCCGATGCCTGTCCCACGGTGAAATGGGCTGCCAGGTCTTTCGCATGCGCAGCATTTTTGATTGCACTCTCAATGGCCGCCGCCGGGCCGCCATTGCTCAACCACAGCGCTGCCAACGCCGCTGCAGCTGGAACCCTCCGCCGCGGGTCATTGGCGGGACGTCCGGCCGGACGAGTCCACGCAGGCGGCTTGCCGGGAAGCTTCCCGGTGCCGTAGGGCTTTGGCCCCAGCCCCGCCGCCCACATCAGCAACGTAGCCAGGTCATGATCGGCCGAACCGGCGCCAGAGCAACGTTGGACGACCTGCTGCCAGGGCACCCGCTGGGCAAGCTGCCTGAACGCCGACTTGTTCCGCGGGTAACCCAGGCACTCCAGCACCGCAGCGTACAGCGCCTGGTCCGGCCCCTCTGCTTGTATTTCGACTTCCAGTCCGCTGCTTCTGGCAGCGAACCGCTGGTCCCCGGCCATTCCCAGGTCCAGAACCGGAATGGCAGGCGGACGAGGAGCGATGGTCCGTGAGACAAGCGCCGGGCCTATCGGGAGGAGCGGTATGCGAACGCCCGCGGCGTTGGTGGTCGAGTCGGCATCTCCTGTATCCAGCGCCACGTGAAATACAACACCGTTGTAACGCGGGTCCCGGTGGTGGCCGTGCTGACGCCAGTCCCCCGCCCGAACATGTATCTCCACGTCGCCGAACAGACGGACGCCATCGTCACGCTCGATAATGGCGTCCCTGAAGTCCGGCCCCAGGCTGCCGCCGGGCCGGCCGGGATAAACAACGCGATACGACCTGCCGTCGCGTGACCTCAGCAGCACATGCCCATCGCCTGCCCGCCTCCAGGCGGAATGGAGAATCTCCTCGGAAAGCCTTCCGCCGCCATCGCCAACCGGACCAGGCGGCCTGTGCCCCTCCCGCATGACGGCCCTAGCACGATGGGTACCGCGTTCCGGCAGCCCGTAGCCAGCGCGGCGCTCACGCAGGACCGGGCACCGCCGGACGGCACTGCCACAGGAGCCGCCGTAGCTCCCGGCAACGTACGGCCGACAAACTTCCGGCAAAGCCCACGACCGCCAGGCGCGCTCAGCCTGCGACGTCAGCGAAGGCCGACGCGCACAGGCGACGGTGTGTCCTGGCGAATTGTCGAGCGTTGCGCCAATCATCAGCAGCGGAAGTTTGCCCTCCAGGGCAGGCTCAGGAGCTTACGGCATCGTTCTTGTGCTTTGCCACGAACTCCCTTGCATAACCCAGCATCATCTCCTGGATCCCGGTGCCAGTGGACATGTCCCCGCCTGCGGTCTTGCCTGCGGCCCGTGCCCTGCGGTCCACCTCTTCGGTCGCAGCGACGCGGTCCGAGTGGTTTGGCTCTCCCGGGTGGCCGAGCGAGGCAGAGAAGTCATGCGGACCGCCGGTAACGCCGGTCAGCCCCTTCACATTCAGTATGTCGTCCAGGTTATCCCAGGCTTTCTTTGACTCTATTTGAGCCACGACGATCATGTTGGCGTTGGACCATTTTGCGAAGCCCAGTTTGCCTCCATAAACATCATCCAGCTTCTTCTGGTCGTTGAACTCAGTGCCACGTCCGCCGCCCCACGACCGCCATCCGTCCGTCGGGAACAGGCAGGCATCAGCCAGCGCCTGCGCTTCTTCGCCCGTCTCAACGTGGGGGCCGGTTATGCCCTGTATGCCCCGGTCCAGCCACAGGTTGATCGTGTTCGGCTCCCGGTTCGGCACCCGCGCCGTCACAGACATTCCGTATCCATTGGCGACGCGGACGATATCGTCAATCGATTCTGGCGTGAAAGCTCCATGCTCGCCATCGCAGTTGATGGCATCGAACCCCACGTGCGCCGCCAGTTCCACCAGGTAGAGGGACGGTGACGTCAATGAGAAGCTGAGCGCCTTGAGACCCTGCTTGTTCTTATTGAGGATTGTGTTTTCAATCATTGATGCTGACTCCTCGACTCATCGTGCAGTCAGTGGCGCTACTTGCTGTAGGCCCTGCACCTTTGCCATCCGTCGTTACAGAAAAGTTCATATCGGCTCATATGCCCCGGACTGTCCCTCCACGCGCGTTCACCTTCTCCAGCGGTGGGTGAGCCGCGATCTCATCGTCGTTGAGCGTAAGACCCAGGCCGGGAGCGTCAGACAACTCTATGTAGCCGTCCTTCTGCCGGGGGAAGCCGTCCATCACCGTGAAGTAGTGGCCGGTGTAGAACTCAGCGTGGTACTCCTGTATCAGGAAGTTGAATACTGAAGCGTCCAGGTGCATCTCGGCCAGGGCGCCAACCGGGCTGCACACGTTGTGCGGCGCCATTGTGACATGCCTTGCCTCCGCCATGATGGCTATCTTCTTAAGCTCGGTGATGCCGCCTGCGTTGGCAATGTCCGGCTGGAGCACATCGGCCGCACGCTGCTCCAGGATCTGCATAAACGGGAATTTTGTGTACAGCTTTTCACCCGTGGCAATCGGTATGTCTACCCTCTCGCGCACTTCTGCCAGCTCCGATATGTTCTCGGGTGATACGGGCTCCTCGTAGAACAGTGGGAGGTACTCCTCCAGCCGCTTGCCCAGCTGAATCGCCGTGGCCACGTTGAACTTGGCATGGGCCTCAACCAGGATGTCCACGTTCGGGCCCACCGACTGCCGCACCGCAGCCACGCGGTCCTGTGCCAACTGCGCCTCCGCCAGGGAGATGGTGTAATAGTTTTCCTGGCCAAACGGGTCGAACTTCATCGCGGTGTAGCCCATGTCCACCACGCGTTTCGCCTCATCCCCATTCTGCTGAGGAGTGCCCGGGTTGGTATACCAACCGTTGGCGTACACGCGGATTCTCTTCCGGTGCGCTCCGCCCAGCAGCTTGTAAACCGGTTGCCCCAGTACCCTGCCCTTGATATCCCATAGCGCTATGTCCACACCTGAGAGCGCAGTGGTTGCAAGGCGGCCGGATCGGGCTTGCGTGTCATGGAAAAGAGCGGTCCACAGCACCTCGGAGTCGAGCGGGTCAGCGCCGTTCAAGTACTTGGTGAACCAGCCCTCGATGATGGCCATGACCTCCGGGTCATTTTCCATCGCGCTGGCATCCCCCAGCCCGTACACGGCAGGGTCATCAGTCAGCACCTTTACGATAAGCCAGTTGCGGCTGGCGTTGTGGTGCTTCGCCGAAAACCGGCGGAACTCAACACCCGTGATCTTCATTCTTGCTTGCTCCCAACTTTCTGGCCTTTTCTATCGGCCGTCATTCCTGGCCATCTAACCAGGAAAGCGCTGCTCGCCACTGCCTCAATACCGGCAGCAGTTGTAACATCCGGCTGGCGGCGGCAGTGTACAACCCTTTTTGTTGAAGGATGCATACGTGTTGCACCAGTGCAGGCCAGGTGGAAGAATTCAGCGTCCTCCACAACCAACCCCGGCGGAAACGCACGTAGTGTCAGGCACAGCAGGGAGACGCAGTGACATGAGCAATCCTGGGACGTTCCGCCTCTGGGCCATAAGTGATGCACATGTTGGCACAGACCTGAAACACGGCCGCCGCAGCCTTGCCGAAGCCATACTGCAGGCCGAGCGTGGCGGAGACGAGGGCGGCCCCCCGTTTGACTGGGACATTGCCGTGAACCTCGGGGATTTTTCCGGTTCGCAGACTCCACCGGATGATGATGAAGGGCAGGAGGTGGTGCGGCAGTACGCGGTCTCTACGAAGCACCCGCGGGGGCACTTCTATGACGTTGTGGGCAACCATGACGCCTCGGGGCCGGACGAACCAGCCCAGTGGTGGTTCCGGAAGTGGATTGATCCCACGGGCGAAGCCACAGCAAACTCCGGAGTCAACGCAGACCTCCGCCCGCACCCGGTCACCGGCACATGGGAGCGCTACAGGTTCCAGGCGGGAAACGTCCTGTTCCTGATGCTTGCGGACCGCAATGACGGCGGCCCCCCGGTGGGCCGCGGCCCGGCCGGTGGCTACCCGGCCGGTGCGATAACCGGCGAGACTTTCGACTGGTGGATGGACCAGGTGGAGTCCAACCAGGACAAGATCATAGTAACCGGGCACCACCACATGCTCAGGGAAACCACGGTGGCGTCAGGTCCATGGGAGGGAGTGGACAACGGGTACCACGGCCGCTTCGAAGACGGCGGCCCGGCGGGATCGTCGTTCATTTACTGGGTGGACGGCCAACCGGACACCGGCCGGATAGAGAACTACCTCTCCCAGAACCCCGGCGCCATCGACCTGTGGCTCGGAGCGCACACCCACACCCATCCGGATGACCGTACAGGCGGCCGGTCTCATATCGAGACGAAGTGGGGAGTCAACTTTGTGAACGTCTCAGCTTTGGCCCGCCATCACGCCCAGCGCACTACAGTGCCAATGAGCCGCCTGCTCACGTTCACGGAAGGCAGTGAAACCCTCAATGTCCGCTGCTACCTGCACACAGGACAGTACGCGCCCCAGGGCTGGTACCCACCGGCGGAGCGCGCTCTCAGGCTGCGCCACCCGTTCCAATCTGCCGGCGAGCCCCATTAAGACTCCGGCGGTTGAACCACCCGAATATCACCGGCTCCTCACTCCGAGGTGTGACGATGCGATGCGTCCACACCAATTAGCCTTCATTGAGAGACACCCGCCCGCTATCTGCCTCAATGTTGAAGCTGCCCGTTGACCGGAGGGAACAAAGGTGGCCAGTACCATAGAGAAAAGCATTGACGTAGCGGTGCCGGTGAGCACCGCGTACAACCAGTGGACACAGTTCGAGCTCTTTCCAGAATTCATGGAGGGCGTAGAAGAAGTCCGGCAGTTGGATGACCGTCACATCCACTGGCGGGCGTCCATCGGAGGCAATGAAGAGGAGTGGGACGCAGAGATCACAGCGCAGATCCCAGACCAGCGCATTGCATGGCGCAGCATAGGCGGCAAGGAAAACGCCGGTGTAGTCACCTTCCACCCGGTGGACCCTGATACCACCCGCATCACTCTCCAGATCGTCTATGAGCCTGAAGGCGTCATGGAGAACGTGGGCGATGCGCTGGGAGTGGTGGACCGCAGGGCCGAAGGCGACCTGGAGCGTTTCAAAGAAATGATTGAGTCACGCGGAACGGAGACTGGTGCCTGGCGTGGCGAAATCTGAACGGCAGCCTGAGACTTCAGAAAGCATTCGCACAAGCCCCGGACCTGTGTCCGGGGCTTGTTTCGTCATAATCAAACTCAAATGAGAGCATCTTTGCATCAATTGCCCCGGGACGGACGACGTTGGTGTTGATCAGAAAACTGCCCGAGACGTTCCAGCGCTTCGACGACTGGCTGATCCGTGTGCTGAGGGCGCGGTCGGTGCTGCTCCTGCGCCTATCCATTGGCGCCGTATTCCTCTGGTTCGGCCTCCTCAAGCTCATAGGGCGGAGTCCCGTCGCAGACCTCGTGGCGGATACCGTTCCATGGTTCCCGGCGGACTTTTTCGTGCCGTTCCTCGGTGCATGGGAGGCAGCGGTTGGGCTGGGACTCATATTCGCCATCGCCCTGCGTGTGACTCTCCTGTTCTTTCTCATGCAGATGCTCGGCACCTTCCTGGTATTGGTATTCCGGTGGAACCACGCTTTCCAGGATGGGAATCCGCTACTCCTGACGTTTGAAGGAGAGTTCATAATCAAGAACCTGGTGTTGATTGCGGGCGGATTGGCAATTGGAAGCACGGTTCAACGCCTCCGTGCCGCCAGCCGGGTAACAACAAAAAGCAGGCGAGATTCACCTCTTGGCCCTTCGGCCGGCTGAGACGATTCTGCGCCTGCTCACGCGCCATACGGCCAAGTGGCCGGCTGGCTCATCCTGGCCAGTTGTGGATTACAACAGCAGAATGATGATTATGATGATGAGGATTACCAGAAGTAGCCCGCCACCTATATACATCAGAACCTCCCTGTGAAGTAGCCGCCTGGTTTTCAGCGATGCGGCGCCGGCTTTGTCCGCAGCGCAGGTCATTGCTCCCGCCGTGCGCCGCGGCTACAGTCTCCAGAATGCCCTGCGCCACGCCCTGCAACATCGCCACGCGGAGCTAACTCGCAGGCACGTGAGGGCTACGGCAACACCATCCTTCAGGGTGGGAAAGCCTGGCGGCGGCACCGGTAAGGCCCGTCCACGCGCTATAACTGGTATTCGCCCGCGCGGTGTACGATGCTTGCATGGCAAGCGAAGCAGAACCACGGTCGGCCGTGAAAGCTGGCGAAGGCGAGGCTGAAGACAATCGGCTGGACCTCGCTCCCGGCGAAGACGTGCTGGCTGACATGCACGGGTCAGAAGGCGGGCGGTTCATCCTGACGGACGCCCGGGTGCTTTACACAGGTGGAGCGAACGACTCGTCTCTTTACGCCTCTGCCCGGTTGAGTGATGTCACCGCGATCGAGGTGTCACGCCGCCCTCGTGACCGGAGAAGCGCCTGGTGGGGCACTCTTGGGCTGGTCGCAGCGGTCGCAGTCTGGCAGGTCACCCTTCCAGAGGTGGTGGGCACGGTCGCCGGCGTTGTTGTAGGCCTGCTCTCCCTCGCCCTCCTGGGCGACTACTGGCTCAGGCCGGGAGGCGTCGCTGTCATTGTTCACACAGCCGGAGGCAAAGTTGAAGGTGCGGTGGACGGGGGCCGAATGGCAGACGCTGAAAAGTTCGTGAAGCGCCTCGAACAGGCAAGGCGTGACACCCATGCGGGCGTCGCAGCCGGATCACCAGAGGCAGCACCTCCGCAGATCAGGCGAAGCTATCCGGCCATCTGAAGGATAAGCCTGCTCAGGCCCCAATCCTCATTCCCGGCACCACATCCAGGTCCCAAGCCGAAGCCAGGCCTTCCCTCAGCCGCTGAACGCCGCTCATGGCGATCATCGCCCCGTTATCGGTGCAAAGTTGCATCGGTGGTATGGCCACTGGAACCGGTGAGGCATCCAGCAGGCCGGCCCGCAGTGCGCTGTTGGCCGCCACACCTCCCGCCAGCACGATGCCTTTGCATCCGTGCCTGTCGGCTGCGTCTACCGCCTTGCTCACCAGCACGTCCACCACGGAGTCCTGGAACGAACGGGCAAGCGTTGCCACTGTGGATCTGTCCGCACCGTCCGGTGGGGGCGGGTATATGCCCGCCTGCCTCGCCCGCCGTATCACCGCCGTTTTCAGGCCGCTGAAGCTGAAGTCATAGGTGTCCCGGATCCATGCGCGGGGGAACGGCTCGGACGGACCTGCCTCGGCTGCCACACGCTGAATTTCCGGCCCCCCGGGATATCTGAGGCCAAGGACGCGCGCCGCCTTGTCGAACGCCTCGCCGGCAGCATCGTCCCGGGTCTCTCCTATCAACTTGAACCGGCCGTGGCCAGACATCAGCACCAGCTCGGTGTGCCCGCCAGACACAATAAGACACATCAGGGGAAACCCCGGATCATCCGCCGGGTCAGTGAAACCATCGCTGCCGTGGTCGATCCACGCGGCATAGATATGGCCTTCCAGGTGGTTGACGCCCACCAGGGGCCTGCCCAGTGACGCCGCAATACCCTTTGCAGCGTTTACTCCCACGATTAGAGAGCCTGCAAGGCCGGGGCCATGCGTTACGGCCACGGCATCTATGCTTTCCCAGCCTCCCACTGACTTCGCCACCGCTTCCTCAATCACGGGCCGGATCTCCACAACGTGCTGGCGCGAAGCCACCTCCGGCACAATGCCACCATAACGCGCGTGGATATCCACCTGGGTGGCAACGACGTTCGACAGCAGCCGGCCGTGGTCATCGACAACTCCGGCCGCTGTCTCATCACAGGATGTCTCTATGCCAAGCACGTTCACCAAGTGTCACCAGCCTCAGAAGATTTTTGATCGTATTGAGAAGGCGGATCGCAAGATCAGTCTATGATACGCGGCCATGCCTGGCGCAAATGACTGCCGCTCCATCAACTTCATAAAGTTCCTTGAAGGCTCGCCTGGAGAAGAGGCAATCAAATGTGAAGGGTGCCCGCCTGCCATACGCGACGCGTAGTAACAACATGTGAGGAATGTGGGCAGGCCACCGCATCGTTACAACGCCGGCGAAGACATGATGACTGACCGGCTCATGGCATACGCGCCGCCTATGACACCGTCAGGCGCCGGATTGGCCGGGAGGGGTAGAGCTTCTATTCATGGGCATTGTGCGTGCTTCACAGTATTACGCGCCTGCTCAAACTGAATGAATCCTGCTGAACGTATTACCGTTTACTCAGAAAATAGCATTGCCATTGGCACAATAAATAACGCAAACACTTTCCCTGTTGGTCAACACTCGATGACCTCTAGCGAGTATGAGCGGAGCCATGTGGTTCACGTCAATGGCAGTGCAGGTATCACACTCGGTTTGATGGCGAGGTAACATAAGTAAATGCGCGGAGCGGGCCGGCTGAATTAACCCGTGTGGGCGCCTGGTGTAGGCGCAAAACTTTTATTTCAGGTCGTCGTCAAGAGAGGTTGTGTTGGAGCAATTCACCTGGCCGGAATGCAAATCATGTAGTGACGGCGTGCTGGTCCCGCTTTCTGACTTTGGAGGACAGGGCGCAGCTGTCCACTACAAAGCCTGGGTCTGCACAAGCCCCGACTGCGGATTCAATATCAAGATTCGCAATGGCGAAGTCCACTTGAATGAGCCCATCGTGGCCGGTGTAGGCTACCGTGCACGGGAGCGCGCCTGAGCGCTCTGCCGATCTTGACGGGCCCTCCGTCATCTGCCTGACCAGGAATCACATCAATGGGCCGATCCAAGGCCATGACGCCGCCAGGTGCGCCGGGCGGCTCATGGCTCATGCGAATATTCGCCGGGGCGTCCATAGCCGCCGGGTTGATAATCTTGGTGGCTGTGGCCTGGTACGGGTACGCCCGCGTGCGATCGGGCAGCGACGCAGACAGGTTCAATGCCAACGTGCCGGCGAACGACCTTGGCGCATGGGTGGGGGATGTAGCGCCCACACCTGCCGGTGGTACGCCCGAACCGGCAGATGGCAGGGATGACGAAGCTTTGCGCTTTGCGTCCCTGTACCCGGGCGACCGCACCAATCCAAAATACTGGGGCGCACCACTTTGGGCTGGGTCCACCCCGTTCGGTGGGTCAGGACTGCCTGACGGGTTCGAGCCGGTATCGTCTCTGGACGTCTCTCTCGCCGAATACTGGGACGCACCGGCCAGGCGGATTCGCATACCCGCGATAGGTCTCGATTCCAGCACCCGCGAGCTCGCGCTCCTCGACATCGGTGACCAACAGCAGTACGAGACCCCGAACAACACTGTGGGGCATATACCGGACACAGCGCAGCCGGGCCAGGCGTCGAATGGCTGGTACTTCGGCCACCTTGAAAGCTTTGTGCAGGGTGAGGGGAGCGTGTTCCGCCGGTTGCCGGAGATAGCAGACCTGGCGCTGACTGATCCGGTGGACATATTCATCCACACCGCCGACGTCGAGTACATGTACCGCGTAACTGGCACTAAGCTTGTCCACCAGGATGACCTGACCCTGACGACGACACCAGACGCCCAGATCACCCTCTGCACGTGCTGGCCCCGCGGTGCGTACGATCACCGTGTGCTTGTCCATGCGCAACTCATGGCCATTAAACGGTAGCCGCGCTTTGACTCTGCATTCGACACACGGCTAAAATCAGCGCAATTGTGAACCATTTCTCAATCCACGTTCCCCCAGCCGGCGTAGCGCCGTACCCCCGCCTCAGGCGATAATCTACCTGACATGACATCGACTACTCGCTCCGGTTTCGCACGCATGGCGGCATATTCGCCTGACAGGGTGTTGATCGCACTGCTGATAGCCTCGGTCATTGGCGCCATCCTCCAGATCACGCTGGGAGGTGTGGTGCGGGTCACCGGCTCAGGTGACGGCTGCCCGGACTGGCCGCTGTGCTACGGCCGCCTGATCCCGCCATTCGAGTACCACGCTCTGCTGGAGTGGAGCCACCGGACCGTGGGCTCACTCGTAGGCATAGTGATCATCGCCGCCACGGCCCGCGCATGGTTTAGGCTGCCGCGTGATATGACCGTGGTTCGTCTCACCGCTGCCGCACTCATCCTCATCGCAATTGTCGGCGGCATAGGCGGAGCCGTTGTCCTGAATGAATTGGATCCCGCTCTAAGAACGCTTCACCTGGCACTTGCTGAGATGGTTGTGCTCCTGCTGGTATTCGCACTGGTGGCGGTAATACATCGTCCGGTTGGACAGTCCGGGGCCAACGGCGGTCCACTGGCCACCGGAGCGCGCGGAGAATCATGGCAGGGGCCGACTTTGAAGATTGCAGTGTTCGGTGCAGTCGCGATCCTGGTGGCGCTGCTCTCTGGTTCCTATACCGTATGGCGAGAGGCTGGCGCCGTCTGCTCTACATGGCCGCTGTGCGGAGGACCACTGATACCGCAGTGGGAGCTCACGTGGATTCACATGGCCCACAGGGCGCTCTCTGGCGCAGCCGTGGTGGTTGTTTTATGGGCGGCGCACCGCGCATATCGACTCCCGGGCGCGCCAGCGACGCTTCGCTGGGCATCACTTGCGGTGCTGGCGTTGGCCGTAACGCAAATATTCGTGGGCGCCCTGAATCCATGGACAAACTTCACCGAGTGGGCACGTGCACTGCATCTGAGCCTTGCCACCCTCACATGGGTTGGCATGCTTTTCATCGTCGCCCTCATCCGTCGCCCAATTCCATGGCGAATGGCGGTGCGAAACTATGATTGACGCAGGCCGGGTACCGCAACTCACTTTCCGTGAAGTGGTCAGCGACTACGTCGCCCTCACCAAGCCGCGCATCATGAGCCTGCTCCTGGTAACGGCCCTTACCGGCGCAGTGCTCGCGGCAAATGGCATGCCGCCCGTAGTCCTGCTGGTGTCCGTCCTACTCGGTGGCGCCATGGCATCTGGCGGCGCAAGCGCACTGAATCACTGGTTCGAGATTGACGTCGACCGTCGCATGGGCCGCACCAAGCAGCGGCCGGTGGCAATGGGCCGCATCCCGCCAAGGAACGCCCTGTACTTCGGGCTGGCCCTGAACGCAGGCGCCTTCGTCGTACTGGCTCTTGGAGCGAACGTGCTCGCTGCTGGATTGGCGATGGTCGGAACGCTGCTTTACTTCTTCCTGTACACGGTCTGGTTGAAGCGGTCGACGACCCACAACATAGTCATCGGCGGTGCGGCCGGCGCCATGCCGCCGCTGGTTGGGTGGGCCGCGGTTACGGGCACCCTGGACCTCCCGGCGTGGTACCTGTTTGCCATCATATTTTTCTGGACGCCGCCTCACTTCTGGGCGCTGGCAATAATGATCAAGGACGACTACGCCAGGGCTGACATCCCAATGCTCCCCGTGATCGAAGGCGAGGCCAGGACCCGCGTGTCCATCATGCTCTACTCGCTCTTGCTGAGTGCGCTGTCCGTGCTGTTCGTCACTGCAACCCCGGCACTTGGCACGATCTATGTGGCTGGGGCATCAGTACTCAGCCTCATACTCATCTGGTATGCCTTCAAACTGTTGCGGATAAAAACCAGGAACGCAGCGTGGGCTCTGTACCGCTTCTCGCTACTCTACCTGGCGTTGCTGTTTCTCTTCGTAATGGTGGACGGCAGCATCGCCTGAAGCCTCATATGTGGAGGCGGAATCCTGACCGATCCATGCTGAACAGCCGGCTCCGGGTGGCCGCAGCCACCGTAACCGTGAGCGCAGGGATCTATGCCGCTCTCGCTGCCGCTATGGCCACTGGCCTGCTGCGCACTCGCCGTATCATGGCGGCCGACACGCCGGCGGCCGTGGGCCTCGAATACCGTTCCGTAACCTTCCCGAGCCGACACCATTCAACTGCGCTGTGCGGGTGGCTGGTAAAACCTCCCGCCCGGGCAGACGATGGTGACAACGCTCCGAGTCCGCGTTGGGTGGTAATGGTCCACGGCTTCGGAGCAAACAGGACTGACCCCATGGCCGGGGCGCTTGGGTTGGCCAAAGACCTGCATGCCCGAGGCTACGGCCTGTTAATGTTTGACCTGCGCGGGTGCGGTGAGTCCGGCGGCACGGCGGGCTCGGCAGGGTTCTACGAGCACCTGGACCTTCTTGGCGCACTCGACTTCCTGGAAAGCACAGGCGTCGACCGCTCTCACATGGGCGTGATCGGGTTTTCACTCGGCGGAGCAGTGGCCCTCATGGCATGCGCCACACCAGGAGTGGCCGGGGCAGTAGTAGCCGATAGTGCGTTCGCCGACCTGTGGATGATCATCAGGGATTCAACGCCACGGCTTGACCGGCCCATGGCACTCGTGAATCCCGGCGTCAGGATTCTGGCGCGACTCCTGTACGGGATAGACATGAATCGCGTGTCTCCAGCGCAGTCAGTGGCATCATCCAGTACACCAGTGATGATCATTCACGGCGGCTCAGACCTGCTAGTGCCAGTGGAACATGCCCGGGTGCTGGGCCGGGCTCTGCGTCCAGGGAGCGGATCATCCGGGGGCGTATGGATTGTTCCCGGTGCGGCGCACGTACAGTCCTACAGAACCAGCCCCGCAACCTATGTGTCGAGGGTGACCCAGTTCTTCGAGCAGACGCTATCAGATGATTGATAGCGTCCATAACGGCATTCCGCTCCAGCCAGATTGGAACCAGTTGACCCAGGAACTGGGCACGAACCTAGGCGGCTGTGAGTGAAGCCTTGACAGTACTCACTACTTCGGCGAACGCTGCCGGCTCTCGCACGGCAAGGTCTGAAAGGGACTTGCGGTCCAGGCCCACGCCAGCCACCTTCATGCCGTGAATCAGTTCACGGTACGTGATGCCGTTTGCCCTCGCCGCTGCGTTGATGCGCACAATGGCGAGCGACCTGTTCTGCCGCTTCTTCAGCTTGCGGTGCTCCGTTGAGTACGCCATGGCGTGGAGCAGCGACTCATGGGCGATCTTGTATCGCCTGTTACGTGATCCGCGATGCCCACGGACAGCCTGCAAAACAGACTTGTGCCGCCGCCGCGCCTTGATACCGCCTTTTGCCCTTGGCAACTCACCGTCTCCTGCTGCCGAACGCGCTCAAAAAAGAGCCTGAACCTGAAATAATAATCACTGGACCCGGAGCAACCCCGGGATTAGCGGCGAGCCCCGCCGAGCGCATGCTTGATCCGACGTGAAAAAGCTGGCGAATCCAGCTCCACCTTGGAGCCGAACAGCCGCTTAACGCGCGGCGCCTTGTTGCGGCGCAGGTGACTCTTGGGCCCCTTCGTCCGCAGAACCTTGCCCGTGGCGCTTATGTGAAAGCGTCGCCGCGCACCCTTGTGCGTCTTGATCTTTGGCATTAACCGTTGTCGCCTTCTTTGGCGGCGCCCACTTTCTGCTGTGGCGCCGTTTGTCCCGGCTGCTGTGCCGGTGACAGCAAAATACTCAATGCACGAGCTTCCATCGATGGGGCACGCTCAAGCTTCGCTTCGCCTGCCACGCCCTCAGCTATGCGGCGCAGCACTTTCATCGCGATCTCCGGGTGCGTTTGCTCACGTCCCCTGAAAATCACCGCCACCCTCACCTTGGCCCCATCTTCAAGCAACCGCTTCACTACTCGGATCCTGGCCTGCAGGTCATGTTCAGAGATTCTTGGCCGCATGCGCACCTCGCGCAGTTCCGTGCGGCCCTTGCTGGCCTTCTTCGCTTCCTTGGCCTTCTTGGCCTGGATGAACTTGAAGCGGCCGTAGTCCAGCAGGCGGCACACAGGCGGCGACTGGTTGGGCGCCACCTCGACCAGGTCCAGCCCCTCTTCTTCAGCAAGCTGAAGTGCTTCATCGGTCGACATTACGACCGATTCGTTGGATTCTTCGCCCCGGATAACCCGGACCATCGGGGCCCGAATCCGTCGGTTTACCCTGTAATCTCTCGCTATGCCCGAAGCTCCCTAATACTACTGCTCAGGTTTGGCGCGCAGACAATCCGCCCACGTTCGCGTGACCGTGGCAGTCACTCAAAAATCAAATATAGCAATGTCAACGCCAAACCTCAACGAAACCCAGGCGATCTATCGCCCGTATTCCTTATCTGCCGGGCGCTGGGCGCACCACCCTCTGTGGTACGATTAACGCGAGCAATCCAGTTGGGTTGCCTTCACGCGGAGTATTCCGCTCGCGGCTTCATAAATCGAACTTAGAATTCGGAAGCTGCCCCGGCACAGCATTCACAGCCTGGCCGGCATGGCTGCAAGACCCTGTCGTCTGGCAATGACAACAGACCAGAGCCATTCCATGGCCATAGCACACTTTCAGGACTCCGTATGAGCAGCCGCTGGATGCGCAACAGCCTTGTATATCTTCTGATCGTGGTAGCCGTCATCACGGTCTTCTTCATGTTCTTTAATGAGCCGCTCGGTGGCGCTGAAGAGATTAACCTCACCGAGGTTATTGAGATGGCCCGGAACAATCCCGGGCCTGGCCGGATTGAAATTGAAGTTAGTGGTGAGGACCTGACCGTCCGGGACGGATCAACCGTCTACCGCTCCCGAAAAGAGGTGGGGTCAAGCATCGTCGAACTGATGATGAACGCGGGGGTGGAGCCGGACAACTATACGGTTGAGGCCCACGGGTCCGGCGGACTCGGAAACATCTTTGGCGTGCTGATCGGTTTCCTGCCCCTGATTCTCTTCGGTGGAATCCTGCTGTTCATGATGCGGCAGGCCCAGGGCAGCAACAACCAGACCATGAGCTTTGGCCGAAGCAAGGCCCGCATGTTTGTGGGCACCAAGGCCACAGTGACGTTCTTTGACGTGGCAGGCGTACCTGAGGCCAAGCAGGAGCTCGAAGAGGTTGTGGAGTTCCTGAAGTACCCTGAGCGCTTCCAGGCGCTGGGCGCCCGCATACCTCGCGGCGTGCTGCTTGTTGGCCCACCCGGCACAGGCAAGACGCTGCTCGCAAGGGCTGTGGCCGGCGAGGCAGGCGTGCCATTCTTCTCCATCAGCGGCTCAGAATTCGTGGAGATGTTCGTGGGTGTGGGTGCCTCACGGGTGCGTGACCTGTTTGAGCAGGCAAAGCGTCACTCGCCCTGCATCGTGTTCATAGACGAGATAGATGCTGTGGGCAGGCACCGCGGCGCTGGACTGGGCGGCGGACATGACGAACGTGAGCAGACTCTCAACCAGATACTGGTGGAGATGGACGGGTTCGACACGTCTACGAACGTCATCGTGATCGCTGCGACCAACCGTCCGGACATCCTGGACCCGGCGCTGCTGAGGCCGGGCCGGTTTGACCGCCGTGTCATCCTGGACAACCC
Organism: Dehalococcoidia bacterium; assembly: GCA_040878005.1. Lineage (GTDB taxonomy): Bacteria > Chloroflexota > Dehalococcoidia > Lucifugimonadales > Lucifugimonadaceae > JBBDMW01. The sequence goes on from JBBDMW010000040.1 coordinate 44,027, forward strand.
GGACATCCGCGGCCGCACGGCCATTCTGGATGTGCACGCCAAGGGAAAGCCCATCGACAAAGACGTAGACATGGCGAACGTAGCGCGGCAGACGCCCGGCTTCTCAGGCGCCGATCTGGCCAACCTGATTAACGAGGCCGCTCTGCTTGCTGCCCGCCGCAACAGGAAGTCCATCGGCTTCGATGAATTGACAGAGGCCATTGACCGCGTGATGTCTGGGCCGGCGCGAAAGAGCCGGGTAATCAGTCAGCGGGAACGTGAGCTCACCGCATACCATGAGGCCGGGCACGCCCTTGTCGCTTATCACATGCCCGGTGCTGACATGGTCTGGAAGATCTCCATCGTATCCCGCGGACAGATGGGCGGCTACACCCGGTACCTGCCGGATGAGGACCGCTACCTGCAGACTCTCAAGCAGTTCAAGGCAATGATCGCCACCGCCATGGGCGGACGCGGCGCCGAGGTCACCAAGTTCGGTGAGGTGACAACCGGAGCGAGCAACGACATCGAGGTTGCCACACGCATCGCCCGCCAAATGGTGACCCGCTACGGCATGAGCGAGAAGCTGGGCATGCGAACCTTCGGCAAGCGGCAGGAGGCAATCTTCCTCGGCAAGGAAATGTCAGAGGAACGCGACTACAGCCTCCGCACGGAAGAAGTCATTGACAACGAGGTCAATGATCTCCTGGAAGAAGGACGCGAGAACGCCGAAAAGATTCTCAAGGAACACGCTGGCCAGTTGGACAAGCTGTCCATGTTCCTCCTGGAGCACGAGACAATCGACGGTGACCAGATGAAAGCGCTCCTTGAAGGGGCAGACCCGGATTCGCTGGTACGCCGCTCACCTGAGCCAGCCGGTCCGGAGAATCCGCCTGATGCTCGCCACGGCGAACAGGAACAGCCCGCCGCCGAGCGGCCTGAACCAGAGCCACAGGCGACTTAAACAGTCTCAATAAGAAAAGCGGGGCCCCCGGTTT
>JBBDMW010000040.1:45013-74021 GCA_040878005.1 Dehalococcoidia bacterium
TCAACCGGGGCCTCGCTTTTCTTATTCCCCAACAACGTCATTTCAAGGCAACAGGCATCAAATTGCCTACGCTGACCCGCAAACGCTCCCTGGCGCCTCTTTCTTTTTCTGTCCTGTCACCTCCCGTCGACCGACCCATCTTCACGCACGCCACATAGGCAGGTACATTCCGATACGCTTGGAACTACGGCCTGCACTCAATACCAACCGGTCCCGGAATGGAGTCTTCCCCTTCATGTCTCGCGAGTACGAAGGACGCTACTGGACCATTGACCGCTTTATTTCCGGATTCTCAAACAACGCCTACTTGATCACATGCAGGCGCACAAACCAGAGCGTGATCATTGACACCCCGGACAGGCCAGATGAACTGATCAGGGCGGCTGGTGAAACCCAGGTCAACACCATCCTCATCACACACAGCCACTGGGACCACATCCAGGGGTTCCAATCAGTTCACAGCGCCTTCACTGTCCCAACTGGCATCGGCGAGGCAGACGCGTCAGAACTGACCCGGAACGGAAGCCCCGGCCTGGTAGACGTATCCGACGGCACGATCATCCGCGCCGGGGACATATCCCTGCGAGCCAGTGAGACTCCGGGCCACACACCTGGCTCCACCTGCTATCTTCTGCCGGGCGCTGAACCGTCAGACTCCCCTGCCCATGTGTTTACCGGCGACACGTTGTTCCCGGGCGGACCGGGCAAGACCACAAGCCCCAGTGCATTCAGACGAATCCTGGAAAGCATCACCACCCGCCTTCTGACACTCCCGGGAGACACCGTGGTACTGCCAGGACACGGCGATTTCACCAATATCGCGGAGGCGGAGCGAGAGTACGCGGTGTTCGAAGCCCGTGAAAAACCCGCCGATCTCTACGGCGAAGTCACGTGGGCGAAAAAGTGAGTCCCCCGGAAGACGTGCCGCCTCCGGCCTACGGCGTCCGCGACCATGCCCCTGGCGCGGGCAGCGGCGCTGGAAATGGGGGTCGCAGCCGTCCCTCAAACGTCCCGTGGCGCGGCGTAGATGTCCTGTGGGCCATCGTCCTGACCATCTCAGCGGTCCTGTTCGTTATGGCAACGCCATTGCTGGTCGGCGCCACAGGCGACGATGGCGGTACTGGCCTTCTCACTCCACTGCTGCTCATGCTGGCAGCGCTGGCATCTGCAGCACTGGTATCCCGCATTGCAGGCGTCAACTTACGTCTGGTGGGCGCTGTCGCACTCGTCGCATCGCTGCTGTGGCTGGGAGCACAGGGACTGGCCGACAACGGCGAAGAGGCTCAGCGGGTCCTTGGGATACCGTTCAACGTGATTCTGCTGGCCATCCTGTCCAGCCTGTTCATAGCGACAGCCCTCACATTCTCCACAAGCAAGTACGGGGCCAGTTGGAGGGACCTTGGCTTCGTCAGTGCCGGTGGAATCTCGCCGTACCTGCTAGCCATTGGCGCCTGGCTTGCAGCCATATTCATCCTTGGCATATGGGGCATCATCGTCAGCGCCCTGGACATCGAAGCTCTGAACCCGCCGGAAAGTGCGCGTGATTTGCTCGATATTGCCGATGGCAGCTTGATCGTGGCCCTCCTCCTTGTGAGTGTTTGGGTGCCGGTGATGGAGGAGGTCTTCTTCAGGGGGTTCGCCCTGGCCGGGCTCCGGCGCAGGTTCGGTGGAGTCAGCGCACTGGTGATTAGCTCGGCCATTTTCGCGGCCTTCCACACCAGCGTCGGGGCGCTTGTACCCACGTTCGTATTGGGAGCGGCCCTGGGATGGGTGTACCTTAAAACAGGCTCGCTGTGGCCAAGCATCTTCGTTCATGGCCTGCAAAACGCCATCGCCACAGTGCTGGCCCTGCCAGCGGTTCAAGAATATATCGAGAGAATGGCCAATCAATGACCGACCGGATCCGCGAAGCCATAGAGGCAGCAAACGCACAGGGCCGAATCGCGCTGCTTCCATTTGTCACCGCCGGGCACCCGTCCCCCGAAACTACTCCAGATATAGTCAGGGCCATAGTCGACGCCGGTGCGGACGTCGTGGAGTTGGGTGTGCCGTTCAGCGACCCACTTGCCGAAGGCCCAACCATCCAGAAATCCAGCTTTGATGCGCTTAGCCGCGGGGTGACACCGGCAGCGTGCATAGACATGGCAACCCGCATACGGGAAAGCGGTGTCACTGTCCCGCTCATCTTCATGGGTTACTACAATCCCATCCTCTCAATGGGCATTGGAGAGTTCTGCCGTCGTTCTGCCGCCGCCGGGGTCGATGGCCTGATAGTCCCGGACCTGCCGGCATCCGAGGCCGGACCGTTGATGGATGAAGCTGACGCGGCCGGCCTGTCGGTCATCCCGCTCCTGGCACTCACCTCCACGGACCGGAGCGTTGAGCAATCGTGCAGGCGAGCAGGCGGATTCATATACTGCGTCTCCGTGCTGGGGGTGACCGGAGCGCGGGCACAGGTTTCCAGCAGGGTTCGCGGCCTCGTGGAAAAAGTACGCAGCCATACTGACCTGCCTGTAGCGGTAGGCTTCGGCATATCCACGCCTGAGCATGTGGCAGAAGTGGCGGGCTACGCGGACGGTGCAGCTGTCGGCAGCGCACTAGTCAACGCAATAAGTGACGGCCCCCCCGAAACTGCGGCGGAACGTGCCGGCAAATACGTGGCCAGCCTCAAACCGGGCACACGCGCCGCAAAAGTGGCAAACTAACGGGCTGTCGCCGCGTTCCAGACGAGGACCGGCGTCTGGACACCCATGCGGGCAACCGGGAGCGTATGCACAAGATACGAGGCGTAAAAGGCGCCACAACTGTTGAATCAAACGACCGCCAGTCAGTGCTGGACGCCACGGAAGAGCTCATGCGCGCGCTGATTGCCGAGAACGGCATCGATCCGGAAGACCTCGCTGCGGTTCAGTTCACCACCAGCCCCGACCTCACGGCTGAGTTTCCCGCCGTCGCCGCACGGGAACGCCTGGGATGGGTTTATGTTCCGCTTATGTGCGGACACGAAATGGCAGTGCCGCACGGCCAACAGCGATGTGTGCGTATACTTATGCTGTGGAACACTGAAAGGTCTCAGAAAGAGATCCGGCATGTATATATGAAGGAAGCAGCCAGCCTTCGCCCAGACCTCGCAAAATCCAGTACACTGTCTTCGTCAAAATGAGATCTCTCACATCTTCCTCACTGAACCTTCGCGGGGACCGCTTCAGCCGGTTCCTGTTTACGCGCGCCACGCTCGCTCCGCTGTTTACCAGCGGGCGCCCCTATAGCAGCTATTAAAGCTGCCGGGCGTCCTCAGCCCGCCCCATTGCGACCCTTCACCCATAGTTGACACGCGCCTCGCAGCCGCGCCACCCACAGATGCTGATCCCGGTATCGCGGCCCTGTTGCAATGCGCGAAGCATGAAAGATAAGTTGATCCTGCCATGCGACAGACATCCAATCTCAACATAGAAAGCATTACGCCCCTTGAGCCGCCGGACGCGTTCCTGAACCGGCTGCCCCTGACTCCAGAGATGACTCAGACCGTGGCCAACGCCCGTGACGAGATCATGGAGATCATCTCCGGTCGAGATGACCGCATGGTCATGCTGATCGGACCGTGCTCAATACATGACGAAAAGGCCGGCTTGGAGTACGCAGAGCGCCTGGCCAGGCTTGCGGACCGCGTTAAGGACCGCATGCTGGTCCTGATGCGGGTCTACTTCGAGAAGCCCCGCACCACGGTCGGCTGGAAGGGCCTGATCAACGACCCGAACCTCAACGGCACTTTCGCCGTGACCACAGGCCTGGAGCGCGCTCGTTCGTTCATGCTGAAAGTGCTTGAGCTGGGCATCCCAACGGCCACGGAGTGGCTGGACCCGGTTACGCCCCAGTACCTCACCGACATAGTTTCATGGGGCGCAATCGGCGCACGCACGGTGGAAAGCCAGACGCACCGCCAGCTTGCCAGCGGCCTCAGCATGCCAATCGGCTTCAAGAATGGGACCGGCGGCACGGTCCAGATAGCCATAGACGCTGTCACCGCCGCCAAGACCCCGCACACGTTCCTGTCAGTTGACGGCTACGGCCGAGTGAGCATCGTGAAGACCACCGGCAACCCCGGCGGCCACATTGTGCTGCGCGGAGGCGCAAAGGGCCCCAACTATGATGCCAAGTCCGTGGCAAACGCGATCGAGCTCCTGGACAAGGCCGGAGAGAATCCGTACCTGATGATCGATTGCTCTCACGCGAACAGCAACAAGGACCACAAGATCCAGCCAATAGTCTTCCGTGACGTGATGGGCCAGCGGCTGGCGGGCAACAAGAACATCGTTGGCATAATGATGGAAAGCCACCTGTTCGAAGGCAACCAGAAGCTCGGATCTGACCCGTCAACGCTTGAGTACGGTGTATCCATTACGGACGCATGCGTGGGCTGGGAAGAAACTGAGTCTCTTCTGATGGAGGCGTACGAAGGCTTGAAGCCAAAGGTCGGCGCCCTGTCATGATCAGGTGGGACCCGGCTAATGTGCCAGGGTCTCGCATTGAAATAACCAGACGTGACGGCCCGGCAGACAGTCGGGCCGTTTCGCGACAATGTAATCTCACCGGGGGCGTTGGCAGGAACGGATAGATGCAGGCTTTCAAATCCGCCTCCACAAGGGGCACGGCAGCGACATATGACGCTGATTGAACAACTTTCGGATGCAAGCTGCGCCGGGCAACCATCAGCGGTTGCGGTAGGCACATTTGACGGCGTGCACCTGGGCCACCAGGCGCTGTTGGGAACGCTGCGGGATGCTGCTCGTGAGCGCGGGCTGGCCTCGGTAGCCGTAACGTTCCGGCAGCAGCCGCGCTCGGTGGTCAGGCCAGACGTGCCCGTGACCTACCTGTGCGCCCTTGATGAGCGGCTGGAGTTGATGCGAAGCCTTGGCCTGACCTGCGTGATACCTGTCGATTTTGACGATTCAGTGCGCCACCTTTATGCCCATCAGTTTGTCTCAATCCTCAAGGAGATAGTGGGCATGCGGCTGCTTGTGCTGGGACCAGGAGCGCGCATGGGGCATGACCAACTGGAATTGGCGCAACTGGAGGAGCTTGGCCGCAGAGAAGGCTTTGAAGTGCTGAGTGCCGGACCAGCTGCCCACAGTGGTGAGACGGTATCAAGCTCAGCAGTAAGGGCCGCGCTCCATGAAGGGCGCCTGGAAGACGCTGCGGCCATGCTGGGCCGCCCTTTCACCCTGACGGGTACCGTGTGCCACGGTGACAAGAGAGGCCGTGAGCTGGGTTACCCGACGGCCAACCTGGACATATCACCGCAGGCAGCGCTTCCGAAGGATGGCATCTACGCCACTTGGGCACATGTGGATGGAGCAAAACGCCAGGCGGCCACGAGCATCGGCGTAAGGCCAACGTTCGGCAAGGGTGGCCGTACCGTGGAGGCGTACATCCTGGATTTCGACGGCGACCTCTACGACAAGCCGCTCAGGCTTGAGTTTGTAACGCGCCTGCGTGATGAAGTGGAGTTCACCGGCGTTGGGGCACTCGTTGAACAGATGGCCAGAGATGTTGAGAACACCCGTGAGACGCTTGGACAGCAGCAACAATGATCCCCGCCGCGGCGTTGCCTCCCCATACTTGTACCAGTGCATCATCTCACGAGATTGACCGTACCCGGATTTAACAGTGGCACACTTCCAGAACGTATTTGAAGAACTCAAGTGGCGGGGCGTGGTGTTCGATTCCACTCCAGGCGCAGCCGAGGTGCTCGCCAGCGAGAAGGTCACCTGCTACGCCGGCTTCGATCCCACGGCGAAGAGCCTGCATATTGGCAACCTGGTGCCCATCATGGGGCTGGTCCGCATGCAAAGGCACGGCCACTCCCCCATTGCCATAGTCGGCGGCGGAACCGGGATGATTGGCGACCCGAGCGGCAGATCAGAAGAGCGCCAGCTCCTGACTCCGCTCCACATTGAAGAAAACGTGGCGGGCATCAGGGGGCAGTTGGAGCGCTTCCTGGACTTTGACTCGAAGTCCAATCGGGCCCGCCTCATCAACAACGCAGACTGGCTGCTCAAGACTCGGCTTATCGAATTCCTGCGCGACATTGGCAAGCACTTCACGGTGAACCAGATGCTTGGCAGGGAGTCGGTGAGGTCACGGATAGACCGGGACTCCGGCATCTCATACACCGAGTTCAGCTACATGCTCCTCCAGGCATACGACTTCCTGAAGTTGTACGAGGACCACGGCTGCACATTCCAGATGGGCGGCAGTGACCAGTGGGGCAACATCCTTGGCGGCGTGGACCTGATTCGCCGCGTCCATGGGACGTTGCCACAGGGCGATGGCCCAGGCGCCAACCGTGCCCACGGCATCGTATACCCGCTCATCACCACGGCCGCCGGTGAGAAGTTCGGCAAGAGCGTGGGCGGAGCGCCAACCCTGGACCCAAATGAGACCTCGCCGTATCGCCTGTACCAGTTCTTCCTGAACGCTGCTGACCAGGATGTGGTCAAGTATCTGAAGCTATTCACGCTTCTTGAACCTCCCGCCATTGCGGAAATGGAGGAGGCGGTACGCGCCGAGCCAAAAAAACGGGAGGCACAGAACCGGCTGGCCGAAGAAGTCACCAGGATGATCCACGGCACTGATGGCCTGGACAAGGCCCGACGCGTGACCCACTCCCTCTTTGGCGACGATATATCCGCCCTGTCAGCATCGGAACTTGAAGACGTTTTCGCTGACGCACCGGGCGGCCAGGTTTCACGCACAGGTCTGGAAGATGGCCTCACGGTCCAATCACTTGTCGTAGGCCAGCAGGTATGCAAGTCGGGCGGCGAAGTGCGCAGGCTCCTGGCCCAGGGTGGCCTTTACCTGAACGGAGAGCGCATCCAGGACCCCCAGCGAAGAGTAACCGTGGACGACTTCATTGATGGCCAGCTGCTTGTGCTCAGGCGAGGGGCCAAAAACTACCACCTGGTACGTCTTGTTGAGTAAGGCAAAGAGCCTTCCTTGCGTTCACAAATCCAGCAACCGGCGTAAACTTACCCGTGGATTCCTTTCGTAAAATCATGCCTGATTGGACTGAACATTGACCGGCTCTATCTCCAAGAAAGTCAACCTCCGTATCCCGGGCCCGGTGCCGCTCCCAGATGACATCCTAGACCTCGTCGGATCGCAGATGATCAACCATCGCGGCCCCGAATATGCCGAGATGATCGCCCGGATGACGCAAAACCTCCAGACTGCCTTCTCAACGAAGAACGACGCCTACTTCATAACGGCGTCCGGCACCGGCGGAATGGAGACAGCCATCGTCAACACCATCTCTCCCGGCGACAAGGTGTTGTCCATAATCATTGGCAGCTTCGGCCGGCGGTTTGCAGAAATAGCTGAGGCCTATGGGGCCGAAGTGACAAGGCTGGAGTTCGACCTTGGCCAGGCGGCGGACCTGGAGCAGGTTCGAACCACTCTGAGGGGCATCCCCAACTGCAAGGCCGTCATTCTGACTCATAATGAAAGCTCCACCGGTGTAACCAACCCGCTGCAGGACATTGCTGAAATCGTCCACGAGGATTCCACAGCGCTCATCCTGGTAGACGCCGTGAGCAGTGCGGGCGGCACACCGCTCCCTGTGGATGGGTGGGGCATCGACGTTGTCGCCACCGCCTCACAGAAATCCTGGGTTGCGCCCCCCGGCATAGCAATGGTCACGTTCAGCCAGAAGGCGTGGGATGCGTACCAGGAGTCAACGTCGCCAAAGTACTACTTCGACGTGATGCAGTACAAGAGCTACCTCGAGATAGGTCAGCCACCGTTCACGCCGTGCCTGCCTGCCATATTCGCTCTTGACCATTCCCTCCAGGCAATGATTGCTGAAGGCATGGAGAACGTGTTTGCCCGTCACCATGAACGTGCCGAGCAGGCCCGTCAAGGCGCCAGGAGACTGGGGCTTGAGATTCTCCCGGATGAGAAGTTCGCATCCAATACCGTAACCGCCGTAAAAATCCCTGAAGGTATCGACGGCAACGAGTTCGTCAAGCGGGTTCGTGTTGAGCACGGCGTAGTGCTCGGTGGCGGGCAGCAGACACTCGCGGGCAAGATCTTCCGCATCGGCCACATGGGCTGGGTGGAGCCTGAGCACATTGACGAAGCATTGAACGCTGTGGAGCAAACCCTGGAGTCGTTCAGGGCGTAGCCGCTGGCATAGCCCAACGAGCATCGTAATGGATCTCCTTCCACCCTTGTTCGGGGTGGAAGGGCCGTGCAATACCAGTCACCCTCCACAAGCAGCGAAGGTATATCGGCAACACAAAGTCACATGACTGCGCTCAACCTGCCTCGTGTCAACAACGCAAGGATGCTTGCGCTCGCGGTGAGCATGGGCATTGGCATGCTCGCCGGTGCATGCACATCGGGTACCTCGCCAACGACCACCTCCACGGAGCCATCGCCAGCAGCGGTTTCACCAACGAATACGCAGCCAACAGGTTTAACACCCGAAGCTGACCATTCCAACGGTGAGATTGCACCGGACTTTACCCTGCCGGCCGCCACAGGCGGCGAGGTCTCCCTCAATGACTTCCAGGGTCAGAAACCCGTTGTGCTGGTCTTTTACCGCGCCTTCTGGTGAACGTTCTGCAGACAGCAGCTCGTCGAGCTGCAACGTCACTACGGGGAGATATCCGGCCTCGGGGCGCAGGTTTTGGCGGTGAGCACAGACGACCTCACCGGCGCTGAGTCAGCCGTCAGAAACTTCGATGTGGAGTTCCCGATCCTGTACACGAGCAAAGATCCGTCTGTGCCAGAGTCATACGGCGTGTTCAATCTGCATGGTGACGGCCTCGCTTCGGCGTCCATTTTCCTGATTGACCCGGCAGGACGCATACGCTGGCAGGACATCGGAGATTCGTATACTCACCAGGTCCCCGGCGAAGCCGTGGTACGGCAGATTCAGGAATTGGACACTTAAAGTATCCTCGTTCAATGCAGGATGACGAACACACATGGGTGTCGTGCCTGTGATTGCCGCCGGAGCCACAAGGCGACACACGAATGTGAACCATGCCTCTCGAAACCTATAAGAAGCTCTGCACTGAGGCCTACGACCTCGACAAACCGGAAGTACCTGCTGAAGCGCTTCTCTTCTACCTGCAGCACCTGAGCGCCGTGAAGGGCCCGGTGCTGGAGCCCATGTGCGGGTCCGGGCGCTTTCTCATCCCGTTGCTGGAGTTGGGCATCGACATAGACGGCGTCGATGCCTCACCTGAGATGCTCGACTCATGCCGCGAACGGTGTCGGCAGAGAGGGCTGGAGCCTGTTCTTTACGAACAGTTCCTGCATGACATGTCCCTGCCCAGGCAGTACGGTTTCGTCTTTATGCCGTCTGGCTCGTTTGGCCTGGTTCCCGCGGCCCAGGTGTCGCAGAGCCTGAAGCGCCTGTATGACGCCATGCTGCCGGGCGGCAGACTGGTGATGGAGATAGACACACCAAGGGCGCAGTCCAAGTCACCGGGGCGGTGGGTCGGCTGGTGGGTCACCCGGCCGGACGGGGCGAAGGTAGTCGCCAGCTTCCTGCACCGTGCATACGATGCTGACCTGCAGGTGGAGCAGAGCCTCGGCAGGTACGAGTTGTTCGTCAACGGGCAACTTGAGCGGACCGAGCTTGAGGAGTACACGCTCCAGTACTACGAACGGCCCCAGTTCCAGCGCATTCTTGAGAGCGCCGGCTTCACCAGCGTCAGGGCCATGAAGGTCTACGGGGATGGCGAGCCGGACCCTGGAGACATCGAGATCGCATTCATGTGCACCAGGCCGTAGGACTCGACACTCCTAAAGCTCGCCCTCCAACGTCTGTATAACCGAACCTGCAGGCGGCTTCGGGTAGAAGTTGGTCGCCTTGGGCGGCAGTCGCCAGCCGCGGGTGACTATCCCTATGAACTCGCTCATCGGCACCGGGCGCATTATGAACGCCATCTGCACCTCGTCCTGCCGCACGCACTCCATGACCCGGGCAGTGTCATGCTGGAAGCTCACCACCTCGTTCTCACGCTCCGCACTGAAGGCCCTGCGCAGCACCAGGTCATGCACACGTGAATACTCGGAGTTCTGGAGGGCATTCTCCGCGGGGGGCGGCGATTTCAGGCGTGCAATATGATAACTGCCGGGCCCATACCCAATGACGCCGAACATGACCTCCGAGCCCTGCCGCTCACCCAACACCTCTGCGAATGCGTCAGCCACCACGCCATTCGTCGCGCCTGGCGGGGGTGTCCACGGCTCCACGTCGCACTGCTCCCTCACTGCCTGACGGAGCGCCTCAAGCTCACCCCCAGAGGCGCCCTCTACGGTCCTGTGGTACCCGCGCGTCATCAACCCGGGCTCGTCCACTGACACCAGGAGCATCATCCTGTGGTTGATAGATTCACCTGCGGCCACTTCGCGGTCACTGCGGATCCGGCTGCGGTAGCGCATCGCCGCCTCATACCGGTGGTGACCATCGGCAATGAAAACCTGGGAGTCTGCCAGCGTCCGCGCCAGCACCTCCAGCGTGCCCGGATCAGTGACGCGCCACATCCTCATGGACGGCATGTCTGGTGGGTTCGCCACGGCAGTCGGATCACCGCCCGCCACCGCCCGGAGAATCGCTCCAACCGATGACCTCAGGTCATCTCGAAACAGAACCAGCAACGGGCTGTAGTTGGACTTGGCCGCCTCCATGAGCCGGACCCGGTCTGCCACCCATTCAGGCCGTGTATTTTCATGCGGCAAAATGATGGAACGGTCATACTCCTCTATCCGTACGGCAGTCACAAAGCCGCGCCGCACGTAATCCCGCCCCCTGAACGTGAACGACTCCTCCGTCACATACACAGACGGCTCCTCGTCACGTTGTAGTGCACCGGATTTCACCCACCCGCGTTGCGTCTCAGCGGCGCTGGCGTAGGGATCATCGCCCAGCCCCCGCCGCGCAAGCTCCAGCCGCACAATGTTGTACTCGGAGCGCTCATACAGGTCGCGTTGCAGAGCAGGTGTGATCACATCGAACGGCGGACACACGTTCAGGCTAAGGTCGCCCGCCTTGCGCGGGTTATAGCGGATGCCCCTGAACGGCCTGATCTCTGCCATGTTCGCCCCTGTCCGTGAATATGCCGTACTCAAACCTGACGAGTATAGCCTCGCAGGCGCCGTTTCCGTCCCGTATGCACCGACATCCCGTATTCTGGTCACCAATGCGCCGTTGTTATACTCCCGGCTTCGCCCGCGCCATCCCACGACGCGCACATACCTCACCAGGACCATTTACTGCGGAACGCGCCCAATGTCCAGCAGCCCCGAACAACAACCCTTCCCCCCGGAAGAGGTAATCTCTCGTGCCCTGCAACTCCGTGATGAGTTGAACAGGGCAAACTACCAGTACTACGTGCTGCAACAACCGGAGCTGACGGACCAGGAGTACGACGCGCTTTTCCAAGAGCTAAAGGCAATTGAAGAGCAGTACCCGGACCTGCAGACCTCCGATTCTCCCACTCAGCGTGTGGGCGCGGCTCCCGCTCCGGAGTTCGCTGAAGTGGTCCACTCCATGCCGATGCTCAGCCTCAGCAACGTCTTCTCCGAGGACCAGCTCAGGGGTTGGTACCGCCGCATACTTGAATACCTTGAAACCGATAACGTGGACCTGCTTTGTGAGTTGAAGATCGACGGCCTTGCCATCGCCCTGACATACCAGGACGCCACGCTGATTCGCGCTGCGACGCGGGGAGACGGCTTCAGGGGCGAAGACGTCACGGCGAATATACGCACCATTAAGTCTGTGCCCCTACGCCTGAATGGCGATGACGTTCCGCCGACTGTTGAGATGAGGGGCGAGGTGTTCTTCCCTATCTCCGCGTTCGAGCGGTTCAATGAGGAACGGCAGGCCCAGGGACTGCCTACCTACGTGAACCCGCGCAACTCGGCGTCCGGAGCGCTGCGGCAGCTAGATTCCCGGGAAACTGCGCGGCGTCCGCTGGACATCTTTTTCTACTCCATAGCCCAAGCGAATGGCCTTTCGCTTGAGACGCAATGGGAATCGCTCCAGGCAATCAGTCGCTGGGGCGGCAAGGTCAACCCATGGACTCGTCGCGTGGCCAGCCTTGAAGAGGCGATCGAGGCGTTCGAAGACGCTCAGCGGATCAGGGGCGAACTGGATTACGGCATAGACGGCATGGTCATCAAGGTGGACAGCCTTGCGCTCCAGCAGCGCCTCGGCAACGTGGGCAGGGAACCTCGCTGGGCCACCGCTTACAAGTTCCCGGCCGAGCAGGCGCGCACCCGGCTGGTTCGCATCGGTATCAACGTCGGGCGCACAGGCAGCCTCAACCCCTACGCGGAACTGGAGCCAGTAATGGTGGGCGGGGTCACCGTGCGCCGGGCCACACTTCACAATGAAGATCACATGAGGGAGAAAGACATCCGCGAGGGCGATCTCGTGATTGTCCAGAGAGCCGGTGATGTCATACCCCAGGTGGTTGGACCTGCCCCCGACAACGAGCGAGGGCCGGACTCCGCCCAGTACCAGCTTCCAGATACGTGCCCGGTCTGTGGCGAGCCGACAACGCGTGTTGAGGAAGAAGCCGTGGTGCGCTGCGTAAACGCCGCCTGCCCCGCTCAGTTTGAGCGGTTGCTGGAGCACTTCGCATCGCGCAGCGCCATGGATATAGAGGGGTTGGGAGAGCGCCTCGCCCAGGACCTGGCACGCAACGGTCTCGTCAAGGACATCGCAGACGTGTTCAGCCTGAGAGAGCGGCGTGATGAGTTACTGGCCCTGGAGCGCATGGGTGAGAAGAAAACCGATAATCTCCTCGCCGCCATAGACAACGCCCGGCAGAGACCCCTCTCCCGTATGCTCTTTGGCCTCGGCATCATCAACGTGGGCAGCGAGGTCGCAGATTGGCTTGCGAGGCGGTTCAGGACCCTGGAGGGGCTGGAGTCCGCAACTGAAGAAGATCTCTTGGAAGTGGAGGGCGTGGGGCCGGTCATCGCCAAGAACGTCGCGGCGTGGATGCATAACCCGCGCAACCGCGACCTGCTTGACCGGCTACGTGCCGCAGGAGTCGACCCGGTGGACGACTCCCCGGAACCGCCGTCCGAACATGTTGTGCGCGGCAAGACCATCGTCGTGACCGGCCGGCTGGAGAGCATGTCACGTTCTGAAGCAAATGCGCGTATAAAAACTTTGGGCGGCAAGGCATCCGGCAGCGTGTCCAAGAAAACTGATTTCGTGGTCGCAGGAAAGGAGGCCGGCTCCAAACTCGATGACGCCCGCAGGCTCGGCGTAACCGTCCTGGATGAAGATCAGTTCGTGGCGCTCCTGGACAACATCCCGCCGCACACCTCAAATGACGGGAACAGTGATACTTGAACGTTAGGGACCTGCTGGACCGCCTGTTCCCGGCCAGGGAGGGAAGCGGCGGGGCCGAAGCCGCGCCATGGGTAGTAGTTGGCCTGGGCAATCCAGGTCCGGAATACAAGAACACCCGTCACAACGTCGGCTGGTGGTGCATTGATGAGCTAGTGCGGCGCGCCTCGGCCACCTTGGACCGCAAGAACCGCCACGCCAGGCTGGCCCAGGTGCAGATCGAAGGGCAAGACGCCGTCCTTGCCATGCCGAAAACCTTCGTTAACAAGAGTGGGGACGCGGTGAAGTACCTGCTTGACCGCTTCAGGTCAGATCCGGAACGCCTGATAGTAGTTTATGACGACATCAACCTCGACCCTGGCAAGATTCGCATTCGCAGGCAGGGCAGCGCCGGCGGACACAACGGCATGAAATCCATCATTGCCTCGATTGGCACTGATGAGTTCCCGAGGGTGAGAATAGGCGTGGGACGACCACCGTCACGCTCAGAGCAGATCGGCCATGTGCTGGGCGCCTTCCCGCCGGACGAGCGGGAGGCAGTGAACACAGCCGTGCAAAACGCAGCGGATGCCGTGGGAGCGATAATCGCTCACGGCACGGAAGAAGCGATGAACAGGTTCAACTAGCGGTTCGGTCATTCGCCACTATGTGGCGCGCCGCTGGAACAGCGCATGGTCAACAGGTTGGCCCGCTTCAGTGCTACCCATTTGAAGCTGGCCGTTATGTATCTCGTGAATCTCGTCTGCCAGGTCGAGCAGCGTGCGGTCATGAGTCGTCGCTACAACACTCATGCCCACCGAGTCCGCCATTTCGCGGAACAAGCCAAAGATCGCCCCGGCGTTCACTGAGTCCAACTCCCCGGTAGGCTCGTCGGCAAGAATCACATCGGGCCGCATGGCCACAGCCCTTGCTATGGACACTCGCTGCTGCTCGCCACCAGACAGTTCGTACGGCCGGTGCTTCGCCCGCCGTGACAGCCCCACCATATCCAGGACCTCCTCCGTACGCTCGGAGCGATCCTTTGCGCCCAGGCCTGCAATCCGCAGCGGCAGCTCAACGTTTTCATACGCCGACAGCAGAGGCAGCAGGGCGAACGACTGGAAAACAACGCCAATCCTGCGCCGACGCAGTTCAATGAAGTCATTCTCATTGAACTTCGCCATGTCACGCCCCTCGAACAACACCTGGCCCGAGGTAGGCGTGTCCAGCCCGGCGAGAAGGTTTAGCAGGGTGGTCTTTCCTGACCCTGAGCGGCCCACCAGTGTTATGAAGCGGCCGCGCCGCACCGTGAGGTTGGCGTCCCTCACAGCGTAGACCGTGTCCCCGGACAGCTGAAACGACCGTGTCACCTGTATCGCCTGGATCAGCGGTGCGTCGTCAGGCCGCACTCCGTTTCCACTGCTTTCACTTTGCACGAGCTTAGTCGCCCCCTTCCAGCGTGACCTTGCCATCATCCGAAACCGCCACGCGCACGCGGCGGCCTATGGACAGGTTCTCAAGTATGGTCCTTGGAATTTGAACGGAGCCGCTTGAATCCACCAGCAGGTACTCTTCCATGGCATCCGCCGTGCCGCCGATGCGGCGCTCATAAGATACCTTGCGGACCGTCTCAGTGCTGGTCTTGCCGTCCCTTATGGCCACCGCCCTGCCGACGCTTGTGGATATGGCGGGGTCATGGGTTACCACGATAATCGTCGTGCCAAGCTCACCGCTCACGTCATTCAGCAGGCTCAGCACAGCCGCCCCCGTCTCATCATCCAGCTCGCCGGTGGGCTCGTCAGCCAACAGAAGGGGAGGCCGGTTCGCCAGCGCCACAGCGATCGCCACGCGCTGCTGCTCGCCCCCTGAAAGCTCGTGGGGATGGTGGCCGTGACGGTGCGACAGCCCCACCATGTCCATCAACTCGGCGCTGCGGTCCCTGCGCCACTCAGCCGGGATCCCGGTCAGCACCATGGGCAGTTCCACGTTCTCGCGTGCAGTCAGGTACGGGAACAGGTTGCGGCTGGTCTCCTGCCAAACGAACCCCACTTCGTTGCGGCGATACTCCACCACCTCTTTATTGGTCATCTGGAGCAGGTCGTAGTCGCCCACCCGCACCGTACCTGCGGATGGTGTGTCGTACCCGGCAAGTATGTTCAAAAGCGTGGACTTGCCGCTGCCTGACGAGCCCACAACCGCTATGACTTCGCCGCGGTTGACCGATAGCTCCAGGCCCCTCAGGGCCACAACCTCCAGGTCAGCTACCTTGTAGATTTTGAAGAGCCCGCTGCAGACTACGTACGGCTCTGCTTTTCCTGCGCTGCGCGCCATGCGCACCTCCTACTGTGCCAGGTCAGACGCTAGCCTTCGCCCATGCGCATGATCCGGTGAATCGACATGCGGTACACAGAAACCAGGATCGCTCCCACCACCAGGCCAAACACGGCCGTCAAAAGACCAAAGGTCACACTGAAGCCCAGCCAATCAATCTCAACCAGCATGGGCGGAACGGACGCCCCGCCTTCGCCGGAATTTGCAAGGTACGGCATTATCGTATTGCCCAACTGTGCGCCCATGAATATACCCAGGGCCACCGCAGCGCCTATCACCAGGATTTGTTCCAGCAAGACAAGCGAAAGTAACTGTCGCATGGACAGGCCCATAGTCCTCAGCAGCGCCAGTTCCGCCCGCCGTGCGTTGAATGACACCCTGGCATGAACCAGGAAGCCGATGGCGCTCACTACCAGCACCGTAAAGAAGGCCATGCCCAGCAGCGCCCGCCAGCCGGCTGATATGAGCGGGTCTATGCTTACGTTTGCCAGCATCTGTGAGCGGTCCAAGATGCCGGCATAATTGAGCCTGAGGGGATCAAGTGTATTCTCGATGCTCCGCAGCAATGCGTTTTCGCCAGCCTCAGCATCATCGCCAGTGCCTGCGGGATCTACCGCGCTAATCCACGCCTCGTTGGGCTGCCGCTCCCCGGTTACCCTGCCCAGGTTCACTCGCTCATGGAATGCATCGCGGTCAGCAATCATGAACGGACGTTGGTCCGGATCAAGCGTTGGAAAGTAGTTCATCACCCCAGTGACGACCACCTCGGTTCGAACGGAATCCACACTGATCCGTAATTGCTCGCCCACTGCCGTCCCGTACTCGTTCAGGAATGACGGGCTTACCAGGACCGGCATGATCGGCTGGGCATCTCCAAGGGCGATGCCCCTCGACTCCAGGCCCGACGACTGCGTCCACCTGAACCGGCCAATGCCCGCCGCCGGATCACCTTCATCATCGATAGCCTGCGTGAAACCGTCACCGAGCGCCCCCTGGGATGGCCTCATCACCCTCCATTGGCCCAGGGAACTAAAATCCTCCACCACAGTGGAGGTGTCGCCTGTTCCGGTAAATGCCGTTATCTCGTCAATATCAATGGCGCCCGGGCTTATGCTTCCTCGCTGGAAGTTGGCTATCCCAATGGCGTGCAGAGTCAGTGGACCCTCCACTGCGAGCGGCGGCGTATTGCCTGATGGCTGCGGCCACACGCTTGCACCCACGCTGCACCAGGCAAGCGGCTCGCCTTCGACTGGAATGGGACATGGGAACCTGTTCTGGTCAACAGACGTCGGAGTCAGATCGCCCAGCGGCAACGTGTACCACCGGTTGTTCGCATCGCTCAACCGCGCAAAAACGCTGACGTTTTGTTGTTGAAGCAGCGGGCGCATGGTAACGCTCAGCCAGCGTGTCCCTTCTGGTAGCAAACGTCCTCCGGGCTCTCCAACTGCAATCTCCGAGAGCGCATCTTCGAATGATGTCCCGCCACCGAAATCATCGCGAGACCACGCCACGTCTTCCACCGTGCCCGGATCAACTCCTAGCACACTGAACTGCGTGCTGACGCTGCCGCCAATAATCGACCCCGTCTCTCTGTAGACCCCTGAAGCAGTCTCCACTCCCTCTATTTGATTAAGCTGCTCGCCGGCGGAGAAGCTCACCCCTCCGGGCAGCGTGTTCATATTTGTAACCCTGAAGTCAGCGCCGGACTCGTACAGCGCACGCTCAACAGCACCGCGCTCCAGGGTGGAAGCAAAGCTTGCGGCAAATACTCCCAGTCCGGCAGTCAGGATGAGCAACAACGAAAGCCGTGCATGGTGCGCCGGGTTACGCGCCATCTGCCAGATGCCGAGGATGATTGATGGAGGCGCCAGGACGCTGCCATACCGGCTGGAGAGAGCCCGTCCGAGCAGGTCCATGACCAGCGGAAACAGCCGCAGCAGGATCAGTCCTGCTGACACCAGGAAAATGGCCGGCACAGCCAGGACCAGTTGATTGACTCCCGTCTCGCCAAACAGGTCCACGGCCAGGAATGATCCCTGCTTGGAAAGCTGCCAGAACAGGAACAGCACCAGCCCCAGGATCCCCAGGTCCAGGTAATAGCGCTGGATGAATGCCAGGCGGGGAGGCCTTGCCCTCCCCCTCCGGTCGGTTAGCAATCCCAGCTTCGTGGCCCTGAGTGCAGGAATAAACAGGGCCGCCATGCTGAGCGCGCCGCCCAGCAGGGCCATCCGGTAAACGTTGACGGAGAGCGTTGCGGGCAATAGCTCACCACCGCTCAGGTCGGCATAAAAAGGCAGAGCGCCTATCAGGCTGACCCCTGCCAGAGCCAGCAGCGGACCTATGGCCACCGCCAACACAGACAGCAGCGCCGCTTCCATGACGAACACTGCCAGGATCTGCGGGGCAGTGGCTCCACGGCCCCGCAGCAGCGCCACCTCGCCGCGTTGCGAGTCCACCAGCAGAGATGCCAGCGTCACAACGTAATAGAGGACTACCAACACAATCAGGATCAGGACGATGAACATCGGCAGGCGGTTGTAAAAGAGGTCTGTGTCAAACCCCAGCAGCACGGCCGGAAGGTCAGTCCGCAGCACGAAGCCATCCACAACCGCCCGAAGCTCCCGGTTGGTCACGGCTATGGTGTTGCGTATGTTCGCTGTGTCGGCGGCGCTGATACTGTCCGGCTCAACGTCTATGAACCATGCCAGGTCCGCCCCCATCCGCGGGAAGTACCCGGACATGCCATCCAGCAGCGTCTCTCGCGCCACGATGAACCGTGCAAATTGAAGGGACGGGCTGCGAGACCCGAACGACTCATCGTAGATGCGCCACCGGTCCTCCGATGGGTCCGTCGGCTGAAATATGCCTACGACCTCGACCTCCAACCGGCGATTGACTTCATCCCAGTGGGGCCTGGCTGGCATGGAGCTGCCAATCGACAGGTCAAAGGCGTCTGCGGTCGCCCTGTCGATGATCGCCTCCACCACCAGCACCTCACCCGCTGGCGGCAGGTTCACCTGCGGCTGAGGACGTCGTCCTTCGATGATCGTGATCCAACTGTCGTCCATTGGAATAGTGATGCACGACACCCTGTTGCAGTCACACTCCACCATGACCGGCTCGCCGTCGACGGTCGTAGGCGAGCCAGATGGCCGGCATGGGCACTCGTTGGCGGGCACCATTGGCGGCGGCTCATCCACAAAGAATGTCCAACTCCTGACGCCTGAGGCCTGTCCGCTGGAGAACGGTTCAAGCCGGTTCAGGATTGTCCCCTCCATCACGTCATTGATCTCCCGCTCTGTCGAGCGGTTAAGGGGGGACTTGCCGGCCTCCACCAGCACATCAAGCTCAGAAGACGTAGCCGAGTTCAGCGTCCGGTCCAAGGCCAGGTCGCGGAGTGACTCGAAGTAGACGACTGATGCCGCCATGATCGTGACAGCGAGTACCACGCCCACTACCACGGCGGAGAGGAGCCGCAGGTGCGCCAGTGTGCGCTTCAGGACCAGTTGCAGTGAGGTGCCAATCATGCCAGGTAGCGCCTATCCCCTGGCCCTGGTCAACATGTGCAGGGGCAGCCTCGGGTACGCCAGGAGGATTCCGCCAATGATGACCGCAGCCGTTAGAGCGACAACCCCGACCAACAGGGCAGGCTGTATCCAACTAGTCTGAAGCACAAATGGAGGAAGGAGAGCGCCCCCGGTTTCAGTGTGCGCCATGGATGATACCGCCAGCCTGCTCACCATCAGCCCCGACACCAACCCCAGCGCAACGCCAAGCACAGCCACCAGGACGTGCTCCACCATCACAATCCTCAGGAACGCCCGCCGCGAAAGACCAAGCGC
Source organism: Dehalococcoidia bacterium (assembly GCA_040878005.1). Lineage (GTDB taxonomy): Bacteria > Chloroflexota > Dehalococcoidia > Lucifugimonadales > Lucifugimonadaceae > JBBDMW01. Next base: position 64,550 of record JBBDMW010000040.1, read on the forward strand.
CAGAAGGTACGCAGAGTCGTGGCGAGTGCGCATGTTGTGGGCCGCCAGGTACGTCACGTACCCCAGGCATCCGGCAATTGCCGTAAGCGCCACGGCTATCAGCCCCATGCCACGCCAGCCTGCAACTGCAAGAGGATCGATGAGCGAACTCTGCAACAGGGCTGGCCTGTCATACACGCGAGAGGTCGGGAACATGCTATGCAGCCCAGCCAGGGCCTGGCCGTGCTGCTCCGGGTCAGTGCTGACAAAGAGTTCATTCGGCTGGGCATCGCTCAACCCTCGCAGTTCAAGCATCTCCACCAGCCCGCGGACGTCTGCCAGGAGGAATATCGCCCGAGACGGGTCAAGGGTTGGGAACAGGTCAACGGTGTCCACTATCACCACAGGTACGAACGCTCCGCTCACAGATACCACGAAGGGCTCTCCCGGCCGCGCATTGGTGACCCCCAGGAAAGAGCTGCTCGCTATGACGGGCAGGGGGCCACCTGTGGCTGTGCGATATAACCCGCGTACTCCTCGGTCATTGCCGCGCCCCATCGTCACCCGAGCCATGTTGCCGCCATCGACCATCGTGTTCGAGCTTGGGACGATGACCAGCCCCGTATCCAATCCCTGTGATGTGGGGAGCGGCGTCCAGAGTTCCGCACTGTCAAAGTCGACTACCGTGGCTGTTTCACCATCTTCCGTGATGGCATGCAGGTCATCAATGTACATGGTTGCCGGGGTGCTTCCATCCGGCCCTGCCTGTTGAAAAGCCTGGAGCGACACCAGTTCGTAGGGCGCCTGCCCAGTCGGCATTGCAGCGTTGTGCAGTCGCCACTCTCCCTCGATCTGTCCAAACGTCACAGTCACAACACGGCCACGCACATCCCTCAGGATCGCCCACAGGAACATTGCATCAACGCGCGGGTCTGACATGACCCGCACTCCGAGTTCCTCGGCATCTTCCGGAATGTATATGGGTTCTGGCTTGACCCGCGCCTCCACCTGCCTCAGCAAATCTGCCAGGGGCTCATCAGCGAAATCATCCCTGAACCAGGCAACCTGTGGAAACTCCGTGATGTCCACGGCGAGCATTGTGAATTGTGACCCAACGGAAGTAGTCCCCACTTGGGCAGTCCTGCGGAAGGCCGGCGTGGCCAGTTCCACACCCGGGATGGCATTGGCCTCTTCCACCCGCCCCCTGTCCACCGGCCCGCGCTGGCTGTTGGGTGCAATGCGCAGGTCCGTGGCCGTCTCATACGAGATCTGGTCCATGCTGCTCCGCTGGAGCGTGGCGCCCAGCGTCCCGGATATCACACCAAGGCCCGCCGTAAAGACCAGCAGCAGAATCGGCCACGTGTACCAGTAGGGACTTCTGCCCAGCCGCCAGAAGCCAATTGCAGCCCAGGCAGAGTTTGACCTGGACGCAGCCAGTGAAACCAGCTTGGTCACCAGCGGAAACAACCTGAGGAATATGAGCACTATCGCGGCCAGGAAGATGGCTGGCGCAAACAGCAGTGTCAGGTCAACAGACGGACCGCCGTCCTCGCCGGACGTCACCACCGTCCCACGCGCTCTAAGTTCCCACCAGACCAGCCCGCCCAGCACCAGCAGCAATACATCAATGAAATAGCGCTGGAACAGCGGCGGCCGTTCCGGGCGGGACTCGGCCTCACGTTCGCCGGCAACTCCCCGTCTAGCGGCCGCAAGCGCCGGCGCCAGCAGTACCACGAACGCGGTGGCTCCGGCCGCAGCCGACCATGCCCACGCCACCCACGTCAGATCCACCGGCAGCGTATTCCCTGCGGTAATGGACTCGTATATAGGCAGCCTGCCCATCTGCGAAATGACCGCGGCGCTCAAAAGCGGAGTCGCCAGGACGGGGATGCCCACGAGCACAGCCGCCTCAAGAGCGTATAGCTTCGCGATCTGTAGAACGCTCAGGCCGCGACTGCGGAGCATCACTGTGTCGGAATCTCTCTTACGGGCCAGCAACCCCGCCACCAGGAAGAGGTAGTAGCCCACCGTGGCCGTTGCCAATGCCGCCATCAGCAGCATGGGAATCCTGGCGAACGTGATCCTGTTCTCCAGGCTCCTGAAGGCTGGCCGCAAAGAACTGAGGACAGTTGGCTGGACCACTTCGCGCGTGAGCTGCTGCTCAAACGCCTCCACCATGGATGCAATCTCGCCGGAGCGCATCTCACCCAGGACGGTTCGGTCTGTGTAGGTGATCCACGTGTAATTGGCGGGCAGGCCCGCGTTGACCGGACCAACACCATTGAAAATGGCATCGCCAGACATGAACAGGCCCAGCGGAAGCCCGCGTCCCTCCACTATCGGCGTGGGCTCAAACAAGGGGCGGGTCAGCGCCAGCCAGAACTCCTCCGCCGGGTCAACCACACGGAATATCCCGGTAACTCTGACCCGAACGAGGCCCACGCCGCGCTGCTCAGGGACTGCCTCAAGGACGTCTCCAACCTGGACCTCCAGCGCCTCCGCCCGGGTTTCGTACACAGAGGCCTCGACCACGGTCACGCCGTCCACGGTTTCCACTACGTCCGATGGACTGCGGCCATCCACGTACGTGACGTGCTGGTCCATGTTCCTTATGAGATGGAAGGCGGCACGTGAAGCCAGTGGGTCTCTAAGGGCGCCGGTTTCAGTAGTCCCCCAGTAATGGGCGACGGTTTTCACCATCAGCCCTTGGTCACGCTCAACGCTTGACAGGTGATCAAGCTCTGCTTGCCGCACAGCGGCATCTGCGTCTTCAAACTCCGCTGCCTGGAGCGGCACCCACGGCGTGTTGACCTGGATATTGCCGTTGTACGGGCCTATCCGGCGGAGCTCCTCCTGCACGCCAATCTTCTCAAGCGAGCGGAGGTACACGGGACCGCCGGACACAACCGCAGCCGCGATGACAATCCCGGTGAACGCGCCCAGTAACAGGCCAAGGTCTCCACGGCTGCGCCGTTTCACAAACTGCAAGAAATTCAGTTGAGACAATCCTTCACGAAAACGCTCGTAGCGAGGAGCTGCAAATAGTGTGCCTGCTGAATCTGACCGTCACCGTCTTCACATAGGGCGCAAAGCATACATGCAATTTGACTCGGCAGGCCAAAAGTAGACAATTCCGGGACGCATCCAAATACCGGGGAACTGTTGTCCGGCGCTGCATCCTGTTTTCTGTGTTGCATGAGGCATACGCATCACAAACCATAGCGGTCGCATGATTACTGTTCTTGGTACATTCCCGCCTGGCACAAATTAAACCCACATGAATCGCCGGTTATTCCTCGCCGTCCTCGTAGCAGCCCTTGTTGGCCTTGCCGCCTGCACAGAGGGCGAGACCCCTCCCTCGCCCTCTCCCACCGCAGGCCTGATCACGCCGCAAATCGTCGCAAGGCTGACTCCGTCAGTCGTTCAAATTGCGGTGGAGGGACTGGCCGGGCGCGGCGTGGGCACCGGCGTGGTTTACGACAACCGTGGACACATCCTCACCAACTGGCATGTGGTTAATGGAGCCACCGACGTCAGGATCGCCTCGGCATCAGGCACAATCCTGTCCGGAGAGTTGTTCAGGGCGGACCCTCTCATTGACCTGGCAATTATTCGGGTCAATTCCATTGCCCTTACTCCCGCTGTATTCGGCGACTCTGACGCCCTGTTGGCGGGCGAGGACGTCATAGCCATTGGTCATGCGCTTGGATTGCCCGGCGGCCCAACAGTCAGCAAGGGAGTGATCAGCGCCCTGAACCGGACCATCCTCGGCGCCGAAGATGAGCAGTTGGCCGGGGTTATCCAGACAGATGCGCCCATCAACCAGGGCAACAGCGGCGGACCACTGGCAAACATGCGCGGGAAGGTAATTGGAATCAACACGGCCAAGACCTCAGCGGGTGAAGACATAGGCTTCGCCATAAACATCAACGCGGCGAGGGAAACTGTCGGCCGCCTGATCGAGCTGGGCCCGCCTCCGCCGCCCGGTTACCTCGGTGCTTTTGGGATAGACATCACTCCTGCGCTCGCTTCAGTGCCTGGGCTTCCGGTATCTTCAGGTTTCGGCGTGACGGAAGTGGAGCCTGCATCACCCGCTGCCCAGGCAGGGATACACGTGGATGACATCATCATCCGCATGGACAATGAGCCAATCCAGAACGGGGCTGCGTTGACCCAGTTCTTGCGGGAGCACCCGGCGGGCACTGTGGTAACCATGAGGGTGGTAAGGGGCAGCCGATTCGCTGGATTTATATTGCTCAGCACTGAAGTCACACTAGGCGAACGTGTCAATGGCTGACATGGAAACCGTTTTTGCGGGCAAGGCCGCCCTTCGCAGCGATGCGAGGTCTAAACTGCCGGTCGCGAACGCTGGAAGCGCTTGATTGGAGAAGAAATGACAGATTCAGAACTGGCTGGCAAAGTGGCAATCGTCACAGGGGCGGGACGCATGCGCGGAATAGGGCACGCTGCGGCAGTTGTGCTGGCTCGCATGGGCGCAGACGTCGTAATGACGGGGACCGGACGGGATCCCGCAACGTTCCCGGATGACGAGAAGGCAGCCGGCTGGCAGGACATTCAATCTGTCGCTGCAGAGGTGCAGGAGCTTGGCCGCAGGGCGCTGCCCGTGGTCGTTGATATCACTGGCGCTTCACAGGTTCAGTCGCTGGTAGACCGCACGGTTTCCGAACTGGGACGGCTCGACATCATCGTCAACAACGCCGCCGCCCCGTACGGCGCAGACCGTGTGCCGGTGATCGACCTTGAAGAAGAGCTCATGCGCCGGGTGATCGACGTGAAGCTCATTGGCACCTACCTGTGCTCACGTGCGGCGGCGCGCCAGATGATCAGGCAGGGCGATGGCGGACGCATCGTCAATCTTTCGTCCACGGCAGGCAAACGCGGCAATGCGAACACTGCTGCCTACAACGCCGCCAACTTCGCTGTCGACGGCTTCAGCCAGGCCCTCGCCAAGGAACTGGCCGAGCACAACATCACGGTCAACTGTGTATGCCCCGGCCTGATCGAGACTGCCCGCATGGATCCCCTTGGCCGCGGTGATGTATGGGACGGCAGGATCCAGCAGATACCCATGGGACGCGTGGGCACTTACGAAGAGGTGGGTGAACTGATCGGATACCTGTGCAGCCCGCGCGCCGGGTACATAACCGGCCAGGCCATCAACATCAACGGCGGCACCGTAACCGAAAGGTAAGCCGGACCGACACGATTCCGTGTGAAATCGCTGAATCCTGCGACTGATCTCCTTTGAGTTCGGTCTACACCTGTGCCAGCATCTTGCGCCATGAGAGCAACGACAGGCACACCCGGAGACAGGCGCTGAAGATTCCATCAAGCTGGGTTAGGCGACGTTCGAGGAAACTGAGGCACCGGCAGTACGAGGCCATTCAGCGCATCGGCATATCCACAGCAGGGTCCCCGGTAGCGGGTGAGACCACGCTGTGCATTGCCTACATGTGCCCGTGGGCACATACGTGTGCGTCGGCCACGTACAGGCCCGCCCTTGTCAGCCAGCGGGACTGCCTGCGCCGATATCCTCCGGAGTCGCGCCCGGGACCGGGCCTGACTGAGCACGCACTGGATGTACTGGCCCAGCAGCGACAGAATGGCGTACGTCTCGGGGCCGTTACGATCGCCCTCCTGGATCAGTTCCGCCCATCTGGTCCAACTTCCAGCCTCGCTCAAAAACGCCCATCCCGGCCCATTTATGAAGGCGGGATACACGGGTCCGGACCACATCCACAGTCACCGGTTAACCTCCCTTGGCCGCGCTCTCACCGCCTGGCCGGGTATGACGCTCAATAAACTTCTCGATGGCGCTGTAGTAGAGGGCAGGAGTCACCAGGTCAGCGCGGTCGTGGCCTGCGCCGCTCACCATGAGCCATTCCTTGGGCTCATTTGCAGCGTCAAAAACCTCTTTGCCAAACTCCATGGGCACAATGTCATCTGAATCGCCGTGTATCACCAGCAGGGGAGATTTCACCCTGGTGATGTCCCGGAACGTCTCGTACCTCGTGCGCATGATCGCCCGCAGCAGAGGAAAACGCATCCACGGCGCATGCAGGTGGGCAATCTTGGGGATGGAAGGAGGCGGCCCTTCCAGGATCAGCGCGTCCGGCGGATGTTCTACCGCCAGGCGAGTGGCGACTGAGCAGCCCATGGACCGGCCAAAATACACGATCCTGCTGGGTTGGCCGGCCAACCGGCGCTTCATCGCCTCAAGTGCCGCCAGCGCATCCAGGTGAGTGCCAGCCTCGCTCGGCACACCTTCGCTCAGGCCGTATCCCCGGTAGTCGAATATGAACACCCCCGCGCCAAGCCTGGTGCGAATGTCGCGCAGGTTGTCCAGCCGGGCGCTGATGTTACCGCCGTTGCCGTGACAGAAGACCCATGTGACGTCAGAAGAACCGGGGATATACCAGCCGTGCAGCTCGGTCCCATCCTCAGCCTTGAACCACACGTCCTCGTACGTTAGGCCAATGTGCTCCGGCGTCCCTCGCAGGGTGCGCTCCGGAAAGTAAATGAAAAAGCGCTCAATCCAGCGTACGGTGCGGTCAAGCATCAAATCAGCATAACCTGCGCATGAAGACGCCTGAGGGCTAACCGTAGCGAATCCTGGAACACAGCGGCGTCGAACGCCACGACGCTAGCGGGCACACCCGGAATCGATGAGCTCCGCGATGGCCTCCGCCGTGTAACCAAGCTCTTCCAGCACTGCCGCAGTATGCTGGCCCAGGGTCGGCGACGGCATTGGCACGGGATTGCCGGATGCGAAGTGCGACACCGGCCCGGAGCTGCGGTACCTGCCACCCACCGGATGCTCCAGTTCTACTATGTAGCCGTTGGCCAGTGCCTGCTCGTTCTCCACCATGTCCTCAATAAACTGCACCGGCTCGCACGGAATGTCGCACTCGCCTAGGTCACGCAGCGATTCGGCGGTCGTCATTCCTCCGAACGCCGCCTCCATCGCCTCCACCAGCCTGTCGCCCGCTGCCACCGCCTCCGGTGTTGTGGCGTCATACCCGGGGTCTGTGAGCCGCGGGTCGGCCAGCCCCAGCATTTCCAGCAGCCTCAGGCGAGCCGGCACTGCCAGCGTGCCAAGGGCAAACGCACCGTCCAGCGTCTTGTATGCCCGGTAGTACGCCCGGTACAACGGCGACATGGCCGCTGGCTGGTAGCCCTGCTGGATCTCCTCGAATGATGCGCCGCGCTCCCGCAGCCCCGGAATGCTCTCTGCCAGCCAACGCTGGGCTGCAGAAGGCGCACGGTCCACGTTGACCAGTGGCATGGTCTGCATGGCCAGGGCATTTGCCAGCAGGCTCGTGGTGATGCACTGCCCTTTGCCTGTGCGGCCTCTTTCTATCAGCCCCGCCAGCACCGAATTCACAGCGGCATAAGCTGTAGAGAAGTCAATGAACGATGACGACCTCACGGGCCCGGGGTGACCGCGGTCCATCTTCCCTTCGGTCGCCATTACCCCGGAGTAGCCCTGCATCACCAGGTCAAACCCCGGCCTATCAGCCTCCGGGCCCTTCGGTCCGTAGGCCGTGATCTCGCAGTACACCAGTGCAGGGTTTACTGCTGAGAGCGATGGGTAGTCGATCTTGAGAAGCTTCGCCGTGTCTGGACGGTTGTTGGATATCACCGCGTCTGACTGGGCAATCAGCCTGTGGCATGCATTGATGGCCTCCGGCTTCTTCAGGTCAAGGCACACGCTGCGCTTGCCGCGGTTGAGCGACAGGAACACCCGGCTCTCGCCGGGGGCGAAGCTCATATGGTGTCGCCAGGGGTCCCCGAATGGCGGCTCCACCTTTACCACGTCCGCTCCCATATCAGCCAGCATCTGGCCCGCGAACGGCCCGGCGATGAACGCGCCGAACTCCACTACCCTGACGCCAGCAAGTGGGCCGGCCGCGCCTGTGCTCATGTGCAACCGCTCCTCACTTCATCGCCATCCTGCCACGATGACAATAGGCAGGAAGGCAGCGCCTAACGCGGCACAATGTCCGCTCCCCTGCACCCCACGTCAAGCCTCTCAATGCTGTGACGTCCCGCAACGGTTATGTAGATGGACTCGCCCCACCAGGCCATGTTGGTCACCCTGTCGCCGCCCATGGGATAGTCGGCAAGAAGCTCGCCTGTCTCCACATCCAGCACCGCTACAGTGCCGTGCAGCCAGCGCGCTACCCACAGGCGGTTGTGCTCGTCAAACTGGATGCCGTCTACTGTGGCGTCCGGGAACTGGTAAACCGTCTGCTCATTCTTCAATGAGCCATCATCGGCAATGTCAAAGGAAATTATGCTGTTCCTGCCGGTAACAGCCAGGAAGAACTGCTTCTGGCCGGGATGAACAGCATGGCCATTCGGAACAGGTATCTCATCAATCAACCGGGTGACGATTGTCGGGTTGTTGTCGGCATCAAAATCAATGCGGTACACCCCGCCAAACTCCCTGCCGTCACTCCGTCCCGGGTCTGAAAAGTACACGCTGCCCTTCAGGTCCATCGACACGTCATTGGGGCCGTTGTACTTCTGCCCCTCGTAACCATCCGTCAGGACCTCCATTCGCCGGGTGCGTGTGTCAAACCGGGTCACACGCTTGGCGTCGGGGTCTGCCACCACCACGTGTCCCTTGCCGTCATACTTCAGGCCGTTCGCCTTGCCGCCGGTATGGACCCAGATCTCGGTCGTTCCATCGGGCGACATCCGGCCAAGCGTGCCGTTGACCATGTAGTTGACGAAGTACAGGTTGCCGTCATCGTCAAAGATCGGCCCCTCGGCGAAATCAATGTTCGCCACCACGGGATAAGGGGCAAGTGTCTTTGGCAACGGAGGAACTTTGAAAGAGGGCATGCTGTGGTCTCCGGACTTGAACAGCCGACACGAACAGGTCGAAGCGCCACGAACCTACCACGGCACACAGTTCGCGGCAACGCCCGCGGACGCCCAACTCGTGGCGAATCAATAGACCACCGAGTCACAGTCCGCCAGTCCTCGTTGCCACTTACTCGAAGGGATCGCGCACCAGCAACGCCAGTCCCAGTCCGGCTGCGACCGACGCAATCAAAGCGCTCCTGAACGACCACCTGAATATCGTGGCGCTCTCCTCCACCGGACGCTCACTTGCCCTGAACACACTTTTGGCCACGAACATGATTGAAGGGACGAGCACCAGCGCGGTGACCGCGCCAAACAGTGTCGCGAACATCAGGTAACCGGCCAAGACGTAACGAACCTCTACCAACAGAACTGCAAGACTCTGGGTACCGATGCCAGGCTGACTGCATCTGGTCAACCGGCTTCCGACAGGGTCTCACGCCTGTCACCCCGGCGAAAGACGCCACGCCCGGGATGACAAGCCTCCTGTGTTAGCGCAGGTTCATGACCTGCCGAAGGCCCGGTGGAATCGTCCGCTGCACAGTCAGCGCAGCGCCCTTCTCCGGCGTCACCTCAAGTGTGAACCTGGTGCTCTTCA
>JBBDMW010000041.1:0-15397 GCA_040878005.1 Dehalococcoidia bacterium
CCTATACTTGGCGGCCGCCTTGACGTGGAGCATTTAATTGTCGATTAGCCCTAGGCGAGAGACCATCAACGCACCACCACAAGTGGATATGCAGCCTCTCGCTCCAGCCTGCGCCGAGCCTGGAGGAGGCGTATTACACAGCCCTTTCAACCATTACGACTTCCTAAACTCTGCCGACGACATCACAGGCGCGGCCTGAGCAGAGCAGGGCGCACCCGAATACCTGCCGGCCAGCAGATTGAGCGCCTCGCCAACCCACCGCCCCTCAATCCGCGGCAGTCGTCGCCTCGCCCCCGGTGCCTGGCACACCGTCCGCCTCCGCACCCAGCCTCTCCACCTTCACGGCGCACGCCTTGAACTCCGGCGTCTCCGTAATGAAGTCATACGCGTCGTTCGTCAGGTCGTTCGTCCGCGTCAGTTCAGGGAACGCAAAGCTCATGAACACCGCGCCGCGGGGCGAGCGGTCCGTCACCTTTGCCGCAACCTTCAGGCTGCCGCGGCGTGATGACACTCGCACGACCTCGCCATCGGCAATCCCCATCTCCGTCGCATCCGCCGGGTTGATCTCCGCCCACTCATGCGGCACCAGCACTTCGAACCCGCTGGCCCGTCCGGTCTGTGTGCCGGTGTGATACGTCGACCGTCGGCGCCCCGTCGTCAGCACCAGCGGATACTCCGCATCGGGCTCCTCGGCAGGCGGAATGTGGTCTACCGGGGCGAAGAAGCCAGGCATGCCGGACTCCATGTCATCCTTGTGCAGGTACTCCGTGCCGGGATGATCCTCGGTGGGGCAGGGCCATTGCAGCCCGCCCTCCTTTTCGAGCCGCTCATAAGTGATGCCGCCGTGTATTGGCGAGAGTCGCCGAAGCTCCTCCCACACGTCTTCCGGCGTCTCCATCCACTGCGGCACGCCCATGCGACGGAACAGCTCCAGCAGGATGTCCACATCTGGCCTGGCCTCGCCCGGCGGGTCCACAGCCCGCCGCACGCGCTGCACCCGGCGCTCGCTGTTGGCGAACGTGCCCTCAACCTCGGCGAACGAAGCGGCTGGCAGCACGACATCCGCAAGCTTCGCAGTGTCGGTCAGGAAGATGTCCTGCACCACCATGAACTCGGCGGCCTCAAGTGCGTGCTGAGCGTGGTTGGCATGCGGGTCTGAGATGACCGTGTTCTCGCCCATCACGTACACGGCCTTGACCTTGCCCCGCACCATCTGGTCCATCGCCGTAATCTTGGTGATGCCCCGGCGCTTCGGCAGAGGCACGCCCCATGCCTGCTCGAACTTCTCCCGGACCCCCGGCCGCTCGACCTTCTGGTACCCGGGCAGGTCGGTCGGGATGCACCCGGCGTCGCCTGCACCCTGCACATTGTTCTGCCCGCGCAGCGGGTTCACCCCGGCGTTTGGCCGGCCAAAGTTCCCGCACAGCATCCCAAGGTTGCCGAGCGACTGCACATTGTGAGAGCCGCAAGAGTGTTCAGTGATGCCCAGCGTGTAGCAGATGGCGGCCTTTGGCGATGCCGCTGCGTACTCCCGCGCCGTGGCTACGATGTCCTCCGGCGGCACGCCGCATATCTCTGATGCGAACTCGGGCGTGTACATCTGCACGTGTTGGGCTAGCTGCTCAAACCCCTCGGTGCGTGACGCCACGTACTCCCGGTCATACAGTCCCTCGTTAATGATCACGTGGGCCATGGCGTTGAAGAACGCTATGTCTGTGCCAATCTTGATCTGTATGTGACGCTTGGCCCACTTCGTCAGCTCAATCTTGCGCGGGTCCACGACCACCAGCGTCGCGCCTCTACGGACCGCACGCTTCATGCGAAGCGATATGACAGGGTGCGACTCAGTGGTGTTGGATCCTGCCACCAGCAGAAAATCTGTCCCTGCCAGCTCCTCGATGGAGTTGGTCATCGCACCCTTGCCAACCATGACCGCCAGACCGGCGACCGTTGGAGCGTGTCAAGTGCGTGAACAGTTATCGACGTTGTTGGTGCCCAGCGCCACCCTGGCGAACTTCTGCATGAGGTAGTTCGCCTCTGTTACCACGCGCGCCGACGCCCAGCACACAATGGCGTCCGGGCCTTCGTTGGCGATGATCGTCTTGAACTTGGAGGCCACCACGTCCAGCGCATAGTCCCAGCTTGCCCTGCGCAGCGTGCCGTTCTCACGCACCAGAGGGAACTTCAGCCGTTCTCCGCTCCGCACAAACTCCCACGATGCGAACTGGCCTTTCACGCACAGCGAACCCCGGCTCGGCGCCGAGAAGTCAGGCTCTGCTCCCACGACCTCATCATCCTGCGACAGCAGGTGAATCCCGCAGCCCACGCCGCAGTACGGGCATATCGTTTTCGTCCGCTCAAGCTTTGTGGCGTCAGTCTTGCCGACTATCTTGCGGTCGGTGAGTGCGCCGGTCGGGCAGGTGTTGATGCACTGTCCGCAGAAGGTGCAGGGCGAATCAAGCAGGTCGTTGTTGAAGAACGAAAATATCTTGCTGGACTGGCTGCGCCCATCCACAGTGATGGCGGCGGCCTGCTCCCAGTCGTTGCATATGTTCGTGCAGCGGTAGCAGGCTATGCAGTAGTCGTAGTCCCGCTGTATGAACGGGTTCGGGTCGTCAGCCTTCTCCCTGGTCTTCAGCCTGGGGAACCGGTCCCACTTCGCTTCGTACTCCTGCACCGCAGCGTGAAGCTCGCACGTGCCGAAGGAGTTGCACTTCGGGCAGTCTGATGGCGGCGGCGTCTCCGAAAGCAGCATCTCAAGCAGCGTCCGACGATAGTCCCGCAGGGCATCCGTGTGCGTGTCCACCGTCATCGCATCGTCGGCGAATGCCGTGCATGAGGCCACGGTCTGCTTTCGACCGTCCACCTCAACCTCTACAAGGCACATCCTGCAGGTGCCCTGCGGCCCAACGCGCTCGTCATAGCAAAGGGTCGGCACATCGAAACCGGCCTCCCGCACCGCGTCCAGCACCCGGCCTCCCTGTGGACACCCAACCGCAACGCCGTTGACCTCTACGTTGAGGGTCCTGGTCTTCCTCTCGCCGTCTGCTGTTGAGACCATCATCACGCTCCTGCCGCTTGCACAACCCGCGGATCAGGGGGCTGCTTGGCCCCACAGTATAGGGCCTTTGCATGCGTGGGGAGCGATGCCACCAGTACGGTGGCTCTAAACGGCCCCCCGCCGTTCTTCGCGTATCTCCTTGATGCGCCGCCACACAAACCATGACACCAAACCCAGCGCGCCAATGATGATCGGTATGTCGAAAGGCTTCGTGACTTCCCGGATCTCGTCGTAGTTCTCGCCCAGCAGGTACCCGCCGAGCGCCAGCCCGAACGTCCACGGGAACGCCCCCAGGAACGTGTAAATGCTGAACTTGAGTATGTTCATACGGGCGATTCCCGCCGGTATGGAGATGAACCCGCGCACCCCCGGAATCATGCGCGCAATGAATATCGTCAGTTCCCCGCGTGTGGCGAACCAGTGGTCCGCCCGCACCAGGTCCTTGCGCGTAATAAGGAAGAAGTGCCCGTACCGCTCAATTAGAGGGCGCCCGCCCGCGCGCGCGAGGAAGTACTCAGCCAACGACCCCAGTAGACTCCCCACTGCACCGAACAGACCGGCCATGAACACCCACGGCAGGCCCAGTCCGTGGTCCAGCACTAGCTTCCACCCGGCCAACGGCATGATCACCTCGCTGGGCAGGGGAATGGCGGTGCTCTCTATCGACATCAGGACAACGACGCCGAACCAGCCGAAGAACTCGTAGACATCCGTGGAAAAAGCGAGGACGAACTCCTCAATGACATGGATGAGGTCATTTACGAACTCTATGGCGTTTTACCTCCGGGCGGCATTCCAGCCTGCCCAGGAACATCATGAAAACGGGAGCCAGCGACTCAAGCCGGCTCCCGATATGCAGAGCATGTACCGCGGAGTCTAGCACGACACCGGGCGGACGAATGTGGTGACGACGGTCCATAAATCGTGACTGATCCCTCACAGTTTTACGTCGCCTTACAGCATCGGGTTCCACAGTCATTAGCGAACAGGGCCGCCTGAACTGCCGACGCGCCAGGAGCCACGGAGAGCGCTTTCGCCCAGTGAAAACTACCTCGGGTACGTCAGCGCCCGCCCCAGCTACCTCTTTGAAACCGGCCTCGACGGATCACGTCTGTGTCGGCAGGAAAAGACGCGCCTTCAGCCGGGCTTGCTACCGTCCGCCCGGAAGTACAGCCTCACCCTAGTCAAGGCGCATCAACAGGGGCGGGCAGGGCGGTGAAAAGCAGCGGCCACAGCGGCACATCCATCGCGCAAAAAATGCACATACCCGGCGCGACGCCCGCGTCGTTCAACGACACCCCGCTTCGCGTTTTCAACCATCCGTACACGCACTCTGTACACAACCAGCGCACAAACCCGCAGGCTTAATGCGCAGCCGCAGCCCCGTCCATGTCCAAGAACAATCCAATCTCAAAGACCGAAGGATGAAAAGGCTGACGACTAGCCAAAGTCAGAAATAAAGAAGGAACAAGTATTGAACAGGTATTAAACACGTCCGGAAACGGTTCTAAACAAGTATTTGACCAGTTTCGCTCACGTCCATTACTCTTTCACGTGTCGTCATGAAAGCATTTCCCTCTCATCTGGTCTATGGAAGTGGTGGAAACGGGTGGTGTGGGTCGAAGGCCGTGCAGCAGGGGCCTGCGCTAAGCTTCGATCAACCGCGGTTTGCGGTGCCGCGGCATGGAGGGTTGCCACTTAATGACCATGAAGAAGACCACGAAGATGCTCGACGCGGAGAGGAAGATCCGCAGGCCCCTTGAAAAGGCTCTGCCTGAGATGGTGAACGAGATGGGGCTCACCGGCGCAGCGAAGCGCCTGGGCGTTAGCAAGGCTACTCTCAGCTACTGGCTCCTCAAGCTGGGCATCCAGATGCGCAGGGTAGCCCTCGCCCCCGGCGAAACCATCGAGGTGAAGCGCACCAGCGATTAACTCGCGGCACACAGCCACGCCATCCCAGACCCGCGCTCCCAACCCGGCCGCGCCAATGTCGGACGTGTTATCCTGTGAAAGGTTTCACGAACGCTCCGGGTCTATAATTTCAGTAGCCGGGCGCCCTTAACTGCACGCATTAACAAGACCGGAGGTCTGACCAAGGTGTCGCGCAAACGGTTAGGCAGCCTGATGGCTGTCATGATATCGGGAGTCTTGATCTTCTCCGCCTGTGGAGAAGCAGAAGAGCCTCCCGCAACGATGGTCCCGTTCAGCCCAACGCCAGCAGCCCCGTCCACGCCCACGCCGGACCCGGGCGGCGAGCCCACGCAAACCCCGCAGGAGACGCCGGAGCCAATCGATGGAGACCCCGTGGCTGGCGAGGCGCTTTTTACATCGGCAACACACGCCTGCTCCACCTGTCACTCAACCGGAACCGATACGGTGCTTGGTCCCGGCCTTGCCGGAGTAGAAGAAAGGGCGGAAACCCGGGTTCCGGAACTTTCCGCTGACGAGTACCTTGAACAGTCGCTGCGGGAGCCGGGAGCTTATGTTGTAGACGGCTTCCCAGCCGTAATGCCCACCTTCGCACATCTCAGCGACCAGGAGCTCGCTGACCTGATCGCCTACCTGAAAGAACTCTAGCGGTCACCCGCCACGCAGAACGACAAAAACGCCCCGCTTGGCTCAGCCCGGCGGGGCGTTTCGCGTCATGACGCAGATCCAGATGTGCCGCGAACCGTTGGCTCACAAACCCGCCGACTAACCTGCCCCTCAGCCGCCATCGCGCCCTGCGCCGGCTATGATCGCCGCCTGGTACCCCGCAGAAAACCCGTTGTCTATGTTCACCACGGATACCCCGGCCGCACACGAGTTCAGCATCGCCAGCAGTGCCGCCAGGCCATTGAAGCTCGCCCCGTAGCCCACGCTCGTCGGCACGGCTATTACAGGCGCAGCCACCAGTCCCGCAACCACGCTCGGCAGCGCTCCCTCCATTCCGGCCGCCACCACTATCACCCGTGCCCGCCGCAGGTCCTCCAGCCTCGCCACCAGGCGGTGCAGCCCCGCCACGCCCACATCCGTGATCCGCTGCACCCTGCACCCCATCAGCGTGGCCGTCACCGACGCCTCCTCCGCCACCTTCTGGTCGGAGGTGCCCGCCGTAACAACGGCCACGCCCTCAATGTGCGGCTCGACCCCCCGGCGGTCGGCCCACACCAGGCCCGCTGTCTCGTTGAATACGGCCCCCGGCACCCGCTTCGTCACTTCATCGAATGCAGCCGCGTCCGTGCGCGTCACCAGCAGCACGCCTGACCTTTCGAATATGCGTGACCCAATCTCGGCGATCTGCCCGGGCGTCTTGCCCGTGCCGAAGACGACTTCCGGGAAGCCTGTGCGGGACTGGCGCTCGTGGTCCAGCAGGGCAAACCCCAGGTTCTCTGTTGGGCCCCCGACCGCCGAAAGCCGCCGCGATGCCTCCTGCGGCGTCACAGCGCCCGCCGCAACCTGCTCAAGCAGTTCCCGTACCTCTGGCTCGTTTATGGGATGCCTCCATCGCCGGACCAACGCTCCGGCAGTTCAACTTTCACTCTCATCCAGCCGATTCTAATGAAATTCGTCGCCGTACCCCGCAAAAACCCGCCAGTTGGCACTTGACCGCACTGCTCAACCTCGTGCAAATTGACGATGGCTTGTGTTCGTTCCTATACTCGCCACACTATCTTGTATAAAAGCGATTATCTCCAGAGGTCAGCGCATGTGGGTCACCTGTCTCCAGGAAAACCTTAGCCGGGGACTTGCCACGGTGGGCCGGGCCGTGGCGGCCAGAGCGACTCTTCCTGTAACTCAAAACGTCCTGATACAGACGGACGATTCACGCCTCAAGCTCACGGCCACCAACCTTGAGATAGCCATCAGCACCTGGATCGGCGCTCAGATCGAGAGCGAGGGCGCGATCACCATCCCGGCCCGCATGTTGACCGATTTCGTCAACTCGCTGCCGAATGAAAAGGTGATGATCGAGCTCATCGATGAGCCAAAGGGCATTCGCATCAAGTGCGATACCTTCACGGCCACCATCAACGGTACCGATGCCGAGGAGTTTCCGCCTATCCCAACAGTCGAGGACGGTCCCACAGCCACCATCCCGGCCGACGGCTTCCGCGGCGCGCTTGATCGCGTGGTCTTTGCTGCCGCCAGCGATGACTCGCGCCCTGTGCTGACCGGCGTGAAGGTGGAGCTGGATGGCGAAGATTACACTCTCGCAGCCGCCGATGGCTTCAGGCTGGCCGTGGAGAAGGGCAAGCTGGCCTCGCCGGTCGACGGCGAGATCGGCGTTATCGTGCCCGCCAGGACCATGTCTGAGGTCGGCCGCCTGCTTGGCTCTCAGGCTTCAAACGTCCAGTTCACCATCACGGAGGCCCGCAGCCAGGCTCTCTTTAAGCTGGAAAACGTGGAAGTGGTGACACAGCTCGTGCAGGGAACTTTCCCGGACTACGAAAAGCTCATCCCCACCAGCTACGGCACCAGGGCAAAAGTCGACCTCCACCGCATCCTGCAGGCCACAAGGGCATCATCCATCTTCGCCCGTGACGGCAGCGGCATCATCCGCCTCGTCATCTCCCCCGGACAGGACGACCAGCCCGGCACGGTCAAGGTCACTTCGCGCGCAGAAGAGATGGGCGACAACGAGGGCGTGGTCCAGGCCGCCGTCGAAGGCGAGGAGTCAAAAGTGGCCTTCAACAGCAAGTTCCTCATCGACGTCCTGAACGTCATGGACGGAGACGAAGTAGCCCTCGAAACCACCACCCCCTCCAGCCCCGGCGTCTTCCGCGCCGGCCGCCACGAAGGCTACACACACGTAGTAATGCCAATGTTTGTCCAATGGTAGCCCGTTTACCCGTCCGTAAAGCCATTCTCGGTTTAGAGCAAGCTCTGGGACAGGGAATTCAGGAGCCTATGAGGCCTTTTAGCGCGGACATCCAGTCTGACCAGAGCGAAATGTGATCGCACAACCGCAATCGTGAGACGCCCGCTCTGCGGGAGAGGAGACGCCATGGAGGCCATGGTTTCCCTGTTTATCTCTAGGGATGGCACGCCCATCGCCTGCCGGTGCAGCGGGACGGGGCCGCCATTAGTCCTGGTCCACGGTATGGCAGGCGCTTCCACTCGCTGGGCACCCATCCTTCCGGGGCTGGAGGAGTACTTTACCGTCTACGCTATGGACCGGCGAGGCCGGGGCGAGAGCGGCGATGGCGACGGCTACGCCATGGAGCGTGAGTTCGAAGACGTGGCCGCCGTGGTGGACGGCATTGGGGAGCCAGTCAATCTGCTGGGGCATTCTTCTGGCGGCCTCTTTTCCCTGGAGGCTGCATTGCTCACCCAGAATATTCGCAAGCTTGTGTTGTACGAGCCGCTGGAGGTTGGCGCCACTTTGCCTGAAGGTGGCGTCGACCGGCTTCAGGCGCTCCTGGACGCGGGTGACCGCGAGGAAGTCCTGACCACGTTCATGCGTGAGTTCGTCAACATCCCTCCCCAGGAAATCGAATTGATCAAATCGACGCCTGCATGGCCGGCGCGGATGGCAGCCGCCCACACCCTGCCACGCGAGTTACGGGCAGAGGAGCGCTACGAATTCGACGCACAGCGCTTCGAAGGCTTGCATGTCCCGACTCTGCTCTTGACGGGCGGCGATAGCCCACAGTTCTTCAAGGGCGGCGTCGAAGTTGTGGACGCAGCCCTGCCCAACAGCTGGATTGTTGTCTTGCCTGGACAGCGACATAACGCGGACCAGACCGCGCCGGACCTCTTTGTGCGCGAGGTGCTGGCGTTTCTGACCGAGGGGTAAGGAGGAGTCCCATGCCAGCGGAACCCTTGTCGAAGGAAGCACAGTTTGAGAGGGTCCTGGGGTATGTGCTGGGCAACCAGGCGGCGTGGTTCATTGATATCGGACTGAAAGCGGGCCTGCTCCGCGCCGTTGCCGACGCCGGGGAACGAGGCGTCACCGACGATGTCCTGGCTGACAAGCTGGGCTACAAGCTGCGGTACGTGCAGGTCTGGTGCCGGGGCGCATACGCCTTTCATCTCCTCGATTGGGACGAGACTTCCGGCTACCAGATGGCGCCCCATATGGAGTCCCTGCTGCTGGACGGATCCGATCCGCAGTTCATGGGCGGCCGCATTCAGTTTATAACCGCACTATACGAGGACTATCGCGCCTTCCCCGAATATCTTCGGACGGGCGATACCTGGCCGCGGAGCGAACATGAACCGTTTATCCTCGAAGCCCTTAAGAACACGACGAAGCCAGACTGCGTCATGATCACGGACCAGGTTTTGCCTCAAGCCCCGGAGACGCTGGCGCGTCTCGAAGCGGGTGGTCGGATCCTCGATATCGGCGCAGGTGGCGGACATCATGTTATCCATTACGCTCGGCGCTTCCCGCAGGCTCGGGTCGTCGGCCTCGAGCCCGACGCGCCAAGCATCGAACTCGCACGTCGATCCCTCGCTGAGACGGACCTCGCCGATCGAGTGGAGATTCGCCAGGGCGACGCCAATGGTTTCGAGGATGAGGACGCCTTCGATCTCGTGACGATGAATATCACGCTGCACGAAACTGGTGGTTGGGTTGAGTATCAGAATGTGCTCAACCGCGTCCGACGCGCACTGAAACCGGGCGGTGCCGTTGTCGTCTCAGAGCTGCCATACCCCGACTCACCCCGGGCGTATCGGGAGAACCCCGTGTATAAGATGTATGCCGGGGTCCAGCTGCATGAGGCCCTCGTCGGTTGTGGAATGATCACCCAGGGCGAACTACGCGCCTTACTGGAGGATGCGCAGTTTGCGAGGGTGCGTATAGCGACGCACTCTGTGCCAACGCGCTTCGTCATGTTGGGAGAGAAACCAGGCTAACTTGCATTGCAAGGCCCAGGTGGCAGAATGACCCGGCGGCCACGCACCCCACCTGTCTTCCCCTGGCAGGCTGGAAACCAGTTCTGCCATCCCTCGACGGTCACCACGTCACGCCTTCCACCATCACGACACGGTAGGGTCGCAGCTTTCTGCGACCTCTTCCGCTGCCTGCCGCGCCATACCCGCAACAGCCCGCAGCGTCATTCTGAGCAAAGCGAAGAATCTCTCCTCGCGCAACCAAACCACCGACGACCCGTTCCAACTACCACGCCACCAGACTGTCGTCTCGACCGGACCCCGAGCCAACAGGCGAGCCTCGAAGAGTCGGGGTTCCCGCGGCAGCGGGTCGAGCGAAGCAAGTACAAACGAGAGACCTGGGGTGGACGGAGTCTTGGCGGCCCACTGTGACCACCACTCGGCGCCTACTACGCCTTGCTAAGCAAGGTTGCCACATGCTGTGCCCGTAACCACTGCCGCTCCTGTTGACTCTTCATAGATTGCTGTTTACCCTCCGCACGAACAACCATCAAAGGCGTTTCCATGAATGACGACGGTCGGCGCGGGCGCCGAAAATCAACCGGCATGGGTATGGGGGGCGGCCTCGCCCTTGGCCTGATTTTTGGGCTGCTCATGGACAACATCGCCATAGGCGTCGCCATTGGCGCCGGCCTCGGCGCCGCTTTCGAGGCTGCGGACCGCAAGCGCTCATCCTAGCCTTCACGGCACCAGCCCCACCCACCTCAGTCTAGCCACCTTTTGTCTGCCCTAACGCCCTCTTTAAGGTCGGCCGCCTACTTTGCCTCGACCGCTTCTTTTTTGTCTGGACCGGACACCCGAGCCGCCCAGTGTCCGACGCGAAGCAAGTAAAGCCCCGAGCCGACAGGCGAGCCTCGAAGAGTGTCCGACGCGAAGCAAGTACAAACGACAGACCCGGGGTTGAGGAGCCTTCGCGATCCACTTCAACTACCACGACCCATCCAAATTACTTGCCCTTCGTGCTCCAGAACCTCACGGAAGCGCCTGGATTCTCGCTGCGGCAACGCTCGCAGCACCGCTGTAGAAGTGGAGTGCTGCCTTGACATGCCGCCTGACTGCCTCTATGGTTAATTAGTGTAGTAATGAACCATAGAAGGGGTCGCATGTTCGATGACCGGAGTCCCATCTACCGGCAGATCGCTGAGCAGATCAAGGCAGACATCTTGAGCGGTGTGCTTGCTGCAGACAACCAGGTCATGTCCACGAACCAGTACGCCGTCTTCCACCGGATCAACCCCGCGACCGCCGCCAAGGCGTTCCAGGAGCTCATGGACGATGGCCTCCTCTACAAGAAACGTGGCGTCGGGATGTTCGTCGCGCCGGACGCACGGGAGAGATTGCTTGCCCAACACCGGGAGCGTTTCTTCTCTGAAGTGGTAGACCCGATGGTGGCGGAAGCGCAGGCGATCGGCATCCCTTTGTGGAAGGTCATGGAACGGATCGACAAGCTGGCACGTCAGGAAGGGCAATGACGCTATCCATCGAGACGGCCAATCTTACTCTGCGCTACGGGGACACCGTGGCTATACGGGACCTCTCCCTGCAGCTCGACGGCAGGAAGATCCATGGATTGCTGGGGCGCAATGGATCGGGCAAGACAACGCTGCTTTCGGTTCTTGCAGGCTTCCGCAAGCCTTCGCGTGGCGAGGTCCGCATTGGCGGGCAGCCAGTCTTCGACAACGCGGAGGTGATGCCTCAGGTCTGTCTCATCCGTGAGGCCGGCGATGTGGAAATGAACGAGTCCGTCAGGGAAGCCTTGGACCTGGCGGGTTACCTACGGCCCAATTGGGATGCTGGCTATGCTGCAAACCTGCTGGAACGTTTTGGAGTTCCGTTGAACCAGAAGGTGAAGGCCCTCTCCCGCGGCAAGCAGTCGGCATTGGGCATCACGCTCGGGCTCGCCTCGCGCGCCCCGGTGACCATGTTTGACGAGTCCTACCTGGGGTTGGACGCGCCATCACGATACCTGTTCTACGACGAGCTGCTGGCCGACTTCATGGCGCATCCCCGTACCATCATCGTCTCGACGCACTTGATCGAGGAGGTTGGCTCGCTGTTCGAGGAGGTGGTGATCATCGACGAGGGGAAGCTGCTTCTGCATGACGATGTGGAATCGTTGCGGGAGCGCGGCGCGGCCATCACCGGTCCCGCCGACCTGGTGGACCGGTTCGTGGACAGCCACAGGGTGCTGGCGACTCGGCAGCTGGGCCGCACGAAGTCAGTGACAGTCTACGGTGAGCTGGATGCAACGAGCCTCCGTGATGCGAGCACCGCTGGACTTGGCGTAGAGCCCATCGCTCTCCAGGACCTGTTTGTTCATCTGACTGCTCCCAAGGGAGGCGACCGATGACACAAACAGCGCAACAACGCACCGCTGCCTTGACGAAGCATCTTCTGGCCCAACACATGCTGTTCGCTGGCCTGCTGTGTGCCGGATTCGCGGTCGCCGTCGCTTCCCTCATCGTAGGAGTTGCCATCTTTCGGGGTATTTCCGTCAGCGGGTGGGAGCAGGCAGCCACACAAGTCCCCCGGTGGTATGTGCTATTTATCGGGGTTCATTTCGGCTATTCGGTTTTGCCGATACACGTTGCTCATGGTAAGACACGGCGGAGCGTTGCCCAACTGATTGGCAAATTTCTCATTGCATTCTCGGCCTTCGGCGCTCTCCTAATGGTCTTGGGGTTTGTGCTGGAGGCTGGGCTCTATCAGCTAGCGGGATGGCCACAGGCTTTATCCCTTTCACACCTGTTCACGTCGCCGGGCGAGTTGCACCTGGTCTTGATTGAGTACTGGCTGCGGTTCCTGGTCTGGGGCGCTGCCGGGGCGCTGTTGGGAGCCGCCTTCTACCGGGATGGAGGCCTGGGAGGCATCGTCATTCCGCCGGTGATTCTTCTGATGGCCGTGGCCGAAATGGCGTTGTCTCCGGCGGACTGGTGGCCTTTTGGCTCTGTGCCACCGTTCATGGAGGACCTTGGTCTCGGCGTGCTGCCGCTACCGGTATCGATGGTGGTGCCGCTTCTTGGCGCCCTGCTCATAGGAGGATTGGGGTGGCTCGTCATCAGGGACGTTCCACTAAGGAATAAGGGGGCATGAACCGGACGTTGCAGCTGATCGTTCGACAGCTTGTGCAAAGGAGATAGGTGCAAGATCACCGCTCCCCCTTGCAATTCTGTCCGTGCCAACAGTACGGGCAGGGGCCCGGCACGGTGAGCATCTTGCGAGCCGCAGTCCGCAGGCAACCGGCACGGAGAAGATGTTGAGATCAATGAGGCCTGACTGGCATGAGCAGCGCGGGAACAGGTATGGCTGGGCCATCCATATCGCGACTGGAAACGATGGCATGGCCTGGCCTACGGTACGATTCTTGATGGTGCTGCGTAGGTCCGGCGAGACCATGTGGCCGTGGGTATTGCCGCACTGCATGAAACGAATCAACGAAAGGAGTTTTGATGATTGAAGCAAGAGGACTGACAAAACGGTATGGATCAACCCTTGCCGTGGACCAACTGTCGTTTGAGATCAGACCAGGCGTCGTGACCGGCTTCCTGGGCCCCAACGGTGCTGGCAAAACCACGACGATGCGCATCATCCTTGGCCTGGATAACCCAACTGGGGGTTCGGTGACGGTGAATGGGCGGTCCTACCAGCGCTCGCCAGCGCCCATGCAGGAGATCGGGGCTTTACTCGATGCCAAGGCAGTAACCGGCAATCGGAGCGCATACAACCACCTGCTCTGGCTGGCGCAGGCGGGCGGCATACCCCGCCGTAAGATCGATGAGGTCCTCGACACCGTCGGCCTTACCGATGTTGCCGGAAGACGCGTCGGAGGGTTCTCCCTCGGAATGTACCAGCGCCTGGGCATCGCGGCAGCTCTGCTGGGCGATCCCGGCATACTTCTGTTCGATGAACCGGTGAATGGCCTGGACCCCGAGGGCATAATCTGGATTCGCACCCTCATGAAGCGCCTCGCATCCGAGGGTCGGACGATCTTCGTTTCCAGCCACCTTATGAGCGAAATGGGGGAAACGGCCGACCACGTACTCGTGATAGGCAGGGGGCGCCTCATTGCAGACATGAGCGTCAGCGACCTGACCCAGCGCAGTTCTAGCAGCCACGTGAAGGTCATATCCCCGCAAAAGGAGGAGCTGGCGCCGCTGCTGACGTCCCAGGGCGCCACGGTCCGGAATGGCGCAGATGGGGCGTTACTGGTGACAGGGATGGACGCCACACACATCAGCGACATTGCTGCAACGAATAATGTTCGCCTCCACGAGCTGTCTACCCAGCGGGCCAGCTTGGAAGCAGCGTTCCTGGAGCTGACCCGTGACAGCACCGAGTTTCAGACTGGCGCCGCCGGACAGGCTGATGCGTCCGACGTGGCCGAGACTGTTCGCGCACTGACCGACGAAAGGACCAACTGACATGACAACAGCTGATGCCACCTCGCAATCATCCACACTGCCTGCCGGCGGCCCCGGGTTCGCTGCAACACTGCTCTCTGAGTGGACCAAGCTGCGCTCCGTACGGTCCACCTATATCTTCATCGGCCTCGCCATAATCCTGTCCGTGGGCATGTCTGCTCTCATGTCGCTAATCGTCGGCAGCACATGGGAAGAGTGGCCCCCGGATCAACGGGCACAGTTCAATCCCGTCCTTTTTAGCTTGTTTGGCAGCGTATTCTTCGCCATCCTGATTTCGGTGCTGGGCGTGACCGTGGTTACGAACGAGTACTCCTCGGGCATGATGCGCCTGACACTGACGGCAACACCCCGGCGCGGTCGAGTCCTCATGGCCAAGGTCCTGGTAATCGCCGCCGTATCGCTTGTGGCCGGAGCCATCGCCACATTTGGGATGTTGTCCGTTGGACTGGCCATCTTCAATTCATACGGCATGGAATCTGCCGGCCTGGGTGATGAAGACGCAGTACGCGCCATGATCGGCGTCATCCTGGTAAGCCCTGCGTATCCCATTGTGGGCGCCGCCATCGCTGTGCTCCTCCGCAGCACTGCTGGAGCAATTACCGCCATACTGGCGCTCATCTTCGCCCCCGGCATCTTCGGAGGGCTGCTGCCGGCCTGGTGGCAGGAGAACGTACTCAGCTTCGTCCTCGGCCCCGTGACTGACAGCATCGCCATCCAGCACCTCGATGACTCATCACTCATGTACCTCGACTTTGAGGTCGCAGTGGTGGCGCTCGCCGTGTGGCTCATTGCCTTCGTTGGCGGTGCATACATGGTCCTGAAAAGACGGGACGCATAGACGACAGGGCAGGGCGGCGCGAATGGCCGCCCTGCCAACACCTCACCCACCCGCCAGGTGACCTCGTCGCCACCTTGTCCTCGTCTCGCCACCCTTGGTCTCAACCGCCCTTTTTGTCTGGACCGGACACCCGAGCCGCCCATTGTCCGACGCGAAGCAAGTAAAGCCCCGAGCCGACAGGCGAGCCTCGAAGAGTGT
>JBBDMW010000042.1:0-32488 GCA_040878005.1 Dehalococcoidia bacterium
AATCTAATCTATCCCCAACAATCACACAACATTACTTATGCGACATTACACTAGCTGCACGGATGGAGTCTCTGCTGCCAGATCAGGCGGCATTAGTGAGCCACTGCGCTTGTGGGCGCGGCAGCCCTCGAGTATCCCGGCTAACTCAGCCAACGTTCTATCAATCACCCCGGTCATCCGAGCGACAGTCTCACCTCTGCGCCGCGCGATGTACTTTGCCACGATCAAGCTCATTGCCCAAAAGTATGTGATCTTCCAGGTAACGGGTTCGATTGGTTCGATCGCAACTCCTGATGAAGAGCCGGTCGGGCGGTGAGCATCGCGACGCCACTCCGCGCCAGGCATGACTGGTAGTTCTGTACGATCGAACAGTACTAACGCGTCGTCAGGCTTGCGGGCCTTGAAGTCAGGTTCCCAGAACCAATCCACGTGCAGCGGACCAACCTCGCCAGCGTAGAAGACCAGGAGGTAAGCACCGTCAGGTGGTGCGTTCTGTGGCACATCAAGCAACAGGACCGGATCCGACGCGTCAGCTACGTACTCATGACGATTGGCGACGATCTCAGCCATGGGCTGGCTGGACACGACTACCGACAGATCAAGGTCGCTGAGCGCATCGTGATCTCCTCGAGAAAATGAGCCGGAGAGCCAGGCAGCCCGTACGCGCTGGTCGGCTTCCAGAACCTGAGCCAGCCGGTTCTTGAGGCTTGTCAGTTCTCGTTCTCGAATCGCCAGCAGGTCCTTAACGGCCATCAGCTATGACGCTCATATCGGGATGGCGAGGAAAGCACATTGCCTCCGGTGGAGAGAAGCTGGACATTAACGTCTTCCACCGGGTGCAGCACAGTCTCTCCTACTTATCCTTCCCCTGCTTCGTTACCGCCTCGATCATGGCCTGGATGTAGCCGTTGGCGAATGCCCGGCCCCGGTGGCCCCACTGCGTGTCCTGGTGGGTGTGGGGGACGTGGTCATCAATAAAGAAGCTCTTGTACCCGGCGTCATGGTACGTCTTCATGGCCCGGTACATATCCACATGGCCGGTGTTGATGAACTCCTCGTGGAAGTCGTTGGGGTTGGGCGCAGAGACGTTGCGGAAGTGGACGTACAGGATCCTGTCCCGTCGGGCCATTTCATCGATGAAGTTGTAGAGGTTGTCGCCCGCAGAGTCCGCCATCTCGGAGATGGTCCCCTGGCAGAACTCGATGGCGTTGTGCGGAGAGTCGTAGATCGCCAGGTACCGGCGGTAGTTGTCATATGACCGGAAAAGCTGCGGGATGCCGCCCAACTTTTCAGCGGGCGGGTCGCACGGGTGGATGCCCAGACGTATGCCCTCCTCCTCAGCGATGGGCGTGATGATCTTGATCCAGTATTCCAGGTTCTCCCACATTTCCTCTTCCGTGTATTCACGGTCGTGGGTCAGCGGCATCTTCTTCGCTTCTTCAAGATTGAACGCCGTGGCCACAGCGCCGCCCCGGATCAGCTTCGGCGTGGTGCGCCAGACGTGGGAGGGCATCCAGTTGTAACCGAATATGGGAATGCCGGCGCGCGCCATGCTGCGCACATTGGCGATCATGTTCTCGATCTGCTCATCCCGCTTCGGGCCGTTCAGCATGATGTGGTCGTAGAAGCTGGTAGGCACGTTCTCCAGGGCAGAGAGTTTGAGGCCGTAAGACTCCACGGTAAGGCGCAGTTTCACGAGGTCGTGCTGCATCCACCGTCCGTTGACCGCTGGCAAGTTGGGAGCGTTGAGGAGAATGTCAGTTGCGCCGTACTGTGCAGCGAAGCGCAGGAACTCTGGTGTGGCGTCTCTGAACTGTCCGAATCCCGGTCGCATATGAAAGGCTCCTTGCATGACCCGTGAGGCGTCTCATCATCTGGGCGTGCCCACCAGAGCGGCAGAACTGCCCGGTGGGCGCGGGCCGTAACTATACGCCGGTTGGCCGGACGGAACCACGTGCAGGACATGGCTGGCAGGTCAAATACGATAGTGTGCAGATCATGGACAGGACATGGCATGTACATAGACGTTCACACTCACATAGACCAGCACGATCCCTCTGAACTTTCGGGAATCATGGAACGCGCATTGGGTACCGGCGTGGGAGCGGTAATCTCCGCAGGCGTCACCGTCGAGAGCAGTCGGCGCTGCGTGGAGATTGCGGCGGAGCATCCACGACTGTTTGCAGGCGTGGGCGTGCATCCGCAGGACCTGGCAGGCGAGCTGACACAGGCTGATATGGACGAGCTGGACCGGATGGCCGGGTCTCCGCAGGTTGTGACCATGAGCGAAGTAGGGCTTGACCATCAGCCGGAAAGCCCCGGCCATGCCATGCAGGAGCGGGCGTTCAGGGCGCAGATACAGATCGCCAGGTCACATGGTCTGTCCATCGTGTTCCACGTTCGAGAGTCCCAGGAGGCGGCGCTGCGTGTGCTGTCCGACGAGCAGAAGGGCGACCTGAGCGGCGCTGCACACTACTTCCAGGGCAACTGGCTGTACGCAAAGGCAATCCTGGACCTGGGTTTTTACATATCGATGGCCAAGCCGCTTCTACGTCTGCCGGAGTTGCAGGAAGTGGCGGCGAAGGTCCCGTTGGACCGGATTGTCCTGGAGACCGATGCATACCCCCAGCCCTTCAAGCCAAAGCGTGAGAAATGGACCGAGCCACGAGACATCCCCCTGGTGGCAGCGAAGCTTGCGGAGCTTCACGAAGTTGAGGTTGAGGAAGTCCAGGAGCACACTACGCAGAACGCATTGGAGATGCTGGAGATGCGCGGCGAGGTGATGAAAGCGGCCATTCCAGCGTCCTGAAGGCCCGGGGCCTGCTCAGGAATTGGCCTGCCGTACTCTCCCTCCACGTACATCACCGGGATGCCCGGGATTGTCACTATGAAATCAGTCATGCCAACCCAATTCCGTCACGCCGTTCCGACTGGCCTGTGGCTGGTTAGAATAGTCCCATCAAATCTGAACACGAAGGATTTTGACAGAGGGATCAGTTGATACCGGGATCCTCAGACATAGGCCTCAAGGAGTGGGCCGTCACCATTGACGCGCTCTCCGAAGGCCAGCAAATAATCCTGCTTCGCAAGGGCGGGATAAGAGAAGACGGCAGGCACTTCAAGATTGAGCACCGGGGATTCTTCATGTATCCCGGCCACTTCCATGAAGGCGCCGCCCTGCTGAAACCAGAGCGTCAGCACCTGTTAAACGGCAAGGACCCGGCCGATTTCGACGATATGGTAACTCTCTCTGTATACGCTGAAATCACCGATGTGATCGAAATCAGCGATGAGGCGTCTGTCCGTGCGCTGGACCGGTTCCACATCTGGTCCGAAGACTATGCCGTGAAACGGGCGAACTGGAAGCCGAGGCACCCCCTCAACGTGATCCTTCTCCGCTGCCATCGTCTACAGCAGCCGCAGGCGCTGATGGTGATGCCCGAGTACGGCGGCTGCAAGTCATGGGTGCAGTTCGTGGAGGAATACCCTGTGGGCGTGACCACACCTGCACTCACACAACGGCGATTCGACGCGCTGTCGACCGACATAAAAGACGCCCTGGCCACGGCAAAAGCGGGAGTCTGAGGCCGGACGCTTGACCTGTTCCACATCCAGAAAGGTGATGGCTTGAAGTACCGCAAACTGGCGTCGACGGACCTTGTGCTCTCGGAAGTTGGTTTCGGCGTCTGGAGTGTGAGCACGAACTGGTGGGGCGAAGTGAATGAAGAGGCAGGCATAGCGCTGCTCAGGCGTGCCGCCGACCTCGGAATCACGTTTTTCGACACCGCCGACACGTACGGATCAGGCTATGGCGAAGAGATCATCCCAAAGGCCCTGAAGGACCGGCGGCAGGAACTGGTGATCGGCACGAAGTTCGGATATGACCTCGATGCGCCGCGGGCGGAGGGCAGCCACCGGGAGCGGCCACAGAACTGGGAGCCTGCCTTCGTAAAAAAGGCATGCGAGTCCTCATTGCGACGGCTGCAGACCGACTACATAGACCTTTACCAGCTTCACAACGCCAGGCTGTCAGCCATCCAGCGTGACGATACATTCGCAGCCCTTGAGGACTTGAAGGCTGACGGCAAGATCAGGGCTTACGCGGTCGCAGTCGGCCCCGACATTGGCTGGCTGGAAGAGGGCCTGTACACCATTCGGGAACGCCGCGTTCCCGCCCAGATCATCTACTCAATCCTGGAGCAGGACCCTGCCATAGACTTCCTGGCAGCAGCGGAAGAGGCCGGTGTGGGCCTGTACAGCCGGGTACCTCATGCCTCAGGGATGCTGGACGGCACCTACACAAAGGACACCGTAGTTGACGAGGTGCCGTTCGAAGCAGGCGACCACAGGGCTTACCGCAAGCTGCAGTGGATGACCAAATCAATTGAGAAGCTGCGGCAGATAGACTTCCTGCTGTCTGGCAAGAAGGCGACGGTGGGCCAGATCGCGGTGAAGTTCTGCCTGACACCCCCGATCATGGCATCGGTGCTGCCGACCATGACGACGATGGACGAGCTTGATGAGTATGCGGCCGCCCCGGATATAAATGACCTGCCGCAGGATGAGCTGGCTCGTCTCTCGGAGCTGTACGCCGGCAACTTTGGCCTGGGCCCCAAGGACCCACTCAAATCCAGCGTGGCCAAAGCCTCATAGGGGTTCGTTCGCCACACAACAGTGGCTGGCGAGGCAACAGCAAGACCCCCTCGTGCCTGGATGGGCAGACAAAGGTCAGTTCTCGATGCGGTCTACGTCGATAAGCTCGTCATCACCTGGAGCAGGGCCAACCGCGTCTTCATCCTCGTAATCGTCCGAGGCATCAAAGGTGCCGTTGCCGGCGCCCGGCTCTTTCGGACCATCCTCTTCGCCTGACATGCCGCCCATGCCAATCGCGTCGTTCTGTCGCTTCGCCCGACGTCGGCCAACCTTCTTGTGGACCCGCTTCATCTCCTCTTCGAGGTAGTTGAAGTCCCTCTGCGGAATAATGTGCAACATGCCGAAAAACGCCATGGGCCATTGCTCTGGCGGCCATTTCTTGATGTACTCCAGCGTGGGGCCAATCTGGAAGGCATCCAGGAAATTGTCCTCATCGAGGACAACATCCGCGGCAATCTCAACCCTGTGAGGGAAGTCTTCCTTCTCCCGGAAATGCTTCCAGACCTGTGAGTGCTCCTCAAAGTGGTCAGAAGTAACAGTGGCGGTGGCAGCAAAGCCCTTGCGATCAGACACGTAGTACACGATCCGGTCCTCGGGTCCCATCCGCACTGCCTTGCGCCTGTTTTTTGTGTCGATGCCCTGTACCGAGAACCCCCGTTCACGGGTGATATTGAAGTTCTCCTGATCTGTAACGAGCATCCAGTACGTTTTGCCCATAGGGCGTACGCGCCTCCCACACTTCCGGGGCATTTTCCTGCAGTCCGGTTGCGGCCAGCCCCGGTCTCTCACATCATAGTGCATAGGATCAGCGCTGCAGACGCAACGGTTGCGTGATGATTGCGCCCGAATGGCCCACGCGGCCGTTCAAGTTGACCAGGGCTCCCCGCCGCGGCCCTGTTGCGATGTAGAACCAGCAATCCCTTCTGGTTCGCTAGAAATTCCCCAGCACAGATGGCAAATGACAGCGCCAGGCGCTCCGGAAATCCCGGCGGCCTGGCTAATCGCCTGGTTGGAGGAAAACCTTGGACAAGATCACCAAGTCCACAATTATTGACCTGGGCGCAGAGCGACAGGGGCCGTGTGTTTCCCTGTATATGCCGGTGGTATCCGCCGGACCGCAGGTCCGCCAGAACCCAATCCGCCTCTCCAACCTGCTGCGGGGCGCAAGGGAAAGACTCGCTGAAACCGCGGACTCGAAAGAACTCCTCAGCCTGCTGGAACAGGCGGAAGAGACCTTGGCTGACAAGTCGGCGGACCCGAAGGGCCAGCCAGGCGATGGCTTTGCGCTGTTCGCCGCGCCCGGCATGGTCCGCACGCTCAACGTCCCATTCCCGGTTGAGGAGCAGGTGACCATATGCAGAAGGCTTGTGACCCGGCCGCTCCTGCCGGCGCTGGGTGGCGGCGCCGATTTCTACGTCATAGCGCTGAGCCGGAACTCTGCCGAGCTGTTTCACGCCTCCAGCGGCGACATCGAAGAGGTAGACGTGGAAGGCATGCCGCGTGGCCTGATTGACCTGGAGAAGTACGAGGACCCGGAAAAATCGGTCCAGACACACCCTTCCGGGTACAGCCAGAGAGGATTCCACGGACACGGCACACACAAGGACTCTGCGCTGGAGCACCTGGAGGAGGAATACGTACGTGATGTGGCCACCGCAGTGGCGCAGGAGTTGAAGGACTCTGATGCTCCCCTGGTAGTGTCTGCTGCTGAAGAAATCCTGGCGCTGTACAGGAAGCACAACACTTACCCTCATGTCCTTGACGATGCCATAGAGGGCAGCCCCGACAGGACTGAAGCTGAACGCCTGAGGGAAGAAGGGCGTGAGATCATCCGCGCATCCATGGGCGCGGCTCGCAAACAGGCTGTGCTGCGCTACGCAGACCTCTCCTCCACCGACCGCACCACGGATGACGCTGAAGAGGTCGTGCGGATGGCAATACAGGGCCGCGTGCAGGAGCTTTTTGTGGCGGAGGAGGCTGAGTGGTGGGGACGGATCAAGGAGGATATGTCAGGCGTGATTTCGTCATCAAGCCAGGGGCCGGATGATGACGACATAATCGATTTTGCGGCGGTGACCGCCCTTGGCTACGGTGGAACCGTATGCCTGCTGCCATTGGACTCGATGCCCAGGCAGCTGGGCGGTGGACCGGTCTCCGGCGGTCCGCTTGCTGCCATCCTGCGGGAATAGACGGTCAGCGGCACTGTACGCTGGAATATGTAGTCCAATCGGCACAACGAAACACTGCCGTTTCACGCCACCCACGATTCCCGACGGTATTGCTTTTACAATTCATTGACAGATTGCATGGATCCAGGCAGATGAGGCCACGCTGCCGGGGAGTTTTGTGTGTCAGGTACAGATGACCTGTTTGCCGCCATAAAGTCGAATGACGTTGAGGAAGCCGGCCGCCTGCTAGACAGGGACCCCTCGCTGGTTAATGCGACTAACGAATCCGGGGACTCCACGCTCCTGGCAGCGGCCTACTCAGGCGCTGGCGAAATCGTTGACCTGCTCTTGAGTCATGGCTTTCAGCCAGACGTGTTTGAAGCCGCTGCCGCAGGGCAGACAGATACGTTGGGCATCCTGCTTGACAATGAGCCGGGCTTGTCCAACACGTACAGCCATGATGGCTGGACCGCACTTCACCTGGCCTGCTTTTTCGGCCATACCCATGCGGTGACATTGCTATTACAGAACGGAGCCCACGTCGACACATGGTCGAAGAACAGCATGGGAAACCAGCCTCTGCACGCAGCGTGCGCGGGCATGGGCAGCCACCAGGTGGTGCAAAAGCTACTGGACGCAGGCACCCCGGTCAGCACGGCTGAGCATGGCGGCTACACACCGCTTCACCTGGCGGCGGCACGTGGAGACCTTGAGCTTGTGAGCCTTCTTGTCAGGCGTGGCGCGGATCCAACAGCAAAGACAGACAAAGGCGAGACGGCGGCCGACATCGCCGCCAGCAGAGGGCATCCGGAAGCCGCTGCCCTGCTTGCACCAAATTTGGAGACAGCGAGTGAGTGACGGACAGGAGATCGAACATAAGGCAATCGGCCAACTGGAGAGCCTGGATGCGCCTTACGAAGTCGTGCGAATCGACCCTGATTTCGCTGACACGGCAGAGTTCTCCAAGAAGTACGGGTACCCGCTGGAAAACTCCGGCAACACAATAATTGTGGCGTCCAAGAAGGAACCCAAACAGTACTGCGCCTGTGTGGTGCGGGCAGACACGCGGCTGGACGTGAACCATGCCGTTAAGCGGCTTATGGGGGTATCCCGGCTCTCGTTCGCAAAGCCCGAAGAAACGTCAGCGCTTACCGGGATGATGATCGGTGGCGTGACAGCCTTGGGGCTGCCGGATGATCTGCCTGTATATGTGGATGAACTGCTTATGGACCTGGACTACGTGATACTCGGCGGGGGCAGCCGGTTATGCAAGATCAGAGTGTCTCCGGATCTGTTCAGACGCCTGCCGAACACCAAGATTGTCCAGGGATTGACGCTTGGCTCAGACACTAAGAGCCACTGCGGAGGGGAGGTGTTGTGACAGAAGGTACTATCAAGACCACCGTGAATAGAACGCCAGACGAGGTATTTGCCTACCTGGCAAACGTCGAAAGAGCGCCTGAGTGGGTGCCGGACATACTTGAGGTGGAGAAATTGACTGACGGTCCTGTGGGCGTCGGCACCAGGTTCCACCAGAAGGTCAGGCAGGGCGCCGTCACAGCTGATGTGACCGTGGAAATCACTGAGTTTGAGCCAGGGCGGCTCCTGGCTCAGAAAGGTGAAGGCGGCCCCGCCAGCTTCACCGGACGGTTCACGTTGCAGCCGGATGGCGATAGGACGGAGATCACGCACGAGTACACGATGCAGCTCTCTGGCATGGCACGGATGCTAGCGCCCGTGATCAGCCAGTGGGTCCGCAAAAACACAGAAACCAGCTTCACAAACCTGAAGCGTGCCTTGAATGCGGAGCACCGGCGGGCCTAGGTGCACAGCCGGCGCCCAAGCGGGCGGGAGAGGCGCTCCCTACCCGAAGCGCCCGGTTATGTACGCCTCTGTCCGGTCATCCTTTGGCGTGTTGAACAGGTCGCTGGTTGGACCGTACTCGATCAGTTCGCCGGCCCGCTCATCGTCCATCAGGAAGAATGCGGTGCTGTCGGACACGCGTGCCGCCTGTTGCATGTTGTGGGTGACGATGACAATGGTGAACCGCTCCCGCAGCTCCCGTATCAGGTCCTCCACCCGCTGGGTGGCTATGGGGTCCAGGGCCGAACAGGGCTCGTCCATAAGCAGCACGTCCGGCTCCACTGCCAGCGCCCTGGCGATGCACAGGCGCTGCTGCTGTCCGCCTGAGAGCGCAGTACCACCCTGCTTGAGTTTGTCCTTGACTTCATCCCAGAGGGCAGCGTCCCGCAACGCCTGCTCCACCACCTCATCCAGCTCCACTCGGCGCCCCTTGCCGTTCAGCTTCAGCCCCGCGGCCACGTTGTCATAGATGGACATGGTGGGGAACGGGTTGGGCTTCTGGAACACCATGCCGATCTTCCGTCGCACGATTACCGGATCTATATCCGCCGCGTAAATGTTCTCGCCATTTACCAGGACCTGCCCCGTAACACTTGCGCCGCGTGCCGTCTCATGCATGCGGTTGAGACACCGAAGGAACGTGGACTTGCCGCAGCCGGATGGGCCAATGATCGCGGTCACGCGATACGGCTCAATCGACATGTCGATGGGGCTTACCGCGCGGAACTTGCTGTACCACGCTTCGAGCTGCTTAACTTCCACGCCGCGCGCCTCGATGGATTCGACTTCGCCAAAAATCTCGGGTTCTGGCCGGGCGCCATTTTCGCTTCCTGTGTCTGCAACCGGCTTTGACTGTGTTCGCATAATGCCTCCGAACCTGTTTGATTTGTCACTGCTTGATGGACGCGCCCCTGAAGGCGATGCGTACGAGGGCGATGACGGAAATGGTGATGCCTACAAGGACAAGTGAGCCGGCCCATGCCTGGCGGTGCCAGTCGTCGTACGGGCCGATCGCATACGTGTAAATAGCTACGGGCAAAGTGGCGATTGGGTTGGTCAACCCATCATGCCACCACCTGTTGCCCAGGGCCGTAAACAATAGCGGGGCCGTCTCACCACCCGCCCTGGCGACGGCCAGCATGAAAGCGGTGATCAGACCCGGAGCGGCTGACGGCACCACAACCCTCAGCACTGTGCGCCACACGGGCACCCCAAGTGCAAGTGACGCCTCTCGTAATGAAAACGGCACCGTATGAAGTGCAACTTCCGCCGCCCGGGCGAAAATGGGAATCATGATTACCGCAAGCGCAAATCCGCCCGCGATCGCAGAGAACGTGCCCATGGGCCGCACAATCAGAACGAAGGCGAATATGCCAACCACGATGGACGGCACGCCGGCAAGGGTTTCAATAACGAACCGGACGAAATCAGCGAACCATGTGTTGCTGAACTCCGAGAGGTATATGCCGGAGAAGAATCCGAGTGGCAGAGCGATAACGGATGCAATCGCCAGGACAATCAGGCTGCCGACAATGGCGTTGCCCATACCTCCGCCCGCCTGACCGGCAGGCCGCGGCAGGTCGGTAAAGAAGTCCAGGTTGATGGCGGTGGCGCCGTTGATAAAGACGTACCCCAGTATCAGCACGAGCGCCAGCAATGCGCTGCCAGTGGCCGCAACCGTGGCCAGGGTAAATATTGAATTGAACGCTTTCCTGCGGCGGTAGTTGCCGCTGGTTTCCCGCATGGTCATTGCTGCCCCTCCACGCTGGGACCACGCACCACCGACCACACCAGCAAACGGGCCAGGATATTCACCAGGAGCGCCACGATCATGAGAACCAGCCCCACGTGTATGAGCGACGAAACATACAGATCATAGGTGGCTTCCCTGAACTCATTGGCAATGAGGCTCGCCATGGTGGCGTTCTGCTGCAGGATGGACCATGTCAGCTCAGTCCGGTTGCCAATGACCATGGTCACAGCCATAGTCTCACCGATCGCCCGGGCCAGCCCCAGGATCACGCCGCCAATGATGCCGGTGCGAGCGTATGGCAGGATGACCTTCCACACCGTTTCCCAACGGGTGGCCCCTATGGCAATCATGCCCTCCTTCTGGGACTGCGGCACCTGGTAGATGATCTCCCTGGCCACTGCGCTGATGATCGGAACGATCATGACGGCCAGGATGATGCCGGCTGCGAACAGGCTCACACCATAGCTGGGACCTTCAAAGATAGGTATCCAGCCAAAGTTATCGACCAAGAACGGATTGACCGTTTCAAGCAGCCAGGGCAGCATCACGAACGCGCCCCAAAGCCCGAAAACGATCGACGGGATTGCTGCCAGCACATCGACAAGGAACCCGACCGGACCTCGCATCCAACGGGGGCCAACTTCAGTGATGAACAGGGCGATTCCGACCGCAACCGGCACTGCAAGCACCACTGCTATCAGCGATGACACCAGCGTCCCCACCAGGACGTGCAGAGCGCCGAATTGCCGACTGACCGGGTTCCATTCAGTTGACACAATGAACTGGAAGAATCCGAACTCGCGGATGGATTCCAAGGAACCCGTGATCACCTGCACGACTAACAGGGCCGCCAGCAAGAGAATCCCAAGGGTGAACATGAGCGCCAAGCCCTTGAAGATCACGTCACCCGGGTTCTGAGAAAACGCCGCCCTGGTCTTCACGACCATATTCGTTACCGTGAGGCGGTTCGGTGCGGCTATGCGCATCCGTTCATCTCTTGTCTCCTGTTGGCCACCATGGTGGCATCACAATGCCCCTGGGGAGCGCCGGGATATCCCGGCGCTCCCCATTGGAAAGTCAACGGCCAGGTCCTGGTCAGGGCAGCATGGTTTCCCAGACCGGTTCGCCGTTGAAGGTAACCGTCTTCAAAGCCTCCTTCGCCATGTCAATGACGAGTGGGTCAAGCGGAGCGTAGTCAAGATCGGCGTGGTACTGCTGACCGCCTTCCTGGTCCAGGCTCCACAACGTGTACCGGATCAGTTCCTGCGCACGCTCCAGGTTCATCTGTTGAAGGACGTTTAATTCCTGGTAGATGAGGTACCACGTGAACCCTGCTGCCGGGAAGGAATCCTCGCCTGGGGCGTCGACCACACGGGCTTCCATGTTCTCCGGAAACTCTCCCGCCGCGATCATGCCGCCCGCTGCAGCGCTGACGGACTCTAGGTTGGGCTCGATGAAGTTTCCCTCCCTGTTCTGAAGGTGACCGACGGCCAGGTCGTTCTGAGTAGCGTAGGCCAGCTCCACATATCCGACTGCACCGGGGATTTGCCTGATCTGATTGGCGACGCCTTCGTTTCCGTTTGCGCCGATGCCGGTGGGCCACTGGACCGATGTGGCGGTCCCAACCTCGGAGTTCCACTCCTCGCTCACGTTGGATAGGTAGTCCACCCAGATGAACGTAGTGCCCGAGCCATCTGAGCGGTGAATCACCGCTATGTTCCTATCCGGCAGTTCAACATCGGGGTTGTCCTCGGCCAACCGAGGGTCATTCCAATTGGTTATGTCCCCCAGGAAAATGCCCGCAATCGTCTCCGACGTGAACCTTACCTGCGGGTTGCCCGGCAGATTATATGCAGGCACCACAGAGCCCATGGCGATCGGCACGTGGAGCACGCGGCTCCCTGCCTGCTCCTTCTGCTCGTCATTCATCGGGCCGTCGGTGCCGCCAAAGTCCACCGTCTTCTCGATCACCTGGCGAATGCCGCCGCCAGAGCCGATGCTTGAGTAGTTCACCTGCAAGCCTGAGTTGAGCTGGTTGTATGACTCAGCGAACTGCGAGTACAGGACGAACGGGAATGTGGCACCCGCTCCGTTCAGCGTCATGTCCCGGTCAGTGGTAAAGGGGATGTCATCTATATCCCCGTTGCCTCCCCCGTTCTGACCACTGTTAGGTGTGGACGTTGGAGCACCGCCACTCGGCGTGGCGGTGGGATCTCCTCCGCCTGTGCCGGTCGTCGGCGTCGCGGGATCATCGCCTCCGCACGC
Source organism: Dehalococcoidia bacterium (assembly GCA_040878005.1). GTDB lineage: Bacteria > Chloroflexota > Dehalococcoidia > Lucifugimonadales > Lucifugimonadaceae > JBBDMW01. The sequence continues at coordinate 12,703 of JBBDMW010000042.1, forward strand.
GGCAACGGCCAACACGAACACTGCAACCACCATGAGGGTCCATGGCTTCGACAGTCTCTTGAAAATACCTTGCTTCATATCTTGTGGCTTCTCCCAGATTTGGCGGCTCTGGTTGTAGTTTTCCTTCAGTTGCCTCACAGGGCTTTTGCCGCCGCACCCGGATAGTGGAGTGCCAGCATTAATACGTTCCAAACTTTTCGTTAACGCAGCGTTAAATATCGACTGTGGCAGGCGTCACAATGGCTCAATTTCCAGGCTTTGGGAGGTTTCATGGGATATTGAGCCGCTCCAGTGTTAACTGGCGTACTTGGGAGAGGTGCAGGGCAGAGACGCTCGCACACGACAAAACGACCCTCAATTGATCCGCCTCATAGCCCCTGTACCAGTAACGAGATGACATGCGCTGGCAAGCGAAGAAACATGAAACGGCCGGCAACAGCGAAAGGGTTTCCTACCTTCGCAGCGGCAGAGTGACAGTAAATGTAGCGCCCATCCCGGGGCTGCTCTCGGCTGTAATCCCGCCGCCATGGGCCTGGACTATGTGCTTGGCGATGGCGAGGCCCAGACCGGACCCACCATCATTCCTGGCCGGATTTGCCTTAAAGAATCGTTCAAATATGTGTGGCAGGTGTTCCGGGGCGATGCCCGCGCCTGTATCAGACACCTGGAGTCGTATGGCGTCGTTGACAGGCACTGCGCCCAAACATATTGACCCGCCTCTTGGCGTTGCCTTGAGAGCGTTTGCCACCAGGTTTGTCAGGACGTGTTCCATCTTGTCCCTGTCTGCCGTGACCATGGGGGTATCTTCGGGGAATTCCACGCGTAACAAAACGCCCAGTTCATTGGCCTGGGGATGAAAGCGGTCTGCGACTGACCGGAGGAGCCGGCCGACGTCCACCGGCGCCAGGTGCAACGGAGTCTGGCCGGATTCCAGGCGTGAAAGCTCCAGCATTTCGCTGACCATCACGTCCATGCGGGCGACATCTTCTACTATGCGCCGCAGGAAATCAGCCGCCACCTCCGGATCAGCCATCGCGCCGCGTTGTAGAGTCTCCGCAGATGCCCTGACTGCCGCAATGGGAGTCCGCAGCTCGTGCGAAGCATTGCTGAAGAACTCTCTCCGGGTGACATCCACGCGCCGGATCTCCGTCAGGTCGTTGATCAGCAGCAGTGCCCGCCCCTCGCCATCAACTCTCCCGGCCAACGGCGTGGCGAGAGCCTGTACGAACCGGCGCAGATCGTACAGTTCAACCTGGGCCTGCCGCGGCTCCCGCATCTCTGCGCACTCTATGGCAATGCGGTTGATCTCGTAGTTGCGTGTCAGACTAGTGAGGAGCTGCCCTGCCCTGAAAGATGCCGGTGTTCCCAGGATGTTCATGGCAGCGGCGTTCGCCGACTCAACGGCGCCGTCCTCGCCAACGACCACCACGCCTTCCTGCATCGCATCAAGTATTGAAGCCAGGCGGGCGCGCTCCCCAGCCTCAATGTCCACGAGCCTACCCAGCCGGTCTGACATCCGATTGACCGCCCGCGTCATGCGGTGCAATTCTGCGGGCCCCTCTGGCTCAAGCCGGTAGTGGCGGTCGACTGAGCCGATCCTGAGGATTCCCTCGGTTACTGAGCCAAGCAGCGCACTCAGGCGGCTGCCCGTCCACAGGGCGGCCACAATGCCAATAAGACCGGATATGACCGCCCCCGGAACGCCCCAGACCAGGGTAGATGCAGTGACCATCACGGTTAGTGCTATCGCTTCGGCCAGGATTTGCCATCTAAGCGCCCAGCTAGTCACAATTCATTGCCTCGGCGCGGCGCTCATGGATTCTCAGGCTGAGAACCTGTAGCCAACCCCGCGCACCGTCTGAAGCCGCTCCGGGTTTGCCGCGTCCTGTTCTATCTTCATACGCAGCCACCGGACATGCACGTCCACCGTGCGGGTATCGCCAGCATAATCGTAGCCCCAAACCTCTTGGAGCAACTGGTCGCGTGAGAACACCCGGCTGGGCCTAGCGGCCATGAACACCAGCAGGTCAAACTCTCTTGGCCTCAGCGCCAACGCCTTTCCGTGCAGGTGCACGCTGCGGGAGGCAGGATCTATCTCAAGCCCGCCCACAGATATCAACTCTGTCTTGTCAGAGTCCTCCCGGCGAGCCTTCAGCATCTCTACCCGCCGCAAGTGAGCGCTGATCCTGGCGAGCAGTTCACGCACACTGAAAGGCTTCGTAACGTAGTCGTCTGCTCCGACTTCGAGGCCCACGACCCTGTCCACCTCAGCGTCACGTGCCGTCAGCACAAGAATGGGAACCACGCTTCCGTCCAGCCGGAGAGCACGACAGACCTCCAGGCCGCCCATAACAGGGAGCATGAGGTCCAGGACTATCAGGTCCGGCTTCCTCTTCCTTGCGAGGTTCAGGGCTTCGCCGCCGTCACCCGCGACCATGACCTCATAGCCCTCAGCAACAAGGTTGTAACGCAGGGCCTCCTGCAGGTTGCGGTCGTCTTCAACTACAAGCACTCGCTTGCGGCCGGACGGAGCGGCAGGCGTAGTGTCAGCCCGTGCGGTTTTGTCCATGGCTGATACGGCTTCGGGGGTGGTGTGGCAGACGGTTGATGTTTCCATGCGCAGTATAGGTCAACTGTTCATATGCATTGTGGCCGAAGAGAACCTTTCACGCTGGAGCGCAATCAGCGCGCTCGTCTGCATGTCCGGCTTTGTTTATTAATACTGGCAGCCTGTTGTTAACAAATTCTTAGCGTCGCAAAGAATCACACCAGTCTTTTATACGTAAGGCTGGCCTAAAGGATATTCAAGGCAGCCGTCAGCCCGGCGCCGGGGTACCAGGCAGCTATGGGGGTACTGCTGGAGTGAAGTGCCCAGAAACCAAGTAGGGAAAATTGAGTGGCACGAGGACAATGCTCGAGAGTGAAACCGTACTCGAAGCCTCCCGGAACATACCTACGCATAGAGCCGTCCATGCCCTATAAGATCATCAATCGTCGTCCAGGCCTGCCTGCATGAAGCCGGTAAATTCAGCGGTGGTTACGGCAGGAAGCGTGCAGGTAACCATTGTCCCGCGGGAACCCAGGTCCATGGCCACCCTGTACATGGCCCCCAGGTCCGGCGTTTCCAGTATGGTGGCGAAGTCATACTCGCCCATCAGTGCGAACTGGTCCAGCACGCGGCAGCCGGCATCCTCAACCTCTTCATTCACCTCTATTATCCGCTCCGGGTAAGCCGCTACCCGGTCCCGGCCCCGCTCGGTCAACCTGGAAAGCATCATGAATAGTGGCATCATTAGCCCCCCCGGACACTCAAAGACCTGAGGAACGGGTTACCCCACTCCCAGGAGAGAAATCACAACGGTCACACCTATCGAGATTATGAAACCGGCCGCGACGAGCGTCAGGGCAGCCAGTACCCTGGCATTTTGCTCTGCGCGATTCATGGCGTCACCACCTCATGCTCCTGGTAAACCGGGCGTCCAGCCTGCAAAGTGGAGGAGACGGGCGCGATCAGCGACAAAGGTTGGGACTTGCCAGGCGCCCGGCGAGAGCCACCGGCGAAGGCCGGACATCATTTTCAACCTGCGCGGTAACGTAATGTCCCCGGGCACCAGATCGGTACATAAAAGGTTGGATTCTTGTCACGAAGTCGCCGCGCCGTGGGGTACGGGCGCCAACCAGGGCGTTTAGGGGCAAAGCGATACCGCACCTAATGTTTTTGAGAGTGCGTGCAATCAGGTTCCCCAACCAGGCGCAGCGGAACAATGGCTTACGACCTTCACAAGACCGGGAATGGCCACATGTGGCTTCAATGCGCGCCTCACTTCCAGACCAAGATGGGTCGCCCATTTAGGTGACATCACAACGGTCTCACGTATCAGTGTTATGTCTTCGTTCAGGTGACGCACCTTGCATGGATTACCCCTAGCTTGGGACACAAGCCCAACGCACTGGCTAAAAAAGGGATGACAGGCCGCCAGTTAAACTCAAGAAGGGGATTGCCATGGAAGTGCGGATGAACTACGAATCGCCGAGGCTGACGTCCTTCGGCAGGGTGTCGGCTCTCACCGCCAGCTCATTCAAGTGCACGGGTGGGTCCGACGCCTTCTACGCCAGCCAGCGGACTGGCATCGAGCCAGCGGGCGGCGAGACCATCTACGACGAGACGACCGGTGAGGTCATCTCGAGCGACGAGTGCTCGCCGTTCACGACGTAGTAGCGTCGGCTCTGGCAGGACGCAAAACGAAACCGCCCCGGCCGTTCTGGCCGGGGCGGTTTCACGTTAACCTGCTTACTATCGCGCAGGAGGTATCACCAGCACAGGCACATCTGACGTCCTGACCACCTTGTCAGTGACGCTGCCGAGCGCCCACCTGTTGACTCCAGTCGCTCCCCTCGTGCTCATGACAATGAGCGCGCCATCCGTTTGCTCCGCTTCCGTGACAATCCTTGCGGCCGGAGCACCCACAGGAGTAAACGCCGTTGCTGTCAGACCGGCCTGCTCCGCCATGTCCAAGAATGGATCGAGGTAATCCCTGGCCTGTTGCCGCTCCGCCAGTGCACCGTGAGCACCGGCGTACGTCTCCCAGCCAAGGCCCGTGGTTCCAAACCCTTGTGAATGAGCCACACGAATGAACGCCACACTGGCGTTACACGCCCTGGCAAGTTCCAGCCCCGGCTCCACTGCCCTTTCGCTGAGGCTGGAGCCATCCAGTGGCACAACGACCACCTCTGGGGCGGCCCCCCGGTCACGGAATACGGTGGGGCTTCGCGGATACACCACCAGCACCGGAATGCGGGATGAGTGCAGCACTCTGTCAGTGACGCTGCCAAGTATGCCTCTCACAGGCGCACGCTCCCGGTGCGTCGCCATAGCAATCACATCGGCGCCAAGCTCCTCGGCCTTGCTTACGATATGTTCGGCAGGCGATCCTACAGAAACGTGGGCGATTATGCTTTGTGGCCCGTCGGATGACAGGCGGCGCTTCGCACCTTCTACATACCGGGTTGCCTGATCAACCGACCGGTCCGCCACTCCCGGTCCCGGACCAGGCGGCGGCTGTTCAAGGTATCGCTCCCCGGTGGGCGATGAGCGTTGCAGCTCAGCAGGATTCACAACCGCCAGCAGTCCCACCTCTGCATCAAGCCGCGAACCGAGGCCAGCCGCCCACGATCCGACCATCTCGGTGCTCTCGGAGCCATCGAGTGGCACGAGCATCTTTTTAAACATGGGCCAATCCCTCCCTGCGCAGCCGCCAGTTGTTTTCACATAATGCTCTGCCTACCACCCTAACCACGGCGGGACAGCGTGCAAACACCCGAACGTACAGACTGCGATCACGAAGAGTGCCCGGTATGTCCATGGCCGGTTAGCCAGCACTCAGGCAATACATCCAAGTCGATCTCATAAACCAAGGCAATCGCCGCACAACCTGTTTCTGTCGGTATGCAGTTCAACGCGCCACCAATCTCGCAGTTGTGAAATTTTTCGCGAGCCAAACCGCCTCCTAGCGCGTCTTTATTAGTATCGGTCAGAAAAGCAAGACACCATGCGCATGAGCAAAACAGGCAGCGCCTGACCACGCTGGCGATGGCAGCGGTGTCGCTACCGTACTCTTGCCCAGTGTTCGCCATGCTCGTGCAGCGGAAGGTGCAGAACGGACAACGCCGCTTGACGAAGGGTCAGTATTGCGGTCTTCACCCTTGATAGGCCGGGGCCCGGCGGCAGATTGAAGAAGCCTCCGCCAATTTTGGCAGTCAGATATGAGATGCTTCATGCCATCGAATATGGGAGCGTTGGTTATGGCGTGTCAGATCCGAACACTTTGATACGGCGTAGTCCCTGCAACAACTCAGATACCTTGGAGTCTCACGACATATCAGATATTAACGCTGACTATTAGCTTTGAGAATGAGGGATCAGCAATGATGCAGAAAAAGCATAAAACTCTGATGCCAAGACTAATTGCTGTTGTTGCAGTTATGTTCATGGCGATACTCATAGTAGATAAATTGCGATCTCAAGGCGATCCCGTCAATCATCTTGAAGTGACTAATGGTGACGATCCTTTTGTCTCAGATTTTGGATATGGATTTGGGGCTGAGCCGACCAATGTCCAAGGTGTTGTAAATAGAGTCCACGCCATAGTGGTGGCGAGGGTTGCCTCTTTCAACGGAAGCCGTATTGAAGGCCCATACGTCGACGGCGAGTTGACTGAAGCGCCAACGCCAGTTCCAGGCGAGCCTCCAATCGCTATGGAATCCGGATACTTCTCGTTCAATATAGAAAAGGTTCTGCTTGATGACGGTTTCATTGACGATGCGCCTGTCTTCAGAGGCGTGCCTGAAGAAGATCACATTTTCAACCCAGATGTGGGTGAGAGATACGTCCTCGCCCTTCTCCGAAACCCCGACGACGAGTCATATGGCGCGGTGCCGTCTTTCGGGATGATTGAACTGAATGACGGAAAGGCGACTCGACGAGATGGGTCTGCACCTCCATTTGAGGGGCCAACGGACGAGGAAGCGCTGATCGAGGCGTTTGAAGATGCGGTCGAGGTCCGAAGGCACGTTCCCATAGGAGAATGGAATGAGCCCTATGCCGACCTCCCTCGCACCGCTGAATGATGCCGGGGCGCTTGAGCAATCTAGCAATCTGCCGAGTTTGACCCATCCATGCTGCCGACGCTTCGGTCACTCCATGTGCCACATTAGAGCCGCAGACTAAGCGATCGATTTTTAGCCAACTTACCGGCCCGTCCTCAGAACCCCGGGTTCATGTAGCGCTGTGGCGTCAGAGACCTTGGCGGCACGAGGATAGAGGTCGGCGTCGCTGATATGGGCCGAGACTGTGTCCACTGTGGGACACGGGTCTCCGCCTGTTCACTGGCCGGCCCAGGCGTTGGAGACACGCCAGGAGAGACTGGAGGCTGTGGCACCGAAGTGGGGTCGACAATTTCCACGGCCACCAGGGTTGACGCAGTGGGCGGCAGAACTGTAGGCAAAGGTGCAGTCATTGGCGTCACCGGCTCATGTGTGGGAGTAGCGGTCGAGGCGGACGGTTCTGGCGTCGTAACATCAAGTTCCGTGGGGGCCGATGTCGCCGTCATCGCGGTGGCAAGCCCCGCGCCTCCACCCATGTCGTTTCCATTTCCCCCGCCACTAGTTGCCAATTGCATCACAACAACAGCAACCACCGCTCCCAGAGCTACGAATATGGCCACCAGCACAAAGTCCGGCCGCCTGCTCCACATACGCCTCAGCATCATCACGTCCCACTGCCCGGTTGGCGGCTTACGGTGCCCCCTGGCATTTCGTCACCGGTTCACACACCGGCCGGCCGGCCACACCTGCTTCATCATCTCCAGCAGGCTGATTTGACCATGAGTATTGCCTGGAGGCGAGGGAGAAGCGTTGTGGTTTAGTAACAACCGCTGCGAGATCATGGCCCATGGCGATGCAGCGAAACGTGTGGAGATTGGCGAACGCTCGACACGCGGGGTATCGTCCAGCTACAAGGGCTAGATTCTCCAGTCCCTGGCGCAACTATCAGGGGTGTCCAAATATGACAGACGGTTTGATCAGAGGCGAGGTCACAGTTATCCGCCCGTTGGTATCCACTGATGTCGATCTCATGATCGCGTGGTTCTCCGACCCGGAGGTGTACCGGTGGTGGGATGGCTATCCCAAGTCACGTGAGGAAGTTGAAAAGGAGTTCGCCGGGGGCCGCGACTCCGACATGGAGCCGTTCATCATTGAAGCCAATGGCGAACCCATCGGCTATATCCAGTACTGGATAGAAACCGACTCCTCTGGCGGTATCGACATGTTCCTGGTGCCGTCTGCGCGCGAGCAGGGGCTCGGTCCTGACGCAGCACGGGCCATGGTCCGCTACCTGACAGGCGAATTGAGATGGCGGCGCGTCACAGTTGACCCTGCGATGGGCAATGCCCGAGCGATACGCGCATGGTCCAAGGCGGGTTTCATAGCAGAACGGGAAATGCCAGACCACCCTGACGGCCCGGCTCTCCTGATGGCCATCGAGGCAACAGGTGAGGTGGAACCGGGTTAACGGCTCGTAACCTGCATATCCAGCCCGTTACCACTTTCGTCCCAAATTAAGACTGCAACTACAACACAATGAGCAGCGATACTCCCAACTGGGCGTGGGAAGATCCCGGAAGTACAAGCAAAGGTGAGGTCAGTCACCAACTTGTCCACAAAAAGTTGTATTTATGAGACCCCGATCCTGATGGTACGCGGCAGCATGAATGCCCTCACCACCAGCGCCTTCGAATGCATCGGCGGATCAAGTGCCGTTGACGCCGAAACACGAGTCAGCGCCGTATTTCCAGACGGAGAGGAGCAGGCTTCAGCCTTTCGACAGCCGAAGAAGTGTTCGATACGGATCACTGCCAGGCATTCGTCAGATAGGCCTGGCGGCACAACTTAGATAGATGTGCGGCGACCAATACCTCCAGTCGCCGCACACCCCTGAGAGATACCCGGACCGGTACTGGCCATCCCTCCAGGACTCTACCTTCACGCACGGAATTCCCCTCCCGCGCTACGGTAGGACCCGGTCCGGGTATCTTCCTGTCTACCATCGTCAGAAAGTTATTCTGACAGTCAACGGTCATTTTGACATCGTCCCCGCGGAGTACCGCGTGGGCGTCCAATGACGTAGAAAATATCATCCGTCCGGCGCCACTCCCATCACTCACTCCGACCCCCACCCGGACGCTTAAAGGCTACGCGACCCTCTTGCGACGGTTGGACAGGTAGTCCACGAGCACATAATCGCCCAATTGATGCGGCGAAGTAAAGAATGCTCGTCCCCGGTTTATGCGAGTTACGTAATCTATGAACTCCGCCAAGTATGGCGTGCGCTCCAGCATGAAGGTGTTGATGGTTATGCCGGCCGACGTGCAGCGCTTCACCTCTAAGAGCGTCTCAGTAATGGTGCGGCGCGCCGGCGGGTAGTTGAAATACGGGTACCCCTGCTCGATATGCGCGGTTGGCTCACCATCTGTCACCATGATGACCTGGCGGGTTCCCGCCCGCTCCTTGGACAGGATACGACGTGCCAGCATCAGAGCGTGGTGCATGTTGGTTCCCTGGAGCCACATGTTTGGGGTTGCGGCAGGAAGATCACGCGCCTTTATCTCTTCGGCGTGGTCTGAGAAGCCAACGATGAACAGCCGGTCCCTGGGGAACTGCCCCTGTATAAGGGACTGCAGGGCCATGGCGACCTTCTTAGCGCCCGACCAGCGGTCGCCGTTAACCATTGAGCTACTCTGGTCCAGGAGCAGGACGGTGGCAGCGCTTACCGTATGCTCCATGCGGTCCACCTCGAAGTCGCCCAGTTCAAACTGCACAGGCGTCCCCCGGCCGCGGCGGGTCACAGCATTCATCAGCGACCGGTTCAGGTTCGGCTCGAACGCCTCTCCCAACTCGTAGAGCTTTGTGTCCCCCGTGGGCTCGCCGCCGGTTCCCACTGATGCAGTGCGGTGACCGCCAATGTTGGCCCGGCCCAGCCGTCCGAAAACCTCTTTGAGCGCTTTGTCTGCAAGCTTGCGGATGGCGCGCGGCGTGATCTCCCATCGGTCACCCTTGCGCTGGGCATAGCCCATCTCCTCGAGCTTTTCAGCGATTTCCTTGAGCTGATCCACGGCTTCACCTGACCCCGGGCCGATCATCTGGTCAAGCTCCTCCGGGTTCAGGCTGTTGAGGTCTCCGCTGCGTGCAGCCTCCTGGAGGGAGCGCTCCATCGAGTCCATCTGCTGAAGGTCACCCATAAGGTTCATGGCAGCGTCAAGTGTCAGCGATTCCTGGCCCATGAACGGATACTGGCGAGCGAGATCACTGGGCGGCCGCAGTGCCTGCATGAGTGCGCCCAGTTCAGCCATTTCCCGCAGCGTCTCCTCGTCGAGTGATTCGGCAAGCGCCTCCATGAGCTGCTGCCGCTCTTCCGGCGACATTCCAGCCATGAGCGACTGCATCTGCGCCATCTGCTGCTGCATACGGTCCAACAACTCGTCCAGGCTTTGGGGCGGGTCATCGCCAAAGTACTGTCCGAAGCGGTCCATGAACTGCTGGAAGTCAGGCTCTTCGCCATTGAGCTTCTGGCGCAACATCTCGTTCAGGTTGCGCATCATCTCCCGCATTGCGCTCTGCTGTTGCTGGTCCATGTTCTGGAGAGATTCAGCCGCTTGTTTCGCCACATTGCTGACCATCTGCCGCCTGAGCATGTCCAACAACTCGTTGAACTCGTCCCTGGCCGTATCGTCAATAAAATCGTGGTCTGTCAGCTCACGAACGGAGCCGCCAACGCTGTCTGGCAGGGAGTCCAGCTTGTTGACGGTGTCGTCCGCGCGTTTGCGCACCAGGTCCATCATGCTGGACAACTGCTCGCGCTCCTCCGGCGCAACCTGTTCAAGCCTTTCCTGGGCTTCACTTACACTTCGCTCAGCACCGCCGCGCTCATGGTCGATGACGCTGTCCATGCGCTCCCGCAGGTCATCCATGACCGAGTCCAGGTCATATTGCTGCGTGCGCTGGCTACGCTGTTCGCGTAGGCGTTGCATCAGGTCTTGCAGGCCCGGCATTTTCTGGTCTTCCGGACCGTGCATGCCCCTGCGGAACAGGTCGCGCAGGGCACGCTCAAGATCCCCATGCTCAAAAAGCCTCTCTGATATCTCGTCCAGCAGTTCTTCGCCGCCGGGAGCAAAGGGGTTCTGCGTGCCGTCCCAGCGTGAGTATCGGTAGTGGATCATCAGAGTCAGTCCTCTCTTGAATCTCTCTGCCTGCGGCGGCGCCACAACTCACGGCTTCCGGGTTCTACGCTGGCAGCCTGCACAGAACGGCGGTAAGCGTAGCCGCCGGCCACCTGGTCACGGTTTAGCTTTCGCTCAAGGTGCAGCCCTTCAAGGACAAACTCCACGGCGGATGCTGTCTCCGCGGCGGACCCTGACCCGCCAAGCTTTTCTACAACCGGCGCAAGGCCGGCAACTGAGTCACGGACCTGCACATAACCAGATGACTCTATGTCCGCGCCTGTTTGAACCGCCGATCCCTGCTCGAAGCTGGTGACCACCCGGTCCAGCTCGCCAGGAGCGAACCGACGCCCAAAGACGTTTGCAATTGCCTGTTTCGTAAGCTGCTCTATGACGGCATCTTCCCTGCCATCCTCGAACGTCTCCAACTCTATCTTGCCGCGCATGGAGGAGGCGACTGCGGGAAGGTCTGTTATGCGTGGCGAAGAGATGTCTTCGCCGTGCCGGAGCCCGCGCCGGAGCGCTGCGCTGCGCATGGTTTCGAAGTTGGCGATGGATACTCGGACGCTCACGCCGGAGCGCTGGTTCACTTCCGGGCTGGCGCGCGCAAGTGCGCTGATCTCACTCACAACCTCGGACATGTAGTCCGGCACCACTACCCGCTTCTCGGTGCCGTCAAATCGCAGGCGCTCCTGCTGGACAATGCTCAACTCATCTTCCGTGTTCAGCGGGTAGTGCGTACGCACCTGGGCGCCGAACCGGTCCTTGAGCGGCGTGATGATACGGCCGCGGTTCGTGTAGTCCTCCGGGTTGGCCGTTGCAAAGATCAGGACGTCCAGCGGCAGCCGTATGGTGTAGCCCCGGATCTGTATATCCCGCTCTTCCATAAGGTTGAACAGCCCAACCTGTATCCGCTCGGACAGGTCAGGGAGTTCGTTGACGCAGAATATCCCCCGGTTGGTGCGCGGGAGAAGGCCATAGTGCATCGTCAGTTCATCGCCAAGGTACCGCCCCTCGGCGACCTTGATGGGGTCTACGTCTCCGATCAGGTCAGCCATTGAGACGTCCGGCGTGGCCAGCTTCTCACCGTAACGGGCTTCCCGTGGGATCCAGTCAATGGCCAGGTCATCGTCTTCCGCGGCCAGCTTCTGCCGCCCGTAGGCTGATACCGGTGTGCACGGGTCATCGTTGGTTTCTGACCCGGCGATAATGGGGATTTCTTCGTCCAGGAGCGCCGTCATGCTGCGCACCAGGCGTGACTTGGCCTGCCCGCGCTCTCCCAGGATGATCACGCTCTGGCCCGCCAACAGAGCGTTCTCCACCTCTGGCACCACGGTGTCGCGGTATCCAATGATTCCAGGGAACAACTCTTCCCCGGCGGCGATCTTCCTCATGAGGTTGCGGTGAACCTCCTCGCGGATGCTCACGGGCCGGTAGCCGGTCTCCTTGAGCGCTCCCAGTGTGCGAGGTCTTGAAGCCCTGGGCATGAGAGGCATCTCCCTTTCACCCTCTCGTGTGCGGGAGGGTCCGGATAGGGCCTGTCGCCGTGTGGCTCTGGGTCCCATCCGGCGATGTGGCAGTAAATACGAAATGGCGCCGGAGTTGGGTTTAGAGCAGGTGCGTGCCAGGGTGGTTCTTCGATGTTGGCACACCAAGGCGACATGCGCCACCACTGACACATCGCTAAATTGGCGCAAAGTTCGACAGGAGTGTCACCACAGCCTATCAGTACTGTTACGCGATTACAGTAATCGTTGCGCCGGGATGCAGCCTATCTACACCGTCTCGGCCGCGCCTGACCGTGCGGAACGGTACGCTGCATCTATCAGTTCAATGGCCCGCATGCCAGCCTCGCCCGGCGCCCAGTTCTTGTCTGCCCTGCCTGTGACCAGGTCAGCGAAGTTGGCTGGAGGCCCGGAACCGCTATACGCCCCGGCATCTTCAGCAAGCGGCATGTTGAAATGGTCGCCGTCGTGCCGCAGGACTTCCAGCCGGGCGCGGTCGCAGTCCAGTACCAGCGCTCCTTCTGAACCGAACACCCTCACATCCAGTTGGAACCCTTTGTCGGCGGGCATGTTCCCGGCGCCGGAGAACGTGCCGATCGCCCCGCCCTGGAACCTGACGCTCATGGCGTCATACAGTTCCACCGCACTGGTGGGAGCGGATGTGAACGCCGAGACCGTTTCAGGTACGAGGCCGGTGAGCCAAAACGCCATACCGGCTGAGTGCGCCATTTGCGCCAGGCCGTAGCCGCCACCAGCCCGGACCGGGTCCGCCCAGGTCTCCGCTGCTGGACGGAACATAACCTGCCCTGCCCCACCTCCGGTGGAGTCGAACGTCCTGCCCTCCAAGAGGTCACGAATGGGCGACGCCATGTGGCACATTACGAACTCGATTTCGCCCACTGCGCCGGCGTCCATGCGCCTCTTCGCCTCCTGTATGAACGGGCTGTAGTGCCAGCCGTACGGCACCAGCAGGTGCACGCCCTGGCGCCGTGCCTCTGCCACCAGAGCGCGGGCATCGCCGGCGTTGGTGGCCAGGGGTTTCTCGCACATCACATGCAGGCCGCGCTTGAGAGCGGCCATGGCATGCTCAAAGTGCAGCGTGTGCGGTGATGACACCACCACACCTGCCAGGTCCGGAATCTCAAGAAGATCGAGGTAGTCTTCGGTGGCATGGTGAAACCCGAAACGATCTTTCACCTGCTGCAACTCATCTGCGCCAAGCCGGCACACAGCAGTCATCTCTACGTCGCTGCGTTGTGACAGGACAGGCATATGGTTGGTGGTGGCCCACCAGCCCGCGCCAATAAACCCGAGCCTGGCCCTGGTGCCGTCGTTCATCGCTGCCTACCTGTCCGGGCGATCTTCTTTTCCTGCGTCACTTGAATCTTCGGACTGTGGATCACGTTTGGCGGAATCCCTCAGTATGTCCATTGCCTGATCCAGCACGTTCTCCCTGGCCTTGGCGCTGCCTTTGCCGCGCATCGACTTTGGCTTCCGCTTCTTTTTCTGGCCGAACTGCTGTCGTTCACGTGCACGCATCTCGGCGCAGTCAAGGCATGTGCAAGTGCGGGGGTGCTTCTCGCGGCCCCAGTTGTGGCGTTCGCGCATGAGGTTCAAACCTGTGCAACTCTTCGAATGTACAACGACCCATGAATTGTAACGGTGCGGCACGGACTGCCTCCGGCGATCCGCACTTCGACATGATTGAGAGTCAGCCTCCGCTGGCGTACGCTTCGCCCGGTATGCCCTCTCCAGCATGTTCGCACAACCAGGAGTGACACCCATGACCGCGCTCGACGAACTCACCAGGGACCCGTACGCCTTCCTGGGCGTGCGAAGGTTCATCAACGCCACCTGTCACCACACCATGTACGGCGGCTCACTCATGCCGCAGGTGTCCCTGGATGCCATGCGTGCCGCCGCAACTTCACACGTGGACATGATGGAGCTTCAGCGGGCCGCCGGGCGGATCATATCAAGGTACACGCACGCGGATGACGGCTATATCGTCTCCGGATGCGCCGCGGCGATGCTGGTGGGCACAGCTGCCATTCTCACCGGCAAGGACCCGGCGAAGATGCAGCAACTGCCTGACACCACCGACATGAAAAGCCTGTGCGTGGCCAAGCGTTTCCGCAGGCTGACCAACGACTCCGGCGTGGAGTACTCAGACCACAGCTACGCCATTGCGGTCCAGACAGCGGGTGTGAAGTTTGTGGAAGTTGGCAATGAGAAAATAGCGACGCGAGAGGAGTACGCGGCAGCGTTCAGCGATGACGTGGCACTGGTGTACTGGATCGGCTATGGGCCTCCCGGGGACATTTCTATAGAAGACGTAATAGACATCGCCCATGCCCGCGGCGTGCCGGTGCTGATCGATGCCTCCAACTCCCTCCCTCCAGCGGAGAACCTCCACCGGTTCATTGACCTGGGCGCGGACCTCGTGGCGTTTTCAGGAGGCAAGGGGCTGCAGGGGCCACAAGGCGCAGGCATCCTGGCCGGGCGTGCAGACTTGATCGAGGCTGTGGCCATGCAGTCCGCCCCGGAACACGGCATAGGCCGAGTGTGCAAGGTGAGCAAGGAGGAGTTGGTCGGCCAGGTCACATCGCTCATCTGGTGGGCGGAGCAGGATGAAGAAGACCGTATGACCGAGCACCACCGCCGGACAGCCATGCTGGCGGACCTCCTGCGCGATTTGCCTAGCGCAGAGATTGAGATCGTATTTCCGGATGCAAACCAGCGGCCCTACCCCACGGTGCATGTCCGATGTCTCCCGGCCAGTGGCATGGATGCGCGGGCGCTGCTCGATGCCCTGCATTCAGGCGAGCCCGCCATCGCAGCTATGAGCCACTCAGACCCGGCGGTAGTACGACTGGACGTTCGCCTGTGCGAAGACTGGGAGATCAACACCATAGGAGCGCGGCTGAACGAGATATTCGGCAATTCGCAGGCGTAGGCAGGTGTCACCGTTGGACATGCAGTTTGGTTACAGTTCCCGCACGATGAATCCAATGGGTTCCCCTTTCCTGTAGAAGAGGATTAAGCTGAAAGGGAGAGGTTCCCGCCGCCGCCCCAACTTCTCGCTCTCATTCTGCAGGAACCGAATTGCACCTGTACCTGATCAGGCACGGGGAAACCGTGATTGGGCCGGATAAGCTTTACCCGGACGGGGCCGGCCTCACACTGCGGGGACAAGCCCAGGCACGCGCCGTGGCCTCCGCACTCCGGGAACGTGGCGTTGATCTCATTGTCACCAGCGGCCTGCGCCGCACGTATGAAACCGCAAGGCCGCTAACGCGGGCGCTGGGCCTGAGCCCCGTCGCCATGCCAGGCTTGAACGAGATTTATGCTGGCCGGCTCCGTGACGCCCCCATAGAAACAATCCAGGAGATCGCCGACAGCGGCTGGAAGCCTGACTTCAAACGCTTTGGCGGAGAAGACATGGGCGATTTTGGCCGGCGAATCGCCGAATCGTCACGGTGCCTGTTGGATACTGCGGCCAGCAAGGGCGCCGAAACGGTGGCTGCCTTTGTACACGGCGGCACCATCACGGTAATGCTGGAGCAGGTGAAAGGTCAGCCTTTCTCCGGCCAGAGATTTGACTATGTGCCGAACTGCAGCATCTCGCTGGTTTGCGCCAACGGCACGGGCACAGAGATCAGGTACAAGTTCGACACCAATCACCTGGCTGACGTCTGACGAGCGCGCCTTAAATTTGTCATTGACGAATTGAACGGCACGAACAGAGCCGCCTGAACGGTGGTGTAAACTCGGTCCGCGCACATTCTTGAAGGCACCGCCTCAACAAAATAACCTGGGAACCGGGAGGCCTGCACAATGCCAGATTTTGAATTGGGCACAGCGCTCAACACTTTTATAAGAGTGGCCGGCCCAGTTTTTGCCGCGACAATTGTCTGGCGGACCTGGCGAAGCTCAAGCAGGACCACCAGTAAATTTGCGCTTGCTGGATTCCTTGTAATAACGGTGGCCGCCATTTGGGGAAGTCTATGGGCATACACCGTCAACAACGGCGTGGCATCAGGCCTCAATGCCAGAGATTTCGGAGTCGTCCAGGCATCCACATCCGGCCTGCTTGAGGCGCTCGGACTGGTGCTGATCGTCTATGCCTTCTGGCTTGAGCTGCGGCCGTCGATGTCAGTGGCTGCGCCCGAGCGTGAGGAGGTGAAGCCTTGATTGGCCCCGCCACTACCGCCCTCGTAGGCATTTTGATCATTTTGACGTACAGCGCCTGGGCTGCGGGAGCGATCATCGCCTGGCGAGCGGATGGCAGGAACAGTTCGCCTGCTCTGAAGCTTGCTGCATGGACCTTCACGGCAGGACTCCTGCTTCCGGTCTTCATGCAAATCGCCGGCATCAGCACAATCATTCTTGGTGTTGAATCTTCATCCAGCGCGTGGCGAATCATCAGCCAGGTGTCGCCCGTCATCAACTCTACAGTGCTGGTCATGCTCGCCCTTGCATTTGCCCGCATCGTGCACGAGAAGCGGTCAGGCGAGGCCACAGACCGATGACCGCCGGTAAGTACAACCTGTTCCTAGGGACCGTCAGGGGCTAAAACACCCGGACCACAGCGCCCCGCTCCGCCTCCAGGCGTTGGCTGACCAATTCCCGCGTCACCGTGTTCTCCGGCCAGTCCCCCGGCGGCACGTGCGACAGCCGGAGCAACAACCGCGCAAGCTGGCCCACGTACTCCTTTAGCTCACGAACGTTCAGCTTGTCAGAGGTGTCCCCTGCTTCGTGGTGAAACTCGGCATCGGCATGGCGACCGGCAAACCGCCATCGCCAGAGGTGAGCAGCGTCCAATCCTGCACGGATGAACGGGAAATGGTCAGAGCTGACATCAAGCTGTGACATCACGTGGCAGCTGAAACCGTCTCCCATCGCATCAAGCTGATCCTGTACCACATCACGGAGATGCGGGAAACCGAGCACCACGCCCTTCATGTTGCCAGTCGAAAGCTCGTCCAGGTTGATCGCCAACCGTGGAGGAGTCTCTGGCCCATAGTGGCGCTCAACGTAGGCAGATGATCCCTGTAACTTCTGCTCTTCCGCGCTGAAAGTGACAAACCTGATGGACCTGCCTGGCGCAACGCCAGTCTCGGCCTGCAACTGTGCAAGGATCCGTGCCGTCTCCATGACGGCAACCGTGCCCGATGCGTTGTCATTGCCTCCCGGTGCACCGTAGACGGTATCATGATGACCGCCCAGCAACAGGTGCTCATCCGGCCAGGTGGAGCCTGTGATCTCTGCCGCCACGTTGGCCGTGGGCGCAGTGAAAAAGCGCGACTGCACTTCCAACGACAGTGATTTCTTCTCGCCCGAAAGCCGGCGCAGCAGCGCTCCGTCCTCCTGCGAGGTAACCACTGTGGGCAACGGGTGCTCGTTCAGGCCGGAATCCCGCCAGTCGCTCGCGCTGTGATACTCCATCCTCCGGCCGTTCTTCTTCTCAACCACAACGGCAGCCGCCGCACTGGCATCGGCAAGCAGTCGAAGCCTGGTCGCAAGGTGTACAGGTTCGGTGAATGGCTCGAACCCCAATGCCAGCACAGCGACCGATCCAGGAAGGTTCGCACGGGAAGCGTCTATCTCTCGCGGCGTGCCAAAGCCCACATCAACAATGGGCGCAGTGACGCTGAACGGCGGACACCTGTTGAATGGGAGAAGGTCAATCGGCCGGCTATCCTCATCGACCCCCCTCGCCTCTGCCCGGCTCCACTCCCAGGTATCAAGTTGAAACTCCTCCAACGCGGCGTTCTGCAGGCCGGAGGAAATCAACTGGTCCCGGATGTACGCAGCGGCCCTGCGCTCAGGCGCCGACGACGCCCACCTGGGGCCGATACGGTCGCATAGTTCCGCAACGTGGTCGCGAATCAGCGACCCGGCCCACGCCTCGCCTATAACCCAGCGATCTATGTCTCGCCAATTAGTAACCATATGGCTCCGTCACTTATCAACCCGCTGTCAACGCAATCAGTGTAGGATGCGCAACTCATAGCTAACGCTTGGTTATCTAATCAGTAAAAATATTCATGTAGGATACCGCATTGTTATGTAAGACCATAATTGTTTGTCCTTTTTCGCCTTATTAATGGCCATAATTCCCTCGAATGCATCAATCAAAGCGCTTGGTGACAAAACATATCCTTGCCGGTAACCCGGCAAGGATAAAACATGACCAACAGGTTGAGATCAATTTCGAAGTTCGCCGCATTGGCGGCAGCAGTGATGATAACTGCTGTGACGCTGGGTGGAACAGCGTCCGCCGACATCGTGACCGGTACTGGGATAGAGGTCCAGGCCGATGTCGACAGCCGTTTCTCAGTCAGCAATGAATCTGCTGACAAGGGAACAGCTTCCCTCAGCGGCAACTCCGTCACGTGGAACATTGACGCGCTGGGTGATGAAAGCGCGACGCTGACCTACGACGTGTCGGTTGACTGCGCCCAGGGCGGCGGTCCGCTGCCGGTGCACGATTCGATCAGTTACACCGACAACGAAGGCAACGTGGTGGACCTCTCCACCCTTGGCCTCACGGTGAACCTGCGCGGCTGTGCTGCCGACGTTGCACTCGCACCAGAGACGGACACCAATCCAGTTGGCGATGACCACACTGTGACCGCCACCGTGACTGATGACTTCGGCGACCCTGTAGAAGGTGTCGATGTCACGTTCGATGTGGTTTCCGGACCAAATGCCGGCACCGCGGGATCAGACACCACGGACGCCAGCGGCGAGGCGGCGATCACCTACACCGGTGCCAACGGGCTTGGCACTGACTCCATAACCGCCTCATTCGAGGCCGCTGATGGCAGCATCGTGATCTCAAACACGGCTGAGAAAGAGTGGGTCGACATCACGGCGCCGGTCCTGGACATGCCGGATGACATCGAGGTCGAGGCGGACTCGCCATCAGGAGCCTCAAATGTCGACCTGCCTGAGCCAACCGCCACAGATGACGTGGACCCGTCTCCTGTCGTGACTTGCGATGCCTCGTCCGGAGCCTTCCCTCTTGGTGTGACCACGGTGACCTGTACTGCCACTGACGCCTCAGGCAACAGCAGCAGTGACACGTTCACAGTGACTGTCACAGACACCACTCCGCCGGAGATCAGCTGCGCTGAGGGCGTCAACCCCAGCGGCAAAAACGTGCCGAAGGCGGGCAAAAAGTCACCAGGTCAGAACGAGGACGGCTTCTACGAGCTTTCCGCCACTGACAACCTGGATGGCGACGTGGAAATCTGGGTTAGCGGCTTCGGCCCGTTCCAGAGCGGGGACGTAGTCAAGATCACGGAAGCGCCTGGCGCCACTCCCAAGCTGAAGTCCATGGGCGGTGCTGTGACGGCTCACCTGATTCTTGACTCAGATGCAGTCATCACGGCGACTGACTCGTCAGGCAACAGCAGTTCCATCAGCTGCCTGGTTCCGCCTGACCCAAAGTAGGCCGTAACGAAATCATCGGCTGACAAAGAGGCCCGGCGCGTCGAT
>JBBDMW010000042.1:32498-40088 GCA_040878005.1 Dehalococcoidia bacterium
CGCCTCTCTTTTTTCACAGCGAAGAAGGCAGCAGAGACGCAATCGCCCAGCCGCTGATTGAACGATATGGCATGACTGCGCCATCTAAAGAAAGCATATATAAATCGGGGACGGCCGGTAGGTGCGCTGGATGTCCGTCCATTCGCCCGGCCGTCCCCACGTGAGCGGGGGCTCGAAAATACTTATCCGAAGGCGACCCTCGCGGGCGGATCATCGGCCGGGTTCACGGCCGGCTCAGGCCGCATGCTCGGCGCACCCATGGAGGGTGGCGCCGCGTCGTTGTTCTGCCTGGGTCGGATCGAAGAGCCATTCCTCGAAAATCCGCAGTTGAGACAGGAAAGGTACTGGCCGTACATGTCGGATGTGAGTTCTACGGTGCCGGTCCGGCACCTGGGGCATGACCGGAAATAAAGCATGGCGTGTTTTCCAAACGTGTGTGATGGGGTTCACAGGTGAACGAACACAGACGATACCCGCAAACCCCGTTCCCATTCATAGGCAGGAAGGGGACGCGTTTCGGCAGGTTCGCATCCCGCTCCGCACGCGGCTGCCTGTGACGCGAGGGGTGACGGCGGGCGCCACGCCGCTTATCCTTCCTGCGGCAACATCGGTTGGACACGAGCGCCAGCCGCCCGCCCGCCCAATCAACCGCACATCGCACAGGAGAGATCATGCCCCGGCTATACGTGCTCGGCGCAGGAACGCCCACACCAACGCCCACACGCTTCGGCTCCGCCTACGTCCTCGAGGTGGAGGGCGAGAAGATCATGTTCGATTGCGGCCCAGCAGCCACCCACAAGCTCGTACAGGCCGGGCTCTGGCCCACGGACATCGACTACATATTCTTCACGCACCACCACTTCGACCACGACATCGACTACCCGTGCTTCCTGCTGTGCCGGTGGGACCAGAGCATTGGCAAGGAAAACCAGCTCCAGGTGTTCGGCCCCACGCTCACGGAGCGCATCACAGAGGGCGTGATAGGAGATGATGGCCTGTTCTCTCACGACTGGAAGGCACGAGCTTACCACCCGCTCAGCCAGAAGGTTTACGTGAACCGCGGCGGCGTCCTGCCACGGCGGCCTCCGAAAGTCGCTGCGCGGGACGTGGGGCCGGGCACTGTTCACACGTCCAACAACTGGGAAGTCACCGCAGCGCCTGCCGAGCATGTTCAGCCGTACCTTGATTCCCTTGCTTACCGGCTGGAGACGAAAAGCGGCAAGTCCATAGTCTTCACCGGAGACACGCAGCCTTGCCAGTCAGTGGTTGACCTTGCACGCGGCGCTGACGTCATGCTCTGCATGTGCTGGGATGACCAGGACCTGATGGATGAAGACGGGGAAGCGCCGGGGCAGTGTGGCACCAAGGGAGCGGCACGCATGGCTGAGGAGGCAGGTGTCAAGAAACTGATCCTCGTTCACATGGGTCCCAACATCTCAACACACGGCCCACTGGAAAAGGGAATTGGCGACATCAGGGATGTGTACCGCGGCCGTGTCATATACGCGGAGGAGCTAATGGCGCTGGACGTGTAGCCGTCCCGCCAGGCGCAGAGCAGGCCTGCTTGACTAAGCCAAATGATTCGGGTATTTTACCGAATTATGAACCACATCGGCCCTTTTACCGAATCCCAGTACACCGTCCTAATAGGCGACGTCGAGGACTCTCGCGGCCTTCCCGACCGTGCGGGGGCGCAGCGCGGCCTCCAACAGGCGCTGCGGCGTCTGAACGAGGAACTGGAGCATGAGCTGGCGGCTCCCCTGGCGCTGACTGCAGGCGATGAGATACAGGGGCTGCTCAACAGTCCCGAGGTGGCGGTCAGCATCATCGTGCGGCTGGCTGATGAGCTGTTCCCGGTAAGGCTTATCTATGGCCTCGGCACAGGCGCCCTGGCCACCGGCATCTCGAGTCATGTGGCCGAGATCGACGGCCCAGCATTCCACCGCGCCCGCAATGCTCTCACTGCCGCAGGCCACACCGGTTCCTGGCTGGCCGCTGAAGGATTCGGGCCAGAACTGGACCGGGCATTATCTGCGCTTTTTCACCTGATGAGTGCCATCCGCTCACGTTGGACCGGAAAACAGGCGAGCTACACTGCTGCAGCGCGGACCATGATGCAGAAGGACGTAGCCGGTCAGTTCGGCGTTAGTCCATCTGTCATCAGCGAAAGTCTGAAGTCGGCATCGTTCGAAGCTGTAATGGTCGGGGAAGAAGCAGCAAGACAACTGCTATCCGCATTCCGATCGCGGCAACTCGCCGCGGCCAACCATCCATAGATGCGCTGGGTGGCTGAAACCGGCACAGGCAGGCGTAAGAGCCAAGCCCATCGAAGCGGGCGGAAAACGGGCTCCAGTTCCTGCCATCATCTAAGGAGATACGTGTGCCACAACTTGACGTGATTGTCGCTGCTGCCGTCGCGTATGCATTCAACTGGCTCGTGGCCCCGGTAATGGTCAGCCGGCTGCTTCGCCGCTACCAACTCGAACGAGTGGCAACGGAAGACGACGCTGGTGACGACGGAGTCGAGCGCGGCCGCATCATAGGCATCCTGGAGCGCATGATCGTCCTTACCCTGGTGCTGGTGGGCCAGTGGGGTGCGCTCGGCCTGGTCATAGCAGCCAAATCCATCGCCCGGTTCCGCAACCTGGACAACCGGGCCTTCAGCGAGTACTACCTCATCGGCACCCTGGCCAGCATCCTCATCGCCACCGTTAGCGGGCTGCTGGTGCGGCTGCTGTTTTGAGCCGCAGCCAGTAGGTGGCGCCTACGCCACCGGGATTTTGTAGATGGACCACCACAGCGTCCAGCCCACCCTGTTTCGCAGTTCCTCGGCGTCCCATGGCTTGAGCATTCTCTCGTTCGAATAGAGCAGCGTTGCCTTGCGGCTGTCAGCATCGGAGGCCGATGATCTGACTATCGTTATCACTGGCAACTGAACGGTCATGGGATCCATGCGGACCTGCCTGAGCACGTCCCATCCATCCTCGCCGAGCACCGTCACGTCCAGCAACACCAGGTCGGGCGGGTTGTTGCGGATACGCAGCATCGCCTCCGGTCCGGTCGCCACCGTGATGACGTTGTGCCCCTCGCCAAACAGAGTGTTGGAAGCACGATTTCGAGATTCTGCCGTGGCATCAACCACAAGAATGGTTGCCATTCACCGTTCCCCTGTTCGCATTCTGCCGCCATGCCTGGCGGGCTCATGCGGATTGGATTGTCACACCTCTGGCTTCAGCCCCGCTGAGCGGGCGTCTCCAGAGATCGATCGTCTGCCACGCATACAGGCAGGCGCTACACCACACATGACAAGCATCCAGCCTGCGCAGGCCGGATGGGTAGGGCGCACAACATACCCCGTACTGTCGCAAAAGTGAAGTTTTTAACCAGAAATTTACGTAGGTAGCAGCACACAGGCAGGCGGGCTGCCAGCCGTCACAAGGCCCGGAATCCGCGCCCGGCACGGCCTGTCAGCCACATTGTCATTCGACAACTGCACACTTCCGGCAAACAAAATCCAACCGGTGCACCTGTTCCGCCATGCCGCCAAATGACTAAGAATCATCCAAACGCCGCAGCGAGGAATGGCGGCGTCCGTAACAGGCGTCAGGAGAACGTAAACATGGCATGCATACTCGTTGCTGATGATAGCCCGGATGTGCGGGCGGCCCTCGTAGCCATACTTGAAGACGTGGGCCACACTGTGCTCGCTGCATCGGACGGGCAGGAAGCGGTACGGGTCGCGGGAATTACGACTCCTGATGCAATGATGCTTGACCTGATGATGCCCCGCCTGGACGGCATTGGCGCGCTCAAGCAGCTCCGCGCTGACTCCAGGACGTGCCGGGTTCCGGCCATCATGATCAGCGCGATCGATGATCCGGTTTACAAGCAACTCGCGGCCAGGGCCGGGGCACAGGCGTACATCACCAAGCCGTGGAGCGCCGGGCTGATCGAAAGCTACGTCGGCCGCGCTCTTACAGCAGGACGGGCCGCCCTGTCCACCCTGGGAAAGAGCCCCGGCACGGCGGTCCACGGCCGGGCGCCTGTCTCCGCAGCCGCCTGATCGCCAAAGCAGTCTCACTCACGCGTAGTTACATGGCAGCACGATCGGCAACCTTGGTGGCCAAGCCGGGGCCGACCCCCCGCCCGCTCCTGCTTGCCGCTGGGCCCGGCTGACACCCTCGGGCCCTCGCCGGAGCCTCTCGCTGCGCCCCCGTCAATGCCGTATCCTTGAGGCCGTTCCGTTGCTGTCCTGGCACGAAGCGCTGCTGTGACCGTTGCAGCCTCACTTGCCTTCGCCCGTGGCCGCACGCCTATCTGCGCCACCCGTCAACGCAAATCACGCCACGCATATGGAACGCTGTGTGCTGGGCTGGCAGGTATCCCACGGCCCGTCAGCCAACGCTGGAACCCGTGCTTGTTTCACCCTGCGGCAGAGGTCCGATACTGTTGACGTTCGAAATCAGGCCCCACGCTGAAGATGAGATGGAACTCTTCCGTGCCACCGTGTACCGCGGGTTTGGTGGCCATCCATCTGCCGACCCCGAAGCCCTCCGGCAGTACCGGGAACGCGGCGATATCTCCCGTACGCTGGCAGCGTTTGACGATGACGAGATCGTGGGCACCGCCAACTCCTTCCTGTGGGACATGACCCTGCCAGGTGGCGATATGGTCCCATCAGCGGCAGTCTCAGCAGTGACAGTTTCAGCATCACACCGGCGACGGGGCATCTTCACGTCGATGATGCGCCGCCTGCTGGATGACGCACATGAACGCGACGAGCCATGCGCAATCCTGTGGGCATCCGAGAGCATCATCTACGGCCGTTTCGGATACGGCATGGCGATCCAGCACGAGCACTGGAGCATAGAGACCCGGCACCGCACATTTGCATCTCAACCACCCACGCCTGGCCGGGTGAGATTCGTCACACCAGAAGAGGCCAAACGTCTCTTTCCCGGTCCATGGGAACGGGAACGTCATCGCCGACCGGGCATGACCAACCGCAGCGACGTGTTGTGGGAGAGCCGGCTGTACGATCCTGAACACGAAAGGTGGGGCGGCTTCGGAGGGTACTTTCATGCCGTTTACGAGCAGGATGGCAGCGTTGATGGTTACGTGTTGTACCGCCGAAAATGGGAGGAGCAGCCCGGAGCCGGGGCTACGCTACGAATCGTCGAGCTGGTCACTGCGACCGATGCGGCTTATGCAGCCCTCTGGCGCTTCTGCCTCGAGATGGACCTGGTAGGCAAAGTTGAAGCGGACAGGCCGGTCGGCGAACCACTTTGGTGGATGTTGGCTGACCCGCGTCGTCTGCGGCGCATACCGTTCGATGCAATTTGGCTGAGAATCCTGGACGTGCCGGAAATGCTCACCAGGCGAAGGTACGCGGCGCCGGGCAAACTGGTCCTGCAAGTAGAGGACGATTTCTGCCCGTGGGCTGCAGGCCGCTATGAACTGGATGGAGGACCTGACGGAGCCCGGTGCCAGTCAACCAATACCGAGCCGGACATCTCGCTGAGCACAGCAGAATTGGCGGCCATCTCCCTTGGCGGGGCGAAACTGGCCCCAATGGCGAGAGCGGCCCGAGTTGAAGAACACACAGCCGGTTCGCTTGCCCGCGCTGACGCAATGTTTGCGGCTGACCCGCCGCCATGGTGCCCACAGGGATTCTAGGCGCCGTCCCTGTACTTGAGGAACAAATTGGTAACGGAGTCACACCTTCCCGTTCCTGCCCTGTTTCGCGGGACTAGTCGCTGCTATACTCGGCCAACTTGTAATCAATCCAGTGGTAGGTGTAGGTGAAATTGGCCCCGCAGGCCGGGACCATAATGACAATCGCCGGTGACGGCGGCGAGGGCCTTTCCGGCGATGGCGGAAACGCAATCAGAGCGCGTTTCAACGCCCCCGCGCATTGTGCCTTTGACGCAGCCGGCAGTCTCTTCATCGCGGATATGAAGAACCACTGCGTCCGCATGATGGATCTTGTGGACGGGGACATCCAGCGGTTCGCCGGCACCGGAACTCCGGGATACGAGGGTGACGGCGGCCCAGCGGAGTCCGCTCTTCTCAACGAGCCTTTCGGCATCGCGGTTGCACACAATGGCGACGTGTACGTTTCGGACCGGGGCAACCGGGCAATCCGCAAGGTTGATTCGGACTCGGGTCATATCAGCACCCTGGTGGACAGTGACGCCCTGCAGGCTCCCGCGGGCCTGGCCATAGACAATGAGGGGCATCTGCTTATCTGCGATCCGGCCGCCCACCGCGTTCTCCGGCTTAACCTGGCAACCTGCGAGACCAGCACCTTTGCTGGGACAGGCGAAGCGGGGCAGGCGGATGACGGTGACATCGCAGCCAGTGCCAGGCTTAACGAGCCGTTTGCAGTAGCCGTGGACGGAGATGGAAACGTCTTCATATGTGAAGCTGCCGGGAACCGGGTAGTCTGCGTCGAGCCTGATGGACTCATTTACCTGTTCGCCGGCACTGGCGTGGCGGGGGCATCAGGCGATGACGGCCCTGCTGATGCTGCAACCTTCAACGGCCCAAAGGGCATCGCCTGTGATTCGTCTGGCAATGTGGTCATTGCCGATACCGGCAACTGCGCCGTTCGCGCTGTGCCGGCAGATTCGAGCAACATATACCGGATCGCCGGAGGCAAGCGTGGGTTCAGCGGCGATGAGAGCCGCGCCACGTTCGCATCCCTTGCCGACCCACTGGGCTGCGCAATCGACGCAGACGGCGCTGTCTACATCATGGACGCTGGCAATAACCGGATCCGCGTAGTCGACGATTCTGGCCTCATTGGACACGGCGAAGACTACGAGGACGACGAAGACGACGACGCAGGCATGCCCGCCCGGTCACGCCGGGACGATTACGAGGACGAATAGCGTCTGCGCCGCGGACGCCCGTTGGCCCATGCCGGTCCAGGCAGTCTGCCGCCGGTTGGATTTCGCCTGTTTCCCAGTGGCGGTTAGTATTGCGCGGCAGTGGGTCCAATTTAGATTGGACGCTTTTCATGACCGTTGGCGATAACACATCATTCCGGAAAGCTAATGTCCATGTTCACCCCCGGACACCTTGGCAAATGGGAGCCTCTCTTTCACGACCTCGTGGAAGGCGAATCGCAGTCACTCACCCCCGAAGGCACGTGGATGCTTGGAGACAAGCCGGGACTCGTCGCAGTCCTTGAAGGTGAAGAGCTGGTCTACATCGGCGCAGCCGCAAGCATCGCTAAGACCCTTGCAACGTTCATAAAAGGGGGCGCCGTGAGCGACTTTCGTACGCACGTGGCCACGCTCGACCTCGGCATCTCACCCAAGACCGCTGAGCAGCGTGCACAGTCTGGACCCGCAGCAGAGAGGGTCAACAAGCGCATCAGCAAGATGAGGTACCGGGTGGTCCCCGCCCAGCCCAGTCTGCTGGACACACTTGCCGCTGCCTTTACCGTGGTTGGAGACCCGCGCTACAACGGCCCGACCGCCATGGCTAACCGGGCCATAGACGCCCTGCCAAAGTAGTTCGGCGCCCTACGTTCAGAGGTTCCGCAGGACTATCGAATAAAAAGAAGCGGGGGGGGGGGGGGGG
>JBBDMW010000042.1:40098-43918 GCA_040878005.1 Dehalococcoidia bacterium
CGGCTTATGCCGCGGCGCTTCCACTTAACGTCTAATTTGACGGCCTAGCGGCGGGATGCCCCGTTGGAGCCATTTCCGCTGCGCCGGGGGTCAACGTAGCCCTCCTGCTTGAACCCCGTGTTGCGGTAGCGGCGACGAGCAGTGGGATGATGACGGAGGAACGGCGGGATCGCCATGGACGCAGGGTCTTCCATCGCAGCCCTGGCAAGCGCATCGGCCTCTTCCTCAACATCACCGGCCATGGGGAAGCCTGTCGCAATGATGGTCAGCTTGACCTCGTTCTCCATCCTCGGGTCAGTGACCGTGCCGAAGATGATGTTGGCATCCGGGTGCACCATGCTGGAGATGACCTCCGAAGCGCGGTGGACCTCGTCAAGGGTCAGGTCAGTCCCGCCGGTCACATTGAATATGACGCCAGTTGCGCCTTCAATGGAAACCTCGAGCAGCGGGCTGTGTACTGCCTCTTCGGCTGCCTGCACCGCCCTGTGCTCGCCAGTGCCTCTGCCAATGGCCATCCAGGCCGGGCCTGCATGCTCCATGACTGCGCGTACATCGGCGAAGTCCAGGTTGATCTCGCCGGGGACCAGGATCAGTTCGGCGATCGACTGCACGCCCTGTCGCAGCACGTTGTCTGCCATCCGGAATGCGTTATCCATCGTCACCCGCTCGTCAGTCATTTCGAGCAGGCGGTCGTTTGGAATCGTAATGAGCGTGTCTACCTTGTCACGCAGGGCCTCAATGCCTTCCAGCGCCTTGCGGCGGCGGACGGAGCCCTCAAAAGCGAACGGCTTGGTGACGACCGCGATGGTCAGGGCGCCAATGTCCTGCGCCACCTCGGCCACCACGGGCGCCCCGCCGGTGCCAGTGCCGCCGCCCATGCCAGCGGCCACGAAGACAAGGTCAGCGCCTTCCAGCGCCCGCCTGATCTCGTCCTTGTCCTCTTCATGGCACGCACGGCCCTTGGAAGGGTCACCGCCGACACCAAGGCCGCGGGCGGTGTTGTCACCAACGCGGATCTTGATCGGCAGGTCTGAGCCTTCAAGAGCCTGCTGGTCAGTGTTTACGGCAATGTAGCCGACTTCCGGGATGCGTTCCCGGTACATGCGGGATACGGCATTGGAGCCGCCGCCGCCGACACCGACCACCTTGATATTTGCGGTTCCGACTCGATCGTCGGCGATAGTTGACAGTTGATCCACCATATGCTGCGTCTCCTCAGGCCTGCGGCAATGCCCGGATCTGCTGCGCCGATGGCCGCTGAGGTGTAAGACTGTCCCGTGGGGCGCTCAGTCCAGGTCCGAACCTATTGACAGTTACGCCAGAGTCTAGGCAGCCGCCACATGCAGTGCATTGAAGATTTGCAGCGGATTTTCTCGTTTCCGTGTAGACGTGGGGCTTTCCACAGTTGGATTCCCGTAGAAGACACCGGCCGTGGGGCCATGCGCCTTACGCCCGCCTGGCCGGTCAGACACTTCTGCCGAACACCTGCACCCTGCTGGGTTGCAGACCGCACGATCGCAGGAAACTGGCGTCGCGCTCGTCTTCCGGGCTTAGCGTGGCGAAAATGTCAGGTATGCCGCGCTCCCGGCACTGCGCCAACAACGCCTCCACCAGCCGGGCGCCTATTCTCATGCGGCGCATCCCGGGGTCAACGCCCACCGCGACAATCCACACCCCGCGCGGCAGGCCGTACTGCCCTGCCTGTACCTCGGCCAGCAGGAAGCCCACTATGCGCCCGTCCACTTCGGCAATATGGGAGCCAATGGGCGGGTGAGGCAGGGTCTCCAGTTCAGTCAGTTCCAGGAAGCGGTTCACATGCGCGTCCCACGTTGTGGAACGGTCTTCGCCAAGTATCAACTGGTCGAGCGCGCGTACAGCGTCCCCGTCAGACTGCCTCAACAGTCGCACCGTCACGTCTTGAGCCAATTAGCCATTCCCTTTTTGAAGATCGCTGAGCCGGCTGCTCCGGCGACAACCAGCTTCATCCTACCATCGGGGCCTCCGGTGTCCTGCCCGTTCACATTGCAGCAAAGGGAAGCCGCGCATACACTGTGGCCGCTTTGGCCGGTGAATCGACTGCCGGCTGCCCTGCGGCCCGAAACCCGCCGTAATTAGGCAGGAAGCTGCCAAGAGCTGGAGGAAGATTGCATGAACGGCTATGAAGCTATCGCCAAGATCCTGAAGCAGGAAGGCGTGGAATGGATCGCCTGTTATCCAGCCCACCCGCTCATTGAAGCAGTGGCAAAGGAAGGCATAAGGCCCATCATGTTCCGCCAGGAACGTGGCGGCATCAATGCGGCAGACGGGTACTCCCGCCAGATGAGCGGGAAGAAATTTGGCGTTTTCATGTGCCAGGGAGGTCCCGGCGTTGAAAACGCCATGGGCGGTATCGCGCAGGCTCACGCTGACAGCGTGCCTGTACTCTTCCTCCCTGATGGCGCAGCGCTGGACCGCCTGAGTGTCAAGCCCACTTTCTGGGCGTCCCAGACCTACAAGCCGGTCACCAAGTCTGCTGAATCCCTGACCAAGCCAGATCTCATCGTTCCCATGATGCGCCGGGCATTCCAGGCCCTGAGGCAGGGACGCGGCGCCCCGGCCCTGGTTGAACTGCATCGTGACGGTGTCGCAGGAGATGTGACGAACCTCGACAGCTACCGCCCGCCGAAGGCGATCCGCTCAGCGCCGAGCCGCACCGACATCCAGGACACGGTAAAGCAGCTTCTCAATGCGAAACGGCCGGTCATCTGGGCCGGCCAGGGCGTCCTGTACGCCAACGCAACTGAGGAACTGCGAGAGCTGGCTGAACTGACGCAGATCCCGGTCATGACCACGATGCCCGGGAAGAGCGCCATCAACGAAGACCATCCGCTTGCGTTGGGCGCAGCCAACCGGACAGCGCCCCTGGGCGTGTGGACATGGCTCAAGGAGTCTGATGTCTTCTTTGCTGTAGGCTCAAGCCTGACCATCACCAACTACGGGATCACTGTGCCGCCCGGCAAGTTCATGATCCACTCCACCAATAACCCGGAGGACATCAGCAAGGACTACTCCATAGACCTCCCGCTGGCCGGAGACGCGAAGCTGGTGCTGCAGGCAATGATCGAAGAGGTCAAGGCGCAGGCTGGCGACAAGGGCCGCAGTGCCGATACCGCAATCCAGGAAGACGTGGCAGAGGTCAAGAAGCGCTGGCTTGATGAATGGGCGCCTCTCCTGAACTCGGACATGAACCCCGCCAACCCGTACCGCCTTGTCAACGAGATAAACAAGGCCGTCGACCACCAGAACACCATCATGACCCACGATGCTGGCCACCCCCGTGACCAGATCATGCCGTTCTACAAGGCCACGGTCCCGCACAGCTACATCGGTTGGGGCAAGTCCACGCACCTGGGCTACGGCATCGGCCTGGCAATTGGCTCCAAGATGGCGCAGCCGGACAAGTTCTGTGTGAACTTCATGGGTGACGGCGCATTCGGCATGGCAGGCCTGGACATAGAGACATCGGTCCGGTCAGACAACCCGATCACTACCATCCTGCTCAACAATGGCACCATGGGCGGCTACAACCGCTCGCTCCCCACGGCCATGGAGAAGTACGGGGCCGGCAACATGAGCGGCGACTACGCCAAAATCGCTGAGGGACTCGGAGCCGTCGGCATAAAGGTGGATACTCCAGGCGAGATTGGCGCAGCCATAAAGAAGGCGCGGCAGCTAAACGACGACGGCCGCAGCGTCCTGTTGGACGTCAAGACCCAGCCGGAGTTGAAGTTCTCGGTCTACGACCAGTAGTCCGCTAATCTCTGACAGACAGAGGGGGGGG
>JBBDMW010000042.1:43928-71311 GCA_040878005.1 Dehalococcoidia bacterium
CATGGTTCCATGGCTGGCCGCTCTGTGTTAGATGCGTTCCGGTCGACTACTGAGCCTAACCGCCACTGTTCGCTGCCAGGGTGCTTTCAGCGATCCACCGGACCCAGTGCCCCACCGCTTCACCTTCAGCCGGATCGCCAATGGGCGTCCCCGGCCCCAGCGGCTCCGGCGTAGCCGAGGCGCCTTCTGACAGTGTGAATGTGAAAACCTGCCGGCCCGTCTGCTCCACGTTCCGGTAAATCGCCACTTCTCCATACTCAGGGTCCATGCTCCCCTGTCCATCCTCCCCGGGATGCTGAATATCTGCTGCGTAGCCAACCAGGTACAGTTCTATCTGGCCCTCTTCACCGGCAGAAACCTCGTTTGGTCGAGATGGGTCAGGCTGCGTTTCAGCCTGATACTCCGCGGTAGCCACAAACGTGCGCCCGTTGAATATCAGTTCACGCCTCGGGTCAAGGGGCTGAACTTCCCCTGCAGACAGCCCCGGCGTGCTGGTCGCCAACTCTGGCGGCGTCGTTGGCTGCTGCTCCATTGGCTGGCAGGCCACAACAGCCAGGCTCGCCGCTATCACCGCTGTGAGGCCAAAAAGCCATAATCTTCTTGCTGTAAATCTAATCATTCCATTTCCGGAGTTTGAGTGGGTTGCTCATTTACACGTGAGCGCGAACCTCGCACTGCCTGTCCGGGACCGCCCATACTGGACAGGGTCAGATACTCTCAGCGCTCTTTTTCAGCGCTTGCGCCATTTCTTCCGCACTGCGTTCCGCTGCGGACATTGCCTTTCCCATAAACGGAAGAAGCAACCCGGCGAATCGCTGTGTATATATAAACTTAACTGAATTCTCACCGGCTGGCTCAATACTTAAAACCTCACGGCCATTAAACATAACAGGCATAGCGCTGCCCATGCGCCAGCGCATTTCCTGCTGAGGCTCAACCGCCTCTACATGCCTCACGCCACGTTTTGGCGACATGCCTGGCCTGTTCATGTGAAGTTCCAGTTCACCTCCGGGCGCAAGGTTCCCTGATATCTGTGGTATCACCGGGTTCCACTCCCCGAATGTGCCGAAATCAGTCAACACATGCCATACCCGTTCGGAGGGAGCATTTATTTCAACCTCTGAGCGTACTTCCTTCATGGCCAAGCCCTTCCTTCAGGTCTTCCGGGCAAGCCCGGATCAGCTTGGCCAATACCATACACTATCCCTTTTCGTCGGAATCTGCCCGCACAACCAACTGGAGGGTTCCAGTATCAATGGAGTTGGTGACGTCAATCGTCACGTTCATCAAACTGCTGGTCAACTCTTCTGGAACATACAGTACCGCGGCGCCTTCATGCTCCATATCCACATCGCCCGGCTCCCTGGCGCCCTTCTCTACTCCCAGCCGGCCATCACCCTGGTCCACGAAGCGAAAGGCTGTTCCTGATTCGATGTCTGCCTCCGTAAGCCCGTTCCTCAAGGCAGACTTTGCGTCGTCAGTGATGTGAATCATCAGGAGGCCTCCGCAAGGCGCCTGCGACCACGTCGAGTGCCGCGCACTACCTCTCCCCTGATCTCATCATCATCGTCACGTCCAACGCGAGCGCCGGGCTGCCTTGGGCGTTCGACAGAAAGGACATCCTTTCCATCACGATGTCCAACGACAATCACGGCGGTGCCCAGGTCTTCAGCGGCAACAGGTGCAATGATCATCACAGGATGGCCTCGATGCCTCAGCACAACATCACCCGGGCGCGGCGAGTCCATGGAGAGCGCAGCGCTGCCGCCAGTTCCCGTTAGACGATACGCCCTGCCCTGTGTGGTTTCTTCCTCTGGCAACAGGCTGCTGAGCATGCTCGCGGCATCTTCCGTCATGGAAACGCCGGGGGCCACGTTGTGCGCGCGCCTCCTCCTGCCCACGCTGCTGTCTTCAAGCGCTGGTTCGCCGGATTCTTCAACGGGCGCGGGACGCGTTGTCTGGAGACCCTCCGTCGAACCCTGCGGCTGTTCCTCGTAAGCCACTCGCCCGCACTGCAGACACTTCGCCTCCAGGCCGCCAGTCGCCGGTTCCGGAACCATGGCGAGCCGCCCCGAACAAGTGGGGCACAACTCTGGCACTCTGGTGCTGTCTATCTTGGTCTGCGGCATGATCACCTCATTAGCCAATGCCTGAACTTGATTGGTATCGAATCATAAAGTATGTCAAGTTCGGCGGAATTCGGCATCGACGTAACTGACTACCTGCGGAGTGCAAAGGGGTGAGCGTCGAATTACCTCATACGGGGTAGGCCGTACGCCTGCCACGTTAGGGCCGGCAGCCTGCGAGAGTTGCGCCGCGGCTTTAAGATGTCCTGCATCATGCGGCAGGCCGCCCTGCCGCACTCGACAGACGCACTCCAGCATTTACTTACGAAGGGAACGGAAACAGCATATGAAGACAACCGGCTTCCGCACACTCGTGCTCGGCACGCCTTGGCGCAACCTGACATACGTGATCATTGAGACCGACGAAGGCCTTACAGGAGTGGGCGAAGCCCGCGTTCTTGGCAAGACTCACACCGTTACCCAGTACCTGCAGGATGCCCAGCGGCACTTCATTGGTCACGACCCGTTCAACGTCGAGGCGCTGTACCGGCGCATGACTCTCCTGGATTTCGGCAAGCCGGGCGAGGTGGTCTACACAGGTCTCGCCCTTGTGGAGCTGGCGTACTGGGACATCATTGGCAAGGCCTGCGGCCAGCCCGTCTACCGCCTGCTCGGTGGGCAGGTGAAAGATCGCGTGCCCGCATACGCCAACGGCTGGTACACCGTGGAGCGGTCCCCGGAGCAGTTCGCCGCCGCCGCACAAACCGTCATGGAACGCGGCTATCGCGGTATGAAGTTTGACCCGTTCGGAAACGGCGACCTGGAAATGGAGCGTGAGGAGTTCTACCGGTCGTTGGACCTGATTGACGCCGTGGCCTCCGTGGCAGGCACGCGGGCGCAGATCATGCTGGAGATGCACGGCCGCTTCGCTCCCCACCAGGCCCGGGAGGTGGCGCGCATGGTCGAAAAATACAATGTGGCGTGGATAGAGGAGCCCGTTCGGCCCGGCGACATCCCTGCCCTGAAGTCAGTCCGCCAGCACACCTCACTGCCCATAGCCACTGGCGAGCGATTATACGGCGCGCCTGAATTCCGTGAGCTATGGGCCAGCGGGTGCGTAGACGTGGTGCAGCCGGACATAACCCAGTGCGGCGGCATCCTTGAGACAAAGAAGATTTCGTCTACCGCTGAGACGCACTCGATCATGGTTGCCCCGCACAACGTCGGCGGCATTGTCTCCACACTTGCAGCGTTGCACCTCACCCTGACACTGCGCAACGGCAAGATCCTGGAGCATTTCAATGACTTCGCAGACCCATACGTAAAGGAGGCCGGGACCGGGTATCCGGAAGTCGTGGACGGCTACTTCCCTGTGCCAGACAAGCCGGGCTGGGGCGTGGAACTAAACGAAGACTTCATAAAGTCCCACCCGCCAGGCGCTGAGAAAGGCGTCATAGCAGACCCCGGCCTCAACATGTTCCAGAACGCAGACTGGGCGCGGCGGGGGCAGGAGGCGTAATCCTTCCGGGTATTGGCTTGGAGACCCACGCCAATACCCGTGGCGCTTTTCGCATCCACCACCGGCGCAGAGGCAACTGCTTGGGCAACCCGCAGGCATCCACTAAATCAACCGGGCGGGTGACGCTCCCATGTAATGGCTGGCATACGCTCCCCTCGAAGCTGGACCACGGCTGACACAATCCGGAGACGCACACTGAAAGGCCGGGCCGCTGAACTGCCATGAAGGTCATGGCCTCCATCGCACACGAAATCTGGAGGCGCTGAAGTTGGGCGGTTCGCCTTTCACTCTGGGGCCATCAACGGTTCGTCTGCCAGCGCGAATGAGTGGGTCCCAGGATTCGGATCCAGGATTCAGCAGCCACCGCAGCGCAGCCACGCGCGTCCACCGTTCAAACCGGTGGAATGGGAGGAGTTCCATGAATGCCAGGGGAATTCGGGCGGAAGTCGACCTGGAGGCGCCGGCGTCCAGGGTTTGGGCCATCCTGATGGACTTTGATAGTTACAAGGAGTGGAACCCGTTCATGATCGGCGTCTCCGGCGGAGTTGAAAAAGGGGCCTCTGTACGGGTAACCGCAGTGACACCATCCGGCAAGCAATTTCGTTTCGAACCGCAGATCGTTGATGTGACCCCGGGCAAGCGGTTCTCGTGGAGAGAAGGCTCGTCTGGCCTGTTCGAGCGTGTAGTGGTGTTCGAAGTAGACTCACTGGATGTTGCCAGGAGCAGGTTCATACATAGTGCCGAGTTCCGGGGTGCGCTGGTCCCCTTCAAGTCAGGTGCGATACGCGACCTGGAGGCCGGTTACACCACGATGAACGAGGCGCTCAAGGCTCGCGCGGAGCGGCAGACCACTCCGACAGCAGCTTAGCGAGGCTCTGCGACAACCGCCGGAGTAGGGACATGGGCAGGGGCCGCCGGTTGATCGACGGCCCCTGCAAGCATCGCCAAG
Organism: Dehalococcoidia bacterium; assembly: GCA_040878005.1. Taxonomy (GTDB): domain Bacteria; phylum Chloroflexota; class Dehalococcoidia; order Lucifugimonadales; family Lucifugimonadaceae; genus JBBDMW01. The sequence goes on from JBBDMW010000042.1 coordinate 48,463, forward strand.
GTGAACTGTAAGCCGAGTTCTGTGCCCCAAGACCGGGGAGTTTACAGCGCGAACGCCTTCCTCCTCTCCGTCCCCAGGGTGACGGCCATCCATCTAGGCCAGCCGTTGCCGGCTGGCTCAAGCGGCCAACCCGGGAGCTAGCTGGGCCAGCTAAACGCCCCCCTATTTGGCCTTGCACCGGACGGGGTTTACCCTGCCCCTGCCGTTACCGGCAGAGCGGTGCGCTCTTACCGCACCATTTCACCCTTACCCTGCACACGCCAGTCCAAAGACCGGCGGCCGCAGGGCGGTGTGTTTCTGTGGCACTTTCCGTCGGGTCGCCCCGCCCCGCCGTTAGCGGGCGTCCTGCCCGATGGTGCTCGGACTTTCCTCCCCCCTGCAACATGTGCAGGGCGGCGGCCGTCCGTTCGCCTTGGCAATACAAATATAACCCGTAACGGTCACCAGATCTCACCCGGACGCCATTCCACCGTCATCAGGGAATCCAGGTTGAGCGATGGCGTCTTGGGCAGACAAAGCACCATGATTGAATCAGTCGTCTTCGCCAGAGCGCTGCCGTCATGCACTTCGCGCACCGCCAGCGGGCCGCGCCATGGCGCCCATCCCAGCCGGGCGTAAAAACCAGGCTTGCCCGTAGATAGGACGCCCAACTCGTAGTCCTGCACCTCTTCTTGCAGACGCCGCATGACAGTGGTGGCATATCCCCTGCCCTGGCAGCCTCGCATTGTCACCACACTTTCAACGTACGCTGTTCGGAGTGGTCGAGGCGTCCCCGGCTGCAGCCACCGTGTAATCCGTGAGGCATGGCTCACAGGCGCCCCATCCAGGTAACCGATCACATGGAGAGAATGGCTCATGCTCGTGAGCATCCGCATGTCCAGGCCAAACGCCGCCGAGCAAAGGCTGACGAGTCCCTCTCGTTGATCGTGAGAGAGATCTTCCGACCGCACAATTCTCACATCTAGCGTCATGGAACGCCCCACCACTGGAGCAAACTGAGGCGACTATTGCGGCTTGCTTATTCCTTGCGGACGGTGCGTAAGGCAAGCGTCCTAGCCGCGACGTGGAATCACTTCCACCGAGTCAGTAGCGACAATGATCCGCTCCACCAGGGAGTCTATGGCCTTCCGGGCGGCTTCAGGATGGCCCCCAATCGCTAGTTGAAGAGCGCTCCCGGCGTCGCCAAGCCCTGCCTCAGGCTCTGAGCGAGCCGATGCCCGTGCCTGGCGCAGGTCGCTCAATGGTTGCCGCAAGTCGAATATCCCGCCGTAACCAGATGACACCGCCCTGACAGAGCGCATGAACTCACGCTCCACCGCAGCGATGCGTCCCTTTTCTGGACCAGCGACATCCGCGTCATCCATCGTTGCAGCCAGGCTTGCCACCGCCCTGTCGCTCCATTGCCGCAACTCAGCCCTGACCGCATCTTCCAGGTCGTCCGCCCGCCATGACGGATGGGACTCAACCTGATCCCTGGCCTTGCGTGGAGGGCGGGAAGGACATTCGTAGTACCTGTATGACCGCTGCATTGGGGTCCCGTCTTTGCGCCTCCACGCCCTGTGCCGGGTCATGCCAAACACGCCTCGCCCGCACACCGCACACCGCACCATTCCTCCGAGCATGTACGGCTCTTCAGCCGATGGCCGGCGTGCGGGCCGACGCGACTCCAGTACCGCCTGCGCCCTGTTGAACAGGGACCTGTCAACTATGGGCTGGTGACTTTTCACAATCCTGATGCCATACCGGGCATAGGTGCCCAGGTACGTGCGGTTGCGCAAAATCCCCGCCACACTGACCTGTGTCCACGCGTGCCCCCGCCTCGTGCGAAGTCCCTGGTCATTCAGGCGCTGGGCAATCGTCCGCAGGCCAATGCCCCCCTTGGCAGGCTCTCGCCACTTCGGCTCCGGACCCGCGTACCACTCGAACACGTCCTGGATGACACGCGCCTCGCCGGGCACCGGCTTCAGCTGGCCGTCCACGCCGGCAACATAGCCATACGGCGTCCGCCCCAGTACCTCGCCGCGGGAGGCCTTCGCCATGATGGCCTCCCGTATCCGCCGCTGCCGCCCCGGTGAACGGCCCTTGATGCCGAGATACTCCACGCCATTCTGGAGAGGATCAGGCAGGTCAGGGTCCGTGCAGCGCACCTCCGCGCCGAGGCCGTACAGGTCAATGAGCCGGGCGACCAGCGTCTCGAGGTCTTCTGCCAGGTGAGTGCTGTCGGGAATTATGACCAGCGCAAGGCGGGCATCAGGGCCGGTGAACGAGTCGACCAGCCGCTGGTAGCGTTCAGCCTGCGCCTCGCCATCTTCATCGCCACCGAACATGCCAATCAACTGGTGACTGTTCTGCCGGCAGTAAAGCTCAATCTCTTCGACAGGATCGGCTTGTTGCAGATGTGAAGTTACTGCGCCGCCCTGGGACGCAGACGCACGCGAACGGCGGCTATGGTAAAAGCCAATGGCCCTCACCGGCCTATTCTGCTAGGAGTATGCGTCCGCAACTGCTGCACGGCACCAGGCCGGTAGTGTTGCGAATGCGGGCTATTTCACCCAGTGGAAGCCGGACCCTGCAGCCCTGGCAAACACCGCGCTCCACGCGTACAACGGCCACGCCACCCTTGCTTGGCAGGAGCGCGTTGTACAGGGCGAGGTCGCCTGGCGGTATGCCGGTGGTGGCGGACACACGCTGCTCGCCCATCTCGGCATATTCTCTGCCGAGCCGCACCTTCTCAGCCTGCAATTCCGCCTCTGTGGTCTTCCAGGCCTCTTCCCGCTCCTGCAGTTCTTTCGTCAGGTCTTCATGGCGCTGCCTGGCGTCTTCAGCCCCCGCAAGGGCCGGGCCGACGGCCTCCTCAACCTGCGCAAGCTGCCTGCGGGCGGCGTTATGCTCGGTCTCAATGGCTGTTAGTTCGCGCACGTTGGTGATTGCGCCGCTGTACAGCCGGGCTTCCAGTTCTCCCACACGCTCCCTCAGGGACGCCTGCTCTGATTCCAGCTTGGCGTGCTCCACCCGGGCCTCAAGTGCCCGTACCCGTGCCTTTTCGGCAGCCTCTCTCAATTCAGGAACGCCGCCCTGCGAATCCAGCTTCTGCACAACGGTGCGGTACTCTCGCCGCTTCATCGCGAGTTCCTGGTCGGTGGCCTGCAGAGTGAGGAGCACTTTAGCTGTGTTCAAACAATCTCCCTAAGGTTGGAGTACGAGCCGGGGACAGTAACTGTCAGTCTAGCGAACTCCGAGGGGTCTGTTCAACTAATCGTAACGCCAAGGTATCACCCGCAACCTTGGGGAACGGTCGATGGCAGGTGTACATTGGGCTCGTATTAACCCGGAATCGTGCCGGGAACCTATATATTGGCCAATCGTTACTAATACCAAATAATCAGCCTGTAGACGGAAGCCCCGCATGTCCGGATGACCAGTCCGCAGTGGCATCCTCGTCCTGAATCTGCATGTTCCGCCGTCACCGCACGTTCACCGGTCGCCAGACCCAACACATCGTGTGATGACGCGGGAACGCCTGGCCCCGGCGATTACGCCGGCCATACGGAACGGGTCCGGTTTCCCAACAGGCTCCCTGGAAGCGCAAATTGCCAACTGAGTACAAACTACCCGACTTCATCCTTGCCCGGCCCCGGACGCGTATCGTCTGCACCATAGGGCCTGCCACCGGTTCTCCGGAGCGTATGCTCGCCCTGGTCCGGGCTGGCATGTCCGTCGCGCGGCTCAACCTCACACATGGCACCCGCGAGGACCATAAGTCCTACGTTTCCACGGCCCGTGAAGTCGCCAAGCAGGCCGGTGTGGACGTCGGCATCCTCGCAGACTTGCCGGGCCCCAAGTACAGGCTCGGTGAAGTCTCCCGCGACGGCATCGTTCTGAACGCCGGCGACCCGTTCGTACTGACTGCAGACACTGTAAAGGCCACCGAAGAACGCGCCACCGTTTGGCCCGCAGGTCTGCATGTCGACGTTCCGGCTGGCTCTAAAGTGCTTATCGATGAAGGCGCCGTTGAGTTGAGGGTTGACCATGTTTCAGGGGTCGAAATTCGCTGTACCGTCGAGGTCGGCGGACTGCTCCAGCCGCGCAAGGCGGTCACCGCGCCCGGCAATACGTCCACACTGGACTACTTCACAGACGAAACGGTGGAGGCCCTGGACTTTGCCTCTGAAGCCGATGTTGATTTCGTCGGGCTGTCTTACATTCGCAACGTTGACGACTTGCGCCGGGTCAAGTCGTACTTGGCCGAACGGGGACGCAACCCTCTGCTGGTATCGAAAATAGAACTCCGCGAAGCCGTGAACAACCTGGATTCGATAGTTGACGAGTCCTACGGGGTCATGGTGGCGCGTGGAGACCTGGGCGTGGAGCTGCCGCTGGCGGAAGTCCCGGGCGTGCAGAGGCGCATCGTCTTCGCCGCCAACAGCAAGGGAAAGCCCGTTATCACCGCGACGGAGATGCTCGAATCCATGATCGAGTCGCCGCACCCCACCCGCGCAGAAGCCACAGACGTCCACAACGCCGTTAGAGACGGCACGGACGCTATCATGCTGTCCGGAGAAACGTCGATAGGCAAGCATCCGGTCCGCGCAGTGGAGTACATGGCGGACATCGCGCTCCGGGCAGAAGAGGAAATGGACTACGAGTTCCTCATGCAGAGACGGCACGAGGCACTTATCCGCAGCGGGCAGGCCGTGGATGATGCCATCGCCTATAGCGCATGCCGCACCGCAGCCACTCTTGGCGCCAAGGTCATCCTTGCGTTCACAGAGTCTGGCAGCACGGCGGCACGCGTAGCGTCGTTCCGCCCACGTACGCCAATAATCGCGCTCATGAGAGAGCGGTCAGCCGCCCGGATAGCACTGCGCTGGGGCATTATTCCCGTACGAGTGCCGGGGTTCGAGAGCGTACAGCAGATGTTCTACGAAGGGTCACGCGCCGCAGTGGACGCCGGTTTCGCACAGGATGGGGACCTGGCGGTGGCGGTGGTCGGAATGCCCATCGGCATACCCGGAAACACTAACCTGCTCAGGGTGATTAAGGTGCCGGAGCCACAGCCAAAGCAGGTCAAATAACCTGCCCCGGCACGCCGCTGCTGATCGCGTGCCAACCTTGGCAGAGATGCGCTGCGCCCAGCGCTCCGCCTCGGGCAGCCGGTTAGTCCGATGGCGTATTGGTGTCCTGGCGTCGCTTTTGCGCCTCCGCCAGGTGATCCCGCAAAGACTGGATGGTGCCGGGGTCAGTCGGCTCCTGTCCGTAACAGGCGGCGTTGAACCGTTCGGTAACGCGTTCCACCGGCACTCCCGGCAGCGCCGCCTGCAACTGTGGCATCCTCTCCGACGGCGTGAGGTTGGGATCGAACATCATCCCTCGTTTGACCGCCAACGAAAGCGTGTCAAAGTACAACCGGAACACATCGACAATGCCGGAATCCCCTTCCGGGTAGCGCCAGGCGAGGCCGGCGGCGCCACTGCCTGTCAGCCAACTGGGCAGCAATCTCTTGAACAGGCGGGCGAGGTCGCCTGCCGCATCGGCGTCGCCACGGATCGACTCCCGGTCTTCGTCCCGGTCGGACTGCTCCCGGTTCACCAGCTTCCTGAATGCGAGTGCCAGGATTATGAACACTATGATCAGCGTGATGGCCAGGAGCGGGTACTGGAGGACGTTGACAATGGCTTCCGCGGAGGCATCCTCAGAGCCTCCCTGCCCCACGCTCGGCGTAGACTCCGGCAAACCTCCGGGGCCTTCCAGTTCAGTCGGCTCCCCCTCCGGGCTGAACATGGAGCGCAGCCAATTCAATACCGCGAACATGACGTAAACGACCAGCTCAAGCGGATACCTCAATACCCAGAGCATCGCATCCACGATCATGCCCCAGCCGTTGTACAGGAGCCGCACGCCGCCACCACCGTACAGTCCGCCCACCAGTCCCAGCGCCAGCCCAGCGCCTATGACCGCTACCACCGAACCGGCAATAATCCGCGCCCAGAACCCTCCTGCGCCGCCGGAAGCCTCCTCTGGCAGCCTTGCCACTGCCAGGCCCGCAAGGCTGGCCGCAAAGAATGGCACCAGCAGGATTCCTGTGCCCAGGTCCTCCCCGCTGATTCGCTCGGTCAACACAGCCACTGCGATTACCGCGATCCCCAGTCTGAAATCTCGCATCAAGCGCTCTTCGGGGAAACGGTCGGCAATCGTGGTGAACGCCCTGCGCCACAGCCATGTCGCAGTTATAAGTCCGAAAATGGACCCTGCAACCTGGCTGGCCTGGAGGTCCCCGCCGAACAGGTTCACCGCCCAGGCCATGTCGAACCCGCCACCATGGGACGGGCTGGTGGCCATGGCAACGTACACAGCCACCACGCCCACACCGCCCTGGATCATGGCCAGGGTTGCCAGGTCGCCTCTCGCCCCGGCCGTTGCCCAGCCGACCAGCATGCCCAGGGACATCAACGCCAGCACGGCCAGCCACGGCAGCGGTGAGCCTCCAAAGCCAAACACCACTCCCAAGATGCCCAACGCCGCGTAGATCAACGCACTTTCCGCTATGGACAGGCAGGCGAAGATCATGCGCCCGCGGTTGTTATGCATGCGCAGCCGCCTCTTCTCTCGCCAGGTCTTCATCCCTGGCGGACGGGCGTGCAAACATTGAGTCTCCGGCCGCGGCGCCGAACAGCCGGCGCATGTCACGCACGTCAAGCCCCGGCAGGTCAGGCGCTTCTCCTTCGCCCACGTGGAGCAATATCACCGGGTGACCCCTGCTGGAAAGCCTGGCTACGTAGTCCACTGCCCCTCGCTGGAACTGGCCGGCCACGTATATGACCGTCGCACCAAACGGCATGGCCTCAGCGCCGCGGCTTTCGACAAGCTCCTCCACGGTGCGGACCGTCATGGGCCGTACCATGGCCAGCGATTCCATGATCAGCGGCAATTGAGCCGCTCCCCTTCCTGGGGGAATGACGTTGCGGGTGCGCTCGCCCGGCGGTATCCCATTGGATACCAGTCCAACCCGATACCCGGAATCAATCGCGTGCATGGCCACTGACGCTGCCCCCGTGACAGCCGCCTCCAGCACCTCTGGCTGAAAGCCCTCCCACGGCTTGTCAGTAGTCACGGCGTCCATCAATATCACCGCGTACTGAGAGACGCTCGGGTCATACGTCCGCACAAACAGTTCTCCACGCCGCGCGGTCGTCTTCCAGTCAATGCTGCGGACGGGGTCGCCCGGCCTGTACTCGCGGACTCCGTTCGGGCGGGTTGGGTCGTCCCACAGGCGGACCGGGCTGCGAGCATCTCCAATGGGCCTGGCAGATGGCAGGATGAACCCCGGCATCGGGACTGTCCTCGGGTATACGACGAGGCTCCAGCGGGACTGCTGCTCGTCGCGCCTCGTTGGATACAGGCCAAACAGGTCGCCGCTCTGCAGGTGGGCCGGGCCCATCCGGTAGTGCCCCCGCCTGACCGCCTTCAGGCGGTGGCGAATGCGGACGCGCTCGTATCGTCCAAGGCTGTTGGTCTCCACTACCTCGGTGCCGCCCATGAAGGGCTGGGCTGCCGCATCCACGTCCAGTACCTCCAGCCCCAATGGCACGAAGTCTGTCACTTTCACCCACGGCACCGGCAGCGGCTTGCGGTTCTCAAGCGTGAATGTGACCTCGATCTCATCGCCCAGGAAGGCGTGATCAGTCGATGGCTCCCGCTCGTAGTACACCTCTTCCAGTGACAGCCGGGACCAGACACGTGCCACCACCGCCACCACGACTGCAAGGGCGCCCAGTGCGGCCACAAGAGGCGCCCCGGTGGCCGCTCCCACGATGACCACCACAACCAGGAGAATGACGAACAGGTCCGACAGCGCGTTGCCCGCGCCAACAGGCGGGGAGCGGAAATTCAACAAGGACGGAGACGGAAAGGTCACAGGATCACCACCTTGTTGCGCCACACTGAACACTGGCGCTGATGCCTCTCAGCCACACAACAATCTGGCCAAACGGCTGGTATCTCAACAATACGTAGCAACCCCATGACTGGGACGCTTTTGACAGCCTTGGCCAACCAATCGCGGTGCTGGCAATGCCGGGTTCCTAACGTTCTATGGGCACCGGGGTTGCGGCTATGATTTCAGCGATGACTTCGCTGGGGCCATTGCCGCGCAGTATTGAGGATGATTCCGCCACCAGGCGGTGCCCCAGAACAGCCGAGGCGAGCGCCTTCACGTCATCGGGCAGCACGTAATCCCGTCCGTCCATGGCAGCGCGGGCCTGTGCAGCATGCTGCAATGCCAGGGACGCCCGCGGGCTGGCGCCCAGCCGTAGCTGCCTGTTACTGCGGGTCGCCTCGATAATGCTCAGTATGTACCCGCGCACGGTCTCGTCCACCAGCACACCGTCGGTGGCCTTCTGTGCCGCCGCTATCTCTTCCGGCCCCGCCACCGGCTCAAGCGCTGCCGGATCTCCGGATCCCTGGAACCGCTCCAGCATCGCTGACTCCTCGTCATGCGACGGGTAGCCAAGCGCCACGCGCAGAATAAACCGGTCAAGCTGCGCTTCCGGCAGGGGAAAAGTGCCCTCCATCTCCACCGGGTTGAGGGTGGCGATGACCATGAAGGGGTCCGGCAGCGGCGAAGTAACACCGTCTATTGATGCCTGCCGTTCCTGCATCGCCTCAAGCAGCGCTGACTGCGTCCGAGGTGTGGCCCGGTTGATCTCATCTGCCAGCAAGAGCTGCGTGAAAATCGGCCCTGCCCTGAACTCAAACTCCCCTGCCTTGGTGTTGTAGAAGTTAATCCCGAGGACGTCCGCCGGCACCAGGTCAGGTGTGAACTGTATACGACGAAACTGGCAACGCAGGGACGCGGCCAGCGCCTTCGCCATGGTGGTTTTTCCGGTGCCGGGGACGTCCTCCACCAGCACGTGCCCGCGGCAGAGCAGCGCCACCAACGCAAGGTCTATCGCCCCGCTCTTGCCGACAATTACCTTCTGCACGCTCTCTCGTACAGCAATAGCCAGGTCTCGCACGCGGTTGGTCGCGCCGGACGGGACCGATTGCTGCTGTGTTGACTCAGTCGTCAATGTTGGCCTCCGGCCTGGCATGGTTCATGCCTCGGCGCGTTTGGTTGTAGTCGCTCACCAGAGTAACGGCGGATATGCGCCGTTGCGAACGGTCACGGTCCGGGACCATGGTTTCCGGCAGGCGCCTCGCCCACTGCCGGGACAGTCAATCCTAAACGGTCACCACCGTGTTAACGAGCGTGCCGATACGGTCGATCTGTATACGGACAACATCGCCGGCCTGCAAAGTGAAGTCAGGCGGGGGTATCGTGCCGGTCCCGGTCAAGACAGTGGTCCCATCAGGCACCGGGTTGTGACGCTGCAGCCAGTCAGCCAACTCATCACATTTCCGCTTCATCTGGCTAGTGTTCGCCTTGCCGTTGAACACCTGCTTCCCGGCCCGCTCAATGGTCAGCGTCACATCCAGCGCCTGCGGGTCTCCCACCGTTTCAACGGTGGCGATGCATGGTCCTATCGAACATGACCGGTCGTAGACCTTCGCCTGCGGCAGGTACAGGGGGTTCTCCCCTTCAATCGTGCGGCTGCTCATGTCGTTGCCCGCCGTATAGCCGACTATCTTCCCTTCAAACAGCACGAACGCAAGCTCCGGCTCCGGCACATCCCATTCCGAGTCTGCCCGTATGCCAACCTCGTCGAACGGCGCTACCACCCTCGCCGCGGTGGCCTTGAAAAACGCCTCCGGCCGGTCAGCTTCGTAGACCTTCGCGTATACGTCCGGCGATCCGCTCTCCGCCTGTCGTTCCCTCATGCTGTCCATGTAGGTGACGCCAAAGGCCCACACTTCAGGCGCCGCAACCGGGGGCAGCAGCATCCGCCCCTCATCGCCGGACTCGGCGCTTTCAAGCAGGTCGGTCACTGACATGGTTGCGCCCGGCCCGCGGTCGACTAGGGACGATGCAATCGTGTCTATGTCTGCCCCGGCAATCGATGCAGCCCTGAAAAGATCCAGGACTGACCCGATCTGGCTGTTAATGGCAGTCAGGTCCACAAGTGTGTCGTCAGAGGTTTCGACACCGACGCGCACGCGGCCACGGTCTTTGAATTGGTAGTAACGCATTGGGTGCTTTCTTGGAAATAATGGCAGTAGACGGTACGAGTACCGGCAGGCCTGTCAAACAAGCATTTGGAGCAGGCCGGATGCTACGATGGCTGCAAGTGGATGTCAAAGCAAGCGACCAGCTCCAGGACGGTTTGATTGAAAATTGGATTCATCGGCGGCACCGGGGAAGAAGGCCGAGGCCTCGCTCTCAGGCTGGCGCTGGCTGGACACCACGCGATCATCGGCTCTCGTGACGAAGAACGCGGCCAGCAGGTTGCGCACGATTTGGCCGAAACATGCGAGGACCCAGGCGCAGCAAAGCGCATAACTGGCGGTTCCAATGAAGACACTGCCAGGGAGGGCGAAGTCGTCTTCCTCGCAGTCCCCTACTCTGCAATGGCCAGCACGCTGCGCTCTGTGAGTTCGCATCTGCGCGGCAAGGTCTGCGTGAACGTCATCGCCCCCCTCGAGTTTGTCTCCGGCCGTGCCCGCGGCATCATCCCTCCTGCAGGCTCCGCAGCAGAGGAGGCCGAGCGCGAAGTGCCGGATGCCCGATGGGTCGCCGGATTCCACACAGTGCCAGCCCGCGGTCTGCTGCGACAGTCCAGTCACATGGACACTGACGCTCTCATCTGCTCCGATGACCAGGCCGCATCAAAACTCGTGATGGACCTCGCTGGTGAGATCAGCGGCCTACGGGGTGTCAACGCAGGGCCGCTCGAATGCGCAAGGTACCTCGAAGGCGCCACGGCGCTCCTCATCAACATAAACCGCATATACAAGGCGCACGGTTCAGTTAAGATCGCCGGCATCTGATCCATTGCCCCATACAGTGCGCAGCCTCGCCCGTAACTTCTTGACCTTCGCCGCAGCACTCCTCACGGGAGCCCTCCTGGCCGTGGCTGCACCCGGCGGCGCGGTCGCGGATTCTCACTCGGCGTCTCGCGTAACGCAACAGTCCCACACAATCGACTTCGGGCAGCAGATCACTGTAACCCTGCAGGCGGAAAACGATGACGCTGACATAGTGGACATCCGCGCCTTCTACCGGCCCCGCGGCCCCGGCAACATTCAGTCGTATTCGTACGCAGACTTCACCCCCGGACGTGCAGTTACAGCATCATCCAGCATCTCCACGGGCGGCGCCAATTACTTCCCGCCCGGCACAGAGTTCGAGGTCTACTTCGAGATCACAGACTCCACTGGCATGTCCATCCAAACAGAGCCCCAAGTCATCGAGTACCTTGATCCCGGCATCGACTGGAAGCGACAGGCCGACGGCCCTCTGACAGTGGTGTACTACAACATCTCAGATGGTGAGATCGAAGGGCTCCTGGACGCAGCGCAGGAACAGCTTCCCGCCATGGCACGAATGACCGGCGTGGAAGAAATCCCGGACTTTAAGGCGGTAGTGTTCCCATCTGTGCAGGCTGCAACGCCCTCCTTCCCGCCGGTCAGTCAGACAGCGACCGACAATCATTTCTTTGCGGGCTTTGCCATGGCACGGTACGGCCTGTTTGTGCAGGGTGAGCCGTCACAAAGCACCTTCGTGCATGAACTGAGCCACCTGCTCGTTGCCAGCGTCGTGAGGTCCACCCTTGCAACCCAGGCGCCATCCTGGCTGGATGAGGGGCTGGCGGTTTACTCGGAGACAGGCTCACGCCAACCCACAGAAAGCAGCGTGGCGTCGGCCGCGGCAGAGAACCGGCTGCTTCCGCTGCGAAACATGAACCGCATCCCCGGACAGCGTGACCAGATCGCGGTCTTCTATCCCCAGTCCGGCAACTTCGTGGGGTACCTCGTGGAGCAGTTCGGCGAAGAGTCCATGGGCGCCATGCTTCAGAACTTGAACGCGGGGCAACGTCTCGACGATGCATTCGCCGAAGCTTTCGGAGAATCCATGGCAGATGTCGAAAACGAGTGGCGTACATCCGTGGGCGCACAGCCGCTGCCCGCATCCACACCGACAGCGAACAACGGTGAGTCAACTTCGGAGCCAGATGCAACTCCGCAAACTCAGCCCACCGCCACACCACCTGCCCAGCCTCCTGCTGACCAGCCGCCTACACCATCCGCGACAATTTCACGGCTGCTGCCCTGGGCCATCGCCGCCGTAGCCGTCATCGTCGTCGGGACAGTTATCCTGATAAGAAGGTGGCGTAGAACGCGGGTGGGAACCGACGCCTGAACCTCATCCGCTCCATGGTGCGAATCACGCTGTAACCTGACCGCAGACCTGCCGGACTCATCCTCCGGTCCGGCACAAATGACCGTGTGAAACGCCTGCACCAGACCCGAAGCAGGTGCCAAATCTCCTGACGCTGAGCTTAAAGGAGCGTTTGTTGGGTTCGAACACGCCAGGTGCCAGAGAAGTAGCGCTGATCTACTCGGATGAGTTGTCGCACCACACAATCAATGACTCGCATCCGCTGCGCCCCATCAGGCTTCACCACGCCCACGCCCTTATGCAGGCATGCGGCCTGCTGGATGCGCCCGGAGTTCATCAGCTCCCGCCACGGCCTGCCACGCAGGGAGAAATAGAGCGCTTCCACTCCCGCTATTACGTTGAAGCGGTCAAGGCCATCAGTGCGGGCGAGCCCGTCCCCAACATGTCCGCGTTCGGCTTCGGCACCGGCGACAACCCACCGTATCCGGGAGTCTTCGAAAGCAGCGCCCTCGCAACGGGCAGCTCAATCGTTGCAGCGGAGTCAGTTGAGTCCGGTCACGCGGCGGCATTCGCCCTGGCAGGTGGCGTCCATCATCACGCCATGCCTGAGCGCGCCTCGGGGTTCGGCGTGTTCAACGACGCTGTGATCGCCATCAAGGGGCTTATCGAACAGGGGTACAGGGTCGCTTACGTCGATATCGACTGTCACCATGGCGATGGCGTGCAGTTGGGTTTCTACGACACTGACCAGGTTCTTACGCTGTCCCTGCACGAGAGCGGCCAGTTCCTGTTCCCCGGCACCGGCGCAGTCAGTGAGATCGGCGTCGGCAAAGGCGAAGGCTACTCGGTGAATGTACCGCTGGCCCCCTACACCACCGATGACGTGTGGCTGGAATCGTTCGACGCCGTTGCGCCACAGATCATTCGGGCCTTCAAGCCGGACATCCTGTTCACCCAGTTGGGAATAGACACCCATTACAAGGACCCGCTGACCCACATGGCCCTCACCACGCAGGGCTTCCAGGCCGCTGTCCAACGGCTGGCAGTCCTTGGCCGGGAAACCGGCAAATGGGTGGCCGTGGGCGGAGGCGGATACGACATGAGTGCCGTGGCGCGCGGCTGGACCATGGCATTCGCAGAAATGACCGGCCAGGAACTGCCAGAACGCGTGCCGGAATCGTTTACATCGCTGGAAGGCCTCACCCACTTCGAGGACGAGCCACCGCCGCCGTTGGAAGACGATATCGCAGACCAGGTGCGTGCATTTGCCCAACGCAGCGTGGACCAGGTGCGGGAAATATTCTTCCCGCGGTTCGGCCTCGCCTGAGCCGCAAATCCACCCCGGCCCGCCAAAACCGTCCGGCGCTGCCTAAAAGATCCCTCCGCCAATCACCAGCCTGAACGCACCCAGGACTATGGCCAATGAGCAAAGGATCAACCCGGCCAGTGCCTTGTTCTTATTCGGGCTGTTCCCGGACACGGCAATAATGCTTATGATCAGGCCAATCATGGCGAACGGTATGTTGAGCCAGTTCAGCCATCCCAGGCATGGAATAAACGCAATCGTCATGCCAATGGCAGCCAGTACACCCAGCACCAGGGCCGCAATACCCATCGAATTCTCCTTAGTTACGGCGACCTGGCTTGCGCCGGACCAGCCAGATGGCGGACGTCGTTAAAGCGACGACCGAATTGAGCAGGATGCCGGCATACAGGAAGGGTCCACCAGCGTTCCAGGAGAACGCCTGCCCCACGTGACCCCTGGTCATGAAGGAAAGGCTGTGAGACATCCCGCACAGCGGACACTGATCATGGGGCACCGTCAAAAATGCCAGGGCGCCGTTATCAATGTCCTGCGGATTCAACAGTGCGAACGTTCCAAGGATGACCGCACCCACACCCAGCGATACTGCCCATAGCAGCAAAATCTCTGTGCGAAATGCAGATACGTTGGATTTGAGCAATAAAATCAATTGCCCGGTAGAGTTTGGATTGGAAAAATAATGTCGCTCACGCATAGGTGACATCACTGTTATTCGTCCCCCACACGTCATTTCGCGGCCATGATCGGCAAACGGCGCGCCGGCTGGCAGTCAGGCAGGCCCGGATCGTCGGCGCAGCGTATCCATGATCTCTACGGCGGTCAACCAGCCTCGCCAGGAACCCTCCCTCCCGCTCCACCAGCGTTGCCCGCCTGCTGGACGAGTGCTATCCTCGCTAGTACAACAGAAGACGCAATGGCGGACCTTTTAAATCCAGTCCAGTGAGGCTGGCAAGGGGACAGTCGCCGAACCCGACTCAGCTGCTGAACCTCCCACCCGGAGACCTCAGTCCACGGAGCCCGTACCTGCGGGCGCACGCACGCTGAGTCCAGGTCAACAGAGCCCCTCGTCCGTGACGGCAGGGGTTTTTTTATGCCCCGCGCCGGTCCCGGTACATATGGACAGGATTCGGAAAGGCCGCAGTCTTCTACAGGTGACCGGTATTAACCGGCCGGGACGGTCAGATGCCCGAACAGACGGCCGACAGGGTTCTGCTCTCAGCAGACGACATACGGCGTGCGCTCGCTCGCATGGCCCATGAGATCCTTGAGCGGAACCGTGGCGCTGAGGATGTCCTGATCGTGGGAGTGCAGACAAGAGGCGTGCACCTGGCCCGGCGGTTGGCGGCAAACCTCACCCGCTTCGAGGGCCTGGAGCCACAGGTCGGGTCACTGGACCCGCGCCTGTACCGTGATGATCCAGACACAGCGTCCGAGCACCCCGTGCGTCCCACCGAGATACCCGCCAACATCGACGACCGCCCGGTGATCCTGGTGGATGACGTTCTCTATACCGGCCGCACCGTGCGCGCCGCGCTTGAGGCGCTGCTCGACTTCGGTCGCGCCAGCCGTATCCAGCTCGCAGTGCTGGTTGACCGCGGCCACCGGGAGCTGCCCATCCGGCCGGACTACGTGGGCAAAAACGTGCCCACGGCGCGTGACGAACGGGTGCGTGTCCGCCTGCAGGAAGTGGATGGCACAGACTCCGTCATCCTGCTCCGGAACGGTTCAGAAGGGATGGCCTCATGAGCGACCAGGGCAACCAGCTACAGCACACGGTACAGGTCGCAGCCGAACCCGGCACAGCCGCCGCCCGCCGCAGTTCAACCACCGGCACAGGCCAGGAGCCATCCGCACAGGGCCAGTTCCTGGGCGAGCCTCGCCGTCACCTCCTGGACATGGATGACATCAGCGCCGGCGAGATCGACGGCCTGCTCAATAGCGCAGAGGGCATGCGGGAGGTCCTGGGCAGGGATGTCCGGAAGACCCCGGCGCTCCGCGGCAAATCCGTCATCACCATATTCTTCGAATCCAGCACCCGCACCCGCGTCTCATTTGAACAGGCAGGAAAGGTGCTCGGTGCAGACGTGATAAACGTCACGGCATCCGCCAGCAGCGTGACCAAGGGCGAATCGCTGCTCAACACGGTGCGCACGCTCCAGGCGATGCAGATAGACGCGCTGGTAATTCGTCACCCTCACTCCGGCGCGCCCTACTTCGTTGCAGACCACGTGGACGCAGCGGTGATCAACGCCGGCGACGGCACCCACGCTCATCCCACTCAAACTCTGCTGGACCTCTTCACCATCCGCCGCAGGCTGGGCGTCTTGAAGGGACTGAAGATAGCCATCATCGGCGACATCCTGTACAGCCGCGTCGCACGGTCAGACATCATCGGCTTTCTGAAAATGGGCACCAGCGTGACCGTCTGCGCTCCGCCCACCCTGCTGCCTGCCGGCTGGCGGTCCGGTCGCCCGCTGAAGGACAGCGGGCCGTTCGACGGCGTACAGATAACCCGCACAGTTGAAGAGGCTGTCGAAGGGGCGGACGTGATCATGCCCCTTCGCATCCAGCAGGAGCGGCAGGACGCGGGTCACCTGCCCAGCCTCCGTGAATACTCCACGCGTTACGGCATCAACTCAGTGCGCCTGGCACTGGCCAAACCGGAGGCGTTGCTAATGCACCCCGGCCCCATGAATGAAGGGGTGGAGATCAGCACGGACGTCGCCCACGGAGCGCAATCAGTGATTGAAGAACAGGTAAGCAACGGCGTGGCCATCCGCATGGCGGTCCTCTACGCCCTCTGCGCAAGGGGGCGATCACATGCCCAGTAACAAGGTCGTCATCATGGGCGGGAGGGTGATCGACCCTGCACGGAATATCGACGGACCGGCCGATGTGCTGATCGCCACCGGCAAGGTCGAAGATGTCACCGAGCGCCCGCTGGAGTCCGCTCCCTCAGGCTATGAAGTCATCGACGCGACAGGGCTGGTGGTCGCGCCGGGGTTCATAGACCTGCACACGCACCTGCGGGAGCCGGGGCTTGAGCACAAGGAGACCATCGCCACAGGCGCCAGCGCCGCCGCCCGCGGCGGCTTCACCACCGTGTGCGCCATGCCCAACACGGAGCCGGCGCAGGACTCGGCCAGCGTGATCGAGGACGTTCTGCGCCGTGCCGCATCGGGCGCAGCGGTGCGGGTGCTTCCCATAGGTGCGATAACCGTAGGGAGAAGGGGCAAGACCCTTGCTCCGCTGGCAGAACTGGCAGAAGCGGGCGCGGTCGGTTTCTCGGACGATGGCGACCCCGTGGCCGACGCCAACATCATGCGCCAGGCCCTCAGCTATGCCGGCGACCTTGGTCTGCCGATAATCAACCATGCCGAGGACAAGTCACTGGTGCGCGGCGGCGTAATGAATGAAGGACCGGTGGCGAACCGTCTCGGCCTTGCCGGCGTGCCCGCAGAGGCTGAGGCCGTCATGGTGGCACGTGATATCCACCTCGCCGAAGTGACCGGCGGAAGGCTGCACATCCCGCATGTCTCCACCCGCCGCTCCGTTGAGCATGTCCGCGCCGCAAAGGCTCGCGGCCTGAACGTGACCGCAGAGGTGACGCCGCACCACCTCACGCTCACCGATGCCTGGGTTTACGGCCTGCACGGCGAAACTCCGGATAGCGTGGGACTGATCGCATACGACACCAATACCAAGGTGAACCCGCCTCTCCGGTCCGCAGACGATGTCGAAGCAGTCATAGAGGCGCTGGCGGACGGCACAATTGATTTCATTGCCACGGACCATGCCCCGCACGCTGAGACCGACAAGGTCTGTACGTACGCAGAGGCGGCTCACGGCATCAACCTCTTGGAAACGGCGTTCGGTTCAGTCATGTCACTGGTCGCTGACGGGCGCATCGACCTCGTTACCCTCATCCATCGTCTAACGGCAGCCCCGGCTGCTTTCCTGGGGAGGCAGATGGGAACGCTGACTCAGGGATACCCGGCGGACCTCGTGCTGCTGGACCCCACGGCCGGCTGGGAAGTTGATACGCGGCAGTTCGCGTCGCGCAGCCGCAATACACCGCTGGGCGGCGTGGTGCTCAGGGGCCGGGTCATATCGACAATCTACGGCGGCAAAGTCGTCCACGACATTCGAACTGAAACAGCGGCCACTGCGGCCGGAAGGGGTAAGGCTTAGTTGAGCGATCAACGCGGAGACATGTACCTGGTGCTCGAGGACGGGTCGGTCTACCCGGGCCGCCGGCTCGGTGCCGAGGCTGAGGCCACCGGAGAGGTGGTTTTCAACACCTCCATGACCGGTTACCAGGAGATGCTCACCGACCCTTCGTACGGCGGCCAGATACTGGTTCCCACCTACCCGCTGATCGGGAACTACGGCACCAACCCGGCAGACGTGGAGTCGCGCCAGGTACAGGTGAACGCCTTCGTGGTGCGCTCAGACTGCGATGAGCCTAGTCATCCCCTGTCGGAGTGGACCATCCATGATTACCTGCTGCACAACGGCATCCCTGGCGTGTCCGGTGTGGATACCAGGGCCATCACCCGGAAGCTGCGCTCCCGCGGCGTGATGATGGGCATCGTTACTCCCCGAAGCGATCCGGCCGCAGCACTGCAGGCGCTGTCGGCAGCGCCGCGGTATGGCGAGGTTGACGTTGTTGACGCCGTCAGCACAGAGCAGGCTTACGAGTGGAACGGCGGTGCGCCTGCTCCCATATCATCGGCCGCCAGGTCATCCGCCACTCAGGCCAATGAAGCTGCCGGTCGGCGGCTTCGCATCGTCGTGAGCGATTACGGCGTCAAGCAGAACATACTCCGCTGCCTCACAAAGCGAGGGTGCGATGTGACCGTTGTGCCTGATGACGCCTCTGCTGACGAAATACTCCGCCACAGGCCCGACGGCGTCCTGCTGTCGCCCGGCCCGGGCGACCCCGTCTTCCTGGACAGCGCGGTGGAGACTGTGCGGGGGCTATCGGGCAAGCTGCCCATCATGGGCATATGCCTCGGCCACCAGGTGGTTGCGCGGGCGTTCGGGGCAAACACATTCAAGCTGAAGTTCGGCCACCGCGGCGGCAACCAGCCCGTGAAGGACATGCAGACCGGCCGCGTGTATGTGACCGCCCAGAACCACGGGTACGCGGTCGATTCCAACGGCCTGCCCGCTGACCTGCGGGTGAGCCACATGAACCTGAATGACAACACAGTAGAGGGACTGCGTCACGCCAACCTGCCCATCATGACTATTCAGTACCACTCAGAGGCGTCACCCGGCCCGCATGACTCCGAGTACCTGTTTGACCGGTTTGTGGAGATGGTGCGGGAGATGAAAGACCGCACGTCTGCCGCAGCTTCAAATGGGGGAGCATCCCTTTGAGCCTGGCAGCCGATGGCTACACCCCGAAAAAAGTCCTCGTCATTGGCTCCGGGCCAATCATCATTGGCCAGGCCGCTGAGTTCGACTACGCAGGCACCCAGGCGTGCAAGTCCCTCCGTGAAGAAGGCGTGCAGGTGGTCCTGGTCAACTCCAACCCGGCCACCATCATGACCGATGAGGACGTGGCTGATTTCGTGTACATAGAGCCACTCACCGTTCCCGTAGTCGAACGCATCATCGAGCGTGAGCGGCCGGACGGCATACTCGCCACGCTGGGTGGCCAGACTGGCCTGAACCTTGCTGTGGAGCTGTCAGAGGCCGGTGTGCTTGAGAAGTACAACGTCCGGGTGCTTGGCACGCAGATTGAGAGCATTCGAAAGGCCGAGGACCGCGAGAAGTTCAGGGCGCTGCTTGATGAGCTTGGTGAGCCTGTCCCGCCCAGCGAAGCCGTCGAGACAGTTAAAGAGGCGCTGGAGGTGGCGGAGCAGATCGGCTACCCGGTCGTGGTGCGTCCCGCCTACACGCTTGGCGGCACCGGCGGCGGCGTGGCCAATGACCCCGTGGAACTGCGCCGCATCGCTGCCAACGGCATCTCTGCATCTCTGGTCAACCAGGTGCTGATTGAGAAGTCCCTTATCGGCTGGAAAGAGATCGAGTATGAGGTGATGCGTGACGGCGCAGGCAACACCATCACCATCTGCAACATGGAGAACCTGGATCCCATGGGTGTCCACACCGGGGACTCCATCGTTGTCGCCCCCAGCCAAACGCTTTCGGACAAGGACTACCAGCGCCTCCGGACCGCGTCCCTGAACATCATCCGCGGCCTGGAGATCGAGGGCGGCTGTAACGTCCAGCTTGCCTACCGGCCCGGCACCGAGGTGGCTGAAACGCTGCCGCCCATCGGTGACGAGGAGCCGATGTATTACGTCATCGAGGTCAACCCCCGTGTAAGCCGCAGCTCTGCCCTGGCCAGCAAGGCCACCGGGTATCCAATAGCCCGTATCGCGGCGAAGATCGCGCTGGGCAAGACACTGGATGAGCTGCCCAACGCGATAACCAAGAAGACGACCGCCGCCTTCGAGCCTGCCCTTGATTACTGCGTTGTGAAGATCCCACGATGGCCGTTCGACAAGTTCCCTACCGGCGACAGGCGCCTTGGGACGCAGATGAAGGCGACCGGCGAGGTCATGGCCATCGACCGCACGTTTGAAGCGGCCCTCCAGAAAGCGGTACGTTCCCTTGAAAACGGGCGAGGCTCGCTGCTCTGGGAAGACAGGTCATGGTCAGAGGCTGGCCCGCCCGACCTGGAGCCGGACGACGACCGCATATGGAAGCTGGCCGCTGCCATCCGGCGGGGCAAAACGCCCGAAGACGTGTCCCGCATCACCGGCGTCGACCCGTGGTTCACCCGCGCCCTTGCCCGCATAGTCAACATGGAAAAGCGACTGCTCTCTGAAGACCTCTCGATGTCGCTGATGAAGTCGGCAAAGCAGCTCGGCTTCTCAGACATTCAGATAGGCACTCTGGCTGACCGGCTGCCGGAGCAGGTGCGCGAGCTTCGCAAGGACTGGGGCATCCTCCCGGTCTACAAGATGGTGGATACGTGTGCCGGTGAGTTTGAGGCCACCACGCCTTACTTCTACAGCACCTATGAGCAGGAGAACGAGGCGGAACCCCTTGGCGGCAACCGGGCCATAGTCCTTGGCAGCGGCCCCATCCGCATTGGCCAGGGCATCGAGTTCGACTACTGCTCCGTGCACGCGGCATGGGCGCTCCAGGCTTCCGGGTCAAAGAGCATCATGATCAACTCCAACCCGGAGACTGTCTCGACCGACTTCGATACCAGCGACAGGCTTTACTTTGAGCCACTGGATGAGGAGAGCGTCCGCAACATCGTCGAGAATGAGGCCACGGACAATGACGGCGACCTGGACGTTCCGCCGTCAATGGTCCAGTTCGGCGGACAGACCGCCATCAACCTGTCGCAGGCGTTGGGAGTGGCGGGGCTGCCCATACTCGGCTCTGATGCGTCAGTGATCGACATGGCATCCGACCGCGGCCGCTTTGAGCAGATGGCCGCTCGCCACGGCATACCGCAGCCACCGGCCGGCACGGCCAGGAACGCTGAGCAGGCGCTCCAGGTTGCGGGCAACATCGGCTACCCCGTGCTGGTCCGTCCAAGCTACGTCCTCGGCGGCCGCGCCATGGAGATCGTGCAAAGCCCGACTGAAATCGTGCGCTACTTTGAAAGCGCCATGCGCGCCGCGCCCGGCCAGACCATACTAATTGACCGCTACCTTGAAGGCGTTGAGGTGGAGGTTGACGCCGTTTCAGACGGTGAGAACGTGCTGATCCCCGGCATCATGCAGCACATTGAGCGCGCCGGTGTCCATTCCGGAGACTCAATGGCGGTATACCCTGCCCTGTCCCTCAACGAGTCAGAAGTCAACACAATCGTTGACTACACTGCTCGCATAGGGCGGGCGCTGGGCATGCGCGGCCTTATGAACATCCAGTACGTCATCACCGGCGGCGGCGCTTACCGCGGCTTCGGCGCGGGACGCACCCCTTCACCCAATGGCTCAGGCGAGACGCAGGTGTACGTGCTAGAGGTGAATCCGCGCTCCAGCCGTACGATACCGTTCATATCGAAGGTCACCCGGATCCCAATGGTCCGCATAGCCGTTGAGGTCATGCAGGGCCGCTCGATAATCGACCAGGGTTACACGCCCGGCCTCGCTCCCAGGCGCAACCTCGTGGCAGTCAAGGCGCCTGTGTTCTCCATGTCCAAGCTCACAGGCGTGGACACTTTCCTGGGCCCGGAGATGAAATCCACCGGCGAGGTGATGGGCATCGACCGTGAATACGAAGGCGCAGTGGCCAAGGCGCTGATCGCCTCGGGCCTTTACATCCAGGACAACAGCAACGTCCTGCTGAGCATCGCCGACCGCGACAAGGCGGATGCGCTGGGACTGGTGCGGGCGCTGGCAAAGGCCGGACACACCCTGTACGCCACCGGCGGCACAGCAGAAATGATCCGGGCGCTTGGCATTGATGTGCATGAGGTGGAAAAACGCCTCGCAGGCGAAGGCCCCACCGTGGTGGACATCATCGAGGACGGCACCGTCTCAGCCGTGGTGAACACAGTCACCGGCGACCGGCGCACACTCCAGGACGGCTTCCACATCCGACGGGCCGCTGTGGAGCGGCGCATCCCATGTTTCACAGCGCTCGACACCGCACGTGCAGCAGTAGAGACAGTCCACGCAGGCTCCCAGGCATACAACGTGCTCCCACTGGCGGACTACCTGGAGGGATAGCCCGGCCGCCCGCGCCGACAGGCGGGTACCAATCAGAGAAACCTGAGATGGTCGGGGCCTCAGGCGTCTGGTGGTCAGCCAAGGAGGCGATACAGCCGGGATCGGCGGTCGGTTTGCCGGGGGTTGGTGGTAGGTCGTGTGGCCGCTTTGCGGCCATGTGCCTCCCATCCGCACCGGGTCTCTCCGCTCCGGTCGAGACGACATCGCAGTAAACGTGAGCGCGTAGGTTTTTGGGCGCGTGGCGTCGTCGCCTGCTGACGTTTCATTTCAACTTCTTTTCTTTTGCTGGTTTGGTTCGTGGTCTGGCGTGAACTGGCTATTGATTACCTTTCGTGGTGGTCGTCCGGCGCGGGCCGGCTGCTGCTGATTTGTTCCGGCGGCTGGTGCATGCCCTCATGGGGCTGCGGCCGCTGGCGGCAGATGCGGATTTTGTTTTGGGAGCCTGGTGTGCCTGCCCGTGGTGCGGGCAAATGCTCACCAAACTAAACAGTGAATCGCTCCGGGAAAGTTGGAGACTCCATTCCTTGAGAGGATGGAGTGATG
>JBBDMW010000043.1:0-6778 GCA_040878005.1 Dehalococcoidia bacterium
CGCCAGAGGCGGCCACACTCTGAGCCGCCACGCTGTCCGAAGCGAAGCAAGTAAAACGCAGGCACCGGGTGCGGCGGGGTCGTAGCGATCCACCCAAACCACTACGTTACCCGCACTAAAACAGGTGGCATATTGAATTGCGTTGTGCGCTGGGACAAGGCGATGGCGCAAGACCCATCCTCACCGGGTCTCTCCGCTCCGGTCGAGACGACATTTTGGTGGGTGGGGTTGTGGCGTGGGGAAGGCGCAGCAAGCTGCGCCCGTACCATGTCCTGGCGGCGGGGGGGAGGGTTGTGGCGGGGCGGTATATCCTTTGAGTTCTGTTGAGCGGGATATGAGGAAAGCAGAAAGTGTTGGAATGGACTTTCGCCAGCTTATTCGAGACCTTGAGCAGGTTGTGGGACCTGGGTACGTCATATGGCGGCCTGAGGACCTGCTGCTTTACGAGTACGACGGATCCATAGACAAGGCCACGCCGGGGATAGTTGTCCTGCCGGGAACGGCTGAAGAAACCGCCGATGTGGTGAAGGTTGCCAACCGCCACGGGGTGGACGTTGTGCCTCGTGGGGCAGGCACCGGCCTGTCTGGCGGGGCGATCACCCTGAAGGGCGCCCTGCAGGTTGCGCTCACCCGGCTGACGCGCGTGCTTGAAGTGGATACCGTCAACCGGACAGCCGTAGTGGAGCCGGGGCTGGTGAACCTTGATCTCTCGCTGGCGGTGGCCAAACATGGCCTGTACTACGCGCCTGACCCGTCCAGTCAGAAAGCATGCACCATTGGCGGGAACGTGGCGGAGAATGCCGGCGGGCCGCACTGCCTGGCGTACGGCGTGACGACCAACCACGTGCTGGGCGTGGAAGTCGTGCTGGCGGATGGGTCGCTCATGTGGCTGGGCAGCGATGTGCGCGAGACGCCCGGGTACGACCTGCGCGGCGTGTTCGTGGGGTCCGAGGGCACACTGGGCATTGTTACCAAAGTGGCAGTACGGCTGCTGCGGATGCCGGAGTCTGTGCGGACCATGCTGGCCGCGTTCAGGAGCCTTGACGACGCTTCACAAACGGTGTCCGGCATCATAGGCAGCGGCATGGTGCCGGCCGCTGTGGAGATGATGGACCGGGTGACTATTGACGCCTGCGAGCCGGTGTATCACCCCGGATATCCGGCAGACGCGGAGGCGGTCCTGATTGTGGAGGTGGACGGTTTCACCGAGGCGATGGAGGAGCAGGCGGCCAGGGTGGAGGAGATCTGCATGGCGAACGGCGCCAGCGAGTTCCGCCGTGCCGATGACCCTGCGAAGCGCGCTGAGCTGTGGGCGACGCGGAAGGGGGCGATCGGCGCGTTCGGGACCATCGCTCCCAGCTATTACCTGGTGGATGGGGTGGTGCCGCGCACGAAGTTGCAGGAAGTCATGCGGAAGGTCAGGGAGATTGGCGAAGAGTTGAACCTGACCATCGGCAACGTGTTTCATGCCGGCGATGGGAATCTGCACCCGTGCATTCTTTTCGACGAGCGCAACCGCGGCGAGGTGCAGCGTGTCATAGAGTGCGGCGAGCGCATCCTGGAGGTGTGTGTAGAGGCCGGGGGCGCGCTCTCAGGCGAGCACGGAATTGGCATTGAGAAGCAGGCTTACATGTCGCTGGTGTTCACTCCGGAGGACATGGAGGCCATGTCACGCCTACGGCCTGCGTTCGGCGCAGGCGAGCGGTTCAATCCCGGCAAGGTGTTCCCCGGCGGTGCGGTGCACGGGGAAGCATACGGCATGACTCAGCACGCTACTGCGGGCCGAAGCACTGGCCGCGGCGATGTGGTGTGAGGGTGGTCGGGCCGCCTAAGCCAATCCCGCAAGAGTGAACCGATTCCATCACCGCCATCACCGCCAGCCGATACGGGACTCCCTACTCCGAAGGCTGCGTTATGTTGATCACGATGTCGAAGCTGGCATCCAAAGTGATGCTGCTGGGGCACGGCAGGGACATGATGCTGAGGTCGTTGGACATGAGCCTGACGGGGTGACCGACGGCGCGGCCGCCCAGCGGCTGTCCCAGCGTGAGATTCATGCCACCGCCACTGCCGAAGGTTCCAGATACATCGCCATTCGCCACCGATATGTCGCCGCCACTGACATCCACCAGCACATTCCCGCCGCACCTGACCGTCTCCGTGTGATCCAAAAAGCGGAGATCAACCAGGGCCGGCAGATCCACCAACGGGCCGGGGCCATCCGCGGACGGCGCCCTTACGTGAGCGACACTGCTGGAAGGCAGATCAATGACCACGGTCCCCAGGCCGCCGGGGCATGGCACATAGATTCCGCCGTCCCAATCGACTGCGCCGATGAACACAGGCTGCTCCGGGTCATGATCGGCAGGATCACCATGGACAGTGCCGGGGGTGACCTGGCCTCCGATCTGCACCGGCAGACCGTTAACCGTCACGATAAACGACTGACCCTGTCCATCGAATGTCGTGGAAGCGCCGCACAGCATGAAGGAGCTGATATCGAGGTACTGGACATGAACGCTGAGCGGCGGAGCGTACTCATAGGCGCCTGGCGTCGCCGTTGGACCGGTTACGGGCGTGTCCTGTGGAGGAACAGGCGTGGAAGTAGCCTGCAATGAGACTCCGGCGGCAGGCGTAGGTGTCAGGTCAGCGGCGTCGGCGACACAGTTGGCGGATCCGGTGCGGATCACCACTTCGATCTCGCGATCTGTCTCCCCTGTGAAAAGGATCGAAAAGAAGTCAGCGTACAGACCCAGTAGCGTGGTCACCTCAGAAAAAGTGGCTACGACACCAAACAGACCAGTCCCCACCCGCACACATTCAAAATCAGCGAACTCCTCATGGAAAGTCCCGCCCGGGGCAAGGCTCCGGCTGCCGTCATTGATGCCGTTGGCCTGGACTGCGCCTGCCAGGTTGTTCAGGTAAGGCATCAACTCAACGTCTATTTCCTCGGCCATGTCATCGTCGGCGCTGACCGTGGCGCCCACCGTCCACCGGTCGCCAACCAGTGCTGACACATGATGCCGGTCCAGGCTGACACTGACCTTGCCCCTGAAGGCAGCCTGCTGGCTGAAGTGGCTCGCCTGCGCCTGGACAACGATGACACTGTCGTCAGTCCAAAGCTCCATATTTTCCAGCAACTCCCACTCGCCATCATCACTACGGCTGGCGGGCAGGACCAGCGGGGTTCCTTCTTCCAAATCAATATCGGCGTCTTCGGCGCTGATGCGGCGAGTGACGGTCACCGGCTGGTTAAATGTCAGACCGTCAGGCTGGAGATCGTAGACCCGTCCGAGCGCAGGGGTTTCGTCAGTGAGCTCCTCCGGCCAGTCCACCGGGTGAAGCCGAACGATGCGGACTTCGGTGTCTTCGTCCAATGCCCCGGCGGGGACTTCCACGGTAAGTGCGCCGTCGGCGCTGCTGACTGATCCGCCCACGTCGGATGGGATAAGAGCAACGCCATCTGTGGGCGGCTCTTCATTGCAGCCAGCCCAGAGAGCCGAGGCAAGAGCGATTATCAGGACAAGGATGAATGCTCGCCGGAAACGGGCACGATATCTGGGCACGCTATGGGTGGTTCCTGTAACGCCGCGCTGCGCCGTGCGTAAGTTGGCGGATCGTGCGGATGGTATGGTTTGTAGCCTTCGCTGTCAAAGCGAGGGTAACAAGGGTATATGAACCGTCACCAACGCCCATCGATTACATCCACCCTGCGTCAAATCTGCGTTGGCCTGTCAACACAAAGTAGCAGGTCAAGCCACAAGGACCTCAAGAGAAATGGCGACGGCCTATGCCAGGTACCGAAGCTGAGTGATCTACCCGCCGCTGGCAGGCGGAACCAGGTCACGCCTGCTGACAGTTGCAGATGTGGAAGCAGTGGGCGCAATTGCGGAACAATGCAAAACAGAACAATAAAAGCTCCGGTGACCGCATGATCCCTTTAAAGGACTGTGATCAGTCCGCCGGGGCCATTCAACAAGGATTACCACGCGTGACCAGAGCCATGGTTCATCACCAATGGTGGAACTTGTTCCTCCTGCTGGTCATCCTGGGACTGGCCGCCTACCTGCGGCTCAACCAGTTGGAGACCCTCCCACCGCCGCTGCACGTTGACGAGGCAGGCTCCGCTCTCAGCGGCCTTGCGGTGGTGAACGGGGAACGTCCCCTCTTTGCGTACGGTTTCACGAACCACCTGAACACAGCTTTCCTGCTTCCCGGGCTGGTGCTTGATCTGTTCGGCAAGTCCGTCTGGAACCTGAGGATCATCGAGGTGGTCTTCGGCCTGGTGGCAGTGCTGTTCACGTATCTCCTGGGCAGGCGCCTGTTTTCCTGGCGCGTTGGCGTGGTGGCAGCAACGCTGCTGACCGTCAACCACTTCGCCATCGCCTTCAGCCGCCTGGGCCTTGTGAACCAGCAATCCATGACCGTGCAGGTCG
This sequence comes from Dehalococcoidia bacterium, assembly GCA_040878005.1. Classification (GTDB taxonomy): domain Bacteria; phylum Chloroflexota; class Dehalococcoidia; order Lucifugimonadales; family Lucifugimonadaceae; genus JBBDMW01. The sequence continues at coordinate 4,437 of JBBDMW010000043.1, forward strand.
TGGCTTTCTGGCTCCTCTGGGAAGGCCATGCACGCCGCCGGTCCTCTCTAACGTTCATGGGCGGGGTGATGGTTGGCCTGGGCCTTTACCTCTACTTCGCGTCGTGGGTGGTTCCTGTCATCCTTGCCCTGTTTGGCCTGTGGTGCGTCATTTTCCGGCGGCAGGCGGCAATGGAGCAGTGGCGGCAGGCACTATGGGGCGCAGCAGGGTTCGTGCTGGTCTGCATCCCATGGCTCGCATTTCCGCTGCTGGATCCAGAGGCGTTTCAGCAACGGCCTTCCCAGGTTTTCATAATTCCCAGCCTTGGGAGCTACAACGAGTACTGGGGAACCGGCAACCCACTCCAGGTAATGTGGCTCCAGGTCCTTCACAACGTGAAGATATTCGTGGTGGGCGGCGACTTCAGCAACCAGTACGGCCACAATGCTCCGCTATTCTTTCCCGTCACGCTGTTCTTCTTCGTGGTTGGGCTTGTCGCCCTGGCGCGCTTCCGCAAGCCCCGCCATGTATTCCTGGCGCTCTGGCTGGGCACCACACTCCTGGTGGGTGGAATCCTGACCGACAGCCCGCCGTTCATGCCAAGACTCGTGGGGATGCTTCCAGTGGCAATGCTGATCGCGGCGCTGGGAGTGGCATGGTCAGTGGACCTTATGGCCAGGCTAGTGCACAGGGGGCGGTTGCTCCGGTTCACCTGGAACCCGCCGATAAACAGTGCGGCGTTTGCAGGAGCACTGTTCCTGGGCACATTTGCAGCAGTGGCATTGCTGAGCCTGGTTAACAATCACCGCGCCTACTTTCATGAGTACCCGGTTGCCCCGCATACGATCTGGTGGCCATGGATTGAGCCAATGAACTCGATAGGCAGCTACATAGAATCCCGGGAAGACGTGGAGCAGGTGTACATGTTCAGCACGGACGATGGATATGTGTATTTGCACAGCGGGCACGCCGTCATCCGCTTTTACATGTATGGCCACGACGCGAGGGTGAATGACGTGCGGTGCAGGCAGACGCCATGCGTTATTCCGAGGCCACGAGGCCGGACAATGTATGTGCTGCCAGAGGATACTGTGCACCTACTCGAACGGGTCGAGCGCCTCTTTCCTGGCGGCGCCACAAAGCGGTTCATGGGGCACCAGTCGCCAGACGGATCTATTTCAGAGCATTTCGTGGTGTACGAGGTACGGGAATCAGCGTCGACTTCCCGGTAATGCACTGCCCTTCAATGCGGACAAGTATGCAAGAGCGCGAGCACCTGGTTCGCCTACGCCTTCGCCAGCCTGGTGTACCTGCCGCCGATGAGCCACTCGGAGACGTAAATGTTCCCGCTACTGTCGGCGCCGACGCCATGGGGACTGTTGAACCTGCCCGGCGCCAGCCGGTTTGTTCGCGACGGGTTGCCGTTCTCGTCCAGCATGTTTGGCCAGCCAGGCTGATCACACACGGCCTCGTTTGCGCCCAGGCAGCCGACCAGGTTGTCGTTGATGTCCAAGATGGTCAGCCGGGCACGAAGCTCGGCGATTATGAGGAGGTCGCCGTAGCGGGCAAAGGCGCTTGGACTGGTGAGGAAGTCTGTGCCGAACGAACGCTTAAACGTGCCTTCGAGGTCGTACACCTGTAGCCGGGCGTTGCCGCGGTCGGCAATGTACAGCTCCGGCTCTGGCTTGCGAACATCCACCCAGACGGCATGCGGACAGTTGAAAGCGCCCGCCCTGCCCTCCTGGCCCGTGATGCTGCCGAGGTAGTCGCCGCCTTTGCTGAACCGGTGCACCTGGCTCTGGCCATATCCGTCCGATGCCCAGACGTCACCGTTGCCTCCGTGGCGTTCCTCGAACACAGTTATGCCAGTAGGTGAAAAGAACCCGCCGTCCCGGTATACGGGCAGATCAGGGGCGCACAGCCGCATGGCGACGTTGCCTGCCAGGTCCATCTTGACGAACTGTCCGCCACGGCTGTCGGCCTCATAGTCGTACCCGGTTTCAGGCGTGCGCTTTCGGCCATTATCCGCAGCCCAGATGTACTCTGTGCCGTCGTCCTGTACCAGCGTCATACCGTGGGCGTCAGTGAGGTCCGTGTCCCACGACCTCTTGAAGCTGCCAGAAGGATCAAACACCATCATCCGAGGGTCGCGCGGATGGAACACAATGACTTCATCGGCAGCGTTGACCACAACTCCATGATGTGCCCAGCCGTTCCCGGCGCTCTCAGCGCCAGGAACCTCTGCCCAATCATCCATCCAGTTGAATTTCAAATTACCTGCGCTGACCTGCAAACCTGTCCCCCGGGGTTCCGTGCATCTCTTGTTGGATGGACTACAGCCGTGGGGGGGGGGGGGGGGGGGG
>JBBDMW010000043.1:6788-65864 GCA_040878005.1 Dehalococcoidia bacterium
CCCCCCCCCCCACGGCTGGTGATTAATGCACGCCTGTTGATGCGTAATGCGAGCGCGCCAGTTTGCTCTGGACTTCGTAGATAGACCCCTCACGCTCATGCTTGGGCTGCGGGAAGCGCACCGGCACCTTCTCAAGCCGCGGCTCGTTCGTCGGCTTGCCTCGCAGGATATGAGAGTTCCAGTCGTTCCAGTCAGGTATGCCCGAGAGAGGGAAGGCGTCCACGGCCATGTATCCCATAAGGAGCAGCCGCCTTGGCCGGCTTGAGCGGTTGGGGGCAGAGCCGTGCAGCTCACGCACATGGTGGAGGGATATTCCCCCGGCCTTTAACTCGATGGGCACGGCGTCTTCCATGTTGAAGTCGCTTTCGGACACGGCCCCCACGAACATCCCGTCCTGGTGGTGGTCATAGGCCGGGCCATTATGGGAACCGGGAATCACCATGAGGCAGCCGTTCTCGATCATCATGTCATCCATCGCGACACCCACTTCAAGGATGTCGTCATTGGTGTGGGGGTAGAACCCCCAATCCTGGTGCCACTCAACCGGGCTGCCGAACTCCGGGGACTTCATGTTCAGCTTTCCGCCGATAGTGCGGATGTCCGGCCCGACCAACTGGCTGACAATGTCCAGGATGCGGTCATTGCGCAGCGTGCGGTCGTAGACTTCGTGCTGCGATTCCGGCTTCTTGAGACGGCGCAGCTTTGGCGACTCAGGCGTGTGCCCCGGCTCAAGATCGAACTGGTCCGTGTGCTGCATGACCTTTCGGGACAACTCCACAAACTCGTCAGTCACCCTCCTCAGGTCCTCCACTTCTTCCTGTGTCAGCACACCCTCCACACCGATATATCCATTCTCCCTGTAAAAATCGACCTGAGCCTGTGCAAGCATGTGGCACCCCCTGCCGCCATTTCCGAAGATGCCCGATTGACCGGCACCTTCGTTGCGAGTATGCGGGGGTTATAGGCCCGTTTACGGCACAGGTCAAGGATTGGCCGCATTTCATACGGATTCCACCACCGTACGGTCAACATCCGCTAGACTGTGGCGTGCCGCCGCGATGGCGGCATACCCCCCGGTTTTGCTTCGCAACGTCCAGTCAAGGAGAAAACATGCCCCGGTCTGAAAAGAAGGTTCGCATCGGCATAATTGGCGCAGGCGGCTTCGCCAACACCCACATGGAGCACTACGCAAAGCTGCCTGACGCGGAGATCGTCGCCTTTTCCCGGCGCAATCCTGACGCGCTCAGGCAGATGCAGGATCAGTGGAATGTGCCGAAAGGCTTCACGGACTACCACGAACTGCTGGCCATGGACGGCCTCGACGCGGTAGACATCATCACGCCGACTGATTCCCACCACCGCATCACGCTTGACGCCATCGCTGCGGGCAAGCATGTCCTGTGCGACAAGCCGCTGGCGATGACTGCCAAAGAGGCGCGGGAGATGTACGAGGCGGCTGAGAAGGCGGGGGTGATTCACTCCACGAACTTCAACCAGCGCGGGAACACGTCAGTGGGCCGAATCAAGCGTTACATGGATGACGGGTATATAGGCAACCTGTACCACATGAATATCTGGTGGGGCATGACCCAGGCCATGGACGCAAAGCCCAACCTTCTCTCCTGGCGCTTCCGGCCGGAGAACGGCGGCGGGACGGTATATGAACTGATCCACGCGTTTGACATGGCGAGGTTCCTTGCAGGGGAAGTGAAGCGCATCTGCGCCCTCCTGAACACGGCGGAGCCTCACCGGCCGTTCGTGGACGTGCCAGAGGGCATGGATGTGAAAGTGGAAGACTCGTCAGCCTTCCTTATGGAGTTCAAGAGCGGGGCGTACGGCGTATTCCACACGAGCTTTGTAAGCCGCGGCACAGACGCGGACGGCAAGACTTCGGCACGCGTGGAGCTTTCGGGAAGCAAGGGGCGAATCACCACTGACGGCCGGTTTGGACTGCTGGGCAACACTGGCCCGAACGGCCCGGTGGCCCCGCTTGAGCCGGGCGACCCTTACCCCCAGCCCTACGAGCGCTTTGTCAAGGCGATACTGACAGGCGAGCCGGTGGAGACAAGCTTCTACGACGGGATGAAAGCAGCCGAGCTTGTGGATGCGGCGTTCCTGTCGGCAAAAGAGAACCGCTGGGTGGAGATGGGCTGAGGCCTCCGGGCGTCCATTCTCCTCCGTAAGGGCGTGGCATTCGGCAGAGGCTAACGCGCCCACGGCCCATGTGAAGAATAAGAAAGGCGATCCGTGACCATCGAATACGTGAAACTTGGCCGTACAGGCGTCAAGGTCTCAAACATTTGCATTGGGACCGACAACTACGGCAATGAATATGGCTGTGATGAGGAAACTGCACACCACATCCTTGGCAAGGCGCTGGATGCCGGCATCAACTTTGTAGATACCGCCGACTCGTACAACGAGGGCCGCTCTGAGCAGTACATCGGCAACTACCTTTCAAAATCAGGCCGCCGTGACCAGGCAGTGCTTGCCACGAAGTACAGGTCCCGAGTCGGCCCGGGCCACAATGACCTGGGAGGCTCCCGGTACCACATTGTGCGTGCGGTGGAAGGCTCGCTGAAGCGCCTCAAAACGGACCGCATAGACCTCTACTACATGCACCACGTGGACCCGAACACACCCATAGAGGAGTCGCTGCGCGCGATCGACGACCTGGTGAGCGCGGGCAAGGTTATCTATGCAGGGTGCTCCAACTACCCCGCATGGCTGATGGGTGAATCGCTCCGGGTCAGCGATGTGCGGAACCTGGTGCGGTTCGAGGCAACGCAATCAGTATTCAATATTCTGCAACCGGGGTTCGGCCGCGAGGCCATACCGTTCGCTCTTGAAGAGGGCGTGGCGGTGGTGCCTTACAGCCCGCTGGCCAGCGGGATCCTCACCGGCAAGCATCCGCGGTCGGAGCCGCTGCAGGACTCGAAACTTGGCGGCCGCGACCAGAGTCGAGGCGGTCCGCTGAGGAAGCGGTACTGGGACGATCAGCGCCTGGACACGGTGGACCGCCTGCGGGAGATTTCAGAAAAGCACAACCAGCCCATGATCCGGCTGGCCCTGCAATGGGTCTCAGAGTTCCCCGGTGTGACCGCGCCAATATTTGGAGCGCGCAGCGATGAGCAGATCAACGGAATTTTGGACGCGTGGTCGGAAAAGGCGCCGGACGAAGTGATGGCACAGGTCCGGGCAGTAGCGGAGGAGTTCGCAGCCAACAGCCCCATGAACTACCCGCCGACTGCTCCAAACCCCTAAGCGCTACCTCGGTCGCATGACAGCGCCAGGAGCCAATTTCATGTCAACAATAGAAACGACTATCAGGGAGGAAACCGGCCCGTGGAATATGTGAAACTCGGCCGCACCGGACTCAAGGTCTCGGAGTACTGCATAGGCGGCGACAACTTTGGAGACCAGACAGACACAGCCGAAGCCATGCGGATCATGGGCAAGGCGTTCGACAACGGCGTCAACTTCATTGACACCGCCAACTCCTATGTGCAGGGCAAGTCGGAAGAAGTGATAAGCCGGTTCATCAAGACCCGGCGCTCAGAGGTGGTACTTGCATCCAAGTGCCGCAGCAAGGTCGGCGAGGGACCGAACGATATAGGCGTCTCGCGCAAGTCCGTGATGCAGGCCATCGATGACTCCCTGCGCCGGCTGGACACCGACTACATTGACCTTTACCAGGTCCACTCGTTCGACCCTACGACGCCTTTAGACGAGACGCTGCGGGCGTTCGATGATCTTGTCCATTCAGGCAAGGTCCGGTACATCGGCTGCTCCAACTTCGCCGGGTACCAGTTGACGAAGGCCCTTTGGACCAGCGAGAAGCACAACCTGGCGAGGTTCGACTCTGTCCAGCCCCGCTACAACCTGCTGTACCGGGAGCCTGAACGGGAGTTGTTCGAGGTGTGCCGTGACCAGGGAGTGGGGGTCATTCCGTACAGCCCGCAGGCCGGCGGGTTCCTGCTGGGCAAGTACCGCAAGGACAGGGAGACCACCGGCACCAGGCTGGGAGAGGGCTTCCGGGCGCACCAGTTTTACCGCCGCACGTACTGGCACGACATCTACTTCGAAGCTGTCGAGCAGTTCATGGCGGTCACCGAAAAGTACGGTGTTTCGCCAATGGCGCTGGCGCTGGGATGGGTCCGCAGCAACCCGGTCGTGACATCGTGTATCGTGGGCGCCCGAACAGAAGAGCAGCTGGACCAGAACCTCAAGGCATGGGCCGAGGATGTCCCCTCGGAAGCCCTGGACGAGGCCACCAGGGTGGGCGACTGGCTTCGAGACAACGCGCCGTGGCCGGGGTAGACGCCTACGCGCCATTGGCCTGGCGCAGCAACCGGCCAGTGAAGCCTGGAAACAGTTGACTTACGAACTAGAGGGACAGGCTCCGGGCAGCGTCATCAAGCCAGCTTCGATAACTGAGCTGTCCGAAGCGCTGGCAGAGATGCACGCGGGCGGCAAGGCGGCTGTGCCGTGGGGCGGCGGCACGCGCATGCACGTCGGCAACCTGCCAGAACGCTACGACGCTGCCCTGGACCTGGCGCGCCTCAACTCCGGCATTGAGCATGTCCCCGGCGACATGACGCTGATAGTGGACGCGGGAGTGCGCTTCGCGGAGGTCCAGGCCGGGCTGGCCAAGGCCGGCCAAAGGCTGCCGTTTGACGTGCCCGACCCTGGAAACGCGACCATTGGCGGGTCTGTGGCGTCGAACGCCGCCGGTCCGCTGCGGTCGTCGTTTGGCGGCATACGCGACTGGGTTATCGGCATGAAGATCGTGCTGCCTGATGGCACGGTCACCAAAACCGGCGGCCGGGTGGTCAAGAATGTACAGGGGTACGACATGCACCGCCTGCACACGGGCGCGTTTGGTACTCTGGGAGTGATCGCCGAGGTGGCGTTCAAACTTACTCCCCTGCCAAAGTCCACCCGGACAGTTGCTGCGTGGTTCTCGTCGCTGGAGACAGCGGCGGATATGGCAATGCAGGTGTTCAACGGGCCGCTGACTCCGGAAGCGCTTTCGGTTTTTACCGGCGAGCGTTCCAAGAGTGTGATTACGAAATTGGCGCCAGATGGCGAGGCGGGAGAGGCTCAGCATCTCCTGTTGGCATTGGTGACCGGAGGCGACGCCGGCGTTGCCCGCCAGGTGAACGAGTTGACAGGGACGGCGGGTGCGGCGTCGGCAGCCGGGTATGCCGTCCTTGAAGGCGCTGACGCAGAAAGCGCGTGGCAGGATGCCGGGTACGGCGCCAGGGCAGAGCCGGATGCGAACGATGTATCAGCCAGGGTTACCGTGAAGCCCACGTCAGCCTTTGCGCTGGCCGGTGAGCTTGAGCGAGCCGCCCCAGAGAGCGGATCAAAGCTCTCGACAAGCATTCATGTTGGCTTCGGAACGGTAATCGCAGACTGGAGCGGACCGGACTCAGCGGCGGCGAGGCTGGTGGTTGACACCTGCTTTGGCACAGCAAAGGCTCACGGCGGGAGCGCCGTGATTGAACGGTGTCCGTATGTCATTAAGAGGGACATCGACGTGTTCGGTGACCCGGGCCCGTCGCTGGCGATCATGCGAAGCATCAAGGAACAGTTCGATCCCGGCCGGAACCTGAACCCTGGCCGGTTTGTGGGAGGCATCTAGTTGGTCCATAGCGCGGTTGGCCCTCCGGGCACGTTCCCGGGCTTTACCGGCCCGGACGCGCCTCAAGAGGACGACCTGTACAAGTGCGTCCACTGCGGATTCTGCCTCAACGCCTGCCCGACTTACCTTGAGACGGGACTGGAGGCGGAGTCCCCGCGCGGCCGGATCGCATTGATGAAGGCGGTGAACGAAGGCCGGCTGGAGATCACAGATTCCGTGGTGAAGCACTGGGACCTGTGCCTCCAGTGCCGTGCCTGCGAAGTGGCCTGCCCTTCCGGCGTTCCATACGGTCGACTCATGGAGGCGACGCGTACGGAGATCGAACGCAATTACAAGAGGCCGGCCAGAGTCCGTGCAGGACGCGCCGTCGGGTACCGTGGCGTCCTGTCCAGCCCGCAACGGCTCCGCTGGGTGGGACGCGCCATGAAGCTGTACCAGCGGTCCGGCATGCGGACGATTGCGCGCGGGAGCGGCTTGCTGAAACTCCTGCCAGGCGATGCAGATCAAATGGACGATTACATGCCAGTGCTGAGCGACAACTTCTTTGTGGCAGATGGCCGCGTGGTACCGGCACAGGGCGAAAAGCGCGCTCGGGTTGCAATGCTGGCGGGATGCATCATGACCCTGATGCACGCCGAAACGCTGGAAGCAACCGCCCGTGTGCTGTCCCGGAACGGCGTGGAGGTGATTGTCACTGCCGGCCAGGGCTGCTGCGGCGCCTTGAACTCACATGCGGGTGAGCGTCAGTCAGCGCGTGATATGGCCCGGCGCAACATTGATTCGTTCCTGGCTTCTGATCCGGACGCCATCATTGTGGCATCTGCGGGATGCGGCTCTACCATGAAGGAGTACGGGGAACTCCTGCACGGCGACCCGGAGTACGCGGAAAAGGCAGAGCGTGCGGCATCGCTCACACGTGATATCCACGAGTTCCTGGCCGACCTGCCACTGGACCCGCCGAAGGCTTCGATCGAGTACCGGGTGACGTACCAGGACGCCTGCCACCTGGCGAATGCCCAGCGAATACGGGAAGCGCCAAGACAGGTGCTGGCCGCCATCCCCGGCCTGGAGGTCGTGGAGATGCCGGAGTCTGACATCTGCTGCGGATCAGCCGGTACGTATTCGATCACAGAGAAAGCGATGTCGCAGCGCCTTGGCAGGCGCAAGGCCCACAACGTGGCGTCCACAAAGGCACAGGTGGTGACTACAGGGAACCCCGGTTGCGCGCTCCAGATGCAAAACGCTCTTCGTGACCTGGGCGAAGACGTGAAGGTGCGCTACGTTGTGGACTTACTGGATGAGGCGTACTCGAAGGAACGCTGACTCCAGGCGCGTCGAGCAATCTTAGCCGAGACCCGGTCTATCCCTCTGCACTGGGGTCCACCGACCGGTGTTCCCGTTGGGGCTTCCGGTCAGCGTGATACGAATCAACCTCATCCTTAAATTGCTCCATGACATCCGCTGACGGCGCAGCGTCATTACGGGCATATTTCTGCCGTAGCTCCTGCTTTTTGTCCTCTGGCACCAGTTCCCACTTCACGTCAGTGGCATCTGTGGCGTCCCGTTCGTGCAACGCAGCCAGCATGGCCTGGATGGCCGGTTCTTCAGGCGGGGGAGAAGCGGGGCGGCGCAGCGGCGGAGGATCGTCCAGGCTGCCCGGAATGTCAGGCGTGAAGTCAGGGTAGGAAGCCCTGACCGTGTTGGCAGCCTCTTCTACAGCGCTCTGAGTCGGAGGAACGTTATCCCCTGCCTCCTCAAGTTGTCGGCGTCGAACCGCATCGTACGCAAGCCTGAATTCTATGTGTGCCGCATCGCCAGGACCCTGGCCCAGCAGTTCAAGCTCACGGGTCAAAAGTTCGCTGTGGTCCCTGGATAGCATCGAATGGCCTCCATCTGTTAGTTATGCGACTCCCTGGAATGACAACGTCAGCGCGTCGTGCCGTCAGGATCTGTTGTTGTCGGGGTCGATACGCTTCGCGCTATGAATTGACTGGGACGAAAACGTTCCCGCCTCCTCTGTTCCGGAGGAAGGCCTGAGGATCAGCCCCACTGTGTCGGCGCCAGGCGCCATGTATGGTGCGCGCTGCTCGCTATCCGGGGCCGCAGCCGGCCGGATGAGCAGATCCCCGGGGTCCTCCTGGTTGGCCACGTCAAGGGTCCTTGTGGTCAGGCCGAGCGCGAGGTCCGAAGGAACGTAGAGCAACGGTTGATCGCCATCGTTAAACTCCAGGTCGTCTTCACGCCGGGGCCCAATGTCCAGGCCTACTCTGCCGCCGCCAATGTCTATGAACCTGAAGGCGTCCTGGCCGGATGCCTCTTGATCTCCCAGTCGATCCTTCATCAGGTTTGCGGCTTCGATTGTGATCTGCAACATGGTTGTTCTCCCAACCGGTAATCCGTTGGAGCACAATTTCTAGCGGATCGTTGGTTTTGCACTGACTGTGGAAACGCAGGATGCGGGTACCCGCGGTCAATTACATCGCCGGAACTAGCGAATAGTGATGCCGCGAACGGGCTATCTTCTGGAGGGTGGGGGGCCACAGACCATTGGCCGCCGACGGGAGCAGTCCAAGACATGGCGCGAGGTGAAGCGAAGACCCTCAGGCTTCGTCGCGACGGAGCGGGCCGCCGTTTGAGTGAAGAAGTGTGTGACCTAGTAAACCGGGGCGGGGTTATCAGCGAGCGCCACACTGGCCGCCGCTGCGCCTGCACCCCGGGCCAGCTCATATCCGTGCTGGGGCAGTATCCGCTCCAGGGCGCTCAACAGAGCGAAGACGTTGCCGGGCACACAGGACTCTCCCATAAGGCCGATGCGGATCACCTTTCCCGCGTACTCGCCAAGGCCTCGCCCCACTTCAATCGAGTACTCATCAAGGAGCTGCTGACGTATCTTCACGTCGTCTGCACCTTCAGGCAGCCTGATTATGGTGAGCTGGTCCAGCCTCGACCCAGCGGGCACAGGAAGTTCCAGCCCCATCGCTTCCAGCCCGGCCCGCAACGCGGCGGCGACACGGCGATGGCGCTCCCAGCGGGTCTCAAGGCCTTCGTTCAGCGCCAGCGCCAGGGCTTCCCGCAAGCCGTACACCATGCTGATGGGATTCGTGTGATGCGGAACGTGCATCGGACCCCAGTAATCAGCGATCAGGGAGAGGTCCAGGTACCAGGAGGTGGGGAACTTCTTGCGGGAACGGACCACATCCAGTGCCCGCTCGCTCATCGCTACAGGGCTGATGCCGGGCGGTGCGGCAAGACACTTCTGGCTGCCGCTATAGGCGTAGTCGATGTCCCATACGTCAAATTCGAGCGGGCTGCCGGCCAGTGACGTGACGCAGTCCACCATGAAGAGCGCGCCGTGTTCATGCGCGAGCCTCGACAGCGGGTCCACCGGCTGCAGGACACCCGTAGACGTCTCAGCATGGATCGCGGTTACGAGCTTCGTGTCCGGGTGTGCATCCAGGGCGTCGGCAAGAAGCTGTGGGTCCATCGCCCTGCCCCACTCCGACCGTAGCGGGACAACGTTCACATCCATGCGCTCGCACATCAGGATCATGCGCTCGCAGAAGTACCCGTAGGAACAGAGGATGACTGTGTCGCCCGGCTCCAAAAGGCTGACCAGGCCGGCCTCCATGCCGGCTGAGCCTGCGCCTGCCACAGCGAAGGCGTGCTGTTCGGTCTTGAAGACCTCTGCGAGCATGGACGAGACTTCTTCCAACACGTTGAAGTAGGCGGGGTCAAGGTAACCGAGGATTGGGAGAGACATGGCCCGGAGCACCCTGGGGTGAGCTGCGCTTGGCCCTGGCCCAAGGATGGTCCGCCGGGGCACTGAAAGCGGAGCGTATCTCTCGGTCACTTGGATTTTCCTCTACAGGACGCCGTGGCGCGACGTATGCCGACACCACCCTATTTTTTGGCAACAAGAGAAAAGCTTACACCCGGCGAACATGAATAATCGCCGGAACCAGGTGCAGGATTGCCGCCGTCACCTGAGCCGTTACGCGCGCATACGGGCGTTGCGTAACCCACGAGAACACAGTTGACCGGAGCACAACAGGCCCTGGATTCGGCCAGTATCCGTGTTCGCGGCTATAATCCCGGTCGCCGGACGGAGGGTTATCCGTGCCCACTCCGGCGCTTATTTACACGAAGGATGGAAGGGTGCGCACAACATGGACCTGGGACTCAAAGGCAAAGTGGCGATAATCACCGGTGGCAGCGATGGAATAGGAAAGGCTGCGGCGGAATCGATGGCCCGTGAGGGCGCGCGAGTGGCCATCGCCGCCCGAACCCGTGAAACTGTGGATGCAGCCGTGGCTGACATCGAAAAGGCGACCGGCGGTGAGGTGATAGGCATCCCGACGGATGTGCGTGATGAGGAGCAGGTCAAGAACCTCGTGGACCAGGTGGTCAAAAAGTGGGGCGGCGTCGACATCCTGGTGAACAACGCCGGCACGTCCTCAGCGAAGAAATTCGACGAGCTCACCGACGACGTATTCAGTGAAGACTTCCAACTCAAGATCTATGGCGCCATCTACTGCATACGTGCGACGCTGCCGCACATGCGCAGGGCAGGCTCGGGCTCAATCGTGAACATCACAACTCCCGGCGGGAAAGCATCCGGCCCGGGCAGCAACCCGACGTCAATGGCACGGGCGGCGGGCATCTCCATGACGAAGTCGCTGTCAAAAGAGTTTGCCCCTGAGAACATCCGGGTCAACACCGTATGCATCGGGCTCATCAAGAGCGGCCAGCACCGCAGGCGCTGGGAGGCACAGCATGCCAGGGACTCGTCCTACACACTGGACGACCACTGGAACAGCATGGCAAAAACGGTGCCGCTGGGCCGGGTTGGGGAGTCTGCTGAGGCAGGTGATGTAATAGCGTTCCTGGCGTCGGAACGGGCAGGCTACGTTACCGGGGCGTCCGTGAACATCGATGGCGGGGTATCACCAGTAGTGTAAGCAAGCCGGGCCAGCGTGGACCGCGGCTTATCCGCGGCCGGTTTCCGGTTCACGCTGGTCCTGTACGAATCCAGCCACTCCCCCGATGACTGCACCCACGACCGCTCCCGCACCTGCGCCGATCACCACTCCCACGAACGCGATTAGACCTTCCCACCCAGAGTCCTGGCCCTGGGCATCAATCCACGCATAGAACCCCACGGACAGCGCACCGATGGCCCCTCCGGGAATTACTCCAGGCAATCCCCATCTCGCCCACCTGCCTCTATCCATGAGCGTGAAGATGGCGAGCAGCCCGCCAGCGAGGACGAACGCCAGGTAAATGATGTCAATGGCGGCATCCGTCTCCTCGAGGAAAAACGGGAGATACATCATGAGAACCACCAAATAGCCAACGATTCCCACAAACTTTTGTACGTTTCTTGACATGCAGCCGCCCCACATCACCCGTCGCCACACTTCAGTCGACACTGACAGAGGCTTACCGGCTGTGGGAGATGCCCATTGAAAGTGGGCTGCACGTTGACGGCGCGGGCTTTCAGCCCAGGTAGTCCACGGCGGAGCGAACGAATATCTCGGTGCCCGTAGGGAGGCAGCGTTCATCGAAATCGAACCCGGCGTTGTGGTGCGACTCTGACCCTTCTTTGGCAGCGCCCAGGAGGAAGTAGCAGCCTGGCACCCGGTCCAGGAACTCTGCCATGTCATCACCAACGCTCACCGGCGGCACCTCTCCGACGGCGCTCTCACCGACAACGGCCGTCGCATGACGGGCCACCCAGGTCGCCACCTCTGGATTGTTGATGACTGGCGGTGCTCCGTAGAGCCTCTTGAACGTAGTCCTGGCGCGCATGCCCGATGCCACGCCTGCGGCAATGCGCGGCACGGCCTCCAGGATCTTCTCCCGTATATCCGGGCGGTACGCCCTGATTGTGCCTTCAAGCACAACCTGGTCAGCGATCACGTTGGGAGCGGACCCGCCATGTACCTTTCCAAAGGTGACCACGCCCATTTCATTTGGCGATATCTCCCGGCTGACGACCGTCTGCATAGTGGTGACTATGGCTGACGCAGTGACCACGGGATCAACGGTCGTATGTGGCAGGGCTCCGTGCCCCCCCTTGCCAGTGACTTCGATCCTGATGGCGTCGGCACCAGCAAACACAGTGCCCTGGTTCACTCCCACCTGGCCAAGAGGGACCTGGTTCCACAGGTGCAGGCCAATGACACGGTCAGGCTTTATTTCATCAAGCACCCCGTCTTCAATCATGGCGAGGGCGCCCTGCACGACCTCTTCTGCTGGCTGAAACAGGAAGACCACCCTGCCTTTCAGCCGATCTCGCATGCCAGCCAGTATCTCCGCAGCGCCGACAGCCATGGTGACATGGCCATCGTGGCCACAGGCATGCATCGCGCCGTTGGTTGAAGCGTAGCCCAACCCGGTGCGCTCATCGATGGGCAGCCCGTCGATGTCTGCCCTGATCATGAGCGTCGGGCCATCCGAGCTGCCATCCAGAGTGGCAGTCAGCCCGGTGCCACCGATCCCATTCCGCACCTGGAGGCCAGCGGCGGATAATCGTTGGCCAATCAGCGCCGCTGTACTGGTTTCCTTAAACCCCAGTTCAGGCATGGCGTGCAGTTCTCGGCGCAGTGCGACAAGGTCGTTGCGCCGCGTTTGGATTGCATCGGCAACGGCGTCATTCATTGGCAGCCTTCATCAATGGATACGAAGTAGTAACGGAACAGCGGCGAGTCTAGCATGCGCACCCGTGCCCCTTGCTTCCAGCGATTGTTACACTCGCCCCGATGTCATCACGAAACACACGACAGCTTCCCATATTCCCGCTCAGCGCAGTGCTATTTCCGGGCGCCACTTTGCCATTGCGCATCTTCGAGCCGCGTTACAAGGAAATGCTCCGCGCATGCATGGATGGTGACCGGCGCTTCGGAGTGGCGTTGATAAAAAGGGGGGACGAGGTCGGCGGATACGCGGAGCCATATCCGGTGGGCACCGTCGCACGCATCGAGGACATAGGCAGCCCGTCCGGCGGCGCACTGCCGATTGTGGCGATGGGCGAAAGCCGGTTTCGGATCATCACGCTCGACCGAACCAGGCCTTACCTCACTGCAACGGTTGAGGTAATCAACGAAGACCTACAGCCGTATACCTCCGATGACATCCTTGTGGCCGCCATGGACGCCACCAGGACATACATCGCGAATCTGCTGGCGTCACAGGGCGCCTGGCACGCCGGTATTGAAGTACCGGAGGACCCCTTTCCGCTCTCCTACTTCATGGGGATAATCGCCGCCTCAGCCCCGGAGCGCAGCCGTCAACGACTGCTTGAGTCTGACACGGCGGGCGAGCGCCTGCAGGCAGGGATAGCACTGCTGGAGGAAGAAAGCGAGCGCCTCAGGGATACGATAATGCGGTCGGGGCCGGGCGAAGTAGAAAGCCGCTTCAGCAGCAATTAGAGGGCGCCCGGTGCGCCCTCTAATTCATGGACCCTGTATGTCGGGAGCAACCCTCTCCTATACAGGAGATGAGCGCCGAACTACCTGACCAGTTCTGCCTGCTTTTCCATTGACGGGCTGTAAACGCCATCGCGGGCTGCACTGGTCACCTTGCTGCGGTGAATAAATGCTTCCTGTGCGGCCGGAACGTTTTCCACCTTGCCGCCCCACACCTTGAGCGGAGTGGCCTGCAGGCCGCGCCCGTAGGAGAAAGTAAGCTGCCATGGCTTGCTGGCCACAATCGTGTTGATCGCGTTCAGGTTCACGGTAGCCTCATCGTCGCTCTGTCCGCCGGACAGGAACACGATGCCCGGCGCGGCTGCCGGAACTGAGCGCTGGAAGCACCTCACGGTGGCCTCGGCAACCTGCTCTGCGCCAGCCCTTGCCGGGGCTTCCGAGCCGGACAAGACCATGTTCGGCTTAAGCAGCATGCCTTCCAACGACACCCTCTGCTCAGCCAACTCTTGGAAGACCTGGCGCAACGTGGATTCCGTGACCTCGAAGCAGCGGTCTATGTCGTGGCCGCCATCCATGAGCACTTCCGGCTCCACGATGGGCACAAGCCCCGCCTCCTGGGAGAGGGCGGCAAACCTGCCCAGTGCATGAGCATTCGCGTTGATGCAGTAACGAGACGGGATACCGTCACCGATGGTGATCACGCCACGCCACTTGGTAAAGCGTGCGCCAAGCTCCCTGTACTCGTTGAGGCGTTCCCTGAGGCCATCCAGTCCCTCGGTTATCAGCTCTCCGGGAGCGCCGGCCAACGGCTTCGTGCTCATGTCAACCTTAATTCCCGGGATAACTCCCTGGGACTCAAGGATTTGCACCAGTGGCCTGCCATCCTCAGCTTTCTGCCGAATTGTCTCGTCATAGAGAATCACACCGCTTATGTAGTCACCGATGCCCTGCGTCGTGAACAACAACTGCCGCCAGGCGCGCCGGTTGTCCTCGGTGCAGGGAACATTGATGGTTTTCAGGCGCTTTTCGATTGTGGATGTGCTCTCATCCGCCGCAAGGATGCCCTTCCCCTTGGCAACCAACGCCTGGGCGGTATCTACCAGAGTCTGCACGTTCATTGCCCCCTCCTTGCGAGAGCCCCCGGATTGGCCATGTTGTGACCACGAGGTGTTTCTTTGATACGTGGCGTGGACGCCATATTAATATCTTTTCGACGGGTCGCGGGTATCGTTACGGGCCAGAGCATATTAACCTGTTGGACACAAATTGAGCGACCCGTGAGGGACTTATTATGACCGCTGCACCAGGCTCATCAACGGGAATTAACAACAACGTGTCTAAAACGCTACCTACGCTTGAGACGTTCGCACCGGAACACTCCGGCAGCGCCCTGGGATCAGTAATCGCCGCGATTGGAGATGCGTCTGTCACCATTGCATCTCAAGTTAGGCTGGCGGGGCTTGCGGAGGTGCTCGGCGTAACGGGCGATGTGAATGTGCAGGGCGAGGAAGTCCAGAAGCTAGACATCCTGTCCAACGACGCCATTATATCCGCCCTGGACAAGACTCCCGCGTGCGCGGGTTACGCCAGCGAGGAACTGGAGCAACCGGTTTATTTTGACCATGCCGGCGCCGAGTACGTTGTGGTATGCGACCCCCTGGACGGCTCCAGCAACATAGACGTTGATGTTTCCATAGGCACCATCTTCGCGGTGCTGCGAGCGTCGGACCCCGTAGAAGACAGCTTCAGCCAGGCGGGACGGCGAATAGCGGCGGCAGGCTACGTGGTTTATGGGCCGTCTACTGTACTGATCTTTAGCACCGGCGACGGGGCGCATGGATTCACACTGAACCCGGAGAGCGGCAGGTTTCATCTTTCGCACGAAGATATACGCGTCCCGAGCCAGGGCAAGACTTACTCGATCAACGAGGGCAACTCGGGCACGTGGGATGACGGTGTGAAGTCATGGGCAGCGCACGTGAAAGAGTCTGACAAGGCCTCCGGGCGTCCCTACTCCCTGCGTTACGTTGGATCGCTGGTGGCTGACGCGCACCGGACGCTGCTGAAAGGCGGCATATTCGCCTACCCCGCAGATACCAAGAGCCCTGAAGGCAAGCTAAGGCTTGTGTACGAGGCGAACCCGATGGCCTACGTGTTCGAGGCAGCAGGCGGGGCGGCAATCAACGGTGCAAAATCAATCCTGGACATTCAGCCTGAGAAGCTGCATCAACGTACACCGCTGGTAATTGGATCTGCAGAAGACGTGGAAACATTCCGGGCATTCGCCACAGGCGAGCGTTCCTAGGCTGGCAGCAAAAAAGGAGGCGCTCCGGGTATCCTGGAGCGCCTCCTTTTTTTGTTCTGGTTTGTGTTGGCCTACAGCCGCCGCCCATCGTCGCGGCGTACTGGCCGGACTTTATACCAGCGCACTGTGCTTTTCCAGGAGTTGAGCCAGCAAGGCTATGCCTTCGGTGTTCTTCTCCGGCGACTCGAACGCGAAGCACAAGCGGGCGCTGTTCTGGCCATTGCCGTTGGGTGCGAAGTTTGGCCCCGGAATGTATCCCACGCCCTCATCCATGATGGCTGGCTGCACTGCAGCCAGGTCCACGCCTTCTGGCATGGTGAGCCATGTGTAGCAACCGCCACTGGGCCGTGACCATGTTGCCCCCATACCTGCAAAATGCTCCTTGAGGGCGGCGTCCATGGCGTCACGCTTCTTCTTGAGCAACGGGTTGAAGGCGTCGCGATGCGATTGAAGGTTGTTGCGCAGGAAGCCGTTGATTGCATACGAAGCAAACTGGTTGGGGCCGCTGCCATGCTTGAAGCTTGATGCCCTTCGCATAACCTCATCGGTGGCTGTGAAGTATCCCAGCCTCAGGCCTGGCGCAAGCAGCTTGGAGAACGAGGCCACGTGCAGCACAATTCCGCTGTCATCCATAGCCCTGAACGCCGTCTCCGGCTTTCCCTCGAAACGAAGGTCCACATAGCACTCATCTTCCATGATCGGCATGTTGTGACGGTGCGCTATCTCCAGTATTTGCCTTCGGCGGGAATCCGGCAGCGTGGAGCCTGTAGGGTTCTGGTGTTCGGCAATCGTGTAAAGGTACTTCGGCCTGCGGCCTTCCGCGGTCAGCTTCTTGATCAGGTCTTCCAGGGCTTCGGGAACAATGCCCTGGTCGTCCAATGGCGCGCCCACGACGTCCGCTTCAAAGCGGTACATCTGGTTGAGCGTGCCCGCGTAGACAAACTCCTCGGTGATCACTGTGTCGCCGGGGTTGGTCAACGCCTGGATCAGCAGGGCGATAGCCTCACCGGACCCTGCTGTGAGCATTATTTCGTCCGGCGCAACGTGGAAGCCCCTGTCTGTCGCCAACTTTTCAGACACGAATTCCCGCAATTCCACTGATCCGAGGGCGTGCGGGTAGTACGCCATCTCCCGGGCCATCTCGTCGCCTTTGGTGTCAATCGCCACCCTCAGCGCCTCTGAGAGGCCGTCGAGGGGGAGCGTCTCCGGTGCGGGGTAGGCAACTGCAAAGTCATACTTGGCGTGCTTCGCGACCCTAATGGGGTTGTCCTGCGAGCGCGCTGAGAAAAGTCCGTTGTATTCAAAAGTCCCGGGCATGGACGTAAGACTCCTGGTCCGTATGGTGGCCGCCGTCGGGTTCGAGCGGGCACAGTGTATGCTCCGCCCTCCCTGCTGGCAATGAACTGCTCACCCCTGGTGTTGCACGTAGGTGGGCGCGGACCTGTTCTCAGTCATGTAAATCTACGGCCTCGCGCGCGTTCCCTTATATATATTGAATTGCGCCAGGCGGCGTGCAAGTTACGGGCGTTCGTTGTAAAATGGTTGGGCGACCGGGTTACCGGGCCGTTGATGCTACGCGCCACCAGAGAAATTGTGAAAAACCGCATCCGCGTGGCCAATACTGGCATCTAACTACTAGTAATAGCCACCATTCACCCAGGATGTGCAGGCCCCGCACCATACAACCGGGGCCAACCTCGCGACCGGCAGGCAGTGGTAGCCACCGGATCCAAAACAGCCGGCCCGCGATGGGCCGAAAGGAACTGGCGTAGTGGTCGAAAAGCACCGGCCGATAATTGAACAGGATGACTCGTACCGGCCTGCCATCTCGTCATTCGACATGCAGTCGGATGACGAGGCCAACCCGGACGAGGCAACCCCCCAGGCGCTTACCCGGTCCGAGCTTGACCTTTGGGAGGCTGCGCGGCGCGCCGAAGAATCTGGCGGCCTGCAGGGTATCGTCCCGGAGGAACACGACTCCGAGCTTACTGAAGATACTGTACGGATGTATCTCCGGGAGATTGGGCGTGTGGCGCTCCTGACCGCCGAGGACGAGGTGGTGCTGGCGCGCGCTGTTGAGCTGGCACAGTGGATGGAGGCGATTGAAAAGGACATCGCCGGAGACGGCGAGCCCGTCGAGGATATTGAGCCGGGCATCATCGCTTCAGACATCCTCCGGCGCCTTGGCGCATCAGCCGACACGGCAGACGCCGTTGCCAAGTTCCTTGGCCTGGGCACACCGGTTCACCTGGCGACAGCGATTTCAGACCCAACGCTGCGGACTCTTATTGACGGACGCCGCGAGGAAGACCTGATCAACTACCTGAGCGATGCGCTGGGAGTGGAGCCGGACGATGCCCACCGCAGGGTAGTGGAGTTGTCAGTGCTGACCCGCCTGGTGCCGTCCGACCTCACGGAACTGCTGGGGGAAAACCCTCCGCTTGCAGATTTGCCTGACCGCCTCGCGGACCAGGAGTTCGCTGCCGTCCTGGGTCCTCTTTCGACGATGCTCGCAGCACACATGGGGCGAGTGCATGAAGAAGGAGAAAAGGCCCGGCGTCACCTTGGCGAGGCCAACCTTCGCCTGGTTGTCAGCGTAGCCAAGAAGCACCTCAACCGCGGCCTGTCCATGCTGGACCTGATCCAGGAGGGCAACATTGGCCTGATGCGGGCAATTGAGAAATTTGACTACCGCAAAGGCTTCAAGTTCAGCACGTACGCCACATGGTGGATTCGCCAGGGCATCACGAGGGCCATTGCCGACCAGGCACGGACCATTCGAATACCTGTCCACGTGGTGGAGACGCTGAACAAGATTATGCGCGCTCGACGGGAACTCGGGCAGGAACTCAACCGTGAGCCGACGGTCGAAGAACTCTCCGGCCGGGTTGGGCTGCCCATGGAGCGAGTGGCCGAGATTCTCCAGATGTCACAGGAGCCGGTATCGCTGGAAACGCCCATAGGAGAAGACGCCGAGAACGAACTTGGCGACCTTATTGAGGACCGCACGGCGCCCGCCCCCGCTGACGTGGCGGCCCAGTCTTCCATGCGGCAGCAGGTGGACGAGGTACTGAGCCACCTGAGTGAGCGCGAGCGGCGGGTGCTGGAACTGCGCTTTGGCCTTGCTGATGGCCGGCCGCGGACGCTTGAGGAGATTGGCGGCGAACTGAACCTGACCCGTGAGCGCATCCGGCAGATAGAGCGGAAGGCCCTGGGCCGACTGCGTGGCGATTCACATGTCGCCGAGCTACGGGAGTTGCTCGCTTAACTGGGCGGCACGTTTTCTGAACTTCAAAAAGGCCCCGCCACAGGTTCTGTGGCGGGGCTTTTGCTTTGCACCGGGTACCACCGGGGGAACGCTATGCCTTTGGCGGCCTGGTAGCCTCGGTTCCGTCCGGGAATACGTGGCGCACATCGGGCGTGGTCACCGCAAGACGGATTGACGACTCGTTGCCGATGGTCTTGATCTCGTGCAAATAGCCAGCCCCCGCGAATACGAGGTCGCCCTTCCTGGCCACTACTGGCTCACGGTCACCGATCTTCCACGTGAGTTCACCCTTCAACACTACCCACCATTCATCCATATCAGGGTGCCAGTGGGGGCGGTTAGTCTCGCCGGGCATGTTGTGAATCATGTTGGCGCGGTTGCGGTCGTCCAGCACCACCTCTTCAGACCACGCCTTGTCGACCCCGTGACGCTCCAGCATCCAAGCCATCGGCGTGTGTATGAGGTTTGGCGGCTCCAGCCCCTCATGGAACGGCAGAAGGCGTGACGGCGGCACCCCCTTCAGGTCGTGGTTGCTGTGCTCCGGCCCTACCACAAGGCGAAGGACGCGGCCCCCGGCCGTGGGCCGGATGTCGTGCCGTTGTCCACACGGGGCGATGACGATGTCGCCGTCACGCGCCACGAACGGTTCGTACTCGCCGACCTGGTACGTGATTTCTCCGCCCAGTATCACCCACCACTCATTGAAGTCAGGATGAAGATGCGGGTCCGGCGGGGCGCCTTCCGGAGAGCAGATAAGGGCCGCCCTGTTGCGGCCGTCACGTATCAGCTTTTCCGACCACCGAGGCTCCGAATGGCGCTCCAGCACGTCATCCAGGTGGGTGACCGGCAGGTTGATCATCTCAGTCTGTGTCGCCATTGGCTCCGCTCCTGTTTGACCGGGCGCTGTGATCCTGTCAGGCCCGGAGTATAACTTTGCGCCAGCCCGGCCGGTTGACCAAAGGTGGCCAAGCGCCGTTTTCGGATGTTAAGGGGCTGTTGTCACGCGGTCTTCACGGCTTCCATGAAGTGCTCGAGGCGCTTGATATGGTCCGTTGCGCCTGACAGGCCCTCACCCATTGTGTTGACGCTTACGTGCGTAGCGCCAATGTTCCGCCATCGGGCAACCGTATCGGCCCATGTGCCGGCGTCGTCCAAAGGAACCCTCATCCTGCCATCGAGGCCTATCTTCGCGGGGTCACGGCCGTACTCCCTGGCGTAACCGCGCATGCGCTCAAGCATCTCGTGGCCGTGGCCGTCCGGCTGGAATTGTGGCATCCATCCATCAGCCAACCGGGCTATGCGGCGAATCACCGGCTCTGCGCCCCCGCCAAGCCAAATGGGGATGGGGCGTTGCACGGACAACGGGTTTATGCCCGCGTCGGTTATGGTGTGCCACTTGCCTTCGACGGTGATTGAGCGGGCCTTCCATAGTGCCCGCATGACCTCTATCTGCTCCTCGGAACGCGCCCCCCGGTCGCGAAAGTTCATCCCCAGCGCTTCATATTCGACATCGTTCCAACCGATGCCGACGCCCAGGCGCAGCCTGCCTCCGCTCAGCACATCGACCACCGCCGCCTGCTTGGCCACCAGCACAGCCTGCCTCTGCGGAAGAATAATCACGCCGGTAGCAAAGCCAATCCGGCTGGTGATTCCGGCGAGGTAACCGAACAAGACAAGTGGCTCGTGAAAGCTGGAATCCACGTCATACGTGCCCCTCCAGCCGGGGCGGCTTGCAGTGTTGGCACCGAGGACATGATCGAACGCCAGGATGTGCGAGTATCCCATTTCTTCGGCAGCCTGGGCGTACTCCTTTATAGCGCCCAAGTCAGACCCTATCTCCGTCTGCGGGTAGACGACTCCAATTTGCAAGATGAAACCTCCATCCAGTGCAGTGACCCTCTGGACCCTACGAGGCCACAGGCTGGATTACATGTTTTGATATTTGGCATGCACTGCCGGTACTATGCAGCCGCCGGGTTCGCCACAATCATGTGCCCGGCAAACATGGATGCAATGACGATACAGTGCGGACCATTGGCAGGCCGCAAGATAGTGGTGCATACAGTATGGCAGCAACTGACAGGGTGAGGTTCAGAGGCGTTGACGGGGTCGACGATGTGTTCACCCCAGAGTTCATGAGCCTCATAGCGAGCCTCCATGATGACTTCAACGACCGGATTCATGAGCTGCGCAGGCAGCGCCTTGAAGTGCTGGACGCTGCACTAAAGCAGGGCCGGCAGCCGGCTCCCCAGGCGGCCAGCGAAGCCACCACGTCCGAATGGAAGGTTCCGCCACTAAATGAGGATCTCAAGACTCCTGGCATAGAGATATCCGGCCCTGTGGCGATCACGCCAATGTTCATCAATGCCCTGAACCCGGGACCTGAAGGCGAAAGAGCCGAGGGTGACCTGGATGACGATGAAGACTCAGCCGGGCACCTCCTGTCGGACACCGTGCAGGCCGCCCGGAACAGGCTGGGCGCTGTCGAAGGCACGCTGAAGTACCACGACCCGGAAAGGGACAGGACCTACGAGATTCAACCCGGCAAGATACCGTTCTTCATGCACCGGGAACGTGGGCTGCACCTGGATGAGCCTGACTTTATGGTGGACGGGAAGCCTGTATCAGCCGCCCTGCTCGGCACCGCCCTCACGCTGTTCCACTGCGGCAGGGCACAGGCGGAGCGCGGGCAGGGCATCTATTTCTATCTGCCAAAGCTGGAGTCGACGGACGAGAGCGCTCTCTACCGGGACCTGTTCGATGCGTGCAGAGAGCGTATATCTCATCTAAGGGATGCTGAGATCAGGGCAATCATCCTGGTCGAGTCATTGCCTGCCGTCTGGCAGATGGAGGAGATGCTGCACGCCCTTGGCCCCTATGGCGCCGGCCTGAATGCAGCCCGCTGGGATTTGAAGGCGAGCGTCCTCGAATACGTCATGACGGACAGCGACGGAGTCTGGCCGGACCGTTTTGGCGTGGATATCAAGACGACGGAGTTCCTGTCCAACATATTCCGCAGGCTTGTGGCAGTGTGCCTCAAGCACGGCGCAGCGCCCATTGGCGGCATGGCCACCGCCCTTCCGAGCCGCGACGAAGATGTGAACCGGGAGGCGGCCGAATCTATCCGGGCAGACAAGCAATGGGAGGCGGAGCAGGGATTCCTGCGCGCATGGGTGGCACACATTTACCACATGGGTCCGGCCGCGGCCCCGTTCAAGGAACTGGCGTCACGCGGTTGGACGCCCACGCCCGAAATGGCCAACCCTGACAACTACCCGGTGAAGATCGAGACGCCAAAGGGCCCGCTTACCCTCGAGGGGACCCGCCAAAATGCACGGACGCTGATCGAGTACATCGAAGGCTGGCTGAACGGGCGTGGCGCGAAGGGCATCGACCGGCTGGCAGGCCGGCCCGGCAAGCGTCCGGCCCTTATGGAAGACCTTGCCACTGCCCGCATCTCTGTGGCCCAGATAGCACAGCGTGTCATCCATGGCTCCGTGGCGGAGGACACAGACCAGAAGCATGACCTTCCGCTGGTCAAAAAGTTACTCACGGGTGAGGGCGAAGACATAATAAGGCTGCTGGGCGACGATGCTGACTCCGTCGAAATCGAGAGATACCAGAAGTCGGTGAAAGTTGCCCTGCGCTGGGTCAAAAACTACACAGAGCTGAACTTCCGGAGCCTTGGCTCATACACACGCGCAGAGCTGGATGAGATAGCAGCGGCACCAGACGCGTTCTAGGCAGCGTTCAGATCACTCCTGGAACCGGCGCCCTACTTTGCCGGAGCGGAGTCGCTTGCAGGAGCAAGTGATACGAACAGTTCGCGCTCGAATTCGCCGGGCGCAGGACGAATCCTGGAGAGCGCCACCTTCCCCAACACGAGGCGTTGGCCCCACACCGGGGAGCGTTCAAGCATCCGCAGAGGCAGTGGCCCCCGGGCTATTTCAGAGCTGTAAGCGCGGGCTGCATTCCGGCGAATCGACACGTATTGTCGTGCGTCAATGACTGCCGATTTGCAGGGCGCCGTCCGCACAGCCTCTGCGAGGTCGATTCTGCCGTTGGCCCCAGTGCGGCTCGTATCTCCGCCGAATTTCCTCAACAGCTTCGCGTTAACCCGCACCAACGGAAGCGGCCATGCCAGGGCGTACAGGCGGGAACCTGCGATAAACGAGCGATCGAATGCGGCCACCGTCGCACTGTGGACAGCGGCGTGGTCCGGGTGACCGTAGTCGCCATACTGGGAATGAGTAACGACAACGTCTGGCCTGAACTCCTCGATGCGTCCCTGTATGCGCCCCACAAGGTGACTGAGCGGAACGGATGTGATAAACGGAGCGCCTTCCTGTGGCACCGGTCCATCTGGCCACACGGGAGACCCGCTGTACCTGAGCGTTGCAACCTCGTGAACTCCGAGCGCCCTGATGGCCTGCAAAAATCGATTCTGCCTCTCGTCATCCCCCGGGGCCACGCACACCACACGTACCGTTGCGCCCTCCGCTGCGCACTTGGCGAGCAGCGGCCCCGCCAACAGTGTCTCGTCATCGGGGTGGGCGAATATGGCGAGCAGGCGTGGCTGTCTATTCATGGCCGGGACGCTCGGATTCAGCCTTGATGTCCCGGAGCCACGATTCAGTCATGTTGCGGATGATGGGCCTGGGATAAAAGAGCCTCAGCGGCAGTACCGGACTGGTGAACAGCTTGTGGTCGCCCATGATGGTTCCGTCACCATCCGGTTCAAACGTAAACGTCCTGGTGGCGGTGACCGTCATCTTGGTGGACGCCCACGCAACCCGATGGCCAGGCTCTGATTCGGTCACTGTAACGTTGAACGGCACGCCGACTCCTGCCATTTTGAGGCGCAGCTCCAACCTGGAGCCCACACTCCAATCCATGCGTCCTGGGCAATCCACGCTGAGACACACCTCGCACCACTCAGGCCACCCCTGGGGGTCAGAAAATACATCCCACACATGCTCGACGGGGGCATTGATGTGGACTGACGATTCCATTTCAAGCCTAAAAACCGAACCGCTCATGGATCTCTTCCTGACTGGCGCAGTGAGAGCGATCACCGTTGACTAAATGTTCAGCGTGTGAAAGATTATGCAGCATGCTTTTGCGAATTTTTGCAGGTGAAGCCATTGTCATGTAACGCCGACTCAGCGACTCTGCTCCGCTCACGCGGAAAACGAGTCACCAACGCGAGGCTTGCCGTGCTGGCAGCGCTACGCCATGCAAAGAGCCACCTTACTGCGACTCAGGTTATCGAAGAGATGCAAGGCACGGGCGCTCATGTGGACCAGTCCACGGTTTATCGTGCCCTGGCAGACCTCAGGGATGCCCGGCTTATCGCCGAATCGCGCTTCGGATCAGGGGAAGCAGCCTATGAGTGGATAGTGGAATCAAACCATCATCACCTGTACTGCACGGAGTGCGAGAAGGTGCTTGACCTGGACCCTGTTGTGGTTGAGAGCTTCATGGGCCAAGTGTCGTCCAGGTACGGGTTTAAAACAGACGCCCGCCACCTTGTGCTGACGGGCATATGCGGGGATTGCCAGAAAGGCGATGGGTAGTTGTTCAGTATCACAGGGCCAATAGGCGGGCTGGAAGTTTCACTGCCGCCGCCATTGCATGCGCCGGATGGATTTTTCAGCATTCCTGTGGCGGTGGCAGCATGGCTGATCTCCGCGGCAGTGATATTTGTTGCCATACGCATGACGGGACGCCAGTTAAACGAACGACTGGTGCCAGCAATGGGCGTATTCGCCGCGTTCATTTTCGCCGCCCAGATGTTTAACTTCCCAATTGCCGGCGGTACATCCGGTCACCTGGTGGGGGGCGCCCTGGCGGCCATAGTGCTGGGTCCGTGGGCGGCTGTGCTGGTGGTGACATCTGTGGTGGTCATCCAGGCGCTGATGTTCCAGGATGGCGGACTGGTCGTGATGGGAGTAAATATCCTCAACATGGCCGTGCTGTCTTCATTTGGCGGATACCTGCTGTATGTGGCAGCCCGTCGCCTGATACCCAACGAATGGGGAATCCTTATACCAGGGGCGGTTGCGGCATGGGCATCTGTTGAGATAGCCGCCATTGCAGCAGCCGTGCAGTTGAGCCTGTCCGGCACCTCGCCCCTGTCTATTGCTCTGCCCGCCATGGCCGGAGTTCATGTTCTGATTGGCATAGGCGAGGCCCTCATAACCGTGGGAGCGCTGGCGGTGATACTGGCAAGTCGCAAAGACCTCCTCCAGTTATCGTCGGCCAGCAGTACTGGAGCGGCGCGATGAAGCTCAGGTGGTGGATCGTCGGCTATTTCATCGCCATTGCAGTGGCGCTTATTTCCCCGCTGGCCTCGGGAAATCCTGATGGTATGGAGCGGGTGGCGGAGGACCAGGGCTTCATTGAGGAGTCGCAGGAAGCCGGGTACCAGATCATCCCGGATTACGTCTTCCCCGGCATTGAAAACGAGGCTGTTGCAACGATGATTGCAGGCGTGGCCGGCACAACAATCCTGTACGTGCTGGTTGCCGGAGCAGCCTACCTTGCGCTGCGCCGGAAGAAGCCAGCAGCGAATACGGCAGGTACAGGCTGATTCCCAGCGCGAGGCCACAGATGAAGGCCGACGCGTGGCTTCCAAACGAGCATGCTTCTTATGCCTGTCCATGCCACGGAAACCGTATTCCCAGCCTTCTGATCAGTTCCCCAAAGACTTAAAAACACCAGTGGCTTCAAACGCGTCGATACTAGACCGTTACATACCGGGCCAAAGCGCGGTCCACACAGCGGACGCCCGGATCAAACTCGTGATAACGCTGAGCTTCATCGCGGCGTTAAGCTCGTTTCCGCCCGGGTCATGGGGCGGGCTCGCGATCATGGGATGTCTCGTCTGGGCGGCAGCGTTGCTGTCAGGGGTGGGACCGTTGCGGGTGCTGAGGCGTTCGTTTATAGCGCTGCCGTTTGCTGCGGTGGCGGTCCCCTCCATGTTCAGCCGGCCAGGAGACGAACTTTTTGCACTTCCATTAGGGTTTGCCACCCTCACCGCCACCGATGACGGCCTCCTTTTCGTAGTGAGCATTCTGTTGAAATCATGGATGTCGGTAACGGCGGCAGCCCTATTGACGGCCACCACGCCGTTCACAGAGATCATTCACGCACTGCGGGCACTGCGGGTGCCATCCGTGCTAGTGGCAATATTTACGTTCATGTACAGGTACCTGTTCGTCCTGGTGGAAGAGGCACAGCGGCTCCTGCGCGCCCGCAGCGCGCGCTCGGCGGCCTCAGGCACCCGCGCTGGCGGACCTATGACATGGCGTGCGAAGGTGGCCGGCGGCATGGCCGGCTCGCTATTCATACGGACATTTGACCGAAGTGAGCGGGTCTACATGGCAATGCTTGCGCGGGGGTTCGACGGGGAGATTCGTTTGCCGTCCACCCGTCGCCTCGACGCCGGTGCTTATCTGCAGGGAGCAGCGGGCGTTGCGGTGGCCGCTATCACTGCCGTGGCTGTGCGGTTCACATGAACGGCGTGCAGAATAGCCATGCCATTGAAATTCACGGCCTGAGCTTCGCATACCCAGATGGCCGCGAAGCCCTCCGAAACATCAGCCTGAACGTAAGACCTCGTGAAAAGGTAGCCCTAGTCGGTCCTAACGGAGCAGGCAAGTCCACGTTAATTTTGCAACTTAACGGGATGCTGACTGGGACAGGCGAAGTCCGGATATTCGGTGAGAACCTGGCAGGAGCAGACAAGAAGACGATACAGCGGATCCGAGCGCTGGTAGGACTGGTGTTCCAGGATCCTGATGACCAGTTGTTCTCGCCCACGGTGCACGACGATGTGGCATTCGGACCGATTTACATGGGACTTGAACCGTCCACAGTGGAAGAGCGGGTAAACCAAGCCCTCACGGCAGTGGGGATGCCAGAATACGGGCCGCGTATGCCCCATCACCTGAGCGGGGGCGAAAAGCGCCGGGCCGCCATTGCCACAGTGCTGTCAATGGCGCCTGAAATCATCGCGGCAGACGAACCATCCGCCGGCCTGGACCCGCGCGCCCGCCGCGGACTCATCCGGCTTCTTGACGCCCTGCCCCAGACCATACTGGTTGCGACTCACGATCTTGGGCTGGTACGCGATGTGCTGCCTCGAACAATAATCATGGACGCTGGCGAACTGGTGGCCGATGGCCCCACCGCTGACATTCTCCGAGACGAAGCGCTGCTGGAAGCGCACGGCCTTGAGATGCCGTAGGTCGCCGACTTCCCTACAGGCCAACGCGGGGAGTGCTGCGCCGCCACCCGGATGGGGCGACGCAGCCTGCAGCCCTATCGCACGCGGACGAACTTCCTCACTCGCTGGCCGTGGCCCGGCTGGCCTATCTCAGCCACGTAAATATCGCCTTTTGAGTCGGTCCACAATCCGTGAGCCGATTCACAGGCTTCTTTGTTTCCCCGCCACCTGGTGATCAGTTCGCCGTCCAGCGTCCAGATGGATACGCCGTTTCCGCCGCCCTGCTCTACGACATACACCAGGTGATCCGGAGCGAAGTAAACATCTCCAGGCCCGACAACATCGGACCACTCCTCGATGTACTCCCCATCAACGTCGAATACCTGGATACGGTTGTTCTCACGGTCGCATATAAAGACCCTGTCACGCTCGTCCACCGCCACTTTGTGCAGGATCGCGAACTCGCCTGGCCCTGTGCCGGCACGGCCCCACGAGCTCTTGAGCTGCCCATCCGATGAAAAGCGATGAACCTGCCGGTTTCCGTAACCGTCCGATGTGAAGATGTCGCCATCGGAGGCGATGGCTACGCCAGTCGGCATGTTGAAAGGCGTCCCCTGCATGCCATTGGTGGTCACAGTGATATTGGCGTAATCCCTCGTGCCCAACTCCATCAGGACCTCGCCGTCAGGGCGGTGCTTGGTGACCAGGTGCGTCTGCGTGTCCGTGAGCCACACGTTGTCATCAGAATCTATAAATATTCCGTGCGGCACCTTGAACTCCCCCGGGCTGTTGCCCTGGTTGCCCCACGAGCCGATGAATTCGCCGTCAGCCGTCCAGATGGTGACGGGATGCTTGCCGCGGCTGTACACCCAGACACGATCCTGCGAATCGACTGCCACATCGGAACACAGGCCGAGGGTCCAGTACTCAGGGATCTTTTTCGGCCAGGACGTGTCAACTTCATATCGAAAGTCACCTTCACCTACAATCGCCATAATCGCATCTCTCCTGGGCCGACGATGAAACCTGCCAGAACGGATTGGTATCCGGTGCGGCACGAAGCTAAACTGCGTGGGGCCAACTGTCAACGAACCGGAGCCAATATGCTGGACAATCCTGAGGCAACCGAAACCAAGCATGCGGTCATCGCAGCCATAGATGACGCATGGCGCGACCTGCGTCGATGTCTCTCGCCCCTCACAGGACCCGAGATGATCATTCCCGGCGTATGTGGAGAATGGTCAGTCAAAGATGTGCTGGCCCACATCACCACATGGGAATCCGAGTTGATCATGGCGCTCGGTCGCGGCAGTGCCGTACCAACTCCAAACCTTGACGAGTTCAACGAAAAAGCTGTTCGGAGCAGGGCATCGCTAACTTCGAGAGAAGTTATGGAGCAACTGGAAGATACCCATCGCTCCCTCCGGGATGCCCTCAATGACGCTCCCGCGGCGTACTTTGCGTACGGCGAGAGCATACGGACCAAGATAGACAGCGACTCATTGCTTCACTACGAAGAGCACGCTGCCCAGATAAGGGCGTGGGTATTGGGCCGCCGCCGCGCTAAACGAGTGGGCCAAGGCTAACGGCTGCCGGCAGCGTACACGGTTACTGGCCGCCGGTGTACCTGGGGTGCCACTCGCCGCCCTGCCATGATGACATGCGGGCCGGGGTGACCTTGACGAGGTAGCGGGGCCGGTCGGCCGTCCTCCCCAGGTAAGTTGGCCCTTCGGGCCCCATGTATCGCCGAGCCATCTCGTCAGCGATTTCCCGCGTCCGACCGCTCAAAGGCACAGGTCCTTCAACCAGTTCTGCCCTGCCCTCCACCAGGACCCGCCGATGGCCCGGGCCGTCATCTGCACATGAGACGCATACGCGCGGCTCATGCCGAATGTTCTGGACGAAGTTGGACCGCTCGCGTGGCACTATCCACATTGCCTCGCCGTCCCAGTGCTGCCACACCGGCGTCACGTGAGGGGCGCCATCTGGTTTGACGGTGGCGAGCCGGGCGATAATGGGGGTTGCCAGGAACTCATCAATTTGCTGCGGCGTCAGGCCGCGTCCCGCATTGGGCATGGTCGTTACTCCCAGGATCAATCAGCCGGTCATGTGTCACAGGTGGCGCAGTATAAGACATGTTCCCGAATTTCCGGTTGCCTCCCGTGACTAGCCCGAGTGGGTTACCAGTGATGTGCGCGTTCGGGCGACCATGTACCGTCCACATGCGTGATGCTGGTCAGCCCTATGGTCGTTACGGTACGAGGACTACATACCGACGAACTTCCCAGCGGCCGGAATTGGGAATGTCCATTTCTTCGGCCGAAGAAAGGATCACCAATGACTATCGCCGAAACTTCAGTGATGGGACAAGAATCGAAAACAGAAGTCGCCGAGTTGCTTCAAAACTCTCTGGCGGACATGATCGACCTGGCATTGCAGTGCAAGCAGGCCCACTGGAATGTAGTGGGACCCCGCTTCCGGTCTTTGCATCTCCAGCTTGACGAGATCACGGAAGCCGCCCGCGGTTGGGCAGACGATGTTGCTGAGCGCATAGTGGCCCTTGACGCGACGGCCGACGGACGCCTAACAACGGTCACGACACGCTCAGGACTTGAGCAGATGCCCAGCGGGTATCTGCAGGACGACACCGTGGTAAAGCTGCTCATCGACCGGCTCGAGGCGGTTGCCGGCAGGATGCGGGTGCGCGTGATGGAGGTGGAAAAGGCAGACCCTGTTACGCAGGACATGCTGATCGAGATCACTTTCGGCCTTGAGAAGTTCCGCTGGATGGTGAAGGCACAGGCTACAAGCGGCAGATAGGTTGCAACGGCTTATGCCGTCATGACACCAAACAAAATGGGCGCTGCCCAGTGTGGGCAGCGCCCATTTTGTTGTTAATGTCAGGCCAAAAGCCCAGCTACCCGCCCACGCGCCGCCATTTGCGCAGGCTTGCCACCTCACGCGGCGGGTCCTGCAGGGAGCCATACGCTGTGTATGAGACCTCTGCAATGTAGACAGAGCCTTCAGAGTCGATGGCAATCCCGTGAGGCGCCAGGAACTGGTCAGGGCCTTCGCCGCCCAATTCGTTGCCAAAGTGCGTCAACATGTTGCCGTCGCGGTCCATCACCATGACCCTCAGGCCCAGCCTTCGCACACCCTTCTGCACAGGCGGAGCGCCGGCCTCACCGAGGTATATGTTCGTGTCAGCGCCCTTCCCGGCGGCTATGGCGATTGGACGGTGCGAGTGCCACTGATCCACAACTTCGCCATCCGTCGTAAAGATCTGAACCCGGAAGTTCTCCCGGTCGCAAACCGCCACTCGGTCTTCGCCCAGCATGCAGATGTTGTGCGGCAGGCTGAATTGCCCGTGGCGTGAACCCGGCTCGCCCCACGACTTGATGTGCTTGCCGCTGGAGTCGAACTTGTGGACGCGCGAGTTGCCGTACCCGTCGGTGATAAACACGTCACCGGTGGTGGGATGAATGGCGGTGTGCGTGGGCCGGTTGAATATGCCTCCGCCCTGCCAGGGGGCGGGCTTTCCGCGCTCGCCCAGGGTCATCAACACTTTGCCGGAGGTGGTTCGCTTCTGGGCGAAGTGGCCAAGGTCGTCAACCAGCCACAGGTTGTCATCTCCGTCTACCGTGATGCCGTGGGGGCGGTCAAACTCGCCTTCGCCCCATGTCTCAAGGAAGTTGCCATCACGGTCGAACACCATGAGGGGATTCTTGCCACGGTTGAATACGTAGACTTTGTCCCTGGAGTCGACGGCTACCGATGTTGCTTCTTTGAACGACATCGGGTGCGGGACTTTTGCCCACCCGAAGACCGGCTCATAAGTGGTTCGCGGAGTTGCTGCTGTAACCATTGAATATTCCTGCTCTAATCTTTGTGCCCGCCGAAAATTTATCTGGCGGATGTTCTCCATGGAGAACATCCGCCAGAGGTCAGGCCGAAGTCTTAGCCGCTGACTCTCTGCCACTTTCGAAGGCTGACGATCTCACCAAGCGGCGGGGTTGGCTGCCGTGAAAACCAGAAGGTCCACGCCACCTCACCGATGTACACGGAGCCTTCAGAATCCGTGGCGATTCCGTGAGGCGCGCTTATCTGGTTCGGCTCCTGCCCTGGCAGCGGCGCGCCGAAGTAAGTCAGGTACTCCCCTTCAGATGAGAGGATGGTCACGCGGTTGCCAAGGTTGGGCACACCGTTCTGAACTGGAGGCGGCCCCATTTCACCCACGTACAGGCTGG
Source organism: Dehalococcoidia bacterium (assembly GCA_040878005.1). Lineage (GTDB taxonomy): Bacteria > Chloroflexota > Dehalococcoidia > Lucifugimonadales > Lucifugimonadaceae > JBBDMW01. The sequence goes on from JBBDMW010000043.1 coordinate 37,913, forward strand.
TGTCGCCATTGCGGCCATGCGTGATGGACATGGGGTGGTGAATGTGCCACTGGTCCACGAATTCACCGTCGGTGGTGAATACCTGGAGGCGGAAGTTCTCGCGGTCACAGACCACAATCTTGTCCGTCCCGAGCATGCAGACATTGTGTGGCAGGCTGAACTGACCGGGGGCGGTGCCTGGTTCGCCCCATGACTTGATGTGCTTGCCACTGGCGTCGAACTTGTGAACACGGGAGTTGCCATAGCCATCCGAAACGAATAGATCGCCGGTGGCTGGATTGATGGCAATGTCAGTCGGGCGGTTGAACATGCCTCCATCCTGCCATGGAGCAGGTGTGCCACGTTCACCAAGTGTGAAAACGATCTTCCCGTCATTCGTGCGCTTCTGGACGAAGTGTCCGCCGTCATCGACCAGGTACAGGTTGTCCTCGGCGTCGATCTCTATGCCATGCGGCCGATCAAACTCACCCTGTCCCCATCCCTTGATGAAGTTTCCTTCCTTGTCGAATACTGCCACCGGATGGGTGCCACGGTTGAACACATATACGTTATCTTTCGAGTCGACTGCCACTGATGTGGCATCTCCGCGGAAGGTGACGCCCATGGGCAGCTTGGCCCAGTACGGCGCCGGCTCAAACTTCGTCGCTGTGGTGACGGGGCCGAGGGCCCTTGCTGCGGTTGTCATACTGTCTTCCTCCATGCCGGGCCGGGTAGGCCCTTTCGCTAACACGCTGCCGTCTCACTATTGCGCCGGGGAACGGCCACGATCATCGACCGCTTCCCGAGCCTCTAACCCTTTTGCTTGATGTCATCCAGCCACTCCGCCAGTTTTGGCGGCAGCCACTGGACAAGGTTGATGCCCTTCTCCACGTCTGAAGTCATCTTGCGGCCCGCGTCATGAACCCGGTCCACCACCTTTTTCATCGCGGCGGTCACCTCCGGCGCTCCAGGATTGCCAGGACGGCCCAGCGACTGCGCCAGGTCCTGCGGGCCGAAGGTGAACATGTCTATGCCATCCACTTCAAGGAGAGAGTCGATGTTTTCCACCGCCTGGGCCGTCTCAATCTGGATGGCTATGGTTACCTCCCGGTTGAAATCAGCCATGTACTCTCCTGCTGACTTGCCAGAGAGGCCATAGTCACGTCCGCGGGATGTGCCAAAACTGCGCTCCCCTTCCGGGCCGAACCGCGTCACCTTCGCTATGTGCTCTGCCTGCTCCCGCGTATCCACGTGAGGCGCAAGGATGCCCATGACTCCGCGGTCAAGCGTCCGGAGGATGGTATCGCTGTCGATGTTCGGAATGCGTGCGGTGCAGGTCATACCGTGCATATCAGCGGTGCGGCACATCCGCTCTATGGATTCCCAGTCGAAAACGCCGTGCTCGCAGTCCAGGTGCAGCACATCGAACCCAAGGTAACCTGCCCATTCCACTATGGACTCGGCAGGAAAGGTCAACGTCAGTCCATACGTCACCTGGCCCGAATTCATGGCCGCCCTGATCTTGCTGGGTCGCAATGCGCATCCTCCGTTATTGACCGGGTAGATCCTGGAATTAAGTGTTACCGTTCTCGCTGCTGCTCCGAGGGGGAGCGGCCCAGGGGCTGAAATTCGCCGATGAATTCGATTTGGCTGGATTGCAGAAACCGAAAGGTACAGTGTCGCGGGCGGAGTATACACCGCGGTTGATAGTAGTCATGGTCCAGGCAAATCAATGTCTCTGAATGACGATCCTGTGCAGGCAGCGCTACAGCGTGACCTGACGGTGGACATTACTACGACAGGCCGCAGGACAGGACAGCCGCGCCGGGTTGAGATCTGGTTCCACAGGGTTGGTGGACGTTATTACCTGACCGGCATCCCCGGCAAAAGAGACTGGTACGCCAACTTGCTGGCTAATCCACGCTTCATATTTCACCTGAAGGAGTCGGCAAGGGTGGACCTGCCAGCCCTCGCAATGCCGGTCACCGACCCGGATGAGCGGCGACGCATACTATTGGCGGCTGACACCATTTGGAACCGTCCCGGCGAGGGGAATGTGAACGAGTGGGTTCAGCACAGCCCGCTGGTGGAGATTGTGTTCGATGTGCCCCAGCCATAGGATTTATGGTCGGCTCAGCCCATACAAACCGGCAGAAAACCACCACGGCCAGTTGCATCAAGCGTCATATTCACCCATGAATTCACGGGAAGCCGCGTCCAGTTGAGCACAGTCTCATCAGTAACGGCCACTGATCCGAGGGGACGCACACGCTGGCAGGTAGCAGCGGTGGCCTTCCTGTCTACCGGCGTAACAGTGGGCCTGATCCAGTACGGCTCCAGCGTGTTCATAGAGCCGCTCGACCGGGAGTTCGGCTGGACGCGCACCCAGATAAACATCTCACTGTCGCTGGGATTCGTCTCCGCCCTGTCTGCGCCTTTCTGGGGCAGGCTGATGGACCGCATTGGGGCGAAGCCGGTCATGGTCGCATCCCTGTCGATCATGGCAGTGGGATTTCTCATGCGCGCCACCATGACTGAGTTGTGGCATTGGTATGCGTTGAGCGCCCTGATTGCGTTGGGTGTGCCAGGCGCGACGATCCTTCCCTCGGGCCGCCTGGTCAGCCTGTGGTTCCCACATGGGCGCGGGAAGATCATGGGTCTGGTGGTTTCCGGCAACAACGCCGGGGGCATCCTGATGGTGCCACTGCTCACGATGATGGTTGTGGCCCAGAACTGGCGCTGGGGGTTTACGGCCGCCGGCATATCACTGGCCATCACGGCCATAGCGGCAATCGTGCTGGTGCGCGAGCCGCCGCTTGACGACACAACCCGAGCGGGCAGCACTGAAAAGAAAGAGGCCCATGGTGCAGCCAGCATCACGATGCGCGAAATCACCCGTAGCCGCACTTTTGTCCTCATCGCTGTCGGCCTCACAGCCTCATCGTTCACACACCCGCTGGTCCTGACACAGTTGATACCACACCTGGAGAATGAGGGGCTGTCGAAGGAGGCTGCTGCGAGTGCCCTAGTAATCTCAGCAGCGGTGGCTCTCTTCAGCAAGATTGGGATGGGCTGGCTAAGCGATCACATCACGGCGCGGCTCGCCACGGTGCTCAGCCTCCTGATCATATCCGTGGGTATCGGCATCATCATTGCGGTGGGCGATACATGGGTGGTGTGGCCGGGGGTATTTGTATTTGGGCTGGGCCTTGGCGGCTTTGGGGCGCTGCGGGCGCTTGTGGTGGCTGAGACGTACGGGCCTGCGATGTACGGCAGGGTGATGGGGCTGATCACGGCACTTACAGTTATCTCAGTGGTCAGCGGCCCTCTCGTGGCCGGGCAGGTTTTTGACGCGACAGGCAGTTATCGTCCGGCCTTCGCTGCCGCCATAGGGATATTCCTTGTGGGCGCAGTCGCGCTCACGTTGGCACGCCGAAATCTAGCAAATCAGAACAGCAAAAGGACGGCGTAGCGCATTGGCGCAATCACCCGGTCCCAGGTCTTCACGCGTTCCACGGCTAACAGGACCAACCCGGATCTATCACGGGTGGCACGTGGCATGGGTGGTGTTTCTATCCACCGGCCTGTCCATCGGCATGGCACAGTACGCGTTCGGCGTCTTCGGGCCTGAGCTTGAGGAGGAGTTCGGCTGGAGCCGTACACAGGTCAACGCATCGCTCTCATTCGCGTTCATATCCGGCATGTCAGCGCCGCTGGTTGGCCGCCTGGCAGACCGGTTTGGGACGCGGCCAGTACTGGTGGTGTCGCTGCTGTTGGCGGCGACCGGATTTGCTCTGCGACCGCTCATCAGCGAGCTGTGGCACCTGTACCTATTCAGCACCCTGGTCTACGTGGGCTTCCCGGGAGCGACCGTGTTGCCCGCCGGAAAGATGGTTGGGCTGTGGTTTCCGACAACTCGCGGGCGAATGATGGGAATGGTGACTGCCGGCAACAATTTCGGCGGCCTCACCATGGTCCCATTCGCGGCGGCCCTTGTGGCGCTGGCGGGGTGGCGCTGGGCGTATTTTGGCTTTGGAGTGATGCTGGCGGTGCTGGCGGTGGCAGCCCTGGCCATCATTCGCGAGCGGGCGTCGGACGTAGAGGCAGAGATTGATCGTACCGGCCGGACCGAGTCATTCGGGGGTGAAGTCAAGGCCGCGGCGAGGGCGGGACTGACCGTGTCGCAGGCGCTGCGAACTCCGGCCTTTTACCTGGTTACCGTCGCCATCACGGCAGCCACGTTCACGTACCAGGGCATAATCACGCAACTCATACAGCACCTTGAGAACGTGGGCATCTCCCATGGAGCGGCCTCCGCCGCGCTGTCACTGGTGGCAGCGATGGGCATTGGCTCCAAGCTGGCATTTGGACGAGCCAGCGAGAGCATAGGCGCAAGGCAGGCCATGGTGATCAGCACGGCATTGCAGGCACTGGGCCTCGGGTTGATGATCGCTCCAGGCGGCACGATGGCAGTGTGGGCCGGGGTGTTCGTGTTCGGCCTGGGATTTGGCGGCCTGGGAGCGCTGATTGTCCTGGTGGTGAGTGAAACGTTTGGCCTGCGCGAATACGGCGGCATCATGGGGCTGGTTCAGTTCGCGACGATTATCTCGTTTGCCGGCGGTCCGTTGCTGGCAGGCATGGTGTTCGACGCCACAGGCAGCTACCAGAACTGGTTCGCAGCCATCATAGGCATATTCGCCCTTGGAATAACCGCACTGCTGCTGACGCGCAGGCCGAGCTTCCCCCGGCAGGCGGAAGAGCCGAAAGGCGTCTCCACAGCTGACTGAGACAGTTACAGGGCAACCAGACGGGCGTCCAGGCTCCAATTGCAGCAGGAGTTTCCAATCCGCACAGATTCCAAACCATGCGGTACTGTTCTGTAGAGTGACAGCAAATCGAGTGAGCATTCAGAAGGAGCGGCAATGCAGTATCGAACTCTTGGACGAAGCGGTCTCAGGGTATCCATGCTCAGCTACGGCACAGGCGGACCAAGCAAGTTTGGACAGAACACCGGCCTGGCAGCCGAGGAACAGGACGCACTTGTACGGCAATGCCTTGACCTGGGCGTCAATCTCTTCGACACCTCAGCACAGTATGGAGAGAGCGAGGAGATACTGGGCCGGGCGCTTAGGGGCGTTCCGAGGGATTCCTACTACCTTGCCACCAAGTGGTCTCATCGCGCAGGCAAGGGACTCAAGGACGATCCGGCTGACCTGACTGAGTCCGTAGAGCGCAGCCTGTCCAAAATGGACACCGGCCACATAGACGTGATGCAGTTCCACGGAGTGAACCCCACTGAGTACCACCAGGTGGTCGAACGCTTCTACCCTGAGATGAGCAGGCTCAGGGAACAGGGCAAGGTCCGGTTCATCGGCTTCACAGAGATGATGACCGAGGACCCAAAGCACGAAATTGTGGGGTTGGCGCTTAAGTCGAACCCTGACCTGTGGGACACCGTCATGCTCAAGTACGGCATCCTGAACCAGTGGGCCGCCAAGGAGGCGTTGCCTCTCTGCCAAGAACACAACGTGGGCGTCCTCAACATGGCTCCGGTGCGCCTGACGCTAACCCGCCCTGAGCAAATGCAGGCACTTCTTGCGGAGTGGAAGGAACAGGGATTCCTCCCACCAGAAAGCCTGGACGAGTCGGACCCTTTCGGCTGGCTGGTCCATGATGGCACGGATTCGGTCATAGCCGCCGGCTACAAGTTTGCCGCCGGCCACCCAGCCATTTCGACGGTGATCTCAGGCACGTCCAACACGTCACACCTGGAAGCCAATGTGGCCGCCCTGGAGGACATCCAGCTGCCACCAGGAGACAAAGAGCGCTTGGTGGAACTGTTCGCCGATTCGGCTGCGACGCATTAGCCGCGCTTTTCGGCGCTGTGCGTCAGACGTTTGGCCGCCGGAGTAGAACCTGCCTGCTCCGGCGGCCAAATTTTAATTTCTCAGGGCCTCCACCGTCATACTGCCTGAAGTCTCACGCTGCGCCCTGCTTCTCCCGCTCGGCCCAGATTTCCTTTGCATACTTGATGCTCTTGGAATCCTGATAGAACTGGTCGCCAGCCCATGCGCCTTCGATGGCCATGTAGCCGCTGTAGTCAGCATCAGCCATCGCGGAGATGGCGAACCTGTAGTCGATCTCGCCGTCGGTAAGGGGCACCCGCAGGAACACGCTGCGTTCGTTCTCCGGGTGATTGATGCGGTGAAGATTCTTGCAGTGCCAGTAGTTTGCTATGGGAGCAAGCTTCTTGATGGTCGTCTCAGTGTCCTCTTCCGGCACGTCATAGCACCACAGGACGTTTCCGAGGTCGGGATTGACGCCGAAATTTTTCCTGTCCACCAGGCCGTGCAGCAACAGGGCCGACCACGAGGTATCCACCGGAGAGTTCTGGTGAACCTCTACCGAGACATTCACTCCCACCTCCCCTGCCACATCGCATGCTTCCTGCAGGACCGGGGCGATGGCCTCGTACGTCCACATCATCTGCTCCCTGCTGCCGTCCTGCGACACAGGCCATCCGTATGAACTGCCCGGTTTTCCGGGGTAGCGGAAAGGCGCGCTCATTGCGCCGTTGACGACTTCTGCGCCCGCCCAGCCAGCGAACTTGATGGCCCTGAGCTGCCGCTCCCGGTTGGCCGGGCCATTCTTCGCCTCAACCAGCGTCCCGCCGCTCCGCACACAGCCGATTGCCAGGCCAAAATCGGCCAGCCGGTTGGCGAAGCCTTTTACATCGGACTCACTGCCTCCCGTCTTGTCCAACACCTCGATGCCGACTTCGAACGCATCGAATCCCATCTCCTTCACACGAGCCAGGAATTCATCGGTGTACGCAGCGGGCGTTAAATCCCAGCTGTTCAGATGGTTTGGATAAAGGGTGAATCTCCGGTGGGCGTAACAAAACCGCATTTTCATTGGTCCTTTATTCACTGGTGGGCATGAAGTGGCGCCGACGGGATTTTCCGTCCATGCTGGTGTGCCTACTGGAAGGCGGCGGGAGTGTAGCACAGCGACTGTGCGTGCCCGCCGAGTGTAAGATTCCGGCAGGCACAGGGCTGGAAGTTTTCTTCCACCCAGCCAGGCCACATGTTGATCTGGCGCTGTTTATAGAAGCGAAGCAAAAGGAATCCTGCTCGATGAAGATCACTGACCTCCGTGTATACCTGACCAGGCCCGGTGACAGCCAGCGGTCATGGCTGTTTGTGGAAATTGACACTGATGAAGGCATCACGGGCGTGGGAGAGTCCACCAATTCCGGCGGCGGCGGCGCCCTGGTAGTGGGCCGGGCATATGAAATGCTGCGTCACGACCTGGAAGGTCAGGATTTCTCGGATGGCCTGATTGGCCAGGATCCTTCGCACATTGACGGCATATGGCACCAGATCTATCGCCGGTTTGGGACACTGGGCAGCCGCGGCTTTGCCACCACCCTGGCCAGCGGCATAGACATGGCACTGTGGGACATCAAGGGCAAGGCTCTTGGCAGGCCCGTATATGACCTGCTGGGCGGCCCCATGCGAGACAGTGTGCCTGTGTACAGCCATGTTGCTCCTCCCGGTGACATCAAGGCTTGCGTGGAGGACGCGAAGCGGCAGGTGGCGATGGGTTACCAGGCGCTGAAGCTGGACCCGTTCTCTCCTGAAATGGGCAAGAGCCACCGCCGGTACATAGACGGCAAGATATCAGCGAAGGGTGCTGCTCACGCGGAAGACCTTATGGCGGCGCTGCGGGAAGGCCTCGGCCCCGACATAGAGCTGATGATCGATGCCCACGGTAACTTCGACGTCTCCACAGCTACGGAGATGTGCAACCGCATGATGCCCTTCAAGCTCACCTGGTTCGAAGAGCCGTTGCAGCCTGAGAGCCTGGAAGCGCACCGCCAGCTTCGTCGAAATACCGACATAAATCTGTGCATAGGCGAGCGCAAGTACACCCGTTGGGACTTCGTGCCGTACCTCCAGGAGGGCCTGGTCAACTACATCATGCCCGACATCTGCTGGACGGGCGGTATAAGCGAGATGCGGAAGATCGCCATCCTGGCGGAGAGTTACTACGTGCCCATCAGCCCACACGATGCCAGCGGTGCATTCAACGTGATCACAGGCGCTCACGTGCTAATGAATGTGCCAAACATCTACCGGCTGGAAATGAGCGACCACTCGCTGGACAACTACAACGCAGTCATCACGGAGCCACTCGACATACGCGATGGGCACCTTCACCTGCCAAACAAGCCGGGGCTGGGTTACGAGTTGAACCACGACTACATCGCTTCTCACCCAGACCCTGAGTGGGAACGCATGCACTAAAGGGGCATAGCCATGTACATCTCACCACCGGAAATAGCGCTCCGCAGGCTGACACGCGTCAACGAGTTGCTGCTGGAGACGGTTGCGGGGATGTACGACGAGCAGGCCTCGAAATGGGTGTGCCCCACTGCTCCATCTGCGAAATGGCACCTGTGGCACATGGCCCGGTGGTCAGACCTCGTGCAGTCAATGCTGGTTCCAGTTACATCTGGCGAGTCAGACCTGTCAGACCACGGGGACCAGGCGTGGCATGCGCTGGCCATTGGCGACGAGTGGGGCTTCGAGGATGCGAATCCGGGCAAATGGGGGGCAGGCGTGGGTCTTGATGACAACGAGGCCGCGCGCCTGCCCCTTCCTGAAACTGCGAAGGTGGTGGGCTACGCCCGCTCAGCCTTCGAGCTTGCCGAGCGCAGGTTCGCAGAGGTGGACGACGGAATGTTCGATATGGTCTTCTGGGACTGGCACGACCGTGAAACCACGGTGGGTGATGGCCTGTTCAGCCACATCGCGCATGCCAACAGGCACCTGGGCATGATCGAGGCACTCCGTGGCGTGATCGGCATGCGCGGCACGGCCACCGAGTAAGATTGCCAGCCTTCCCCATTCACTGCAGCAACCCGGGCTCCAACCGGCAAAGTGGTTTAAAAGGTGAAGCGCCTGCGGCCTTGGAAGGAACTGGCTTGCACACGGCTGGATTTGAGCAACGCCGATGACAGACCGAGCCGTACGTCGCCAGGCTGCGTCCACCACCGACAGCACCCAATCATCGCTCCTCTCATCAAGGCGCAATATAGCCCTGGTCGCGGCAGGTACGTTCTGTTTCTGGATATCCCTTTACCTGTACGTGCCTGTCCTGCCGCTTCACGCGGATGAGCTTGGCGCCAGTCTCTCGATGATCGGGCTGGTGGTCGCCTCCTACGCCATCGGCCAGGTCACACTGCGGATACCCATCGGTATTGCGTCCGACATCATTGGACGAAAACCTTTCGCTGTCACGGCTGTGGCTTTGGCTGGACTGGGAGCGCTGTGGCTGGGACTGGCCCCGAACCCGTGGTCCCTTTTCGCAGCCCGCACCCTGACCGGCGTTGCGGGGGCGGGCTGGGTCGCCATCAGCGTGTTGTACTCGTCCTACTTCATCTCCTCCCGGACGACAAGCGCCATGGCCGTCATCATGTCCATCAATGCGGGAGCACTGGTGCTTGCCACGTTGGTGGGAGGCGTTATCGCGGACCTGTTCGGCGCGGATACGGCCTTTTTTGGAGCAGCGGCCATCGGAGGTTTGGGAGCGTTCCTGTTGTTGTTGGCGCCGGAGCCGAAGATGGTTCAGCGGGCGCCCTACTCCTCAGCGACGCTGACCAGGCTGTTGAAATCGCCACTATTGATGCAGGTGGCGATCATAGCCATCACATTCCAGTTTGTGACTTTCGGGGTGAACTTCGGCTTTCTACCTGTGCTGGCGGAAAGCCTTGGCGCATCCAAGTCAGAGGTGGGCTACATAACCACCACCGGGTTGGTGCTGGCAACAGTCGGCACTGCCCTCTCCGCATTGATGGTCCGCCGAGTGAGCAACACTGGTGCACTGATTGCCGCATCCGCCATGGTGCTGGCATCGCTGCTGCTGATGCCTTTGATGAGCACCCTACTGCCGCTTGGCGCGTTGCAAGGGCTCAACGGCTTCGGACGAGGGATGCTGAACACCATTTGTATTAGCCTGAGCCTTAAGGCTGCTGCCCCGGAGGAGCGGGCCACCGCTATGGGCGCGTACCAGGCCATCTATGCCATTGGCATGCTGGCCGGCCCGGTAGTCTCTGGGGAATTGGCGGAGATGTACGGCATTGAATCAGTATTCTGGCTGTGCTCAGGCGTGACCGTGCTGGGCGCACTGGCAGTGATGGCTCGCCGCCTGCCAAGGGATTAGCCGGATCCAGCACATGCTGAGAGCAAGCATTGTTTGCGACGCCACTGGTCCACGTGTACGTTTGGGCTTGAGGCCGGTGGAGAGCGTTCATATCTCCGCGGCCATGACGTTCAAATACCAGATCGCGAAAGGTGCGAGTAGATATGCAGTCATTCGAGGAACTATCCAAAAAGTCACACGAGTGGCGCGAGTGGTACTACGACGGGGAGCCAAAGACTGCCCCGGTGGCGAAGTCCGTCGAGGATGCGTTTGAACTGATCAATGCCACCCTGTTCGGGCATATCTACCAGCGACCGGCACTGGACGGGAAGATTCGGAGCCTGTGCACCATTGCCGCGCTGGTGGTATTGGACCGCCCGAATCAACTTCCAGGCCACATAACCGGAGCGCTCAACTACGGCTGGACGAAAGAGCAGATCGTTGAGTTGATCACCCAGATGCTGTTCTACGGCGGATACCCGTGCACCGTGAATGCTCTGAACTCAGCGGCCAAGGCGTTTGAGGATTACGACAAGCGCCACGCGAACGACTAGGTTTACATCCAGGTTCACGAATATGCAAAGACAGGGGCGCGTCAACAGTGCCCCTGTTTCGTTTACTCACAATGTGCCCAGCGGACTGGCAGCGCGTTCTTAACCCAGGAGTGTCTTATGCAGACGTGATGCAGCGAAGATGCTCGGTGCCGTCGTTGGCAAGCTGCCTGAAGTCGCCTACGCCAACCCCCATGATTGCAGCGGCCTCGGGCAGGGAAAGGCGCAGGACATCCTGCAGCACTACAGCCAGGCGGTGTAGTGGATCAAGGGACGTCAGCGCCTGCTCAACGCCAACGCTGCCCAATGTGACGGGCACATGCGGCTCAGCGGCATCCCTGTTCCTGGCAACCAGCAGTGCTTCTTCAGCAACGAAGCGCAGCATCCATGTGGACACCCGTACGTTATCGTCGAAGCTGGAGAACTGCTCGCGCGCCTTGGAGAACGCTTTATGGACAGCCCGGGATGCCGATTGATAGTCGCCCAGCATCCTCAGAGACAGGTTGTACGCTCGACCAAGCTCGCCTGCTACGGCTGAATCGAAGAGGCGATCGGCGGCAGCCTCCATCTCCTGGTGAAGTGCCCGTATCCTGATCGCATCTGCCAGCGAAGTCGGCACAGTCAACGTGGTTCCAAAGAATTCACAAGATGTCATTTGTCTAAGAAGTGCCTGGTTTGTCTACAACATTTGTATGTTGCTTCGAATTTTCGTGATACGAACTACCATGAAGGCTGGTTTCCGGGAGAACTTTCGTATGCCCTCTCTCGTGCAGCGACCGCCGGTGAACAACGATGATGAGCATCGACTTCCTCCAACCCGGTCGTACATTCGCTACTATTGCTCACCCGCCCGGTTTTCGTCTGCGACTCCGGGCTCAGAGCAGCGCATTACTATTGGTTCAACATTTGAGACAGCAGACAGGAGAGCCGAATGACCGCGTCGAACATGCGTCGTGAACGGGATTCAATGGGTGAGCTTGAGGTACCTGCAGACGCCTACTACGGGGCGAACACCCAGCGAGCCCGCCTCAACTTTCCCATAAGCGATCTACGGTTCTCACGTTCATTCATACGTGCCATTGGGCAGGTGAAGCAATCAGCCGCGGTGGTCAACAAAGACCTTGGTGTGCTCGACCCAAAATTGGCCGACGCAATCATTGATGCGGCGCAGAAGGTGATTGACGGCAAGTACGACGACCAGTTTGTGGTGGATATTTTCCAGACCGGGTCAGGAACCTCCACCAACATGAATACCAACGAGGTCATTTCCAATGTGGCCAACGAGGCCCTGGGCGGCGGCCTGGGCACCCGCCAGCCGGTGCATCCCAACGATCATGTCAACAAAGGCCAATCGTCCAATGATGTGATCCCGACTTCTATTCATTTGGCCGCGGCGGTGGCCATAAAAGATGAACTCCTGCCGGCGATGGAGGAGCTCGAACAGGCGCTCAGAGAGAAGTCAGAGGAGTTCTGGAGCGTCATCAAGACGGGCCGGACTCACCTGCAGGACGCCACACCCATTCGGCTGGGCCAGGAGTTTCTGGGATATGCAGGGCAGGTGGAACTGGGGCGCAAGCGTGTTGAGAAGGCGCTGGCCGAGCTTTCCGTCCTTGCGCTTGGCGGCACCGCGGTGGGCACAGGCGTGGGAATGCACCAGCAGTTCGCAAGTGCGGTCATAGCACGCCTCCGCGAGCTTACGGGACTAGACCTCGGCGAAACCAGCAATCACTTCCAGGCGCAGAGCACGTTGGACGCCGTGGTGGAGGCTTCCGGATCACTCAAGACGGTGGCGGTGAGCCTCCTGAAGATTGGCAATGACGTGCGATGGCTCGGCTCCGGCCCAAGGGCTGGCATTGGAGAGATCATGCTGCCAGAGGTCCAGCCCGGCAGTTCCATCATGCCCGGCAAGGTAAACCCGGTGATCGCGGAGTCGCTGACTATGGTGAGCGCCCAGGTCATAGGCAACGATTCCACCATCACAATCGCAGGCCAATCAGGCAATTTTGAACTGAATGTCATGATGCCAGTGGCCGCGTACAACCTTCTTCAGTCCATTGACCTCCTGACCGCTGCATGCCGCAATTTCGCCCGCCAGTGTGTCACCGGCCTGGAAGCCACCACCAAGGGCCCGGAAATGGTTGAGCAGGGGCTGGCGATATGTACAGCACTCGCCCCGATCATCGGGTACGATGCCGCTGCATCTATCGCCCACAAGGCGGCGGAGACGGGCGAGACAATAAAGCAAGTGGCGCTCAGGGAAACGGATCTGTCAAGCGAGGAATTGGACCGCGTCCTCGACCCGTCAACCATGACCGAGCCCTCCGCAGATATTTCAGCAGGCGGGTAATCGTGAAGCGTGCGCAGTGGCCGAGCCAACATCGAATGCAGGGAGGAACGCACTAGCCCATGACAGCGGAGCAGCGGATCAACGAACTGGGACTGGACCTTTCGGCGCCGGCAGCGCCGGTCGCCAATTACGTGCCAGCAGTAACAAGCGGCAAACTGGTGTTTATGTCCGGCCAGGGCCCACGCAGACCAGACGGCACAGGGATGATCACCGGCAAGGTAGGCGTAGACCTGGACGTGGAGGAGGGATACCAGGCAGCGCGCCAGGTTGGCATCGCTCTTTTGGCGGCGCTGCAAAACCACATCGGCAGCCTTGACAATGTCAGCCGGGTCGTCAAGCTTCTCGGTATGGTGAACGCGGCCCCAGACTTTCATGATCACCCAAAGGTCATCAACGGTGCTTCAGACCTGCTGGTGGAGGTCTTTGGGGAGGACGGCAAACACGCCAGGTCAGCCGTCGGCATGGGCAGCCTGCCGATGGGTATTGCGGTTGAGATTGAAATGATCGTGGAGATCAAGTAGGTTCTGCAAACAGCAGACCGTCACCGAGGGAGCATCAACGTGCCGAAGATCAAGGTAAACACCGTCAATCATCACGGCGTGCCCGTCAAAGACCGTAATGCCGCGTTTAAGTTCTACAAGGACCTGCTGGGCCTGGACATCCTGCCGTCGATGGTCGACAGCCCGAACATCGTATGGATGGGCGCGGCAGATGGCACGATGGTGCACCTGATAGAGCCGAACGCCAGCGGGAAAATGGCAGAGCACCACTACGCTTACGAAGTTGAGGACTTTGACGCAGCCCTTCAGGTGATGCGCGATGAGGGTTACGAGATAGACGGGCCGGGTGAACGCCACGATGGCCAGCGCTACTTTTTTGTGCGTGATCCTGATGGCAACCGGGTGGAGTTCGTCACCAAGAGCAATCTAAAGCCATCCAACCGCGTGGCAGATGAGTTCGGACATACGCGGGAACCATAGTCAACTGTGCCCGTAGCATCTCATGAACGGAGAGCAGCATGATCTACTCTGCCTCCGTGGTCTTCTTGTCGAGGCAGTCGAAGAACTGCTTCATAACTGTTGTTGATGCGTTCGCCAACATTGACTGCCCCACAAACGCCAGCAGCCCGCCTGTTTGGACGTCACCCTCCACAGTCACTGTGGTTGTCTCCGGTTCGCCTTCCGTAAGCGTCAACAGCCCGTTGCCCTTGATAGAACCGCCCGGCCCTTTGCCTCCGAACTGGAGGCGGTGGAATTCCGGCGACTTCTGCTCGGTCACAGTCACAGTGCCGGAAAAGGCTCCGCGGATCATACCAACACCCACGCTCATCTCCGCCTCATAGGAACCTGGCGCTGTCTCATTGAGTCTGGCGGCTCCCGGGATACAGTCTTGCAACACTGCTGGATCGTTCAACATACTCCATGCCATGTGGCGGTTCGTATGGAGCACGTAGGTACCGTCAATCTTCAAGTCGTGAGCCTTTCATGTGAGCGGACGGCGTACGCCCAGCTCGATGGCCTCAAGGGCTGATTTCTCTGGCAGGACGCCGGTCCGCCGACTGCGTGATAAGCCTTCAAGGCTACGGCACGACCAAACGGGCATGTGCGACGTGACAGAGCGATAAATGTAAATTCAGGCGGGATGGCCCTGGCAATCTGAACTCTGGCGATGAAACTACAGACAGGACCCAGGGCAGTTACCTCAATGTGTCTACGCATTGACCTTGAGTCGGTACACTTCTGTACTGGCGTTAACAAGCGACACGGCTGGCAGCGAAGCGACGGCAGCGGTCAAAGGCACAGCGCCAGCCGCCAACTTACAGAATCATGACTGATGAAAGATGGGCGCGTCCAGCCCATAAGGGACAGCCAAAACTGGTACCTGCACAGGCCACAATTAGGACGCTGGTTGTTGAAGACGATCAGAATATCCAACTTGCGATCAGCGAGTCTCTCGCGATTATCGGAGATTTCGACATCTCTGTGGCCGACACAGGCCGTGATGCGTTACGAATCCTGGAGTCCGGAACCTTCGACCTGATGCTCCTGGACCTGCTACTGCCGGACGTGGACGGCATGAAGATCCTCAGTTCATTGCGCACAACACATGCGGCTCATCGACCCAAGCACGTAATTGTGGTCAGCGCCATTGGCAACCTCATAGCCATCGAACCTCAGGTAATGGAACTTGGAGCGGACGCAGTCATGAGCAAGCCGTTCCGGATCGATAACCTCAAAGAGGTTATCGACAAGACCGGGCTGCTGGCCGACGGGCGACAATGAGGTCCTGGCAAGGCTAGATGATCACGCCCTCGGGTGATCTCTGGCGAGCCAACGCGTCCCGCTCAACCTGCGACAGCAGGGTGTCCAGCGGCGTCGAAATTACATCCGCCACCTGTTCAAGCACGTGTGCCCATGTGCAGCGGTTGATGAACAGCATGCCGCCCAGGTTTAACGTTCCGCCGTGGCTGGCAAACCCCAGCCCTCTCGTGCTCCGGTGGCCGGTATGAAACTCTCCAAGCGTTCCAAGTATCGGCTCAGGCCTGGTGTGGGTAACGAAGATCCGTGCCTGGGCCGTTTCGGGAAACAACTCATCCCGCAGTTCCCGAGTGGCCGCATGGGCTGTCTCGCCCGCTGTTCGCGGGATCCTGAACCTGCCTGGTTCTAGTAGGTATACCACCGAATGCGGGACATCCCGGTCAGTCAGCCTGGCCGACGCCTTGAGCACCTCTTCAAGCTGAAATGCGCCTATGGCCGTCAAAATCAATCCCGCTTCATCCTTGCGATGGCCCGCCCAATCGAGCGCCATTCCGCCATTGACAATTAACTGCTCCGCTTCACCAGGCGTGAACAGGTCCGCAACCGAACCCGACTTGGGCGCGACGATGGTCCATAGCTGGCCGTGCGTCTGGTACACCTGCCGTATGACAGCCGCAGCAGAGTTGTAGTCAGCGACAAATACGACCCTCGACGTGTCGGAAACCTCTCCAAGCATGGCTTCGGCCATTGTCGGATCCTGGTGGGATTGCTCGTTCTTTGAGTTCTCCCAGGTGTGCGACGTGAGAACGAGTGGAATGGAGAGCCATTCTGGCTCCCGTCCCCGCTGACGCAAGTGGTCAGAGAACGTGACTTCCTGCCGCATTGCGCCGTACATCTTGGAACCGAACGCCTCGTAAGTCACGGCGATACTTATCCCGCCCTTATTGGCGAGAGCGGCCGATACCACTGCCTCCTCGTTGAGAGCCGTGATTACCGCTCCGTCTACGGTTTCTGGCAATCCTTCTTCCGGCGCCGTCACCCTGAATTTGAGGGCATCGAGAGTTCGCTGCATGCGGTTGGACCGCATTTCGTCCGGATTGCCTATGCGGGGCCTGAGGTGTGGATTGGCCTGGACGATCTGCAGGAATCCCTGATCGATGGCCTCCATTGGAGACGAACGCGTCCACGTGGATGAATCGCTCCTGTTTTCCGGCACTTGGCGGTACTCCGCTGGCGGAACATGTGCCAACCGCACCTTTCTGCAGGCAAGGGGGTGGTTGCGCTCCTCCGGCCTGCCCGAGACCCCGTGCAGTTTGAACCGGGCAAGTGCAGCCTCAAGCTCGGCCTGCGGCACCCAAAGTCTCCTGGCGCCCTCATTGAAGATCCCGGCGGACTCAGCGTCGTTGCGCGGGTTGGCCGGAAGCGGCAGGTTGTGGGCAAGGTTGGTGCCCTCCCCCGGGAAGCCTGCCCCCTTGGGTGCGACAGCTATGCCGTGTGGTAGTCGCGCAGGATATGGATCCAACCCGTTCCTGATCGCCTCACCTGCGGCGTCGAGTCGTCGTTCCATTTCATAAATCGCCCATACAAATGCGGCAGGATCACGGCCATCGAAGACAATGGGGTCAAAGCTGTTCAGGTCCAGGTGGTCTTCAAACCAATCGACTCCCCCCTGCTGCGACATGGTGGTGCGCTGGTCAATACGGCGGCCATTGGCAATCATGATAGGCATGACCCGGCCAGAATCCTGTGACCGCCACCAGCGCGGCGCCCAGTCGCTGCCCCGCTGCTCCTCGAATGCGCCGTCGCTCAGGAATGCAACAAGGCTCTCGCCCGGCAGGGGCATATGCATGTACTGAAGCTCAACGAAACCCAGGTACCCACCCTCGGCCAGCCCCCCGGCGGTATATGCATTTACATGGCTCCCTAATGGCGAGTCCTGTTCACCGCGATCATTGAACCTGTAGGAATAGAAATCCCGGACGTAGCGCGTGAGTCCCTCGTCGCTCGCCGAGTAACGTTCTGCGTGGGCAGGAGTCATGTTGTTCAGCAGCAGGTTCAGGCTGTCTATCGCGGCCACACAATGGCCCTGGCCCATGATCCAGGAACGCGTGTCGCCGGACATTACGTTCGCTGCCATGTAACCGGCGTAGGCAGGCGCCATATTCAAGGATCCGCCTGTGTGACCCTCAGGCGATTCCCTGAAATCGTCCGGGGCGAGGTCCTGGCCGCTCAGGTAAACGTTCCTAGCGTATGTCTGGTGCACAATGAGCCACATGCCGGCACTGGTGACCCGGTCCAACGCGTACAGCAGATCGAAGAGTGGAACGCCGTCTCCCTTTATCCCGCTGGACGCCAGGTCCTGGGCCATCCTGAAAACGCGCGCCTGTGTCTCAGGGCTGTGTTGAATGACACGATAGCCAGCAGCCCAGAGATCTGCTTCCGGATGATTTTTCCGATAATCAGCCACGAACTGGTTTCGCAGCAGCGCTTCAGTGTTTTCAGTCGGTGGCATTGTTCCTCGCTCTCAATAAGACGTTCGGCCCGAAGACGCTCTCTCTGGCCCGTTCACGCGAGAAGCAGCGCCGTCTCCTCTGCAATCAGCCCGGTCTCGTCCACCTTTGCCACGTAAGCCTCCAATACGGATGAACTGGCGCTAATGCGACCTTCAGAACCGTTCGTCGCTGCGTCATTCCGGCTGCCATCCAACTGAAGACCACACCACTCCATGCCGTCGCAGATACGAGAGCGGACATCCGGCACATTGCCGCCCACTCCGCCCCCGAAAACAATTGCATCCGCTCCTCCGAGCACTGCGAGATAAGCGCCAACGTACTTGCGAGCCCTGTAGCAAAACATATCGATGGCAAATGCAGCGTTCTGATTGCCTTTGCGGGCGGCCCCAGGCAAAGCCCGCATATCACTGGAAATTCCAGACAGGCCAAGGAGGCCGGACTTCTTATTGAGCCACTCTTCAACTGTGTCTATGGAAATACTTTCCCGACGGGCAAGAAAACCTGGCAGCGACGGGTCGACATCTCCAGAACGGCTTCCCATTACCATGCCCTCAAGAGGCGTTAGGCCCATTGACGTGTCCACAGAGTGGCCATTCCGAATGGCCGCAGCGGAGCACCCGCCTCCGAGTTGGAGCGTGATGAGACGGACATGGCTGGCGCTATTGCCACTGAGTGCCTCGTAACGCCGCACCATGGAACGGTGAGCCAGGCCATGAAACCCGTACCTGTGAATTCCGTGGCGGTCAGTCAGATCACGTGGAATTGCGTATTCAGAAGCGACACGCGGCATGGTGCGATGAAACGCCGTGTCAAATACAGCCGCCATAGGGATAGCGTCTGACAATTCATCTCGGGCGGCATATATTGCCTCAAGCGCAGGCTGGTTGTGCAGCGGCGCAAGGTCCACAAGATCTTCAATTACAGAGATGACCGCATCGTCAAGCCTCACAGGACCAGGAAACTGCATGCCTCCGTGGACCACGCGGTGGCCTACAGCGTCTATGCTGCCGTACCCCTTCATGAAGTCATCGTTGACACGCCGGATAACCATGCGGGCGACTTCCCGGTAATCAACTGCCGAAACGGTCTCAACGTCGCGTTCGGTTCCGTTGACTGACACTTCGAGCGTTGCCTCATTGGCCCCTATCGGACCGACAAGACCACTCACCACCTTATTTGGCGCGCCGTCACCGGGAACTTTCGACGTTTCAACGACATCAAATTTGATGGTGGCGCTGCCGGTATTGATACAGAGAATTTTCACAGGGCCTCACATTCAACCGGTGATTCCAGCGCCCGCATTTGCATCCGAAGGAATTAGAGCCTGCCGAATCTCATAACCCTGCGGATCTGTGCGATACGGAATTTGCGCAGCATCACTATCGACCGCTATTGCGATTCTCGCGCGCGCTCAGCAGGTGGCCGGTCAGAAGTGGGTGAACGCAAAGCTTATGAACCGTTACCCGATATGAGGCACCAGTCAGCATAGAAGCATAAATAGAACGGCCGGGGTCAATGACGCCCGGCCGTTCTGTACCTTTCGGTCAGCGGAAGCAAGTCAACCTTGTGCAGAACGCTCTTCGAGCCGCCTTTTTGCTGCACCGGCCACCAGCGACACTATCCCGCTCAATCCTTCGCCCTTGCCCATAGAAAGCTCCCTGCCAAACATGGTGAAGACAATGTCCGACGAGACACTTGCGACGTCTTCCAATGGCTTGCCCGACAGCGTCTCATCCAACACCACCGACACTGCGCGGGCGGAGATGCCCTGTGGGTTCTCGACGGCGAAGTGGAACTTCAGGGTGCCGTCCGGCTGATCCTCCGCCCATACGTACGCCTGTGATTCGCAGCGCTGCACACGGTTCTCCTCCGGGAACGGACGAGTCGCGACACCCCCAGGCACTTCCTGGAACTCATCTGAGAGTTCCAGGAGCACCTGGGTCCGCTCGTTCCGATCCATGGAAGAAAGCTCTTCCAGGAGCTTCTCCAGTTCCGTCGGCATTTTTCCCACAGCAACTCTCCCTGCGCCGAAGCCTCTTAACGCTCTATCGGCACGCCAACCGAGTTGCCCCACTCGGTCCAGCTTCCGTCGTAGTTCCTAACCTTGTCAAAGCCCAGCAGGTACTTGAGCACAAACCAGGTGTGGCTGCTGCGCTCACCAATTCGGCAGTAGGTGACCACATCGTCAGATGGCTTCAGGCCACATTCACCTTCGTAAATGGAGCGGAGCTCATCCGCAGACTTGAACGTCCCATCATCAGGATTCGCCGCACGAGCCCATGGCACATTCTTGGCGCCGGGGATGTGGCCGCCCCGCAGGGCGCCCTCGTTCGGGTAGTCCGGCATGTGCAGGCGTTCTCCTGAGTATTCTGCGGGGCTGCGGACGTCAATCATCGGCTCCCCGCCCTCCAGGTGCCTCAGTACGTCATCTCTGAACGCCCTTGCCCTGGTGTCGTCACGTTCACGCGCCTCGTACTGGGTTTCCGGGTAGCCTGGCACGTCCCGGGTCATGGGCCGATTCTCCTGCTCCCACTTCAGTCGTCCGCCATCCATCACCTTCGCATTCTCGTGTCCGAATAGCTGGAACACCCAGAACGCATATGTGGCCCACCAGTTGGTCTTGTCACCGTAGAAAACGACGGTGGTGTCCGGCGCAATGCCCTTGCGGGACATGAGTTTCTCGAAGCCTTCCCTGTCCAGATAATCGCGCCTCAGAGGGTCGTTGAGGTCCTGCGCCCAATCGATCTCGACCGCCCCCGGAATATGACCGGACGGGTAAAGCAGGGGATCCTCGTTGGATTCCACGATGCGAACGTTTGGATCTTCAAGGTGCTCAGCCACCCAATCCGTCGAGACGAGAACGTCAGGCTTTGCGTAGCCCCGTGCTGTGATCTCGGTCATGCCAGTTTCCTCTCTTCCGATCATGTGCCACGTGACCGAGTTCTCCCGGTGGTCATCCGCATGGCATATTTCGTTTCGAGAAGGGTGCCGCTCACGCGTCTCCACCAGCACCCCCGGCCACCGGGTATTCGGCCTGCCCATATCTTAACCAATACAGTCAGGAATTCATCAATGAGTGGCTATGAAAGCCGAAACGGCGCCCAGCAACCTGGAGCGCTGCTCCCGCGGGACTTAGAAGTGGGCTACGATTAGCCGCTATGCCCTCGCCCGCCAATGCTGCGAGTCAAAGAGCCGCGTCCAGATTCAAGATCACTTCGCTGATCTGGTCTGTCTACGCGCCGTCTTTTTTGCTGTCCCTGGGCCAGGGAATCCTCATCCCCGTGCTGCCCCTATTCGCGGGAGCGGATGAAGGTGGGTTGGGCGGAACCGCTCTAATCGTGGGGTTGGCGGTTTCCGGCCGGCACATCGGAACAATGATCTTCGACGTGCCTGCAGGCATTTGTGTGTCCAGGTTCGGCCTCAAGAAGACCATGGTTGTCGGCGTCGGGCTATTCGCCCTCGCTGCTGTCGGCGCGGGCCTCGCACCCGGACTCTGGGTGCTCATAGCCATGAGGCTGCTGGCCGGCGTCAGCTTCGCCCTGTGGAGCATCTCACGCCATGCATATATCGCACAGGCGGTGCCGATCCAGAGCCGCGGACGGGCTCTATCGCTGTTCGGCGGCATAAGCCGAATTGCCACGATACTGGGACCTCTGCTGGGCGGGCTCGTGGGCGAGTATGCAGGTCTGCGGGCGCCATTCTTCGCGCAGGCACTGGTTGGCGGACTAACGCTGCTATTGGTCCTGCTGACCATGAGACGGCTCATTGATGTAGCGCGTCCCAGCGATGGGCACAATATCTACGCTGTCCTGGGCCAGACCGTCACATCGCACAGGCGTGAATTCTCCACCGCCGGACTGGCCGCCATCTGCCTACAGTTCATGCGGGCTGGACGTGAGCTGATGCTGCCACTATGGGGCGCCCAGGCGGGCCTGGGATCGGCCGAGATCGGTTACGTAGTGACCGTCTCATCCACAATTGATTCCACCATGTTTGTGCCGGTTGGGTACGTCATGGACAGGTTCGGCAGAAAATGGAGTGGCGCTCCAAGCCTGATAGTGCTCGGTACAAGCATGGCGATGCTGCCGTTGCTTGGCGGCTTCTGGGGCCTGATGGTGGGCGGCATGCTGGTCGGCCTTGGGAACGGCATGAGCAGCGGCTGGGTGTTAACCATGGGCACCGACTTATCTCCCAGGGAGCGGAGCGGGGAATTCCTGGGCGTATGGAGACTGATAAGCGACACAGGGGGAGCGGCCGGGCCGTTCGCCATTGGCGCAATTGCCCAGGTACTGACGCTGGGAGCGGCTTCCGTGGTCACGGGGGGAATAGGCTGGGCGGGAGCGGCCGTGGTCGTTTTCATGGTGAAGGAGACCCTCGTAAAACAGCGACCGACTCCGAGGTAATGGCCGAAGTTCCCGTGAGATTGTCCCTTCCGAACGATCTGACCACTCGCCTCACAGACCGCGTAGCAAGTCATGTAAATCGCGCAGGCAGACAGAATCCTCCTCGGGGTTACGCGCGTCGACCCAATCCTTGCGCTCCCCGGACATGCCCTCCACGGCACCCGCCTCCACGATGTCTTTGACCCATTGGTATCCCTGCTCCACGCTGGGCAACAGGTTCCGGTCCGTCAATTGTGACAGTGCCGCAACCACTCCATAACCGCCCCAGTTTGAGCAACTGGCAATGATCAGCTTCGTCGTGGTGGTCACACACGGGTCATCAGGCAGGCCGTCTATGCCCGGGATAACCTCCCGCAGGTTGCCCATCCCAATCTCGTTGCCTCCATCGCCTATGCCGACAGAGTAGGGGTGCTGATCAAAGAGGTGATCGATCTTGGCGTTGTACTTGGAGAAGTCAACGCCCTTCCAGTTGCGGTATGTGCCATCGCCCATGAGACCCGCCCGCTCGATGGATATGAGCACCGCTGGCGAGTGTTCCTGGATGAGGCTGTTCGCGAATCGCGCGGATTCAAAGTGCGTGGCAACAGGAAATTCGATCACAGCATCGTCGCCTGCTACAGCTTCCACAGCGGGCATGGAAAACTTGTCGGTGACATACACCACCTCGTACCCCAACTGCTTAAGGGCACCGCCTATGGCCGCAGCACCAGGAGGGCCATCTGTCTCCGGCGCCTCTGCCTTGAGGATATAAAACCCAGTGGCGATCAATGCCTTGCCAGGGTGCTCCAGAACCATTTCCGCCGCTTCATCAACAAACCGGTCCGGCAGATGCGGCCGCAAGGCGGTCATATTGCGAATGTCTTTTTGGAGGATGATGTCTTCGATGCTGCGGCTGGTCATTAACGTGCTTTCATCCTTCCAAATATTCTCGCTACTGGCACCGGTCGTTCATCGCCATAAAGGCGGCGGCTGTTTCGCTCTCTCGTCGATCTTCAACGCAATCCCGGTGCAAGCAACGGTCACTCCGCCCGGAAGACCTACAAGACGGCCAGGTCCTCGTCCTTGAGGTCCGTAACAAACATGTGGCCCGGCGAGTGGGTAATCATAAGCTCAGGCTTCGATGACATGGCCACCGCCTGTGGCGTAACACCACATGCCCAGTACACCGGCACGTCATCCGGCGATGATGGTGGCCATGGGTCACCGAAATCTGGTTTGAGTGGGTCTGCGATGCCTATTTGCGATGGGTCGCCAATGTGAATGGGGGCGCCATGAACCGCCGGGAACCGTGAAGTGGCCTGTACGGCCCGCACTACCTTCTCACGTGGGATCCACCGTTGGGTTACAACCATGGGACCGGAGAATGGCCCGGCAGGGTTAGTCGGAATATTGGTCCTAAACATGGACACGTTCTTGTCAGTGCCGAAGTATGGGAGCGCAATCCCGTTACGCAGCAGGGCGTGCTCAAACGAGAAGCTGCATCCCAACAGGAAGGTGACCAGGTCGTCCCGCCAAATGCCAAGGATGTCCTCAGGCTCATGCACCAGTTCGCCACGCTGGTATACCCTGTAGAGTGGCACGTCAGTGCGGATATCAGATCCAGGCGCCGATAGCGTCGCCTCTACCTGCCCCGGCTCCAGCACCTCAATGACCGGGCACGGCTTTGGGTTTCGCTGGCAGAACAGCAGGAACTCAAACGCGACATCACGAGGCAAAATGGCCACATTCGTCTGGACAAAGTCCGGCGCCACACCGGATGTTGGCTGCCGGAAGCGGCCCTGCCGTATGGCTTCCCTGGTTTCAGCGCCGGTCTGCGGCAACCCAGTCTTTGGGTTGACATCCGCAGTTTGGCCAGCGCCTGTGGCCGAAGAAGCCTGGTGGAAGGTCATGAAATATCCGCCTTTTTGGGCTGCGAGCACGCAACATGTGGTCGTGATGTAGCGGACCAAATCGAATCATAGGACCGGGCCATGGGTGGGTCAACGCGGGAGTCGCGAAAGACGAGAGCCCCTGCCGAGGGTAAGATTTGCCTCGGCGAACTTAACCACCGCCCACGGGGAGCCAACCCTGGCGCCAACTGTAAAGGACAGACAACGTTGAAGATTGCGAAAATCGAACAGTTCTACCCGCGCAAGAGAATGCGACTGGTCAAGATCACCACTGACAACGGCATTGTTGGATGGGGTGAGACAACACTGGAAGGGAAGCCGAAGAGCACATGGGCAGCGGTTGAAGAACTGGCGGAGTACCTCATCGGCAAAGATCCGCTCCGCATAGAACACCACTGGCAATACATCTACCGGTCAGCGTTCTTCCGCGGCGGCAACGTCTTGATGAGCGCCCTGGCCGGCATCGACCAGGCCCTGTGGGATATCAAGGGAAAGCATTTCGGGGTTCCCACCTATGAGTTGCTTGGCGGCGCTGTCCGTGACCGCATCCGCGTCTATGCGCACTGGGGCATCCGTGACCTTTCCGACGAAGGTAAGCAGGCGGCCAGGGAGCGCCTGGACATGCTTCAGAAGAAGGGCAACTACCACGCGTTCAAGGCAGGACCAGGGGGCAAGTGGCGGGCACATGAGCCGCCGGCCAGAATAGACCAATTTGTCGAAGCCGCCTACACGATGCGGGAGTGGGTCGGTCCGGAAGTGGAAATCTGTTTCGACTTCCACGGCAAGATGACGCCTGCACTCGCCATTGAGGTCTGCCACGAGATCAAGGGCATGCGGCCCATGTTCGTCGAGGAGCCAGTGCCACAGGAAAACGTGGACGCGCTGAAGATGGTTTCAGACCACGTAACCTTCCCCATCGCCACGGGGGAGCGGCTGCTCAGCCGCTGGGAATTCCGCCAGATCTTCGAAAAGCAGGCTGTGGCACTGCTCCAGCCCGACGTTGCCCACGCGGGAGGCATCAGCGAGCTGAAGAAGATCGCCAATATGGGCGAAGTGTACTACATGCACATAATGCCTCACTGTGCCATTGGCCCGGTCGCCTTCTCATCCTGCATGCAGGTGGATGCTGCGGTTCCAAACTTCCTGATCCAGGAACAGGTGGACGTTGGACTGGGCGAAGGTCTGCTGGAGCAGCCGTGGCAGGTCAAGGACGGTCACATTGATCTGCCCACAAAGCCAGGCCTGGGCTTCGAGATCAACGAGAAGGAAGCTCAGCAAAACCTGGGCATCTACGAAGAGGAATTGGGCGGCGAGTTCTACTACGAAAACGACAACTCGGTGGCGGACTGGTAAAGAGACGAGGCTTTGTCAGGCCATGGCGCCGGTATATACGCCGGCGTCATGGCCTCGGTCCTCATCAAGCTTTTACCCTTCTCGGTGCTTTCGCCTCGGCCGAAGCAAAAGCTCGCCGCCGCAGTTGGGACAGGTGTGAGCCATCCCGGTGCTGCAGGCAGGACAGAAAGTGCATTCGTAGCTGCATATACGGGCCTCGCTGTCATACCCCAGCGTCGCGCCACACCTCTCACATACCGATCTCATCTCAAGCGCCAATGCCCAAGCTCCCTTTATGTGCCACCGGATACAAACCCTCCACTCATCACCGCCGCATCATGGGTGAGTTTGATGCGACGCCCTCACCTGATATCGGAGACTACGAGTGGAAACTATTCCATGGAATGCTGCAGCGGCCGGTATGGCTGGTGTCATCGCCGTAGTGATCACGTTGGTGGTGATCTACGCGCTTCTCTTGTTGCAGCCACACCGTACTCCTTTTAATCCTCTATACCTGGCAGGCTCGTCCCTGAGCATGAGTGTGACTCCTGCCTACGCCTCCGGCCTGGTAATCATCTTGTCTGCCGGAATCGGCTATTCAATATTCATATCAGCCGTATTTACGGGCTTCAGCCTCACTTCTGCCCTGCCCGCCTGGGGAGCACTTGTAGGCAGTGCCGAATGGATAATGACCGGTGTCACCCTCGGCTATATGCGGCTCCTAAACCGCACGGTCAGGTCAGGACGTTTGGCTACTCCCGGACCGTTCATGTTGAGTTACGGCCCTCCAACCATGCTGACCCTGCTGGCTGCGCACATAGTATTCGGTGCAGTGGCGGGCGGCGTCTACTCGGCTATTGCCTGAGCAGGCCCGTCAACCTCTAGGACACGGTGGGACGTCGTCCCGTCCAAGGGCGAGCGGTCTCGAATGCCCGGCACGCCCTCAGAACCGTGGCGTCATCATCCATGCCACCAACCACCTGTAGTCCTACCGGCATGCCCCTGCCATCGAACCCGCATGGTATGGACGCTGCCGGATTCCATGAAATGTTGAAGACGAGTGTGAACGGGATTGCCCCGTAGCTGATGCCTGCGTAGTCGTCGCTATTTGCGGCGGCGCCGATGTGCTTTGGAGGATCCTGGTGCGGCCATGCTGTAACCGCTGCAGTAGGCGTCAGCAGGATGTCGTAGTCAGCGAAGAGTTCAGCAAGCTGTACCCTTAGCACTTCGGCATGTCGCAGGGCCTGGGAGTAGTCGGCGCCCGTCACGGTCTCGCCGTGCCTGATCATGTCCAGGGTGTACGGCATCAAATCTTCGGGGCGCTCGTCCGCCAGGTGCCCGTACATCGCCTTCTGGTTTGCTGTCCAGACCGTCCACCAGTACGACCGCGGCAGAGGGTCCAACTTTAGATCGAGATGATCGACTTTCGCCCCCAACTCTTCGAAGGCGCGCGCCGCCGCTTCGACAGACGCGGCCACCTCGTCATCCACAGCGGCGAAACCCAGGTCCATACTGACCCCTATCCGCATTCCATCCACACCCGAATCCAGCGTGGACAGATAGTCCGGCACTGGAGATCGGAGCGAGCCAGGATCACGGGAGTCATAACCGCACAGAGCCTGCATCATGATCGCTGAGTCACGCACGTCATTTGTCATGGGTCCGGCGGTTGCAGCCACGTTGTAGGCGGGCCTCGATACTCCACCCCACCGGGGCAGCCTGCCCTGCGTAGGCTTATGGCCGAATATGCCGCAGAACGAGGCTGGCAGGCGGACAGAACCACCACCGTCGGTGCCCGTGGCTATCGCACAGATTCCGGCGGCAACGCTGGCCGCAGATCCGCCGCTGGAGCCACCGGGCATATTACGTACGTCCCAGGGGTTGTTGCAGGCAGGGAAGATCTTGGTGAAAGTCTCCTCTCGATTGCCGAACTCAGGGGTGTTCGTCTTACCAAGGATGATCCCGCCCGCGGAGCGAACCCGTTCAACCACCACAGAGTCAAAGTCTGGCACCCATTCCCTGTAAAGCTCTGAGCCGAGGGTGGTCTTTAAGCCACTAGTGGTCTCCAGGTCTTTGATGGCCACCGGCACACCATGCAGTGGACCCAGATCAGCACCGGATGCAAGCGCAGCATCTGCCGCAATGGCCGCGCCAATCGCACCTTCCTCATCAACCGTTATGAAGGCATTAAGCTGGCTGTCCAGAGCCTCAATTCGACGGAGCGCAGCCCGTGTCAGGTCAACGGCGGATATTTCTTTGTCAACTACCATCTGCCGTTGCCTGTGGGCCGGCAGGTACATGAGGTCGCGGTCATCCAAGGTTGTTAGCTCCGTTCAACAGATGATCAACAAGAGTTCCAAAATGCCCAATACACCAGTCATAAAACCTGCGTGCAAGACTAGCTGTACTTCCCATAGACGTTGTTTACAGCCTTGAGGCCGGGGTTGCCCCTCTGATGCCGCCGTGCGGACGGT
>JBBDMW010000044.1:0-14030 GCA_040878005.1 Dehalococcoidia bacterium
CTATCCCCAACAATCACACAACATTACTTATGCGACACTACACTAGTTTCATCGCGCTCGCGGGTGTTTATCTGCCCTGATCGCTGCCTCATGTATTACCTCCCTACCCGCGGGTACTTTGCTCCTCGTTCATCTCAGGCCTCAAACCACTAATCATCCGAACGGCAGGCCTCGTGGCGGTGTACAGCGAGGTGGAACCTTGAGGTGTAGCCATGTGAACCGTTTCCTGGCCGACCGGAATCCGGAGTTGGTGAACGACGCCGGGAGTGCAGCCCCGCATTCATCAGCGGTGGCAGCGAATCCATCCAGCAACTGCACAAAGTCCGCATGCAGGAGACCGTTGGGAGGCCATCCCCGACCTGCGACGTGCAGTTCATCATGAGACCCGCAGGACATGCAACGCCGGGGCGCTTCCATAGTTCATTCGATCACCGGACCCACGTACTCAACCGGAGGTACGACCATGGTTGGTGAGGAGGAATGGCAGACAACATGATCTGCCACGCTGCCGCGCCTGGATGGGCCAATTCCGGTTGCACCGATGCTGGCAAGGACAATCACCGCATTCGCAGACCGGTCTGCGTAAGCAACGATCTGGTCTTTTGCCTCACCCCTCACAAGCACAAGATCAACCTCGATCCCCTGCCGTTCGGCATCCTTCGCCGTCACCTCAAGATCTCTGGCCAGGTTGCCGTCTGCAGTATCTTCTGAAACGTGCAGCAGTACCAGACGGGAGTCACACTCGCGGCTGAGTTCTACGGCATGGGCCAGGCCTGCGGCACCGATCTCTGAGCCATCCAGTGGCGCAACCACCATTTCTATTTCTGGATAAGGCGACGTGGAAGGTTTCACTACCAGCACCGGCACATTCGATAGCCGGAGAACTCTGCTGGTCACACTGCCGAGCAGCGTGCGTGCTATTCCGCTCCTGCCATGACTGGCCATAACGATCAGGTCCGCTGCCATGGCCCTGGATTCACGATCAATCTCGGTGGCAGAATCACCAGCAAGAATAGAAGTGGCAGTCCTGGGCGTGAGAACACCCGCGTTCTCCCGCGCCTGCGCGAGTGATCGCTGCGTCGCATGATCTGGGTGGTCCACTTTAGGATCCGCTCCATGAGGCAGGACCGTCACCAGGTTCAACCATGCTCCGGTTTTCCGGGCGATCAGTATCGCCCAAGGGACAGCCGCATCAGCCAGCTCAGAGCCATCAAGGGGAACCAGAACCGTCTCATAGGATGGAGATCTCACCTGCACTACTCCTGAAACGTGGTCTGCCAGGTAAAGGCCGGAACTGCTCGAAAAGCCGTGATAACGACTGGTATCGCTTCAGTGTGAGCAAACAAGAACCCTCCGACCTAGAAAGACCGGAGGGTTTTTTAGAGCCTGGCTAGTGCGCCGGAGTTGGGATCGTTGTTCCGATCCCTGCCCTGACCTCCCGTTCAGCCTTCCTGGCTTCGCTCTGGGCAGTCCGTGTCAACTGCATGCCGCCCAGGGTGGCGAAAACTCCTGCCACCGTGAACATGAAGCCCAGCCCCACGAATATGCTCCACGACATGAAGTGGGCAAGTCCGGCCTGGTAGTCGGCGTTCACCCCTCCAGCCAGTTGAGCAAGCAACCCAAAGGCGAGAGGGCTCCAAGCCTGGTCCCGTGCGGGTCCCTCCAGTGGGTGCATCCTGTCATAGTCGGTAAAGTACCGGCCCTCGCCCGGAACGTCGTATGTGCCTGCCTCGTACACCGTACCCTGGTACTCAACGCCCTCTTCCAGTGTCACCGTCTGCGTGCCGTGCAGGACGTGATACGTGATCAGCGCGTTCTGCACCATCAACTCGTCCGGCGTGTTCACCAGGGGGTCGTTGGGGTCAAGGTTGCCCCGGTTCAGCGGAAAAGACCAGTCGTTTTCGAGGAGCGAAAGAATTGCATCGCCGCTCTCCCTGCTGCCCCGGTCGATGAAGTTGCCATCTTCGTCGTAGGAAAGGGTTATCCCCTGGGCTTCATATACCGCGCTCAAGGCGGTAAGGCCTTCATTGGCCTTGAGGTATAGAAATCCTCCTAGGGCCATTCCCACGATGCCCCCAACGACCAGGACGAGGCCTGCCATTGAGATCAGGTTCAGTTGCCTTAACTGTGCCATCTGTGTCCTCCATCCCCTGCAGTCTGAAAGCTGTCCATAGCCTCCACGGCTGCATGAGGTTTTCCTGTTTCACCGTGCTAGAGGTACCTTCTGACCAGGATGGTCACGGCCGCCTGGTCTGAACCGGGCCCGTTAAGTACCGCTACTGCGACCGATCTTAGGCCGAGTGGTGTGAGGAATTCGCGGAACCAGACCGCGACAAGTGAAGAATTTGTGAAATCCTTTTCACAGGCACTTCGTTGCGGTTTGGCAGACTGCAATTTGGTCCTTGTTTCAGGCGCAGTGAAGTGAACTGAAGGGGTATGAGCCACCACGGTGCTCTGTGCGCATGGCGTTGGCCCGCTCCTCATCCACCTCCACAGGCAGGTCTACAGCCAAGACCCCCCCATAGCCTGTTCATGGAGGACGTATGAATCGATCCGCACATCACCTGTCACAGCCTCTGAATGAGAATGGCCCCGCTACCACGTTGAGCGTTGCATCCGGCGCGCACCTTACCTCACCAGCAGACGGCCCAAATGAGTCCTCTCGCCGTAAAGCAACAGGCGGTCGCAGGTGGGATCGTTCGCATGCTATCCAGCTCCTCGCACAGATCCTCCACGCGTTCGCTGGTGCCTGGTTTCCTCGTTCAGGTTGCGATGCGTCTCAGCGCGCTCACAAGCTCTTTCGGGTCACAGTCCTTCTGCAGGAACTCGTATGCGCCGGCCTCGAGGCTGGGGAGGAGATAATTCCGTGAAACGGTGAATATGATGATGCCTACGTCTGACATGTCGCGCTTTATGATACGAGCCGCCTCTATGCCGTCCTGGCCGGGCATCTGGACATCCATGACCACAACATCAGGCTTCAACTCGAATGTCATGGCCACAGCCTCAACGTCATCACGGGCTACCCCGACCACGTCAACGTCGGCATACGTTCCAAGGAATCCCGCAAGCCCGCTCAAGATGGCCTCGGAGTCATCGGCGATCAACGCCCTGATGGCTCCGCCAACATGATCGTCTACATTCTCGACAGCCGGAATTTGGCTGGCATCAGATACCAAATCGTTACGCGGGTATTGCGTGTTCATAGTGGGCGCAGACCACTTCGAATCTCTTTGATGGGATGATGAGCCTGAGGGTGTTTGGTTGGATGGAAACGTCAGGCTTCATTGTCTGAAATGTTACTTTCATCCGGTTCAGTTGGATGACTGCTGCCGTGAGGAATAGGCCCATTGACATCGGACCTTCTGGATCGGTGCTGAGCGTGTAGTGGCGCAGGCTGACGGAGGCACATGCAGGTTGCTCACAAAACTCTCATACGGGCCCGCTACTCACTCATGCGTGCGTCACGCCGGCGGGCCTAGGCTGGAAACGTACGAGGCACGGTTGCACATATCCAGTTTTAGAAACGGAGGCATCAGCAACATGGCACCACGAGTCCTTATCCCAGTAGAGCGCGGCGTTTCTGCTGCGCCGCTGATCGCACAGGCTCAGGAAGAGTTCGGCCCAGGCATGGACATGTTCCTTGGTCATGTCCACACAAGGGACGCGCTGACACCTGAAGAGGAGCGAGAACTCTCCGCCCTGTTCCAGGAGGCCTATGCGGCGCGACGTGCCGGCCTTGCAGTTCGCGTTGTTACGGTAGAAGCAGATGGTCTCCAGGAAGGTGTTTCCGCCCTCGACAGGACCATAGGAGCAGATGTTGTGGCGGTTCGAGACGGTGCTCCCTACACGGATCACCTCGAACTTTGCTTTGTGGAACAGAGAGAATCAGTCGGCGTGAGTCGAGGTATGACACTGAGGAGTGCTATTGCGGCGCAGTGGGGACTAGATCGCGGTGATCAAGAAATGGCTGCAGATGCTCGAGGGCCCTTCAACAGTCTTCGGAATCTTCACACGCCTCTCATGCCCTGGAACCCAACTTCATGGTTTCGCCACTGCAGGTCTGGAACACTCGCAAGAGCGAAGATAAATGCTCAACTAAGCGGCGGGAGCTACACCATGGAAACAACCCCAACCCATGTATGCAGATGTTTCACGTTAGAAGAGTTGAAGTTTGTGATGGCGCGTGCCCGCTGCGACGGCAGCGTTGTGCTTTCTCACATGTGCGGCGCTGACGGACAGGAATTTTGTGACCATGTTGTGCCTGCGGCGGTGGCTGGTCAGGTTGTTGAGAAGATAGAAGCGGGGGAATTGGCTTACGCCGCAAATCAGAAAATCTAACCTGGCATATACGACCCTGGGCAAGCCAGCGCAGGCATATAACCCATAAAAACCTCACGCCGGTGGCGCATATATTCATACCCACACCCCCGTGGCCACTGATAATCGCTATTGGAAGCCGGGTGGGGATCACCATGTTCGGCTGATCAATCAGACGTTAATCATGACAGCGCCAGCAGGAAGGGGAGAAGCGTTGATTACGAGGTACGCTCCACAGGTCGCAACCGCGGACCTCCAGGATGCTCTACTGGAATACGTTGCGAACAGGGAAATGGGCATCGGTGGCGATATGATCTGGCTTGGGTACGGCCTGGGAGAACGACGAATTGAGTGGCTGATGGATCAATTGAGGCATGGTGAGGACGTCGTTCCGGATGTGTACTGCGACTACCTGAGAATTCCGAGAGAGGCCCTGCATGCCGATGTGGTACGGACGCTTGAAAAGCCAAGGCTGGGCGGATCGGCCATGACTGCATAGGCGGCATGTATCGGCGGTTGCCGCCAATCCAATTGGCGAAGCGATAAGACTGGCACAGAAGTGGCGGTCGTTGGCGGTGGGGCTGTGGTGCATCATATTTTACTCATGGATACCCTAGGGCTTTCACGATGTTGTCACGCCAGCAGTGGTCTACTTCCAAGGTCAGCCAACCATGACCAAAGGAGACTGCGATGACCATGAAAGCCCTGAGCAAGCGCGCTGAGGATGTGATGAGCGCGCCGCCAGTGACTGTGGATGAGCGTGCATCGATGGCTGACGCCGCCCGGGTGATGGTCGAAAAGAACATCGGCTGCCTTCCGGTGGTGAACAGCGAAGGCGACTTCATCGGGATGGTCACCGAGCGCACGTTCCAGGCCGAACTGGCCGGACTAAGGCCGGATTCGTCCAGGTCCGAGTACGAACGGTTGATTGAACAGATGTGGATCAACCCGATGAATCTCTCTTCCATCTCAAACGTGAGCTTCGAGTCTGTACGGAAGGGCCCGGTAACTTCAGGAATGATCGAGGGGCCAACCTGTGCTCCACAGACTCAGCTGTGGGAGGTGGCTGAGCGCCTGTTCAAGAGTCACCTGAGCCACATTGCGGTTGTAAAAGATGACAAGCCAGTGGGGGTTATCGCCCGCCATGACTTGCTCAAGGCATACTTCGACGAAGCGACGCAGGCGTCTGGCGGCTCCTTAGGTTGAAGATCTGCAGTTAGAACTCTCCCAGGTGGGGATTCTGCAGACTTCGGCCTGGTGCCTTACGTCAGAAAGAGCCTGGGCAGTTGCGATGGTGATGGCCATGCGATGATGGCAGGGACATGCCTTGCCCCGGCCATCATCGCTTGGTTTTCAGTTAGCTTCAGAATCGTCAGGATCAGTAGTCAGCTATGCGCACGTTCGAGGCGTCCGAGTGACTTCGGCACCCCGGCATAATCGATGGTCAACTCTTAGGTAGTACACCGAAACCCTGACACACGTGACCGTTTAACCTCCGGTCGCCAGGGCCGGTCTGCGCTCCTGACATCTTGGCGTTACTGATATGAGCGTCCGGCCGGTGGGACCACGATCACCGGGTGGCCGGAGGACCGGATCACCTTATCGGCCACGCTTCCCAGCGCCCAGCGTTTCAGACCTCCCATTCCTCGTGTGGTCATGACGACCATGGCGCTGTCACTCGCCTGGAGTTCTTCCATGATCCTGACAGCCGGTTCTCCCACCGCGGCGCGGGCGTGGGCCTTGAGCCCTAGGGTCGCCGCCTGGTTCACGAAACCAGCCAGGTATTCCTCGGCCTGGCGCCTCTCCTCTGAGATGCCGTATCCGACGCCGGGACCGGCAGCCACGTAGTAGGAAACCGCCGTGGCTTGCACAAATACCATATCGGACTGGGAGGGTTCGGCGATGTCGAAGGCAACCGGAACGGCGCTTTCAGCGCGTTCGGAGCCATCCAGAGGCACAACGATAAGGTCTGGCCCGGGGCCGGATGTATGGTCATCACGGGGATGGATGAAGAGCGCAGCACACGGTCTGTCACGCTCCCAAGGATGCCGCGTGCCAGCGATGATTCACGCCGGGTGGCCATGGCAATCATGTTTGCCTTGACCGCCCCGGCGGTTCGTATGATCTCTTCGGCAGGGGATCCCACCTGCACGCTTGTGGTGACGGCGATTCCTGAGGCGTCAAGGGATCGTGCACGGTTGACGAGGTATCTCTGGGCCTGCTCAACCGCGTAGTCGACCATCTGCGTGCCGAAGGCAGGTGGTACGTCCGGGTTCTGGTCATGCTCCATCGGGGGCGCCACGCCGCCCATGCCTGTCGAGCCGATGGCGACTGTCTCCCACCCGGGCCTGTCATAGCGCGCCGTGCCTGGGGCAATGCCTGGACGGGCAGTGGCTCCAGGCAACTCTATCGTGTGAGGGTCGACAACAGAAACCAGGTGAACATCCGCGCCTAGGGCTCGGGCGAGGTCAGTAGCCCAGCCGCCAATTCGCTCCGCTGTCTCTGACCCATCCAGAGGGACAAGTACTTTGTTGAACATATTGAACATTTCAACGCGCTGCCTTTCATCCAGATCCGCCGTTTGACGTGATTGCATCATGCGGGCGTGCGGTGTTCTCCCGGACAAGGCTAGTAGGGATCAAGTGAGCGGCATGTGAGCAGGCGGGCATGGATCATGTTGGGAGCGTGAAGATTTCAAATATTGAGCATCAATACTTCGGGGCCTTCACCCCGGTGCAAGGTCAAAGAGCGCGGCAACGCTGGTCGAGTGGAAGAATGATTGCCGATCCACTGGGGACGACACGATCAGACCGTGGCACTGGTCGTTAACGGCTGGGCAGGCTCCTGCCAGTGTCAGTTTCACTAACCTTGCCGCATGCGAGGCAGACCAGTCGAATGCCATACCCGCTGCATTCCTGCCTTGTCTCGTGGCTGCGACACTCAGGGCATTTCTTGACGTTGACCATCCAGCACTCCTTGCCACGGCACGTGAGACCGTCTGGCGGGTGGATTCTAGGCGATCAGCACCGTCCAGGTGGACTTGATCACAAGGCGTCTTATCTGAACCCAGGCTGCTCCATGTAAACGTTGTCGCCGGGCCTGGTCCTGGTGTTCACCCTGATCGCGACGTCGTCTCCAGGCGTGGCTTCCTCAACCTGCTCGTGATCTATCTCCATCGACGTGATTGGCTGCGACAGGTCGGTGGTATGCCCGATGATCCGAACACAGTCACCCGTGTGCAGTGGCCTCTGTATATTTAGGGTCGCAACGCCGATATGGGAGTAGTAATGGGTAACCGTACCGACATGGGACGATACTGCCACTTTGCGCGGCGTCCCTGTTCCGAAGACTACATCTCGCAGCGGCTCATCCAGAGCGCTCCTGATATCCGTGATGGAAGCCATGCCTACCAGTTCCCCTGCCTCAATCACCGGCATGCGCCTGATCCGGTTCCGCCGCATCAGCCGCACCGCCTCAAACACATCTGAGTCGGGTTCGGTGCTGACCACTCGCCTGGTCATATGGGTGGATACGGTGCACCTATCAACCAGATGCCCCGGAGCCACACACTTGACCAGTAGGTCCCTGTCGGTGACCACGCCCAGGACCTCGCCATGATCCTCGACGACCAGCATCCCAATGTTTTGGTCGCGCATGAGCCTGGCCGCATCCGCGGTGGATTCGTCCTGCTGAACCGTCACCGTGCCGAAGACCATCACGTCTCTTATCTTCATGACCTGTCGCTCCTGTGCCGGGTTACCGGCTGCTTTGAGCCGGGCAGGATATTCATAGACGACGAATGAGAAGCGGATCAATCGGCACGTCTACTTAAGATCATGCGCCGTCGACCGTGAGCATCTCGTGATAGGCACGCCCTGATGATGAGGGTTTCATGAGGCACCGGGTGCATCCCGTGGTCTACAGGTCCTTCACGCGTGATCCTTCACCGGGTTCTGCAGCGATGCGGATGGTGCTGGTGATGGAACAGGGCCGGCGCGTCACAGGGCGGGCCCTGTTCCATCATTATCAATGGTCCGTCGTCAAACGTTGCCCGGTGTGCGACGTTATCTGACAGTAACCGTGCCCTCCATTCCGGCGCCTCGATGGCCCGGGATGGAGCAGTAGTACACATACGTTCCCGGATCGTTGAACCTCACTGCCAATTCATCTGTCAGCCCGATGCCATGCACGTCCAGATGGATGCCTGTGCCTTCGATGACCAGATCGTGCGGCAACGCGCCTATGTTCTGCACGGCCAGGTTCATCCACTCGCCAGCCTCAATCTCCATTTCTTTCTTATCAAAGCCCAAGTCGAACGCCTTCACCATTACGTCGAGTGCACCGTCCATAACCGGTCCGCTCTCCACCGACGCTGCGTCTCCACCAGACGGTGCCGGCGTGGGCGAGGCGTGCGGGTCGGAGTCGCGGTGCCCGCCGTTGTCTGCGTTCGCCTCGAACCAGGATGTGTGGTCTTCGTAGTCCAGGACAACCAGCATCCCGCCCGGGTATTCGCCGCGGTTGGTCACATGCGGGATGATGTGGCAATGGAAGACCCATGTCCCGGGGTTGTTGCCCTCTATCTCCACATCCACCGTCTGGCCCGGGGCGATGTCCTGGGTGTTCATGACGTGCGGGCTGGCCAGGGGGTTGCCATCAAGCTGCACCACCTTGAACTGGTGGCCGTGCAGATGCATCGGGTGGTGCTGCTGGCCCACGTTGACCATGCGCACCAGGATCTTCTCGCCTTCCCTGATTTTCAGCAGGGATGATTCGAGCGTCTGCGGGTACGAGTGGCCGTTGATCGTGTACAGCCCCTCGATCTCGTGCAGCATCAGGGTGTACTGCCTGTCGTACTCTGGCGTGCCGTCACGCGGCTCCACGATGAGCGGTCCGAAGCCGCCACGGGCCAGCTGAGTTACTGTGTGGGTGTGCGTGTGGTACATCGTCGTGCCGGGGTCAGATGCCATGAACTCATACGTCCACGTCTCGCCGGGCTTGATCGGCGGCTGTGTGATCCCTGGGACCCCATCTTGGTCGTTCGGCACCTCCAGGCCGTGCCAGTGAACACCGGTGTCCTCCGGCAGGTTGTTGGTGACGTTCACGCGTACCTTGTCGCCCTCTTTGACCCTAATCTCCGGGCCCGGGTACTGCTCGTTGTAACCCCATACCTCCACCCGTTCACCCTCGTATACCTCCCACTGAAACACCGACGCTGTCAGGTCTACCACTACGTCGGGATCATCAAACCGGCTCCCCGGGATGCCAGCGGGTCCATCCTTGAGCGGTACCAGAACGGGATTAGTACTGACTGTTGGTGTTGCGGTTGGGTCATGTGCGCCAACATTCGCACACCCAAATGTGCTGCCTAGAGCAACCGCCGACACGGCTCCAAGTCCCAGAAACGTCTTCAATCTTGAAAGGCGCATGCCCTTCTCCTCTGTTTTGCCTGTGGCGGGCCGCGAGTGCAAATCCACGGCACCACAATGTGAGTCGTTTCCTCAAGCATCTGCCGTCGTAGTGAGCCAGCCGTGAGGGAGAGGTCAACCAGTGTGAGGAACTTATGAGATCGTCAACGGTGTGCCTTCCACCGAGCCGGGTTATCTCTCACGCAATCCTCACGCTCGGGGGGGGCGTTACTCATATTTTGATCTCTAGTTGATCTTTATGCTCTGACCAGGCTCCGATCGGCCCGATCGTCTTGGCCCATACAAGTTTCGAATGAGGGCAGGTGCAATGTTCGAAAAGATCCTGGTCCCGCTGGATGGATCTGATGCAGCGCGGGAGATACTGGACTTCGTCATTGATTTCGCGCGGCCGCTGCATGCTGAGGTACATCTAATTACTGTTGTGCACCCGGATGGCCGCCTGCCCGCGGTGGCGATCACGCCTGAGTTTGCCATGGCCATGGAGGAGGAGGCACTGCCAGCCGAATGGCACGGCGTCAACCTCCCTCTCCTCATGTCGGAATCCAGCAACGGCCCGGCTTGTGTTGAGCCTGCTTCGAGCGACTACGATTCGGTCGGCGGGCGTAGTTATTCGGATCTTGAAGCCGAGGCGAGGCGACTTACAGGCCTGGGAGTAGCCTCCATCGCCCACATCGTCGAGGGTTCGCCTGGTAACGAGATTGTCCGAGCGGCTCGTAACCTTGGTACGGACATGATTGCCATGGTCACCCGACGCGGGAGCGCGTGGTCCAGAGGCGTGCTCGGGAGCGTAACTGACCGGGTCCTCCACTCTTCGCCCATCCCCGTAACCGTAATCGGGCCACGGCGTCTTGGCGTTCGGCAGCTGGGCGGGCCATTGCGGGAAATCCTAGTTCCGCTGGATGGCTCGTATCTGAGTGAGCGGGCGGTGGAGCCAGCTCTCCAGATAGCTGGTGCCCACGAGGTTCCCATCAGGTTCGTCTTGGTTGTTGCCTACTCGATACCGCCTTTCGAGATAGAGCCCATAGGCATCATCGAGGATCAGGCTGAGGTCCGTGGCTACCTCGAAGCGTTTGTAGATGATGCCAGGCGGCGGGGGCTGAGTGCTGATGCTGAGGTGCTCTACGGTACCGCAGCAGGGGCATTGGTCTCCAAGGCGGGGTCGGTCGCAGGCACCATGATCGTGATGGGCACGCGTGGGTATTCGGGGCTGTCTCGGTGGGTGATCGGCAGTGTCACCGACAAGTTGGTCCGATCGAGTCAGGTGCCAGTTCTGGTGATCCCGCCGCAAGTCGGGGCTGGTGAGTCTCTCCCAGCGCGCCAAGAATGAGAGCACGGGAGCTATTTCACAATCAGCGCCGACTGCGCCTTGCTGCAATTTGGTCGACCTGCACGGGGTTGTGTCGCCAAAGTCTACCAAGGTTGAAACCTTGAACCAGACACGGCTGGTGCCGAGCCCCCGGGGCGGAGTACTTCCTCGCCACATGTGCTGGATTGCAATAATAAAAGACCCGAGCGGAACAATGAAAAAAATCGACGGGCGCAGCGTGCAGCGGCGCATCGTCCCCGCCCATACCGGTTGCCGCGACGGGGCGAGGGAGGCACATGTAGACCACTCACAAGTCCCTCATACGGGCCCGCGACTCACTCATGAGTGCGTCACGCCGGCAGGCCCAGACTATGAAAGTACGAGGCACGGTTGCACACATCCAGTTTTAGAAATGGAGGCATCAGCAACATGGCGCCACGAGTCCTGATTTCCGTAGAGCGCGGCCTTTCTGCTGCACCGCTGATCGCACAGGCTCAGGAAGAGTTCGGCCCAGGCATGGACATATTCCTTGGTCATGTGCACACAAGGGACGCGCTGACACCTGAAGAGGAGCGAGAACTCTCCGCCCTGTTCCAGGAGGCCTACGCGGCGCGGCATGCGGGCCTTGCAGTTCGCGTTGTTACGGTAGAAGCAGATGACCTTCAGGAGGGTATTACCGCTCTCGACAGGGCCATAGGAGCAGATGTTGTGGCGGTTCGAGACGGAACTGCCTACACGGATGACCTCGAACTTTGCTTCGTGGAACAGAGAGTACCCGCCGGAGTGAGTGGAGATATAAGACTGAGGAGGAGCGATCGCTCACATACTTGGGATCAAGCTGCGGCCACTGCCCTCGCATCCATTATTGCGCGGGCCTTCCGCACGCTCTAGAAATTCCCAGATATGCCCAGGCTGTTGTAACTGGAGGAACTAGCCATGCAGCACGACGCGGACACCTAACGGCACCAGTCTTGAGAACCCGAGGTGGATCACGGCGCTTTTCAGCGACAAGCGGTTCGCCTGGGTGTGGCTAATAGCGAGGGTTTACCTGGGCTGGCAGTGGCTGACATCGGGCTGGGGCAAGCTGGACAACCCGGCCTGGATGGAGACCGTCATGGCCGTGCGGGGCTTCTGGGAGCGGGCCGCCACGGTGCCGGAGTCCGGGAGGCCGGTGGCGGCCTACGACTGGTACCGCGGTTTCCTGCAGTTCATGTTGGACATCGACGCCCACACGTGGTTCGCTCCGATGATCGTGGGCGGCGAGATCCTGGTGGGGATTGGGCTGCTGCTGGGCGCACTGACCGGCATCGCCGCGTTCTTCAACGCATTCATGAACATGAACTTCATGCTGGCGGGCACTGCGAGCACCAATCCTGTCATGGCGTTGATTGCCCTCGGAATCGTGATCGCGTGGAAGATCGCCGGCTGGTGGGGAGTGGATCGCGTGCTGCTTCCCGCACTGGGCGCGCCGTGGCAGCCGGGCAGGCTGTTCGACGGCCGGGTGGATGTGGCGACCGGCGAGGTAGAACCAACAGCTGTGACTGTCGAGCGGTGGGTGCGGGTGCTGCTGGGTGTGGCGATCGCACTGTATGCGCTGACGGCGCTGACGGGGCCGCTGCAGGTGATACTGCTGTTGCTGGCAGGCGTGCTGGTGGCGGTGACTGGAATGGGCTGGTTCACCATCACCGGCGGGCGTATGGGCCAAGGATTTGGCAGCAGAATGTTTGGCAACAGCCGCCAGAACTGACAAGGCTGCAATGTGCTCAGGGGTTGTGGCGTTTCCCTTCCAGCCCGCCCGAAAGCACCATTCATTTATCCTACTACCAGAGCCAGCCACAGCCTGGGCTTGAGCGTCTTGGGTGCGTATGAGTAGCGTCCAACGGGTGGCGCCTGGCGATTCTTCTCGCAGTTCTTTTATAAACCACGAGTTCGTGCGGTCCCGGCTTAAGTCCGGTGCCTCGTCATGTCTGCCTCGGGACATCATGTTTGGCAGCCTCAGAACGATGTAATTACATGATCATATGGGCGGCAGAAACCAAGCTCAGGAGATCGCTAAACGCCGCATTTTCGTCCGGAAGGTTAAACCGGGAACACATGACCGCAGAGTCTCGCCATTGAAGCGCGTTGCTACGCATGATCTGCGACGCGACGTGGGCGTCATCCTCAGGTGCCCACCATGCCCATCCACCCAGCGCCTGCCTCCTCCCGGCGCATCTACGTCCGTCCTTCAACGACAAGAGCTCAGGGCTTCCCACTCCTGGGTGCCTGTCAACCGTTTGGAGGACATCTTCGCCCACAGAGTCTGACTAGTATCTGCGGCGGCTGATCCGCTCCTCTGCCTCGCAAGTCACCTCTTGAGGAGTGAGTATGACCCGCAGCCGGTCCCAGGGATCCAGCTCGGGTAGGCGGATCGGGTCGTCCCCAAACAGGAAGTGGCATATCAGGTGCGTCTAGAATCCTATGCTTTCCTGCACATGCTCCACCAGCCATTGTTGGGGGCGATGATGCTGCCGTCGTACCAGCATCCTGTTCACTAACGTTCCATCTCTGTCACAGATAAGGCAGACCATAGTGCCACACGCGCGTCTCTGGTCAAGTGGTGCCTCGTCCGCCCATTGCGGGGTTCAAAAGCACCCTCGGTCCCACTACATGAACGGCTAAACCCAGCCCCAGGGCAGTATGCTCCTTCCATATTTGGGGGGAACGCTCTTACCCATGACTCTGTAGGCGAGCCTGGGGCTGCACCCGGCTCGCTGGATCGCCAATTGATCATGACACCAGGATGTATCTCATGTACGCATGCTTGCTCATTACATCTTTACGGCGGGTGCATTGCAGCGATGCCTCGAATGGCGCCAGGCCGAGCCACGGCAGCCTCTATGTGATCTCTCTAGATGTACTTCCCATAGACGTTGTTTACAGCCTTGAGGCCGGGGTTGCCCCTCTGATGCCGCCGTGCGGACGCTGCTCATTGTAGT
>JBBDMW010000045.1:0-13515 GCA_040878005.1 Dehalococcoidia bacterium
ATCATCACTCCATCCTCTCAAGGAATGGAGTCTCCAACTTTCCCGGAGCGATTCAGTGCGTTCGTGCGTTGAGGTTGGCGGTAAGTCTGTGGCCGCCTGTCGGCGGCCATTTGCCTCCCGTCCTCAGCAGGTCTCTCGTTTGTACTTGCCTAACGGCATCGGACACTCCTCGAGGCTCGCCTTTCGGCTCGGGATGTTCGATCAAGACAACATCGCGGAAAGTGTTTTGCTGGTGGTTGAAGTTGGTGCGCCAAAACCCCACCACTCCAGATCTCTCCGCTTCGGTCGAGACAAAGAAGCGGCGAGACAAAAAAGGTTTGTGCCTGGCCATGGGCACGTTGCCGTCTTTGCCTGCCACTGTCTTTCTCGTTGCCTGTTTTCTCTGTCCCTCCATTTCAATATACGTACGTATGTTCTGTGTGTCAAGATGTTGTGGCAGGGAGTTTTTGGAGGCGGCGGGCTTGGTGAGTTATGTCGAAGTGCCAGCGTAAGACGATGGCCCAAGACCCCGCCGCACCGGGTCTCTCGTTTGTACTCGCCTTCGGCTCGACCCGCTGTCGCGGGTACCCCGACTCTTCGAGGCTCCGGTTTTTACTTGCTTCGCTTCGGACAATGG
Source organism: Dehalococcoidia bacterium (assembly GCA_040878005.1). Taxonomy (GTDB): domain Bacteria; phylum Chloroflexota; class Dehalococcoidia; order Lucifugimonadales; family Lucifugimonadaceae; genus JBBDMW01. The sequence goes on from JBBDMW010000045.1 coordinate 617, forward strand.
GCGGCTCGGGGTCGGCTCGGGTGTCCGGTCGAGACGCCGTGCTGGCAGAAGTTACGTGGTGGTTCGGATGAGGCATTGGTGGTTTGGATGCGCGAGGAGAGATCCTTCGTTCCACTCAGGATGACATGCGCTGGTGGTTGGTTGGTGGTTGAGAGTGGATCGCCAAGTGTGGCCGCCTCTGGCGACCATTTGCCCCACCACCACACAGGGTCTCTCCGCTACGGTCGAGACGACATCGCGCAGGTGTTTTGCTGGTGGTTGGGGTGGATCGCCAAAACCTATCAACCCCTGTTCTCTCGTTCATACTCACCTTCAGCTCGGACACTCTTCGAGGCTCCGGTCTTTACTTGCTCCGCTTCGGACAATGTGGCGGCTCGGGTTGTTCGGTCGAGACGACATCGCGGTGAGACAACGGGGGCGCTGATATGACATGGCAGCAGATGCTTGGATGATAGTCCCGAGAAGCGCTGCCAAGTGGACAAACAAAAAAGTAGTGGGGGGGGGGGGGGGGGGGGGGCCCCCCCCCCCCCCCCCCCCCCCCCCCCCCCACTACTCTCACCTGTTCGTTTGTGACTGGTTGGCAGGCGATGCCTGTTGTCAGCCCCTGAACTCGGGGTCTGCGTGCGAGCGCAGGAAGTCCATGTCCAGCTCAAGGCCAAGGCCTGGCTTGTCAGGCATGTGCAACTCGCCCTCCCGGATGTCCAACGGCTCGGCGATCAAGATGTCGTAAGCGTCCAGCTTCGCCCTGGCCGTCTCCAGCCGGTAGAAGTTGGGGACCGTCATCATCACATGCGCCCCGGCCAGGACGTTGATCGGGCCGCTGGCGTCATGCGGAGACACGGGCACGTAGTACGCCTCGGCCATGGTGGAGATCTTCTTTAGCTCGGATATGCCACCAGTCCAGGTGACATCCGGCATGACGAAGTCCGCCAGCTCGTTCTCCAGGATCGGCACGAACTCCCAGCGGGTGTGCAGCCGTTCGCCCACCGAGATGGGGACCGAAATACGCTCCCTTACCTGCCGCAGAGCATGGTAGCTCTCGACCGGCACCGGCTCCTCAAACCAGGTCAGGTTGTACGGGGCGAGGCGGTTCGCCAGCCGAATAGCGGTGGGGACGTCGAACCGGGCGTGCGCGTCGATAAGCAGCTCAATGTCTGGCCCGGCGGCCTCCCTGATGGCCGCGGTCACGTCAGCCCCAAACTGCTCGCCCTCAGCGTCCATCTTCCCGCTCAGGTAGCCGTTCATCTCTTCAGCCATACGGGGGAACGGGTCGAACTTGATGGCCTTGTGCCCGGTCGCCACGATCTCCTTCGCCTGCCGTGCGGCCTCATCCGGGCCAATGTTGGGCGAGGGGTGCGTGTAGAGGGCAACCGTCTCCCGGACCGGACCGCCCAGCAGTTCGTAAATCGGCAGGCCCAGCGCCTTTCCGCGAATGTCCCAGAGGGCTATGTCTATGCCGCTGATGGCATTGGCAGTCGCGCCCCTTGACCCCATATATGTAAAGGCGCGGAACACCTTGTTCCAGATGGCCTCGATCCTGCTGGGATTCTCGCCCACCAGCAGTTCGTTCATCTGCGCCAGCACTGCACAGATCGCACGGTTGGCGACCACGCTGGTGGTGGTGACTTCGCCCCACCCGGTGATCCCCTCGTCCGTTGTGACCTCGACGAATATGTACTGTCCGGTCTTCTTGTCTCTGTAGGCCGCGGACGCGTTGATGAGCCAGGGAGTGACTCCGGTGATCTTCAAAACCAAACTCCTGCTAATTCACTCGACGGTTAACAATCGACCGAGTGTACGCCCCTGTTTCACGCACGGGTTATGGTTACCGGCCACTGATGTGACCCCTTCGTTCCGAAGGATTTCGTCTGCCGTGAGCGCAAATGCAGTAGTACGATTGGCAGTGCCCGCGCTCCATCCGGCCCTGGTGGGCACACATACAGTCCGCAGCCCCTGGTACGCGGCTGCGATCAGTCCAAAGCGGAACCTGTCCACGAGGAAAAAGATGACCGACGCCCTCCAGAGCGAAATCGAACGCTACACCGCGGCCAACCCAAAGTCCGCGAAGCTGCACCAGCGGGCCACTTCCTTCATGCCCGGCGGCGATTCAAGGAACTCCATCTTCTGGCCCCCGTTCCCGGTATACATCACGCACGCAGAGGGCACGGATCTGACGGATGCAGACGGCAATGTGCGCACCGACTATGTAAACAACATGACCACGCTGATCATGGGCCACCGCCACCCGGCGGTCATCAAGGCCCTGCGTGATCAGCTTGACCACGGCGTCTCCTACCCCGCGCCAAGTCCGTCAGTCATCAAGTGGGCGGAGATCCTGTGCGAGCGAGTGCCGTCCGTGGACAAGGTGCGCTTCGTCAACTCCGGCACCGAGGCCACGCTGAACACCATCCGTGCAGCCCGCGCGTTCACAGGCAAGAACCGCATAGCCAAGTGCGAGGGCGCATACCACGGCACGCACGACTCCGTGTCTGTGAGCGTAACCCCGCCTCTGGACCGTGCAGGCGACGCGTTGAACCCTGAGTCAGTGGCCGGGTTCGAGGGACTGCCGCCCCGCGTGGCCGACGAGATGATCGTCATGCCGTACAACAACCTGGAGGCATGCGAGCGCATAGTCCGTGCCCATGCCCATGAACTGGCTGCCGTGATAGTGGAGCCGGTGAACGGCCAGTGCGGCATGGTGCCGGCGAAGCCGGAGTTCCTGGAGGGCCTGCGCGCCCTTACAAAGGAACTGGGCATAGTCCTGATCTTCGATGAGGTGATCGCGTTCCGTATAGCCCGGGGCGGAGCGCAGGAGTACTACGGAATTAACCCAGACATGACCGCATTTGGCAAGGTCATAGGCGGCGGCCTGCCGGTAGGCGCATTTGGCGGACGCGAAGACATCATGGCGCTCTACGACCCCAGCAACGGCCCACCACGCGTGCAGCACGCGGGCACGTTCAACGGCAACCCCATGACTGCCGCCGCGGGCATCGCAACGCTGGAGGCCCTGACCCCGGAGGTGTACACCGACCTGGAGCAGAAGGGTGATCTGCTGCGAAGCAAGTTGCGGAACCTGTTCGCTGAGCTTGAGGCGCCCATGGGCGTAACCGGCGTGGCCTCGCTGTTCGCCCTCCAGTTCACCACCGAGCCGGTAACCGACTACCGCAGCTACGCGACCAACGACAAGAAATTGCTCCAGACCATGTTCATTGGCCTGCTGAACGAGGGCTTCCTCATGTCCAACCGGTGCGCGGGCAATGTCTCAGCCGTGCATACTGAAAAGGACATAGATGCCTTCGTCGCAGCGGTGCGCAATGTCCTGCAACGAGCAGGATACGCATAAGAAGGCAGTACCAGGCCTGCAGGGCAGGCAATTATGTGCATGCGCGCTTCCAGTAGTGCGGTATGAACGTGCTTTTCCAGTGGCTGCTGCGGTAATGCCGTCCTACGTACGTACCTGTCTTTCATAGGATTAGGTGTTTGCGTGTCGCCTACCATCGGCGTTGACACGGGCGAAGGCTGTTGCAAACCTGCCATTCAGGCAATTGAGGTGTGGGGATGGGAAGATTTGGGGAGTCAACACTGCCTGCGGATCGCTTGAGCGCGATGCAGCCCGACCGCCAGGCACTTACCGGACGCGTCAGTATGTGCGGCGGTGCCCTCGTCATCCATGAAAGCCCGCCTCCGGTCACACGAAGCGTGGCCATTTACCTTGGGAGATTGCGGCGTTGACAAGCGAAGAACAGCATTTTGCCAGGCTGAAGGCGTTCGTGGAAGACGTCCCGGATATGATCGGGTTTGCGTCTCTTGACGACCCCCTGCACAGGCTTTACATGAACCCGGCCGGACTAAATATGCTGGGCCTGGAGAGCATCGCAGATAGAAACACCCAGAATGTAACGGACTTCTTCAACCACGACGAGGTGCACCACATCCTCGAATCAGTCGTCCCAGCCATAAGGCGGGGAGAGACCTGGGTTGAGGAGGCGAAGATTCGCAACAGCAAAACCGGCGAGGTCGTCCCGGTTCACAGGCGGGTGTTTCCTATCACAGACCAGGACACCGGAAAGCCGATGGCCTTCGGGGTGATCAACCGCGATATTCGAGACCTCAAACGCTCGGAAGAGTCGCTGAGGGAGGCCATAGAAGAAAAGGAGGCCCTGGTCAGGCTGGTCCAGGACCTGTACCGGCGTGAAAGGCGGCGCTCAGACCACCTCCAGATCATCCAGGACATCACTACCACAGCAAGCTCCATACTGGATCTTGATGAGCTACTGGCTTACGTGGTCAATATGATCCAGAGGAGGTTCGGCTACTACCTCGTCGCCATCTACATCATGCACCCGGAGAGTCGCGTACTGGCGCTGCGCGCGCTCGCCTGTTCCGGAGACAGCCCCCTGCCACGGGGACACCGGCTGGAACCTGGCAGCCGGTCAGTGACCAACATCGCCGCTGATCGAAGCGAGCCGGTGATGGTGGCCAATGCGGACGACGATAACTGCGATTCCGATGTCCTTGCCATGACGGGCGCCAAATCCCAGCTTGCCGTGCCGATAAAGCTTGGCGACGAAGTACTGGGGGTGCTGGACATCCAGAGTGAAACAGCCAACGCGTTTGACGAGTTGGACCAGTCACTCATGCAGACCCTCTCGAACCACATCGCAGTCGCCATGCAAAATGCTCGTCTATTTATCCTCACGCGGGACCAGGGCATCCAGGCTGAACGTACCAGGCTGGCCAGGGAGATCCATGACTCCCTGATGCAAAAGCTCTCCGGCATGCACTTCCTCCTTGCAGGCCTCGAGGCTCCGGCGGCCAACCTGGATGATGAAGCCCGGGCGATGTTCGAGCAGGTAGGTGACCTCGCACGCGAATCAATCAGGGATGCCAGGCACGCCATCTGGGACCTCCGCCCGACCGCGTTGGAAAACGGATCATTAGTAGAGGCTCTGAAGGCTGAGGCGGTTCGTGCTTGCGACCACGGATCGATAGTCTGCCACTTTGCGGTAGAGGGGGACCAGAAGAGCCTGTCCCCCAGTGACCAGGGTGCAATCCTGCGTGTATGCCAGGAAGCCATTAACAATGCCCTGCGCCACTCGGCAGCGGAAAACGTGTACGTGACCCTGCACTTTGAAGACCCGGATGTCCGGCTGGTTGTCCGGGACGATGGCCGGGGATTCGAGACGCCTCCCACGGAAACTGAAACCAGCGCCACGGGTTACGGCCTCACAAGTATGCGGGAACGCGCCGCGCTGCTCGGCGGTCACCTAAGCGTGGAAAGCGCACCAGGCGTGGGAACGACAGTAACCCTTTCGATACCCTCCGGACCGGCCAAACAATAGCGTTCACACGCATTCACCGTATATATACGGTGAATAACATCCATCACGGCGATTCTGCCGCGGCCGACCCGGAGATAACCATCCACATCTAATCCCCAACTGTTCACACCTTGGGTTATGCCCAATGCCGCGGCAGTGTGATTCAGGAAACGCATCTGGAACACATGCTTAATTCATGGGCGCTCAAGAACTACATGGCAATTCGCCATCCGATACCAGCCAGACTCCAGGTGGTGAAAACGTGGAAGATCGCGACGGCAGGTCAATCAGGGTAGTAATTGCGGATGATTCGAAGGCCATCTTGAGCGGACTTGCAGCGTTCCTGCGCAACTCTCCCGGCATCGAGGTGATCGGTCTCGCCAATGATGGCATTGAAGCCGTGGCCATGGCGTCTGAACTGAAGCCTGATGTAGTGGTGCTCGATGTCCAGATGCCGGGGCAGAATGGGATAGAGGCAGCACGGATCATCAAGCGTGACATGCCGGGCGTGGGCATCGTCGTGTTCAGCATCTCAAGAAACTACATGGTCCCCAGCCTGGAGGCTGGCGCAGACGAGTTCCTGCAGAAGGATTGTGATCCGAAAGAGCTTGTAAGTACGCTGAAGCGCATCGCAGCCTGAACAGAAAAACCGACATAAACAAAAGAGGGGCGCAGATTCTGCGCCCCTCTTTTGCTGTCACCATGGGTGGCAACGCTGACAGCGAAGCGTCACATCTCCATGTCGTCATCATCGACGGCCACGCCTTCGCCAATCTCTCCGTTCAAGATGGCGCGTAGCTGCTCATTTGGCGCGGAGACCGGGGTCTCCTCTTCGTCTTCATGGCCCGAGCCAGCCGAACCATCATCCAGCAGTTCCGGCCGCTCATCATCCAGGTCGAAATCGACCGTGGACTTCTGGAGCGAGGGCGGAAACGAGACGATGTTCGCCTGCGCGGGGGAACGGTATGTCTCGCTGACGAGAATGCCCATCTCCTGCGTGGATATCTTCGCTGCTGTCACATCGTAGCGGTTGCCACCATCGATCAGCTTGCGAAGGCGCTGGGCAATGTGCACCTCGAGCGTCCCGAGGTACTCGCCTTCTTCAGTCAGGACGGCCATTCGGCTGCCCTGTGGCTCCAGGGTGAGGCTGTCGCCGGGTGAGACTGCGGCGAGGACGTTCGGCGGGGCTGTGCGCTCCAGTTCAGTGACCGTGGCCCGTGCCCGGTCAGCTATGAACTGGACCTTGCGCGGGGCGCGCTCCGTACCAGATTTCTTCACCACGCTGGATGACGTCAACTGGCTCAAGCGCTCCATGTGCCGGCGCGCTATGTTGTTGTCCGGTCTGAGCCTGAGTGCTGTCTCCGCCGCGGACCGCGCCTCGTTGTAGCGCCCGAGTTCGATCAACGCCTTGGCCAGGCGGTTGTGCGATTCCACGTCCTCAGGTGCGATCTGTATGGCTTCTGCATTCAGATCTGCTGCCTGCTGCCACCTGCCGGCGAGCGCGTGCTCAACGGCTTCATTCTTGATTTCCGTAAACGGCCGTGTTGGCCGCTGTCTTAGCTGTGCGAGTGTCATGTCGGGCTCCTCGTGTCCAAGCGAGCGGCGCTTGTACGCTGCGAATATCGTTGATAAAGGCGGGATGCTATTTGGGGCCTGCCCCAATGTTCAAGGTGAATTACACGCAATTTTTACACGCATTCGGATACGACTTCAGCATTCGTTCGGATGCAAATTTTTCGTAGATTTGATGCGCGTGTGGAGGCCGGGATTCAACCATCCGGTGGGCTGCCAAGCGCCGCGTGGAGTGATACGGAAGGGCCGGAGGACGTCATGCGGCGGCGCATGGTGAGCGCGGCGGTGCGACCGGCGCAGTACCGTCGTGGGGACGCCTTAAGAGAGGGCTCCGTCTACCCGCGTATCCGCAGGAGCGTGAGGCGGTACAGGGCTTCAATGACTATGCCCAGCGACATCTTGGACTGGCCGGCGCTGCGGTCAAGAAACTCGTAGGGATGCTCCACAACGTTCAGGCCCATGCGCTCGCACCTGTAGGCGACCTCCGCCTGGAAGCCAAACCCTGCGACCCTCAGGCTCTCCAGCCCGATGTGCTCCAGTGCAGACCTGCGGAACACCTTGAACCCGGACGTGGCATCACGCACTTTCAGGCCGAGGAGGAAGCGGATGCCCACGTTGCCCCAGTGGCTGATCTGCCGGCGGACCCAGCTCCACTTCGGGTCCACGCCGCCGCCTTCCATATACCGCGACCCCACCACGACGTCAGCGCCGGTTTCTTCAAGCCTGGCCAGCATCTTCGGCAGCTCGGCAGGCGGGTGCGACAGGTCGGCGTCCATCTCCACCACGGCTTCAGCGCCCTCTTCCAGCGCCCTCCTGAACCCCTGTATGTAAGCCCGGCCGAGGCCCTGCTTGGACAGCCGGTGGATCACCTGGAACATGCCGGTTTCGTAAGTGTCGGCGATGTGCTCGGCGATGTCCCCGGTGCCATCTGGTGAGGCGTCATCGACCACGATGAACCCCAGGCCGTCGATGTCGAGCGCCGATAGACGCTCGACTATCATCGGCAGGTTCTCGGCCTCGTTATATGTCGGCACCACAACCGCAACTTTGAGGGGAATGGTGCGGCTGGCATTTACGGCGGCTTGGCTCATGGCAGGACGGTCAGTCTCCGCGGGCATCACCCGGCGATCAGTTTACGATGTTCAACCATGGCACACCTGTCCATGATCACCACCAGGCCAGCGTCCCAGGCCGCCTGTGCAGCCCCGGCGTTGACGACCCCCACCTGCATCCAAATGGCGCCGGCGCCCGCCGCAATCGCATCATCCACCACGGGCGGAACGTATTCAGGCCGCCGGAAGACGTCCACTATGTCAACCTTCCCTGGCACGTTCCGCACGGAATCGTAAGCCGGAAGCCCGTCCCATTCGTCAATCATCGGGTTGACCGGGAATATACGGTAGCCGGCATTTCGAAGGTACCGGGCGACGCTGTTGCTGGGGCGGTCCGACTGGTTGGATAGTCCCACAACCGCAATGTTGCGGGCGTTCCTCAACAACTCCCGGATTTCATCATTCGACGGATTTTCGTGGGTCATTGCACCCGCTCCATGCCGCGATACCGGCCCATTACCTCGTTGAGACGCACCCTGAGAATGTCAACAAACGCCAGTGCCCCGTTGGCAAAGCTGACCTTGCTGTCACCGTAGTGCTGCCAGTCTATAGGCACTTCGCCGACGCTGAACCCCGCCTTGCGCGCGAGGAATAGTATTTCCACGTCGAACGCGAAGCCATCAAGCAACTGGCGGGGGAACACAGACGCCGCCGCCGCACCGCTAAAGAGCTTGAAGCCACACTGGGTGTCCTGTATGCCGCGCACGGCCACAGCGCGCACTGTCCAGTTGAAGGCGCGGCCAATGAAATGCCGCAACCATGGTTCATCGAACCGCTGCGCGCCAGCGGCCTCCCGGGAGCCGATCACCACATCGAACGGCGGCTCCCCGCCCGGGCCATCGAAAAATCGCTCAACCTGCTCGGGGGGCATCGACAGGTCGGCATCACTGAGGAACCGCCATTGGCCCCTGGCCTCAAGCATTCCGCGGCGGACGGCAGCGCCCTTGCCGCCATGCGGCGCATCAATGAGCCTGACACGCGGCTCTGCCTCCGCAAGCGATCTCACTATCTCAACCGTATGGTCTGTGCTGCCATCGCTGACGACAAGCAGCTCCCAGTCACGGCTCGTGCTTGAAAGATACGCGACGAAGCGGCGGACGCTCGCCTCGATCAACGCTTCCTCGTTGTAGGCGGGGATGACGATGCTGAGGTGTGGGTTCGACAACTTATAATGGGGCCTGTGATGACCAGCCTCTGGGGCTAGTCCGCAGCCTGCTCCAACTCGAATGCGCGGTGGAGTGCCTGTGCCGCTGTCTGAACCTGTTCACGCTGGATGATGCAGGTGATGCGGATCTCAGACGTGGTGACCAGGTCTATGTTCACTCCTGCCTCAGCGAGCGTCGTGAACATCCTTGAGGCGTAACCCGGCGCGTTCTGCATGCCGGTGCCTACTATGCTCACCTTTGCCAGGCCAGAGCGCGGGACGAGTTCCTTGTAGTCCACCTTTGACTTCGCTTCGGTGATTTCGAGTGCCCGCTGGGCGTCAGCCTCAGCCACGGTGAAGGTCATGTCGGTGAGGCCATCGGCGCTGGCGTTCTGGACAATGACGTCCACGCTGATCCCCGCGTCAGCCAGCGGCTGGAACAGCCCTCCGGCGGTGCCGGGACTGTCCTTGACGCCGCGCGCAGTGATCTTCGCCACGTTGCGGTCGATGGCGATGCCTGTGACTGCCTTGCGGACCTCCATCTTGGGTTCTCCTCCATGAATCAGCGTTCCGGGCACATCTTCAAATGATGACGCCACAAGCACCGGTATGTTGTATACGTCGGCCAGCTCAATGGAGCGCGGGTTCATTTTCGCGCCCAGCACCGCCATCTCCAGCATCTCATCAAAGCTTACTTCCGCCAGCTTGCGGGCCTCCGGCACAAGCCGCGGGTCTGTTGTATATATGCCGTCCACGTCCGTGTAGATCTCGCAGCGCTCTGCACCCAGTGCTGCGGCAAGGGCGACTGCGGTGGTGTCGGAGCCGCCGCGTCCAAGGGTGGATACGTCGCCCGACTCAGTCAGGCCCTGGAACCCGGCGACTATCACGACACGCCCTGAACTCAACTCCTTGCGAAGCCGCTTGGTGTCAATAGCCGCGATGCGCGCAGAGCCGTGTATGGCATCGGTGCGAATCCCTGCCTGCACACCGCTCAAACTCACCGCCTCATAGCCGCGCGTCTTTATGGCCATGGCCATGAGGGTTGAGCTGACCAGCTCGCCGGTGGAGAGCAGCGTGTCCATCTCCCTGGGGTCCGGCGCTTTCTCCCTACCTACGATGGCCTGCGACAGGTCGATCAGCGCGTCCGTGGAATCGCCCATGGCTGACACAACCACCACCAGGTCCACGCCTTCATCGTGACGGGAGCAGATGCGGTTGGCGACGTTCCGTATCTTGTCGGCATCTGCGAGCGAACTGCCGCCATACTTCTGGACTATCACTTTGCGGTCTTCACTCATGGCACTCATCGCCGTCCACTACGTGTGCTCCTTTTCGTGTCGTCCGTAAGATCATGCCGCGGCCTGGCACCTGTGCAATCCTGGCGGCCTCGCACATCTCGTAGCTGATGGTCACTTCCCGCCCGGTGGATAGCGCCAGGATGGTGGGGCCGGCGCCCGACAGGAACGCGCCGTGTGCACCGCCGTTTAATGCGGCTTTCACTATGTGATTGAATGCCGGGAATGCCAGGCTGCGCTGCGGCTGGTGCAGCCTGTCCTGCGTGGCGTGCCTGAGAAGGCCAAGCTGACCGCTGCTGAGCGCGTTCACCAGCATTGCGGCGCGGCCTATGTTGTATATGGCGTCCGTACGGGATATCTGCTGCGGAAGCCTGGCTCTTGACTCATGCGTATTGCTCTGTAGTTCAGGCACAAACAGCACAGCGTTGAGTTCTTCGGGTATCGACACGTTGTCGACAACCCACTCTTCGCCGTCGTGGACACCAACACAGCACCCGCCGAATATGGCAGGCGCCACATTGTCCGGGTGGCCTTCTATGTCAGCAGCAAGTTTGAGCAACAGGTGCGGGTCATGGCACAGGCCGGCCATCCGGGCGCCGGCCACCAGCCCGCCGACGATGGCCGCCGAGCTGCTGCCAAGACCGCGGCCATGGGGGATGCGGTTGATACAGGTGTAGTGCAGGCTCGGCGTGCGCTTGCCAGCGGCGGCAAACGCCGCCTCAACGCCCGTCACGACAAGGTTGCGCGGACCGGTGGGAAGCTCGCTCTCGCCCTCCCCAATGGTGGTGACGCCAAACTGCCCCGGCTCGATTGTGACTTCGTTCCACAGGTCAAGGGCCATGCCAACGCAATCGAATCCGGGCCCCAGGTTGGCAGTTGTTGCGGGGACGCGGGCGGTTACCTTCTGCAAATTATGTCCGGGAGTCTGAGTGGGTATGGAGTGGAGGAGCGGCTGCAAAGAGCTATGCAACTTCCATGTTACGAAATCGCGCAACCTAAACCAGAGAAGTATAATCCGCCCGTCCAACGCGGGACCGGCAATGGCGGCCCCAACTGGCAGGGACTCGTGAAATTAGGGCCGCTTGAAGGCGGTTTATGGAGTAAGACATGACGAAAGAGGTAGTTCTGCTCGCGCCAGATGACAGTAGCATGGCCGAGCGCATGGCTGAATTTCAAGCTGTGGCCAAGCGGCTCGGCGAAGATATCGAAATCAAGTTTGTTGATGCTTCACTGCCGGCCGATGACATTGTGCAGGCATGCAATGGCGCCGTGGCCATCATCCCCGGCCGGCCGCGTGCGTTGACCACTGAGATTGCAGAGCGCCTGCCCAACCTGCGCCTGGTACAGACTACCAGCGCCGGCACGGACTGGCTCGATAAGTCTGCCCTGGCAGAGCTGGGGATTGACGTCTCGAACAACGGCGGAGCGAACGCCGTGGCGGTCGCTGAGCACGCCATTGGCCTCATGTTCTCCGTATACCGCAAGCTGGACATGCAGATAGACAGCGTTAAGGCTGGCACGTGGATGGCAGGCGTTACCGGTGATCCGGGCGAGTTCCACACGCTGGTTGGCAAGCGCGTGGGCATCGTGGGCCTGGGCCGCATCGGCTCCAGGGTGGCGAAGCGGCTCGCCGGGTGGGAGTGCGAGATTGTCTACCACGATGTGGCGAAGTTCACTGACGAATACGAACAGGCGGCGGGGGCGCGGAAGGTCCCGTTCGATGAACTGCTGTCCACGTCTGACATCGTGACGCTGCACACGCCGCTTGAGCGGACAACGCACCACCTGATGTCAGACCGCGAGTTCGATCTCATGAAGCCCACGGCCATCCTGATCAACACGTGCCGGGGGCCGGTTGTGGATGAGGCGGCGCTCACAAGGGCACTGGAGGCTGGCAAGATCTTCGGCGCAGGCCTGGACGTGACTGAGATTGAGCCGATTGAGGCGGACAACCCGCTGCCAACGATGCCCAACGTCATAGTTACGCCGCACCTGGCCACCCGCGCGATCGAGTCCACGATCAATGCTGCCAACTTCGCCGTGGCAAACACGGCAAGGCTGGCACGTGGCGAGAAGCCGGAGTCGATAGTACCGCCGGTTTAGATTGGCAGGTCTGCTGACTGGGAGGGAGCTGCATCGCGAACCGGTGCGGTTTCCTCCCAGGTTGGCGTGAATACCGCGGCGCGCTGCCCGCCCATGTAGTTATAATCCGTGGGTTGCACATTTCGGGGAGTGGCGCAGCTTGGTAGCGCGCTGCGTTCGGGACGCAGAGGTCCCGGGTTCGAATCCCGGCTCCCCGACCATCTCACCTGCAACACGCCCGCAGTACGGATTCGTACACGTTGCAGGGCTCTATTGCTTGCGGCACCACTTACGGTTTTATCCTGACCGTCCACATGTTCAACTTGCGGACAGGTACTACGTACCTGTCCGCACCTGTCTAGGTTTCGAT
>JBBDMW010000046.1:0-52561 GCA_040878005.1 Dehalococcoidia bacterium
AGCAACAGTGAGGTTCCCCAGCACCTGCTAACAACCTCTGTGGGAGCTACAACTAGCTCATGATGGCACCGCCGTTGACATTCAAAGCCTGTCCGGTGATCTCTGAGGCATCATCTGAGGACAGGAAGGCTACTGCCTTGCCGATATCCTCCGGGGTTTGTGCCCTTCCCAACGGCATCCTCTCACGGATGGACAGATCAAATATTTCCTTTGGCGATAGATCGGCGAGGCCAGGGTTGTGCGCTTTGCGGTTCAGCGCAATCGTCTCCCACATGGGTGTCCAGATGGTCCCGGGACAGACTGCGTTCACGTTGATGTTGTACTGCCCCAGGTTGATCGCCAGTACGTGGGTCCACTGGATAGCGGCGGCCTTGGACACGGAATATGTAGCCTGAATAGTCCCCGCGATGCTGCTGGCGCCACGCGGAGCGCGGCCTGCGTGGGACGCGATGTTGACTATCTTCCCGTAGCGTCGCTCCTTCATGTGCGGAATGACAGCATCCGCCATGTGAACCAGGCCCTTCACGTTCACGTCGTATGTGGAGTCCCAGTCCGCATCCGTGTAGTCCATTCGATCCTGGTGGCCGGGTGCGCCGAGCACCCCTGCGTTCGCCACGCATATGTCGATCTGGCTGAACTCGTTCAGCGCACGCTTTGCGACTTCGTTCATTGAGTCCTGGCTGGTCACGTCGGCCGCAACAGCAATGGCGTGGCCGCCTGCGGCGCCTATTTCCTCGGCGGCATCGGCAGCAGCTTCGGCGTTGATGTCTGACACAGTTACGCTCGCGCCGCGTTCAGCCAGTACCAGTGCAATGCCGCGCCCTATTCCCCGCCCGGCCCCGGTGACAATAGCTACCTTGCCCTGGAGTTGAGCGGCCATCGGGTGCGCCATACGTTGCCCTCATTAATCTGATTTATCAATAGGAGATCAGGTTGACCGGACTGTAGAAACAGCGGAGCAGGCTGTCAATCTGCAATGTTGGCACATCTGATATCTGTGGCGGGACCAAACCCAATATTGGAACAAGTTCGGTCATCCGAGGCGGTCCATGGCGGATGCAACGAAGTCGCGCAGGTTACGGCGGGCCAGGTCTTCCGTCACGCCGTAATGCCCAACTGATACCCACCTACTCTCGCCACTCAATACGTATACCGCCTGTAAACTTGTCCGGTGCGCCCGCGGCCAGCGGGCGCTCTGAGTTTTCGAGCAACGCGGGAGATGGCCTAACGTGGTCCAGCGGAACCTGAGCACAATTGACCTGAACACCCTTGTGTCCCTGTCCAAGCGACGCGGCTTCGTATTCCAGAGCAGTGAGATATACGGCGGTGTTGGCAGCGTCTGGGATTACGGTCCCGTCGGCGTGGAACTGAAGCGAAACGTCAAGGATGCGTGGTGGCGCTCCATGGTCCGCGAGCGGGACGATGTTGTAGGCCTTGACGCCGCCATACTCATGCATCCCGAGGTGTGGGTCGCCAGCGGTCACGCGTCCAGCTTCTCCGACCCCCTGGTGGACTGCAAGGAATGCCGCCGCAGGTTCCGGGCTGACCACGTGGACGGCAGCGTATGCCCCGAGTGCGGCGGCGAGTTGTCCGAACCGCGGCAGTTCAACCTGATGTTCGAGACTCATATGGGACCGGTACAGGGCGATGCCTCACGGGTATATCTCCGGCCAGAAACGGCCCAGGGCATATTCGTCAATTTCGACAACGTACAGACCACCACCCGCAAGAAGCTGCCATTCGGGATCGCGCAGATTGGCAAGTCGTTCAGGAACGAGATCACTCCCGGCAACTTCATATTCCGCACGCGCGAGTTCGAGCAGATGGAGATGGAGTACTTCTGCAAGCCGGGAGAGGATGACGACCTGCACCGGTACTGGATCGACTTCAGCATGAACTGGTTCAAGCGCTACGGAATACGTGGTGACAAGCTCATGGTCCGTGAGCATGGAAAGGATGAATTGCCCCACTATTCCAAGGCCAGCGCCGATGTGGAATACGAGTTCCCGTGGGGGTGGGGTGAGTTGGAAACCATATCCAACCGGACCGACTTTGACCTGAAAGCTCACGCCGAGCACAGCGGTAAGGATCTGTCGTACTTCGACAACGAGACGAACGAGCGGTTTGTGCCCTACGTCGTGGAGCCTGCCATGGGCGCCGACCGTTCATCCCTGGCATTCCTCGCTGACGCCTACGATGAAGAGGGAGAGGGCAAGGACAAGCGGGTGGTCCTGCGGTTCCATCCGGACATTGCTCCGTACTCGGTGGCGGTACTGCCCTTGAGCCGGAATGAAAAGCTGGTACCAAAGGCCAGGGAGGTGCACGGCCTTCTGCGACCCCTCTTCAGCACGCAGTACGACGACTCACAGAGCATAGGCCGACGGTACCGAAGGCAGGACGAGATCGGTACAGCGCTGTGCGTGACGGTTGACTTCGAGACAGTGGAAAACGACAACGCTGTGACCATTCGGAACCGCGACTCAATGGAGCAGATCCGGGTTCCCATCGAGAACCTTGTCACAGCGGTACGCGACCAGTTGGGCGAAATGCGGGAGAGTTGCCGGGGATAGGTCAGGCACCGGTTTCCCAATGAACTGCGAGGCTAACTGGCAGTACCAGTACGCCTCCAGCGTAAAGTTGGTGCGCCTCGAAACAACGTGGTGTCGCACCATGATTGCTGCCAGTGCGGGAATCATGAGTGCACCAAGCTGCATCAAATGCCGTAGAACTGGTTGAGATGCACGCAGCGCTTAACCTTGCGACTCGACACGCATCAACTGGATACAACTGATGAACTTCGGATCACTGCACAGACTGGTTAAAAGCCCCCTAGTGCTAATGGCAGCCGGGCTGGTGGGCGTTGTTGCCGTGGCCTGTACAAGCGGAGTATCGGCGGCACCCTCATTCACAGGCGAAACCTTCCATCACGGTACCTTTAACCTTGATGAACAAAAGGGGAAACCTGTCGTCATAAACTTCTGGTTCC
Source organism: Dehalococcoidia bacterium (assembly GCA_040878005.1). Lineage (GTDB taxonomy): Bacteria > Chloroflexota > Dehalococcoidia > Lucifugimonadales > Lucifugimonadaceae > JBBDMW01. The sequence continues at coordinate 2,987 of JBBDMW010000046.1, forward strand.
CTTCCTGTCCACCATGCGTGGCCGAGATGCCAGACTTGCAGGAGGCATATGAGAAGTACGGACCGCAAGGCGTGGAATTCGTAGGCGTGCAGCAGTTGGGGTTGGACACACCACAGGATGGCATTGAGTTCCTGGAGGAGAGAGGGGTTACTTTCCCTGCTTTCCCTGACACCGGGTCGCAGGTGCAGGGTTCGTACGAAATACTGTCGTTTCCAACAACCGTCTTTTTGAACCGCGACCACAGCATCAACCGGACCTGGACGGGGTTGATCGGTAAGGATCATCTTGAGGAACAGGTTGAGGAGATTCTCAACAGTTAGCTCCCGCGCCACACCAGGAGTTTCAGACCACATGGCCGGGGTTGTAACGGCAGTCTGCCTGAGCGCGACAAACACCTTCTTCAAGGTTAACCAGGCCAGCATCCGGTTAATGGTTGGGCTAGGTATCCAGGGTGATGCCCACGAAGGAAAGAAGGTCAAACATCGGTCACGAGTGGCACGTGATCCCGATCAGCCCAACCTGAGGCAAGTACACCTGATCCATGCAGAACTGCATGACGAACTGGGCGCAGCCGGCTTCTCGATATCAGCCGGCCAAATGGGCGAGAACATCACGACACGAGGCCTGGGTCTGCTGGGGCTGCCAACTGGAACGCATCTTCGTCTGGGCAGCCACGCAGTGGTAGAGGTGACCGGCCTGCGCAACCCCTGTGTACAGTTGGATTCTATCCAGCCTGGACTTATGGCTGCGACTCTGGGACGAGACCAATGCGGCAATCTCATCCGCAAGGCCGGCGTGATGGGGATAGTACTTTCAGGCGGCGACGTACGGCCTGGCGATTCAATCCATGTTGAGCTTCCACCAGCACCACACCGCCCTCTTGAGCCAGTCTGATCCGCCACGCGCAGCATCCTCAGGCCGGACTGGAATGAGGATGCAATGAGCCGAAACCTTCCGGCACTGGCATAATCCCCTGCATGTTTGGCGACCTGACCATCATCGACTGGTTTTTGATGCTCGTGCGCTGGGTCCATGCCGTGTCAGCGGTGGCATGGGTGGGCGGCAGCATATTCTTTGCGTTCGTGCTCCGCCCGGTTTCGGCCGCCAACCCCGGCGCCATGCGTCCGGTGATGGGGTCCATTGGCGGCGTTTACAGGGAACTGGTGGACGCTTCAATAATCGCCATCATCGTCAGCGGCGTGATCATGATGTTCAACCGTCTCACAGGCGATGACGCGAGTGTCGCCTGGTTCATCGTCCTGGGCGTCAAGCTCGTGATAGCGTTCTGGATGTTTTACATGGTGTGGCGGTTCCGGCAGACAAGTTTCCAGTCTGCCGCAGGGACGGGCATCTTTAGCCGCCTATCGTGGCTACTCGGCTATAACGCACTGGTGGCATTCGGCGTGATCGTGTTCTTCCTCGCCACGCTGCTACGAGAGCTTTTCGAGGCAGGCATCCGTTAGATGGCGCGCACTGGCGGCTTCAACGTCCGCCCTGCCATTCCGTGACTTCATCGCTACCCGTCTCGCCCAGCAATTCCACCACACGTCGTCCCAGTACCGGATGCACCAGGTCTGGCGCAATCTCCACCAGTGGCGCCAGCACGAATGACCTCAGGTGCAGACGCGGATGCGGCACCTGCACTCCCGGCTCGTCAATTACAGCATCGCCATAAAGCAGAATGTCCAGGTCAATCACTCTGGAATCACCGGCCACACCCCGGATCCTGCCCAACTGCGCCTCGATGTCCAAGAGCTTACTCATCAGGTCTCGCGGAGCGAGACTGGTTTCCAGCCGAACCACCTGGTTCAGGTATCTCGGCTGATCTGGGTCAACGCCCCATGGCTCGGTTTCATAAATGTGCGACTCAGCAACGACTCTGCCCAGCTTGGACATGAGGCGCCTGGCCTGGGTTAGGTAAGCAGCGCGGTCCCCGAGATTACTTCCCAGCCCTATGTACGCAGCGACTTGTTCGCGCTCATCGACGCGAGTCATGTGCCTAAGGAAGAACGCGTCCACCCGCGCACGACGGCGTCGCTCATCTTCGCCACCTTCGCCATTTCCCTCACGTCATGAACCCGCACGATGTCTGCGCCGCGGGCTATGGACAGGGCCACTGTCGCAGCAGTTCCCTCAAGACGATCCTCCACCGGTACGTCCAGCACGGCGCCTATAAATGACTTCCGTGATGTTCCCACCAACAGGGGGAGCTCCAGGGCAACCTTCAATTCATCGAGCCGCCTGAGGACCTCCAGGCTGTGCTCAGGCTTCTTGGCAAAGCCGATGCCCGGATCAGCGATGATATTCACACGAGACATTCCGGCAGCCTCCACGGTGGCTATGGCCCCACGTAGGTCCGCCGCCACATCCTCCACCACGTCCACGTACTGAGCTTTCGAGCGGATGTGGCTGATCACCAGAGGCACTCCCAGTTCAGAAATCGTGGCTGCCATATCCGGATCGCCCAGCATGGACACGTCATTGGCCATCGCAGCGCCAGCGTGAACCGCAGCAAGGGCAACAGCAGCTTTGCGGGTGTCCACGCTCATGGGAACAGAAAGCCTGCCAACAAGAGCTTGGACAACGGGCGCCACACGCCTGATCTCGTCCTCGGCAGTCACCGGCTTCGCGTCGGGGTACACGCTGGCGGGCCGGGTAGATTCTCCACCAATATCAATGATGTCAGCGCCCTCATCCTCCAACCGCAAAGCCTGGTCCACGGCATGCTGCAAATCAGGGCCAGTACCATCGCCAGAGAAAGAGTCAGGAGTAACGTTGAGAACGCCCATCACGTAAGTGCGGGCGCCCCATTTGAACTCGCTGCCACCTATTTTCATACGGCCAAAGCCGGTCTCTTGAGACATTTCAGACGGTGAGCGTTAGACAGGTTGCTTGAACGTAAGAGAAACGATGATGTTAGCACCGGTAACACCTGTAATCGTCAGCCGAGTTGTTGCCGCATGTAAAGGCGTAAGTTACGATTCGAGCGGTAAACGACAGGCATACATCATCGTCGCCTACCTCAAATTGTGTGACGCCACTACACTGGGCAGCGGTGGCTGGCACGGAGCTTTGTGCCTGGCGCACCGTTAGTTCTGATACTTGAGCCACGTCTCACCGTTGGAACGTGGCCGAATCACGCGAGGTGCTTCGATCTCGACTGAGACAAAGCCAACTGGCGCCCCCGGCGAAGAAACACCCATTTCGCCGCAAGACAAACGTGACGCTCTTCGTTCCCGCCGCACTGCGGCCCACAAGGGCGGCGGTGAGAAACGGGTGGGAGCCCAACACGAACGCGGCAAGCTAACGGCCCGTGAGCGACTCCATCGGCTGTTCGACGAGGGTACGTTCACCGAGTTGGACACCTTCGTCACTCACCGCTCCACGGACCTTGGACTGGACAAGCAACGTTTCGAAGGCGACTCAGTCGTAACAGGCTATGGCCTGGCAGATGGCCGCCAGGTATTTGCATACGCCCAGGATTTCACGGTGCTGGGCGGCTCCTTGTCCCAGGTGGCGGCACAAAAGATATCCAAGGTCATGGACCATGCCGTCCGCACCGGCTGCCCCATAGTGGGCATAAATGACTCTGGAGGCGCCCGCATCCAGGAGGGCGTGGACTCACTGGCAGGCTACGGTGAGATCTTCAAACGCAACACGCTGGCATCTGGAGTCGTCCCACAGATCAGCGTTATCGCAGGCCCGTCAGCCGGCGGAGCGGTCTACTCCCCTGCCATCACAGACTTCATATTCATGGTCGAGAACATTGGCCAGATGTACATTACCGGGCCGGATGTCGTGAAGGCGGTCATGGGCGAAGAGGTCACGCACGAAGAGCTTGGCGGGGCAATGTCCCACGCCTCCCGCAGCGGCGTTGCTCACTTCACTGCTTCCGATGAAGATGAATGCTTCGCCAAGGTCCGCAGGCTGCTGTCCTTCCTGCCATCCAACAATTCGGAAAGTCCACCACGTGCCGAGCCTTCGGACAGTCCTGACCGGCGTGACAGCCAATTGGCTCATATCGTCCCCGAGAACCCGTCGCAGCCATACGACGTGCACGAAATCATCGAACTCATCGTGGACGATGGCGACTTCATGCCGGTACATGATGAGTTCGCCCGCAATATTGTTGTTGGCCTGGCACGCGTTGATGGTCGGCCGGTGGGCATAGTCGCCAACCAGGCTTCTCATTACGCCGGGGCGCTGGACATTGATGCCTCCGACAAGGCCGCCCGGTTCGTGCGGTTCTGCGACTCCTTCAATGTCCCGCTGGTAACGCTGGTTGACGTGCCGGGTTTCATGCCCGGGACCGCGCAGGAGTTCGGAGGCATTATCCGCCACGGCGCCAAGCTCCTTTACGCCTACACTGAAGCGACGGTCCCCAAGATCGCCGTAATCCTGAGGAAAGCCTACGGTGGCGCTTACATTGTCATGAGCAGCAAAGAGTTGCGCTCGGACATCAATGTGGCGTGGCCGGGGGCAGAAATCGCAGTGATGGGGCCGGATGGGGCAGTAAATGTTATAAACCGCAGGCAAATTGCCGAGGCGGATGATCCTGACGCGAAGCGAGGGGAACTGGTCCAAGAGTACCGGGAACGATTCGCGAACCCCTACATCGCCGCTAACCGTGGTTATATCGATGATGTCATAGACCCACTGGACACCAGGCCTGTTATCGTTCGAGCCTTGAGGATGCTGGAGAATAAGGTGGATACGGTGCCGCCCAAGAAACACGGCAATATACCCCTCTAACACACAACCCGCTCAAGAGTGCCGGCCACCGTACGGCCGGCTGATGTTTCGGATACAGAAGGAAGGACACAGGAATGGCTGATAATTCAGCTATCGAACGAGCCAAAGATCACTTTGGCGTACTGCTGGAACAGCAGCTTGAGCGGGTTGAGCGAATCAAAGCTGAGGGCGAGTTCACCGACTTCAGCAAGGTCAGCCCCATCATCATCGGGCTGCTCGGGGGCGACGGCATCGGTCCGTCAATCACGGAAGTTTCCCACCAGGTGCTTGAAGAGCTTCTGAAAGACGAAGTGTCCTCTGGAAAGGTCCAGTTCCGGAACATCGAGGGGCTGACCATTGAGAACCGCGCAGAACACATGAAATCCATTCCGGACGACGTGCTGGAAGAGATCAAGAAGTGTCATGTCACGCTCAAGGGTCCAACCACCACTCCCGAAAAAGGCGACCAGTGGCCAAACATTGAATCGGCCAACGTCGGCATGCGGAAGGCCCTGGACTTGTTCGCCAATGTCCGCCCGGTCCGCGTGCCTTCAGAGGGTATCGACTGGACATTCTTCCGGGAGAACACAGAGGACCTGTACGCGCTGGGAAGCCAGGGCATAGACGTGACGCCTGATCTTTCGATTGACTTCAGGCTCATCACCACGCCAGGCTCCGAGCGCATCATCGACGCTGCTTTTGCCCACGCCAAGCGTACCGGCAAGACCCGCGTAACCGTCGTGACCAAGGCAAACATCGTGAAGCTGACCGACGGCAAGTTCCTTGAGGTAGCCGACCGGATATCAAAGAACTATCCCGGCATATCATGGGACGGCTGGTACATAGACATCATGACGGCCAAGCTGCTGGACAAGTCTCGCAGGTCAGACTTCCAGGTGCTTGTCATGCCCAATCTGTACGGCGACATCCTCACTGACGAGGCGGCAGAAATCCAGGGTGGTGTCGGCACCGCCGGCAGTGCAAACATCGGCAAGAAGTACGCAATGTTCGAAGCTATCCACGGAAGCGCCCCGCGCATGGTGGACGAGGGCCGTGCCCAGTACGCCGACCCCAGCTCAATGCTCAAGGCATCAGCACTGATGCTCCAGCACCTGGGTTACGCGGAACTCGGAGCGCGCCTGGACAAAGCCCTCGAGATCTGCCAACAGTACGAGCGCAAGGTGAAGATCACGGGACGCGACACGGGTGTGACGGGCGAGGAGTTCGGACGTTACGTGCTGGAGACAGTGCGCGATGCCAAGCTGGAAGAGCGCTGGCAGGGATACGTTAAGGCAGGATAGTGCGCTGGATCAGACACAGCAAACGGGGCAATTTGTTTCACACTCACTTCTCCTGCCAGGTTGCATGAATGGCGGGCGTTAGAACTCGCTGAAACTTCAATTTCACTCAACCCAGAACGTTAAAAACCACAGTAATAGGCAAAGGCAAACATGCGGAGCAAGGTCACAGTAGTCGGCGCAGGAAACGTTGGGGCGACCACCGCCCAGCGGATATTCGACAGGGGATACGCTGACGTCGTCTTGGTCGATGTCGTGGAAGGTATGCCGCAGGGCAAGGCCCTGGACATGCTTGAGAGCGGCCCGGTCCTGGGAATCGACGCCACGGTTATCGGCACGAATGGTTTCGACGAAACAGAAGGTTCGGACGTCGTCGTAATCACCGCTGGTATAGCCCGCAAGCCGGGCATGAGCCGGGACGATCTTTTGTTGACCAACATGAAGATCGTCGGCTCCGTCACCGCAGAAGTCGCCAGGCGCTCGCCCAACGCTGTGCTGGTGGTTGTCTCCAATCCACTGGACGCCATGGTGCAGCATGCCTTCCAGGTCAGCGGCTTTCCCAAGAACCGGGTGGTGGGCATGGCCGGGATACTGGACACGGCCCGCTTCCGCACCTTTCTGGCACAGGAATTGAACGTCTCGGTCACCAACGTTTCTGCCTATGTGCTTGGTGGCCACGGCGACACCATGGTGCCACTTATTGGCTCCACCACTGTGGGTGGTGTGCCGGTTGCAAAGCTCATCGAAAAGAACCGATTGGAAGAAATCGTACAGCGAACCAGGGACGGCGGCGCTGAAATAGTGGGGCTGTTGAAAACCGGCAGCGCCTTCTACGCTCCCTCGGCGGCATCGGCCCAGATGGTTGAGGCAATTCTGCTCGACCGCAAAGCCATTCTCCCATGCGCCGCATACCTTGAAGGCGAGTACGGCATCAACGGCCTTTACGCCGGTGTGCCGGTGAAACTGGGTGCAGGAGGCGTCGAGGAGGTCATCCAGGTGGACCTGACGGACGCCGAGCAGGCTGCATTGCAGAAATCGGCTGACTCAGTGAAAGAGCTCGTCGAGATCATGGCGAACGCTGAGTAACCGCCGGGGCGCCTGCACTGGCGGGGGCACAGGGCCTCTGCTGATCAACACCAACTCAGGAAACAACAATGCCAGGACGCTTGGAAGGGAAAGTTGCGGTAGTTACCGCCGCCGCACAGGGAATCGGACGGGCGACTGCCCTCACCTTCGCACGTGAGGGTGCCACAGTATGGGCCACCGACATTAACGAGGTCAAGCTCAAAGAGTTGGCCGATACGGCCGGCATCACGACCAGTCGGCTTGATGTGACAAACCAGACTGATATCGAGGCGCTCGCTGACGTGGTTGGTGCGCCAGATGTGCTGTTCAACTGCGCTGGGTATGTGGCAGGCGGCACCATCCTTGAATGCACTGAGGAAGACTGGGACTTTTCATTCAACATCAACGTAAAGTCTCTATACAGGGTGATCGGCACGTTCCTGCCACTAATGATTGAGAATGGTGGCGGCAGCATAATCAACATGAGTTCTGTGGCATCCAACATAAGTGGTGTCTCAAATCGCTTCGTATACGGAACCACCAAAGCAGCTGTAACCGGCCTGACGAAGTCCATCGCCAAGGATTTCGTTGGCCAGGGCATCCGGTGCAACGCCATCTGTCCTGCCACGGTGGACACGCCGTCCCTGCATGACCGCATCAACGCACAACCCGATCCAGAAAAGGCGATGCAGGAATTCATCGCCCGCCAGCCCATGGGCCGCATGGGGAAGCCTGAGGAAATCGCCTACCTGGCCATCTACCTCGCCTCAGATGAGTCGTCCTACACCACGGGAACCGAACAACTCATCGACGGGGCGATGACTCTGTAGACCTGCCTGATACAGGTGAAACAAGCAGGGGCCGGGGTAAATTCACCCCGGCCCCTGTTCTTACCGCTCTCAATCCGACTCCGCACTACCCCCGGCAGGCACGGTCTCCGTCTTTCGCACCAGGCTCGTGGTAGACACGATGTGCCTTTGGAGACCGAGCGACTTGTGGTCCATGCCCATCGCAAGCCCCAGCATCTGCGGCAGGTGAATGATCGGCAGGTCCGCCTTGTCTCCCCGGTTGTTCTTTCGCGCCTTCGGCTGGTAGCCGTCAAGGTTAAGGTGGCAAAGTGGGCACGGCGTAACCATGGCGTCTGCGCCACGGTCCTTGGCGTCGCCCGTGTGCTGGGACACCATCTTCATGGAGTTCTTCTGGTTGATCATGAGAATTGGGAACCCGCAGCACTTCGTCTTGCCGGGGAAGTCGGTGACGCTCGCGCCAACTGCCTTGATCATTTCGTCAAGCGACGTCTGGCGCTCCGGATTCTCACCGAAACCCAGGGCATCGCTCGGCCGGACGATGTAGCAACCATAGAACGGGGCGATGTTCACGCCCGTCAACTCCCGCGTGAAGGTGGACTTGAGCTTCTCCAGGCCAATGTCCTCAATGAGTATCCAGAGCAGGTGCTTAACCACTGTAGTGCCCTTGTACTCAAGACCTTCCTCAGCGAGGTACGTGTTGACCTCTTCAAGGTAGGCCGGATCCCGCAGCACTCGGTGGTTGGCCTGGGAGATGACGCCCTGGCAAGTAGAGCAGATGGTCATAATCGGCAATCCCATCTGTTCGGCCAACGCCAACGTGCGAACGTTCAGAATGTCCCCAAGCTTGCGGTTCTTCTCCTGGAGTACGCCTGCACCATTACAGGAGGCCTTGGTCAGTTCGACATGCTCAATACCGAGCCTGTCCATAACCGCCACTGCGGAATCGTAAAGTTCCGGCGCGCCGCCGCGGGCCACGCAGCCGGGGTAGAAAGCATATTTCACTTGGCTTCGTCCTCGAGTTTGTCCACGATCTTTCTGATCTGCTTATGGTCCTCAGCCTTGTGCGGAATGATTGGCGGAAGCTTGCCCTTCCTTAGAGCCTTCAGGCCCACAGGCGCAAGATCCAGCAGGCCAGGCAAGTTGGTCCAGCCCACACTGTCCACTGCGAGGCGCGACTCGTCCAGGCGGCCATGCTTCCGGACTGAGCTGACGAAGGACTCCGTATGCCGATAGCCAGGCGTGTTGGTGTAGCCGTCTTCTATCGCCATATCACGCATCTTCATGATGCGGTCCATTGGAGCAACATCCTTCGGGCAGACTTCCACGCAGTAGTAACACCGCGTGCAGTCCCAAATGTGCGGGTATTCGTTGAGCTTGCCCAGCCTCTCGTGCGTAGTGTCGTCCCTTGGATCGGCAACGAACCTGTAGGCCTTCGCAAGCGCCGCCGGCCCGGTAAAGTTTTCGTCGACTTCCAGCGCGGTGCAATCAGAGACGCACGCCCCGCACATAATGCAGTTCATCACGCCCACGAGGTGTTCCATCGCCTCATTAGGGGCAATGTACTCCCCATCCGGCTCTGGGCCTCCTGGACGGAGGTACGGGTCAACGGCGCGCACCTTGTCCCAGTGCAACTTCATATCCACGACCAGGTCCTTGATCACAGGCATGTTGCCCATGGGATCGATCGTGATCTGCTCGCCGTTCGGTGCAACTTCCTCCAGCCGGGTCTTGCATACGAGCGTTGCCTGGCCATTGACCCTCATCGAGCACGAGCCACAGATTGACGCACGGCACGAGCAGCGCAGCGCCAGTGTGCCGTCCACCTCTTCCCTGACCTTGATCAGGGCGTCCAGGACCGATGAACTCTCGTGAACATCCACCGAGAATTCTTGGTAGTGCGCCTCCTTGCTGGGAGTCTCCGGGTTAAACCTTCTTACCTTGATATTTGCCTGCATTAGTAGACCCTCGTTACCGGTTCCCACTTGGTGATGGTGACCGGTGATGTGTCCACACGGATGCCCTCGTCGGTCTTGTAGACGAGGGTGTGCTTCAGCCAGTTTTCATCGTCCCTGTCCTCTAAGTCAGTGCGGAAATGCGCACCGCGGCTCTCCTTGCGGGCAAGGGCGCCTGCACAAACTGACTCAGCGACATCCACCATAAAGTCCAACTCCAGGGCAAACATGAGATCCGTGTTGAAGACCTTGCCTTTATCATCCACCGATACCCTGGGCAGCTGCTCTCGGATTTCTTTGATCTTCGCCTGGGCGCCTTCCATCGACTCCTGGTCGCGGAATACTCCGATGCCCGCCGTCATGGACTCCGCCATTTCCTGGCGGACTGCCGCTGACTTCAAGCCGCGCTCCCGGTCAAGGATGGCCTGCAGGCGCTTCTTCTCGGTCTCCAGGTGCTCTTCACTGCTGGAACCGTTGCCGTTGATGGATTTCACATACTCCACGGCGTGTTGCGCAGACCGTCTGCCAAACACCACAGTATCCAGGAGCGAGTTCGCTCCGAGCCGGTTTGCCCCGTGGACACTGACATTGGCACATTCACCCGCGGCATATAAGCCGGGCACAGAGGTCAAGCCGTTAACATCCGTCTTGATGCCGCCCATGATGTAATGCATTCCGGGCCGAATTGGGACCGGTTGCTCTGCCAGGTCAATGCCCATGAATTCCGTAGCCACTTCCTGGAGATACCCAAGGCGGTCCTCGATGAACTTGCGACCCAGGTGACGGAGGTCCAGCAGCACATTTCCGTCTATGCCCCGTCCCTCGTCGATCTCAGTCTGCTCGGCGCGAGACACAACGTCGCGTGAGGCGAGTTCAAGATACTCAGGCGCATACCGCTCCATAAAACGTTCGCCCTCAGAATTGATCAGGTATGCGCCCTCACCTCGAGCCGCCTCGGACAGCAGGATGCCAGTCCTGGCCAGGGTAGTGGGGTGATACTGGATCATCTCCATATCCATCAGGGCCGCGCCTGCACGCCACGCCAGAGCCAGGCCATCGCCAGTGCAAATGAGGGCGTTGGTGGATGGCTCAAAAACGCGCCCTGCGCCACCGGCAGCCATGATGACGGCCTTGGCACGTATCGTGTGCAGCTCTCCGCTGTGAATGTCAAGGGCAGTGACGCCCCTGACCGCGCCATCCTCAACTATCAGCGATGTGACATACCACTCTTCGTAGACCTGGAGCCCATACTTCAGCGCCTGCTCGTACAGGACATGTAGCATGGCCTGCCCTGTGATTGCGCCGACGAAGAATGTGCGAGCCTTCTTCTGCCCGCCAAAACGGCGAGTCCCCAGGTGGCCCGTCTCGTCACGGCTGAAGATCACGCCCATGTGCTCCAGCTCAATCAGCGCATCACCCGCCTCCCGGGCCATAATCTCGACAGCGTCTTGATCCGCAAGGTAGTCACTGCCCTTTATTGTGGCGAGTGCATGGTCCTCCCAGTCGTCGCCGCGGTCAGTCAGCGCGGCATTGATGCCGCCCTGGGCCGCGTTTGAATGACTGCGGACCGGGTGCACCTTTGAGATAACGGCCACGTTGGAGCCGTTTCGCACACCTTCTACAGCGGCGCGCAGGCCGGCCAGGCCGGCCCCTATTATCAGCAGGTCGTGTTCGTACATCCTTCTCTCCGCTGGCGTATGCCCGTCACCGGGAGCCGCCCCGTGATGCCTGGCTGTGTTTCAGTTCGTCTCGATAAAGATAAAGCCCCATGCACAGCGCCGCGATGGACATCTGGTCCCGCAACTGTCCTGAGCGTATCAGTTCCGGTACCTGGGATAGGGGCGTTTCTACCACATGTATATCTTCGCCGTCATCCTGCGGCAGGGGGTCTTCGCTGAGATCAGTGGCGAGGTAAGCGTACGTGTACTCAGTGGAATAGCCGGGAGTAACCCAGGAGCCGCCCATGCTGATGAGCCGGCCTGCGCTGACTCCCGCTTCCTCCCTGAGTTCCCTGAGAGCCGTCGCTTCTGCGTCCTCTCCGGGGTCCAGAGTTCCCGCAGGTGCTTCCAGGAGCACCTCCCCGGCTGGCTGCCGCCACTGGCGAATGAGCAAGACCGTTTCTTTGTCTGTAACCGGAACTATGACCACTGAGCCGGGGTGCTCAACAATCTCCCTCTCAACGACCGGACGATCCCCGATCTGAACCGTGTCGAGTCGAAGGGAGATTCGCTTGCCGTCATGAATGCGGCGAGATGCCAGGGTAGATGGGATTTGCGGATCCAAAGCAACTATATGTTATCGGAATACTCATCGGCTCGCTCTTTGCGTGGAAGCGCACCCTGCACCATTCCCAGCCGCATGGAGAGTGATCCCCAGAACGAAGCGTACGAGTCCTTCCTGAGAAAGCGGGCGTAGTGGGAACTGTGCCCAACTTTAACTGCCTGGCCGTCTTGCAGCGCTCGATCCATAAAGCCGTCAGCGCTGACCGTAGCAGGACTGTCACACCGCACAGTCATGTGTAACGTAGATGTGGCCTGGAGTATCACTCCCCCAAACTGGCTCATATGAGCTGCCACAGGCTTCACCAAGAAATCCTGGGAGACAGGGTCCATCACCGGCCCGCCAAGCGCCAGTGCGTACCCGGTGGAACCGGTTGCCGTTGCCACAACCACACCATCGCCTCGATAGGTGTTCAGAAGCACACCATCGATAACCGTCCTGACCTCGATAACCCTCACGACTGCCCCGCGTGCCACAGTCACATCGTTCAGGGCATCCATTGTCAGGCCTTCAACCTCAGCGCGAAGCATCGAGCGTACTTCCACCCGTGCATTCCCATCCAGGTACCAGCCCAATCCATCAAGCGCGTCGTCAGCGTCGATCTCGCTCATGAATCCCACCCGGCCCATGTTCACGCCCAGCACCGGGATATCCTGCGGCGCAGCCAGGTGTGTCCCTCGGAGGATGGTGCCGTCACCGCCAATGGTCACGATGAGGTCAGTGCCGTCCAGGCGGGTAGATTCGCGCTCCAGCGTATCCTGGGTCGCCAGCCACCAGTCCCGGTTATCTCCAAACTGGCGGCGGAGCGATTCGGCCAACGCCCGGGCCTCCGGCAGAAGACCGTGGTAGACGATTCCTATCCGTTCATACCTCTGCATGGCATACCCCACTGAACAGGGCCAGACCGACCACGCAGGCAGCCTCAGTGAAACCGGGCATACCTATGCTCCGGCGGCCGATGGAAGGATTGTGAGGGCCTTTTCTGCAAGGTGCAATATGAGCCAGGGCGCCACTCCAAACACAGCAACACCCGCTGCGGCAACGCCTGTAGCAAACAGAAGCGGAGGGTCTGCGCGCACTGGTGAATCATCCTCCGCATCTTCGAAGAACATAGCTCGCACGATCTTGAGGTAGTAGTAGGCGGACACAACCGTGGTCAACATTCCCAGCACAGCCAGCCACAGCAGGCCGGAGTTAACCGCGGCGCTGAAAACTACAACCTTGGACATGAACCCTACGGTAGGCGGAACGCCAAGCAGCGAGAGGATTCCAACAGTGAGCAGCACAGCCAGGACCGGGGACCGCCGGCCCATGCCGTTCAGTCCAGAGATCATCTCGCTGCCGGTACGGTTCGATATGGCGATGATGGCGAAGAAAACGGCCAGGTTGGTGAACGCATACCCGGCCAGGTAGTACATGACACCCTGTGGCCCGGCCCCCTGGGCGCCAGTCTCGGTGTTTGCAGCCACGGCCGCGACACCTGCCAGGATGTAGCCGCCCTGGGCAATCGTGCTGTAACCGAGCAGCCTCTTCACATTGGTCTGGGCAAGAGCGAGCAGGCTACCCACCAACATGGACAGTGCTGCCAGTATGGCGAAAAGACTTGACCAGTCCTGTGTCAGGCTGTCGGCGCCAAAAGCCGTATACATAACCCTGAGCAGCACAGCGAACGCTGAGGCCTTTGAGGCGACCGAAAGGAACGCTGCGACTGGCGTGGGTGACCCCTGGTATACATCCGGCACCCACATCTGCCACGGTACTGCTGCCATCTTGAAACCGAAGCCTGCGATGATCATCACGATCGCAAACAGCACAGCGTAGCTGCCGAACGGTTGACCGTCGGCGGCCGGAATCTCGGCCAACCGCGCCAGGATAGTCTCCAGGTGGGTGCTTCCGGTGTAGCCATATATGAACGCGATGCCGTACAGCATCACCGCTGTGCTAACCGCTGAGAGGACAAGGAACTTCAGGCCTGCCTCTACGGATCGTCCATCACGCTTGATGGCTGCGAGGGCAGCGACAGGCAGAGCCGTAAGCTCAAGCGAAACATATATGGATATGAGCTCACGGGCTGATACCAGGAGCATCATGCCTGTGACAGACAACAGTACCAGGGCGAAGAACTCGCCCCGGAACTCCGGCAACTGGTCAACGTACCTGATCGACGCCAGTATCACGCCGCCGGTCACGCCTATCAGGAGGAAGTGAAAGAACAGGGCGAAGCGATCCGCGATTATGGAATCAAACAGCGCCGGCCCGGCAGAGAAATCTCCGACCCATCCAAACCACAGGTTTAGAGAAAAGAACAAAGGCACAGCCAGCGCTGCGAAGCCCATGTATGCCAGCAAGCGTTTGTTGTTTACAACCAGGTCCGCGCAAATCATGAAGATGGCCACGCCGGCCATCGCCATCACGGGAGAAAGAACCCAGAGGTCGTGAGCCGTCATGAGCGCAGTGTCGCCTCTATGCCTACTTTGAATACGTCAACAATGACCGAGGGCCAAACGCCCACTATCAGGATCGGCGCGGCCAGCGCCACAACCGGGATCATGTCAACCCAGTTGGCGTCCTCAAGCTTCTCATATTGCTCGAGAGACATCCCGCCTTCAGCCGGGCCAGGGCCAAAGAAAGTACGCTGGATCATCCAGAGCGTGTACCCGGCTGCCAGCACCACACCAAATGCCGCCACACCTGTAGCCCAGCCCCAAACAGGGAAAGTTCCCAGGAAGATCATAATCTCGGAGGCGAACCCGGACAGCCCCGGCAGTCCCAGTGACCCGAAGCCGGCAATAAAGAAGAATATGGCTATCAACGGCATCTTCCGCCACAGTCCGCCCAGGTGGGGAATGTACCGCGTGTGAGCTCGGTCGTAGGTCAGGCCCACCATCAGGAACGCAAGGCCAGTTATGGTGCCGTGGGTAAACATCTGGAGTGCGGCGCCGTTCAGCCCGCCACTGGCCATCGTGCCGCCGGCGCCTGCCACCGCCGAGATGCCCAGCATCACAAAGCCCATATGGCTGACGCTGCTAAAGGCGATTAGCCGCTTCATGTCGGTCTGGCGGATAGTCACGATGGCGCCATATATAACGCTCACAGCGGCAATGACAGCCAGGATGCCTGCTGCGTCCGCCACAGTGAACCCGGAGGTCTCCTGGAACATCCCCACATTGATCCTGATGAGACCGTAACCGCCCATTTTCAGGAGCACGCCAGCCAGCATCACACTCACCGCCGTTGGAGCGTCAGTGTGTGCGTCCGGCAGCCAGTTGTGCAGCGGCCATAAAGGCAGCTTGATTGCAAACGCAACCAGGAAGAACGAAAAGATCAGTGCCGCCGGAGCGATCAGATCAGCGCCGGCAATCAGATCTGGTATGCCGACGATACCCGCCTCTGGAATGGACACCATTGCGAGCGTGTTCACTGTGGGAGAAAGGAACAACGCCAGGATGCCCACGAGCATGAACGCTCCGCCGGCCAGCGTGAACAACACGAATTTCATGGCTGAGTAGCGAGGCCGCCCGGTCCCCCAAATCGAGATGAGCATATACATCGGTATCAGCTCAAACTCAAAGAATATGAAGAACAGCAGGAGGTCCAGCGACAGGAACACGCCCATCACGGCAGCCTGCAGCAGCAGTAGCCAGAAGAAGTACTCCTTGACCCGCAACTGGATTCGCCATGATGCCAGTGCAGCCGACATCCCCAACAGGCCGGTGAGCAGCACCAACGGCGCACTCAGGCCATCCACGCCCAGCAGGTACTGCGCCCGCAACGCGTCAATGGGAATCCAGTCCTGGTAGAGATCCACCATCTGCACGCCGCCCGCGGCACTGTCGTATCCCACGAACACAATGATCGACAAAATGAACGTGGCAACAGTAGCTGCGATCGCTGTCCAACGTACGTGACTGTCACGCCGGAGAAGCAGTGCGATCAGCACCGCTGCCAGGGCTGGGAGAAAGACAGTTGCAGTAAGGAGTCCGCTGAACATACCTATGCCGCCGCCACGCGCTGTATGCGGGAGCGCGTCAAATTAAACCGTGCCAGTAATCGCTTAACCAATCAGATCCCCCAGGCCACGAATGCAGCTATGACAACGATAAGGCCCGCAGCCATAACCAGCGCGTACGCCTGCGTCTGGCCGTTCTGAATCTGTGCCAGTCCGCGGCCTAGTCTGCTCGTCCAGGCGGATACCTGCACATTCACATTGTCCAGCCATGCCCCATCCGCCCAGTTAACGGCCCTGGCCGCAGTACCGTAGAAGCCTTTCCTGACGATCTGGTCCTCGTAGAGCTCGTCGATGTAGTACTTGCCGATGAGCAGGCGGTAAACCGTAGGGAACTGGGCGCCAAGCCTGGCGGGAGAGATTGCGCCGGATATGTACATCATGTAGGCAATGGCGATGCCACCCAGGGCCAGCGCCGTGGACACGCCGGCAATCAGCCAGTTGAACTCAGGCGCCGCCCCGGCGTGAACAGCATCGTCATGCGTCGGGAATACAGCCGTGTTGTCCGTGATGAAGTGCGAGAAGGCGTGCTGGTCCACTCCGGGCAATGCCACTGTGGGATTAACCAGAAAGCCAATGCCTATGGCAAGCACAGCCAGCACCGCTATGGGACCGACCATCATCCACGGCGATTCTGCCAGGTGCGTGTGGCCCAATACGGCAGGCGCCTCCTGCCGGGTGTTCTTGAGGTCCTCCATCTCGGCTTCTGCCCCACCCCGGTACTCTCCGTGGAACGTCATGAATATGGCCCTGAACATGTAGAACGCGGTCATGATGGCGGCTGTCAGGCCAAGCGCCAGCACCAGGTATCCAATACCAGAACCGCGCTCGAACGCAGTAGCCAGGATTTCGTCCTTGCTCCAGAAGCCAGATAGCGGGAACACGCCCGCAAGGCTGAGGCTGGCGATCACCATGCCCGCGTATGTATATGGCATGACCTTGCGCAGGCCGCCCATGTAACGCATGTTGAACGTTCCGCTGGCATGGTGCACCGAACCTGATCCAAGGAACAGAGCGGCCTTGAAGAAGGCATGTGTGAACAGATGGAAAATAGCAGGCGCATACGCACCTATGCCGAGCGCAAACACCATGTAGCCAAGCTGGCTGATTGTGGAGTACGCCAGCACGCGTTTTATGTCGTTCGCTACCAGCCCCATACTGGCAGCGAACACCGCGGTGAAGCCGCCTATCAGTGCCACCAGCAACATGGCATCTGAAGCCTCAAACAACGGGAAGAAACGCGCTATAAGGAAAACACCGGCGGTCACCATTGTGGCCGAGTGGATGAGCGCTGAGACCGGCGTGGGACCCTCCATGGCGTCCGGGAGCCAGTTGTGCAACGGGAACTGCGCTGACTTGCCGACCGCCCCCATGAAGAAACCGAGCGCCACCCATGTGGCCGCAGAGGCGGCTATCAGGCCGGCGCCTGCTGCCTGGTACAGCGCCGGGATGTCCAGGTACGCAGGATCAATGCTGTACAGGTACAGGATGCCCAGCAGGAACCCGAAGTCGCCGAAACGGGTAATGAGAAATGCCTTTTTCGCAGCAGCAGCCGCGGTGGGACGTTCCATCCAAAAGCCAATCAGCAGGTACGACGAAACACCCACCAATTCCCAGAACACAAATACCTGCACGACGTTGCGGCCAGTGACCAACCCCAGCATGGAGGCCGTGAACAACGACATATAAGCGTAGTACCGGGCATAGCTACGGTCCCCGTGCATGTACGCCTGGGAGTAGATCTGCACCAGCAGGCTTACGCCGCTCACAACCACAAGCATGATGGCTGTGAGCGGATCCAGGAGGAACCCGAAGGTGATCTCAAATCCCAGGACTGAAATCCACTCACGAACCGGATACTCTATCGCCCCGTTTGAGACGACGGAACTCAGCGCCGCCAGGGAGAGGATGAACGAGCCACCGATGGCCAGGATGGTCACCCACCCGGCAACCCGGTTTGCGGCGCCAAGGAATGGACGAATAAACAGACTCACCAGCAAAAAGCTGGCGAGCGGCAGGGCGAGTATCAGCCAGGCGGCTGCTTCTGAAAACAATGTAGGTCTAACTGCTAAAGCTTGCGGAGAATTTCGTCGGCAACGTGCTCGCGCCCCTTGGGCACGAGGATTCTGAACGGGACGCGTTCGCTCCAGTCCAGGATTTCACCCTCTGGGATGATCTTGGTCGGCAGGCCTTCGCCTTCCAACAGGTTTTTCCACATCTCGGCCACCATCAGGTTGGGCGCCTTCTTGTAGTCGATCCACAAAGGGCGTGGTCTCCCGGCCAAAAAAGCCGTCGGCTAGTGTCGCATTGTCGCGGCGTCGGTAATTTCCACGGTTTCTCTCGCCCGGTACATGGCGAACACCAGGGCCAGGGCAAGGGCCGCTTCCGCAGCGGCAACGGCAATCACAAAAATAGCGAACGCATGTCCCGTTAACGCGCCCCTGAGCGCCTCTACCTCAACCGTGCCGGCGCTGCCAACCAATCCGGCAGATGGCGTGAAACGGGCGAACGCCACGGCAGCAACCACCACTGCGTTGAACATCAATTCAAGCGACATGAGCACTGTAACGACGTTGCGCCGCGAAAGCACGCCGTATATTCCAATGGCGAAGATGAGCGCTGACACCAGGAGGACGTTTTCTAAATTCACGCTTCCTCGCTCCTGGTCCGCATTAGCATGAGGCCGCCTATCAGAGATGCAACCAGCACCAGGCCGATAATCTGGAACGGCAACAGATACTCGCGGATAAGCAGCGTCCCGACAACCCCTGTGCTGTCTATGAGTACCCCTGGCTGCGCCGCAGGGTCAGAAGGATCCGCGGGCTCGACCACCCGCACGGTCTCACCATTCACCATTACTTCACGCTCGGTGTACGCGCCTACCAGTCCAGCAACAGCAGCGGGGTCATCAATTTGATCAATCCGGTTCCAGTCAGCGCTATACGAAGTGAAGACTATTGCCGCAAAAAACAGCGTGGCCACTGTGGCAGCAGCAACACCCTGGCTTTTTCTAACGGGCAGGCTGCCACCCGCCATATCGCGAATCAGCATCACCGCGAACGCGATCAGGATGGACACGCCACCAACATAGACCAGTATTTGCACGATGCCGATGAACTCGGCTTGCAACAGGAAGAACAGCCCGGCCACGCCTACGAACGAAACGGCCAGGGAGACAGCCGCCTTAAATACGTCCCGAAGCGTGACCACGAGAAGTGCAGCTCCAACCGTCAGGACGGACACCAGCCAGAAGACTATATCTGCCGCTATGGGAGTCTCAAAGGCGCCGGTCAACGTTCGTCGACCCACCTTTCCTTCAGTTCTTCCGCAGTCGGCTGCTCATGGCGGCCCGCCCTGTAATGATTGTCCAGGGTTTCCTTATACGGGTTGTAGCCACGCTCTTCCATCTGGGGACGGAACCAACTGCTGGGCCTCTTCATGTTGTCACGCAATTCATCCACGGTGATGACGAGGTTCTTGCGCTGGTAGTTGCCGCGCTCAAACTGGGATCCCATATGCAGGGCGTCATAAGGGCATGCTTCAACGCACAGGCCGCAGAACATGCAGCGGCCTGTATCAATGTCGAACACATCTATGGCGTAGCTTTCGCCCTCTTGCGCGTCCATTCCGCCCGGGTGCGTAACAATTTCTATGATTCCCAGCGGGCAGTACTTTGCGCAGCTCGCGCAGCCGGTACACCGATCTTCATACCACGTGAACTCGTTGCCACGGTATCTGGAGGACTGGGGCACCTTGACCGGAATCGATGCCAGCCCCACCAGCGCCTTTGCCCCGCCCCGCGGGTCCTTGGTCAAGTATTCGAACGGGCTCATCCCCGCTTCTTTAGCCGCTGCCAGAAGTCCTACCCGACGGTTCGGGTACTGCACAGTTGACGGCGTGCGAATGAAATTCTTCATCGTCACGCCCATGCCCTTCAGCAATCCAAGTCCATACATCTAATCCGCTCCCTCCACCGCAACGGGACGAGCCTGGTCCTCTTCCGTTGCCACTGGATACAAGGCGATTGATGTGTCCTGGGCGCTTTCATCCATGTGCGGCCTCGGGCTGAGCAGGCGGCCAATCAACAATATCGAAATAAAGAACACAACCCAGTTGACGCCCGCCATGATCCAGAGTTGACCAGCCGTGGGCGACGGCCAGATTGCAACCAGCACCGCAGTGGCAACCAGGTTGATCAACGTAAGCTCAAACAGACCCTTCCATGCCAGCGTGAGTATCTGGTCTATGCGCAGGCGCGGCCATGTAGCCCTGACCCACACTATGGCTGACAGTACAAGCGCCAACTTCAGGAAGAACCATACTTCCGAAGGAAAGAACCCCCACCCGCGCCAGCCTGACAGGAACACCGTCACCATTACCGCTGCTGCTGCGATTGCCGCAGCAAACTCAGCAAGGAAAAACACCCCGAACTTCATGCTGCTGTAGTCGTTGAGGTAACCAGCTGCAAGCTCAGATTCAGCCTCGGTGATGTCAAACGGCGTGCGGTTCGTTTCGGCAAGCGCAGCCAGGAAGAAGACCAGGAAACCCAGCGGCTGCACAAGGATGAATGGCACATCCTGGGCGCCAACTATGCTCCCAAGTGCAAGCGACCCGGACAGCATGAGCACGCCAAGCAAAGCCAGTGCCATTGGGATTTCGTAGCTGATCAGCATCGCCACAGCTCGAAGCCCCGAGAAGATGGCGATACGGTTGCCGGACGCCCATGATGCCATGACGACAGCCAGCCCGCTCATAGACGTCACGGCTATCACGAACAAAATTCCGATGTTCAGGTCTGCTATGACGGTGCCAGCACCGAACGGTATGACAGCAAACACCAGGAAGATCGGCACAACCATAAGGATGGGCGCCAGGTTGAACAACCAGCGGTCAGCATCTTTCGGAACGACGTCTTCTTTGAACATTGTCTTGATGGCATCAGCCACGGATGTGAACGTCCCAAAAGGCCCCCAGCGGTTTGGACCGACCCTATTCTGGAACCTGGCCAGCAGGCGGCGCTCACCCCATATGAACGCCAGGACCCCCAACAGCACACCGTTTATAACCGTCATTGCCATGATGAACCCGGTGATGGCGAAGACCAGCCACTCGTAGCCGGCGGGCAGTATGCCTCCGGAGTAACCCAGGTTCGTACAGTCATTGCTGCCAGACGAGATGTTGCAGTAGATGTTCCTGAACAGGGTGTTTTCGAGGAAGGGAGACACTAGCGGTCCACCTCGCCCATGTTGATGTCCACGCTGCCGAAGCTGACAAACATGTCAGCCACCATACCGCCAATCAGCATCTCGCGAAGCAGAGTCAGGTTGATCAGGGATGGCGCCCTGACGTGGCACCGGTACGGGGAAATGCCGCCGTCGCTCACCAGGTAAAAACCCAGTTCGCCCTTTGGGCCTTCGATGGACGAATACACATCGCCCTTTGGCGGCCTGACGATAAACGGGACTTCCTTGGGCCGGGCGGGGCCAGGCTCGATTTGCTCCAGACACTGCTGAATAATCCTGATGCACTCACGCATCTCCTGCATCCTGACCAGGTAGCGGGCGTAGTTGTCACTGGCGGAATGCAGGGGCCGTTTGAACTCCACGCGATCGTAGTAGTCATAGGGATCGCGATGACGAAGGTCCCAGTCCACGTTTCCGGCGCGCAACATTGGTCCCGTGATGGATGCGTTAACCATCACGTCCTGCTTGATTACCGCCACGCCCTTTGTCCGCGCAAGGATGATCTCGTTGGTGGATAGAAGGTCTTCAAGATCGTCGACGCGGTGCGGTATTTCATCCAGGAACATATCCAACGCCGGCCAGAACTCGGCTGGAGCATCCATGAAGACACCGCCTGGGCGAAGATATGAGTTCGTTATCCTGGCGCCGCACAGCATTTCGAAGAGGTCCAGGATCTTTTCCCGCTCCCGCATCGCGTAAATAAGAGGAGTGGCCCACGCACCGAGGTCCTGCAACAGGAAGCCCGTAGCCACCAGGTGGCTGGCAATCCGCTGGAGTTCTGCGGCAATCATGCGGAGCCAGACCCCACGCGGAGCCGGTTCAATACCCGCAAGCTTCTCCACAGCCAGGATATAAGCCTGGTTGTTGGTCATGGCAGCCACGTAATCCATGCGATCGGTCAGCGTGACAACCTGCGTATACGTGCGCTCTTCGGCCAGTTTTTCTGAGCCGCGATGCAGGTATCCAAAGATGGGCTCCACGTCGACGACCTGTTCGCCGTCGAACGTGACGCGCATCCGGAACACCCCGTGCGTGCTGGGGTGCTGCGGGCCCATGTTGATTGTTATGGGTTCAGTCTTGATCGGCAATTTCAGTCACAGACTGGTCGTAGGTAACGTAATCCTTGCGAAGCGGATGGCCAGGGAACCCCTCCCACAGCATGATTCGCTTGTGGTTCGGGTGGCCATCGAACCTGACGCCCATCAGGTCCCACGCCTCCCTTTCCAACAGGTCAGCGCCCCGCCACACGTCATAGACACTTGGCACCGCAGGCTCACTGCGCCCCTCCCCACACTTCACCTTGAGCATGGCGGTGCGGTTCTTGGGAAGTGAAATGAGCCTATACACAACCTCAAAGTGGTCTATGTAATCCACCGCTGTCAGCATGGTCAGAAGATCAAACTTGAACTCCGGCCGTTCGCGCAAGCCGCGCGCCACTTCAAGGACACTTGCAGGCCGAAGCCACACATCCCTGGTGTTGTGACCAACAACAGAGCCGGGCGCAAAGGCCTCGATGGCCTCCGCCAACTCATCTCCACGCCAGGCCCTCGTCATGCCTGCCCCGCCGGCGTGCCTGTCAGGCTGTACCGCTTTATCTTCTCGTGCAGTTGCATAATGCCGTAGAGCAGCGCATCAGGCCTCGGTGGGCAGCCCGGCACATATACATCCACAGGGACAATGTGGTTAACGCCTGGCACCACCGAATAGCTCTGGTAGTACGGTCCGCCACTCGTGGCGCACACGCCCATGGATATGACCCACTTCGGCTCCGACATCTGGTCATACAGCCGCCGAAGTGGTACCGCCATCTTCCAAGTGACAGTGCCGGCGACGATCATCAGGTCCGCCTGTCGTGGCGTCGCCCGGAACGCCTCCATGCCAAAGCGGGATATGTCAAAACGGGACATGGCCGTTGCGATCATCTCGAACGCGCAGCACGCCAGGCCAAACTGCAACGGAAATACCGACGACTTACGCGCCCAGTTCAACAGAGAGTCCACCGACGTGACAATGGCGCTGCGCCGCATGTCAGCGGGGACTTCAAGCACCGGCTCAGGGAACGGCTCGGTATGCGTAGCCTTCATACGGTTGACCGACTCGCCCTCCTCCCGGTCCATGTCCCAGGTGATGGAGGCGAGCGGAGACTGCATTCCCGGTGCGAGTGCAACACCCGGCTGCTCGTTCTGCATGCGTTCTATGTCCATTCCAACGCCTTCTTCCGCCATGCGTAGATGTAACCCACAGTCACGACCGCCAGGAACACCGCCACTGCACCAAGCGCCACAGCACCGAACTGGACTGACATCACGCCATATTCGACGGCCCACGGGTAAAGAAACACCGTCTCCACGTCGAACACCACGAAAAGCAATGCGTAGTAGTAGTAGCGGAAATTAAATTGGACCGGCCTTGGACTGAACGGCTTCATGCCGCCTTCGTAGGCCGTGCGCTTCACCGGCGATGGCCGGGACGGCCGCACCCGCACCAATGATGCCAGGTAAGACATGAGAAGCATGCCGACGGGCACAGCAATGGCTATGGCTACGAATATGGCGAGAAGCCCGTACTGCCGGAAGTAGTCGTCTAGCATGGACCGTTTCTGAGCCGTCTACGGGAGTGTTTAAGCAGGGTCTGTACTCGCTCGGAATATAGCATTCGCCCATTGGCCCAGCAAGTGAAAAAGACCACAATCGAGTTTGAAAGGGCACGTTTTGGGGTGGTTGAAGGCTGTATCGGCGCATAATTTGGCCCAGCCAAACGCCTGCGCGCCGCCGATACCCGCCCCTCTTTCCCATCGGTGCAGATTAATCGAAAACAATTACTCCGCGGCCGTCTTCACCACTGGCCAGCGCATCAAAGCCTTCGTTGATCTGGTCCAGCTTGTACCTGCGCATTACGAGACTGTCGATATCAATGATGCCTCTGCGGTAGAAGTCCACCAGTTTCCCAAACGTCTCATGTGGGCTGGCCGAGCCGTAGTAGCTTCCCACCAGGTTCTTCTGCGATCTCACAAGGTCCACCAGGTTAACCGGGGCAGTGTCGCCAACTGGAGCAAGGCCGACCACTACTGCGGTGCCTGCCTTGCGAACCGAATCCACGGCCTGGCTCGTGGTAATTGAGCTGCCAAAGCTGTCAAATGCAAAGTCCACTCCCCCACCGGTCAGGTCTTTTATGGCCTGTACAGCATCTCCCGCACGAGCGTTGACAACGTCAGTTGCCCCGAACTTGTAGCTGAACTCCAACTTGTGGTCATGAATGTCTACAGCAATGACCTTGGACGCATTCATGAGCCGGGCGCCCTGTATGACGTTGAGGCCCACGCCGCCACACCCGAAAACCGCCACGCTCATACCTGAGCGGAATCCCGGCTGATTTATGACCGCACCCACGCCAGTCGTGACAGAACAGCCTATGAGCGCCGCAACTTCCATCGGTACGTCGTCAGGCATGGGGAAGCAAGCCTGTGCCGGGGCCACCAGATACTCGCCGAACAGCCCCAGCTTGGCCATCTGGTATATCTCGTTGCCTTTCGGATCATGCAGCCTGAACGTGCCGTCATACTGCTTCGGCCCAGTCGCCATATTCGTATCGCAAATCTGCGGGTAACCCGTGCGGCACATGCGGCAGTGGCCGCAGTTGGCGACAAACGACATGATGCAGCGGTCGCCGGGCTTCACCGAAGTGACGCCCTCCCCCACCTCTTCCACAGTGCCGGCGCCCTCGTGTCCCAGGACCATTGGCAGCGGGAAGGAGGCCGTGCCGGTCATGATGTGGTGGTCACTGGCGCATATGCCGGCGGCCCCGACGCGCACCTTCACCTCGCCCGCCTTCGGTGGGGACTGATCAAGGTCCACGATGGGCATTGGCTTGTTTGCTTCGTAAAGTACCGCAGCTTTCAAGGTCGTACTCCAATCGTGAAATGCATGAAGAATGGCATGGGCAGCGTCACTGCACCGGCCTTATGTTAACTGTCGAACCCCGGGCACGCTTGGTGCTCCAGTACAGGAAAAGGCCCCTGTGAATGTCACAGGGGCCTTCATGAGCAACAGCCGTCTGGACGCTACGGCGTCAGGAGGCTGCTTCTATGCGGTTTCGCACTTCGGCCTTGATCTCTTTGGCCTTGGGCAAATCAGGGAATTTGCCTTCGGTTGCCTTGTCAAAAACCACTTGACCGTCCAGTTTTATCTGGAATACACCACCGCCACCTGGAGTGACAGTGATAGCAACATCAGGACCGCCAGCCGCAAACAACTCGCTTACCATCCAGGAAGCCAGGTTGTGGTGGCCTCAAGGAACGCAGTAAACAACCTCGGCTTGGATCTTACCCTCAGCCATGGAATCACCTCTCGTATGAACTATCCATTTCATTTTGCCGTAGCAGGTGAATCCTAGCAGTGAGCCGTTTATGGTGCAAACTCAGCGTGAAGGGATCGAACAGAGTTACATGGATACTCGTATATACTCCCCCCACACCTTCGGCGGCCGGATCTTGCAGACCCTGTGGAGCCGGCCCCTGGCAATGCTCCGTCCCCGCACCAAGGAGTCCAAACATGGCTGTACAGGCAGTGCTGAAACCGGTTACCCGGGAAGATGTGGCGCGTATCGTCGAATGGCTTGAAGACCCCGACGTCGCCGAAGCCTGGTTTGGCCGCTACACCTATGGCGATGCAGCACACCTGGGATACGAGCCAAAGGCGATGCTTAACGCAACTGAGGAAGAATGGGACCTGGTGTTTCATGATCCTCACCACGAGCCTCACCGTGACATATTCTCCATATACACACTCTCAGGTGAGCACGTCGGCGAAGGGCAGCTGACAATAGACGAAGCTCTCGGCGACGCCCAGATATCCATCCTGGTTGGCCGCAAGGAGTTGTGGCACCACGGTTATGGGACGGCCGCTGCCCTGGCTATGCTCGAGCACTTGTTCGACCACCTGGGTCTCTACCGGGCGTGGGTGGATGTCCCCGAATACAACCAGGGAGCACGATCCATGTTCGAGCACCTGGGCTTCAGGCACGAGGGAACTCTACGGAAGAGCCGCCCTCACCACGGGGCAAGGTTCAACTCCGTAATAATGGGAATGCTGGCGGATGAGTACCACCAGATGTACCCGGAAGGCGTAGGCAGCCACGTTATGGCGTGGGATGCGCCTAGGGTATAAAAACTGGACGCTCCAAGTTACGGAGCAGCGGTATTCCGCCTGGTTCAGGACTGCCCCGCCGGCCATAACGCGCTCCCCTTCAAGGCGTCCAGATACTTTAGCGCTGAGCCAGTATTGAGTAAGACCACCCGCTCATCACGTCCCACCTTGCCATCTTCCAGCAAGTGCTTCAGCGCAGCCAGCGTGGCTCCACCTTCCGGCGCTGCAAACACCCCTTCGTCCCCGGCCATCTCCCGCACGGCCGCAACCATCTCGTCATCGGTCACGGTCAACGCCTCTCCCCCGCTCTCCCGCACTGCGCGAATGACAAGGAAATCTCCCACAGCGGCAGGAACCCGCATCCCGGCGGCGAGCGTGTGGGGATTCGGGAATGGCTCAGCGAACTCTTCTCCCTTGCGGTATGCGGTGACCAGTGGAGCGCAGCCCTCCGCCTGCACACAAACCATGCGAGGCCGGGCGCTTCCAATCCATCCCATCTGTTCCATCTCATCCAGCGCCTTCCAAATTCCCACGATTCCAGTGCCGCCACCCGTGGGATATATGATGACGTCCGGCACTGACCAGCCGAGCTGCTCCGCAATTTCGTATCCCATGGTCTTCTTGCCTTCTGCGCGATACGGCTCACGGAGTGTGGACACGTCGAAGAGGCCATGCATTTCCGCCGCTTCCGCGGACAGCTTGCCGGCGTCAGTGATAAAACCGTCAACCAGTGTCAGGTCGGCGCCATAGGCAATGCACTCCATCTGGTTGGCTGATGGAGCATCCCGCGGCATAAAGACGTGAGCCTCCATCCCTCCCGCCGCCGCGTATGCAGACATGGCCCCCGCCGCATTTCCGGCTGACGGCATGGTGAGCTTCATTTTCCCTAGTTCACGAGCCTTTGAAACTGCGGCTGATAACCCTCTGGCCTTAAATGAGCCTGTGGGGTTGACGCCTTCGTCCTTTATCAGGAGCGAATCCATCCCGACCCGCCGGGCCAGCCTCTCGGCCTTCAGCAGTGGCGTGAAGCCCTCGCCGAGCGTGATGACATGCTCGTCCGCCAGTACCGGCATCACCTCCCGGTAACGCCACATATTGGCGGGCCGTCCCGCCAGCATCTCGCGCTTCAATGCAGCGGAGGCGCCCTCCAGGTTGTAGCGAGCGAACAACGGCTTGCCATCTGCCGGGCAGGTTCGCATTGCCTCGCCTGAATCGTATGCCTTGCCGCAAAGCGTGCATTCAAGGTGGGTCAGGAAGCTCTTCATTTATCACTCCGGCATTGTGGTAAGGCCGATAAATATATAGCGCAGGCATGATCCACGCCCCTCTTCAGCAACCCTGCAAATTCGCATCGACGCCAGGAAACGTGACAAGCCAGGGCCAGAAGCCCAATTCACAGTCTGCTTGACGCCAGGCGCCTGAGCAGAAATCTGCGAAAACGACGTGCCGCAACGCGATGATGGGCAGGCCGCTCCCTTCACCTGGGTGCCGAACGCACTGCAAGGGGCGCGACCGACGGATGCGGCTCTCCCCACTTCGCAGGGCGACTCTTACAGAAACTTTGGTGGGGTTAGCACGAAAGCGTGCCGCCTGTAGGGCTATTAGCGTTGTGCTGTGGCATACCGAAGCCACATTTAAAAACCAGCCATCATCGTACATAACCGCCTGCGCGACTTCATGCACTGCCACAAAAACGTGTGGCGTCTGGCCCGTTTTGGGCTCGAACTGCTGAGTCGCCCGGTCAAAATTCCATACTCGCCTACAGGTGCAGCACATGTCAGCCAGCATACTCGTTGTAGACGACGAGCCAGACATACTGGAGTTGCTCGAAACCAGGCTCTCCATGGCCGGATACGACGTCATCTCCGCAGACAGCGCTGAAGCAGCCTTGAAATGCTTCTTCAGCCGCCGCCCGGACCTTGCCCTGATCGACATCAACCTGCAGGGCATGGACGGCATTGAATTGTGCGGGCGCATAAGGGAAGTCTCAGACGCCCCGGTTATCTTCCTGTCCGCGCTGGGCGCTGAGTCCGAAAGGGTCAAAGGGCTCCAGGCTGGCGGCGATGACTACATCGTCAAGCCGTTCGCCAAAGACGAACTCGTGGCCCGCGTTGCTGCCGTATTGCGGCGAGCAGCCATGCCGGCAGTACGCAGGGATGAAGATATCTACTCAGATGCCCAGTTGACGATAGACCACCGTGCCCACATGGTGACTGTGCGTGGCGAGGAAATCGCCTTGTCTCCATTGGAGTACCGGCTGCTCACAGCCCTCGTTCGGCACAGCGGCCAGGTTCTCAGCCACCATCAGTTGCTCGTCATGGCGTGGGGACCAAGTGCCGGCGAGACATCACCCGACAGCGTCCGCCTATACATCTCGTACCTTCGGGCGAAGATTGAAACCCGCTCCCGTCAGCCACGACTCATCGAGACGGTCAGAGAATTTGGTTACCGCTACGTCAGGCCCGCCGAAATGGGTCTGGCGGACGCAGCCTGATATTTGTCGCCGGCCGCAGACCATGTACGCTTGACGCCGGGTCTTGATCGCACTCAGCCGCCCAAGAACCGAGTTGTGGGGCCTTGATCAGACGGATGCACGCAGCGTTCAAGGCATCACCGCCACAACGCCGCCGCACGGCCACCTGCGCCGTCAAACCTGCGGGGCTGCACCTCGCTTAGCCTACAGGGCAGTGGCACCGGGGGCCGTCAGACTCCACGCTGCTCAACCGCAGGCAGCCTTACCGTAAACTTGCTCCCTTTGCCCAGGGTGCTCTCCAACCGAATTGAGCCGCCCTGCAACTCCACCAGCGCCTTTGTGATGGCTAGCCCCAGGCCAGTGCTGCCGGGCGGCCTGCGGCCCTGCCCTTCCAATCGTACAAACTTGTCAAACACCCGGGCCTGGTGCTCTGGCGCGATGCCCGGGCCAGTGTCCCGTACCGCCACATCAACCCAGCGCCCTGTTTGCTGCCCAGTCACATACACGGCGCCTCCCGCAGGGGTATAGCGATATGCGTTGGTCAACAGGTTTTCGAAGACCTGGGCGGCACGTACGCGGTCTGCCCGCACACTTGGCAGGTCTCCTGGCAGATCAACCATGAGACGCACGTTTCGATCTCTGAACTCGACGTCTGTTGAGTCCGCCAACTCGTCAAGTAAAGCGCCGAGGTCCACATCACCCGCTTCTATTTGGAGATGCCCACTTTCAAGCCTTGATATGTCGAGGATGTCTGATACCAGCCGGGATAGCCTCAGACCGTTCGCACGGGCTTTGAGCAAATACCTTGCAACGCCGTCCGAGACCGGCCCCGCGGCTTCATCCAAGACCAGGTCTATGAAACCCGTCAATGACGTAAGGGGAGTGCGAAGTTCATGCGAAACCATAGAGACGAAGACCGACTTTGTTTCTTCAACGGCGCGTTCTGCAGTCACGTCCCTGAAAACCCACAACCGCCCCAGGTACTGCCCCTCGTCATCAGTCACAGGGGCCGACGTCATGGATAGAATGCGCTCGATGGGGCTCGAAATCCGCACATCTTCCCTGGCGACGGCCATCTCATGGTTGCGTTCCATCTCCCGGATGCGGTCCACATACCTTTCCCGGTTCTCTATCTGCACACCCGGCCGCTCCCGCACCATTGCCCAGTCAGCCCCCAGTAGACGTCGCGATTCACCGTATCCAAATGCATCAGAGAACGACTGGTTGGCCCACACCACCCTGGAATCCCGGTCCACAAGCAGGATCGCCTCCAGGGCAGAGTCCAGCACAACGCGCAGCCGGTTTGTCATTAGTTGTAAGTCTGTCTTTACAGCCTGGCGGCTCGCAACGAGGGAGTACATGGACGCCGTAGCAAATAGAGTGAGCGCCATTCCTGCTGATAAGACTATGACCCACACGTTCCTCTCAATGGGGCTCAGGCCATACTCTGCGGGCGACTGGTACTGAAACTCCCAACGGGTACCGGCGACCTCCAGTGGTCGTGACACCTGGAATCCTTCGCCCCAGGCATTTGCCGAGTTTCCGCCTGGCACGGGGTAGATTTCGGTAGCCAGGCCTGTAGGACTGTGCTCAAGGATCCGGAACTCCACATCAGACAGCCCGGATCTCTCCGCCGGTCCGGATATGAAATCTGCCACCCTGTATACGGCAGCGCCGTATCCCGGCAACACCGTCCGTCCATGATTCGAAGCAGGTTCGGTGGAACGGAATATGGGTGAGAACACAAGAAATCCTGCCTGGCCGTCAGGGTCTCCCGGTATCGCGGCTGGCCTGGTGGCAATCGGCGTCCCTGTGCGTTGCGCCTCCTCGAGCAGCGTCCGGTATTCCGCATTCTGCCCCAGGTCCTGTCCAGGCGTAACTATCTCTGGCGTCGGTGGATAAGAGAAAGCCCACGGGTAGTACTCACTTCGTACAGAGTTGGCCGTTAAGTCAAAATCCCGTTTCCCGTCTGCCGCCATCAACGCATTGAACGAGCCTGCATCCGCAGCGGATACCAGTGGAATGTATCCCAGCGCCTGGACCGCCGATCCATGGCCTTCAATCGTCGCTGCAAAAGAACGAAAGTCATTGCCGTTCAGGTCATCATTTACCCGTACAAACGCTTCAACTGATCTAAGTTCCGTCAGGGACCGGCTTACTTCAGAAGCCACGCTGGCCGTGGCCCGGTCAACAAATTCCTCAAACCGGGACTGGCTTTGCGCGTTCATCACGCTTCGAACAGCCACAGCCGTGCCAATGGTCATGGCCAAAAGCATGACCAGCACGGCGGCCGCGGTGAAAGTTGGCAGCCGTTTGGTGAACTTGTCGCTATGGCGGTTTGCTGGGAGGACGGCCGCCGAAGGACGAAGCACTGTGCCTAGTGCCATGGAATACGCCCAGAATGAGGCTGGCCAATGCCGCCCGAGCAGGTGAATCGCATTGCCAGCAACAATAATTTAGCGTTATGTATTGTGTGGAAAGCATCCACGGCCATTGCCCGGCTTTGCTGCCCGGCATGCTTCCGCCTCGTAATGATGCACCGTGATACGAAACTGACCGGCTGACCCGCCCATATCGTCTCTGCCCTGCTGACCCACTGTGCCAGTAGCCAATCTCGCTTCGTGCGGAGTCCATGTGAAGTCAAAACGTCGGGATAGTCCATCTCAGGAGCAGCAGGCTTCTCAGACATCATTTCTGTTTCTATACTTGAGTCAAATCTAATATGAACATTAAAACGCTGGCTGGCTGAGCGACCAGATGCACATCCGAGCAGCTCGGCGGCGGCATTCGCGGACGTCGTCAGTCGTACCTGCACGGTCGGTTGCCCGCCGCAAGCTGATGACGTTGCATGCCCGGTCAACTTGAAAATAGGCGCACGACATCACGGCTAAGGCAACAGGCAACCTCCCCCGGATAACCCAGCCGGGCTTCCAGTAGCGACGCTTTCACGGGCGTGCCGTTTTCCACGGGCATCTCACTCGGGTATTGCGCCGCCTTGGACGGATTGCACCCGCACGCCCTGTGCACGCGCTCGCGCGGCTCCTGATGAAATCGTGTCCGCAGAAGGTGTGACATACGTTGGAGATCACACCAAGCGCCTGTGCGCTTAAACCCGCGACTTATCATTCCCCACTCGGCGGACGCTTACGCGGCTATGGACGTCGGCTCCACCCACACCAGGTCTTTCTGCAAGACCTCCGCCAATTGGTGGGCGGCCGTTTCCCCCACGTCCTTCACGGGAACCTGCTTGTCCGTGAGGGACTCCAGGGACGCCACACTCACATCGGGCATGCCGCAGGGAACAATATGCGAGAAGTAGTCAAGGTCGCTAGACACATTTAGAGCGAAGCCGTGCATGGCTATCCCGGCGCTGACACGCACGCCTATCGCGGCGATCTTCTGCCCTGCCGGGACTTCTCCCTTATTCGGCTTCGCCCCTGGCTTTCCCCCGACCCAAACGCCGGTCTTGCCTACCACGCAATGCCCCGAAATCCCGTAGTCGCGCAGCGTTTCGATAATCGCCTGCTCCAGAAGGCGCACGTATGCGACCGGCCCCAACTTCGCCTCGCGTATGCTCAGGATTGGGTATCCAACCAACTGGCCCGGCCCGTGGTAGGTGACTTCTCCACCCCGGTCCGTCTCAAATACCTCAGCGCCAAGCCGAGCCAGCGCAGCGGCGTCAGCCAACACGTGTTCCCCCACTCCGCGCCGTCCCAGCGTGTACACATGTGGATGCTCCAGCAGGAGGAGGGTGTCAGATATCAGGCCGTCACGGCGCTGTTCCAAGAGCGAACGCTGGAGCGCCAGGGCATCGCCATAGGGCACAGAACCCAGCCATACGGCATGCAGCGGAGAACCATGCATGATCATTCGATCTGCGTCTCTCGGGTGACCGACTCAAGTCGGCCGCGAACGTCCTGCAGGAACGCGGACGCTTCCGCACCATCAATGATGCGATGGTCAAATGACAGGCATATGTTCATCATTGATCGCACAGCAATGGCGTCTCCATACGGCCCGCTGACAACGACTGGCCGTTTCACAATAGCCTCTGTTGTCAGAATGGCCGCCTGGGGGTGATTGATGATCGCACCGCCCCACACAGACCCCAGAGCGCCGGTGTTATTGAGCGTAAAGGTGCCATCTTGCACATCATCCAACGACAATTTTCCGTCGCGGGCACGGCCAACGAGATCTGCCAGGCCACGGGCAAGGGCCACAACGCCCTCCCGGTCAGCGTCGCGAACCACTGGAACGACAAGGCCGTCGCGCGCAGCCACTGCAATACCCACGTTGATATGACCCTTTAGAAGCACACTGCCGTCGTCCCATGAAGAGTTTATGAGTGGATTCGCCCGCAGCCCCGCAGCCACAGCGTGAAGGGTCAAAGGCAGGTATGTAAGGTCAACTCCATGCCGTGCCCGAATGTCATCCCGCCTGGCAGAGCGGCACTGCACCAGCCCTGTCACGTCCACCTCGATGGCGGACCACGCATGAGGTATCTCAGAGAAGCTACGGGCCATGTGCGCCGCGATCATTCTGCGGACAGGCGAAGACTCCGCAAGTCTGTCCTCGATGTCAGAGGCAGGCCCAACCTGTGCTTGAGTTGCTCCGGAAGTACCGGTATCCAGCGCCGCCAGCACATCTTTCTTCGTGACGCGGCCGCCCAGCCCGGTCCCGGTGATGGCAGCCAGGTCTATCCCGTGCTCCGCGGCAAGGCGTGTAACCACCGGAGAGTACCGCCGTGCCGCTGAATCGTCAGGTGAAGTTGATTCACGCTCAGCCTGCTTGGAAGTCCCAGGAACGGACAGGCTGGTATCGAGGAACGCTCCCCCGGTCGGCCCGACATTGGCGCCAATAACCAGTGTCCCTATGCGATCCGGTACGGGACCTGGAGACTGTGGCTCGACCGACGACTTACCTTCAATCTCGTCCTGCCCTCTGTTATCGTCGACCGCTCCCTCCGCGTCCATCTCGGCGATAACCTCGCCCATCTGAACGGTTACGCCCTCGTCCGCCACAATCTTCGTGATCGTTCCATCGACTGGTGCGGGCACGTCCATGGTCACCTTGTCAGTGACCACCTCCACAAGCGGGTCATACTTCTCGACCCGATCTCCCTCCTGTTTAAGCCACTTGCCTATCACCGCTTCAGTGACCGACTCGCCGACGTGCGGCATCTCTACCTTGTAAGACATGTCAAAGAGCCGCCAACTTACGGATCGCATCGGCTATCTTGTCCGGTGATGGCATGAACTCTGCTTCCTGCACCGGGTTGAATGGCATCGGCGGTATCTCCGGTCCCGTGAGCCGCATCACCGGGCCATCCAGATCAAAGAAGGCCTCCTGGCTGATTATCGCCGCAACCTCTGAAGATACGCTGACGGCGCCAGTGTCCTCCTGCACAATCAATGCCTTGCCTGTGCGGCGCACCGAATCCAGCACCGTCTCCCCGTCTATGGGGCGTAGCGTGCGCAGATCCACCACCTCCACCTCAATCTCATCTTGTTGTGATACGGCCTGCGCTGCCTGGATACAGTAGTGCACCATCAGGCCGTAGGTCACAACAGTCAGGTCATCTCCGCGCCGCTTCACCTCTGCCTTGCCTATCGGTTCTGTGTAGGCATCATCCGGCACATCCCCGCGCACCAGCCTGTACGTGCGCTTGTGCTCCAGCACCACCACGGGATCATCATCACGAATGGCCGATATCAGCAGTCCTTTAGCGTCATAAGGCGTGGCAGGGGCAACCACCTTGATGCCTGGCGTATGGGTAAAGATCACTTCCACGCTTTGCGAGTGGTAAAGGCCGCCACGCACCCCGCCGCCGTAGGGTATGCGCACAGTCATGGGAGCAAACTTCCCGCCACCCGTGCCATAGCGCACTTTGGACGCTTCACCCACCAGTTGGTTCATGGCCGGCCACACGAAGTCTGCGAACTGAATCTCGGCAATCGGCCTCATGCCGTTCACCGCGGCGCCAAGCGCTATCCCCGCGATCGACGACTCCGCCAGGGGCGTATCTATCACGCGCGCCTCACCGAACTCTTTTATAAAGCCGTCTGTCGCCAGGAACACACCACCGCGGTTGCCCACATCTTCACCCAGGATAAATACACCGGGGTCACGCTGCATCTCCAGCCTCATGGCATCCCTGACGGCCTCTATCACCGTCATGGTCGTCATCAGGAGCGTCCTCCCGCCGGGCCATCTGCGTTTGGAGCGTCGGCGAACAGGTGGTCATACATGTTCTCGAGGCCCGGAAACGGTGCAGCCTCTGCCTGCTCCGTGGCTTCATTTACCAGCTTCTTTGCCTCCGCCTTCATGGCTTCGTCCGTTGCGTCATCAAGCAGCCCGCGATCCTTGAGCATGTGCGCCGTCAACTGGAGCGGGTCTCGGGTCTTCATGCCTTCGATATCGTCTTCCGGGCGATAACGGGTGTGATCATCGTCTGTGGTGTGTGGCAGCAGTCGCTCCACCATCACCTCCACCAGGCTCGGCCCATCACCCGCCCTGGCGCGATCAACAGCGGCCTTAGTGGCCTCATACACAGCCAACATGTCCATACCGTCCACAGTGACGCCGGGAAAGCCATACCCCGCGGCCCGTGAAGATACGTTGTCCACCGGCATTTGCTTGTGCAACGGGACTGAGATGGCATACCTGTTGTTCTCGCAAAAGAACACCACTGGCAGGCGGTGTATGCCTGCGAAGTTCATGGCCTCGTGCGTATCGCCCTGGCTCGCAGCTCCGTCGCCAAAGTAGACGATGGTCACATTGTCATTGCCACGCATCTTGTCAGCCAGCGCCACACCCACGGCTTGTGGGAGCTGGGTCGCCACAACATTCGAAAAGGAGAACAGGTCCACCCGCGGGTGGGAACCGTGCAAGGGAAACTGCCGCGCAGAACTCATTGGCTCCCCCTGTTTGCCCAGGAATCCCAGCAGTTGCTCAAGTGGAGTGGTGCCCAGCGCGAGCATGGCAGCGAACTGCCGGTAGTAAATAAGGAAGTGATCTCGTCCCGGGTCCATCGCTTTAACACTGGCAACCTGAGCAGCCTCATGGCCCTGCGCAGATGCGGCAATGGCCGCCTTGCCCTGGCGGTTCAGGAGCCAAACCCGTTCATCGAGAGCCCGGCTCAGGACCATGGTCTTATACATGCTGACCAGGTCTTCAGTCGACAAACCGGTGGGAAGGGCGTCATCAGATCGGATGGAGGTTTCGCTGTTATTTCTTGAGATGGCAGTCATGGCCCGGTCATTATAGGTGTCACTTCGGGCGATGCGGGCGTGACCTGCGCCAAACTCCAGAACGACTTCAAAGCTCAAATTGCTGCCGTTATTGGGCCGGCCATCCTATCGCTCTCGCACGAACAGTAGGAAGGCGGCAATCGAAGTTTGGTTCAGTCACGTATCCAAAACAGGCCGGGCCGAAATCAGCCCGTCGCTATACTTGCAGGTCTTGCGCCGCGAGTGGCCCAACCTAGAGATGGGCCACTCGCGGCGCATTTTGATGCCTCACTCAATGCACAAGGTAAAGAATCCGGAGGAACCCATGAAACGCCTGGTCATAATGACTCTGGCGCTGGCCGCCGCACTGCTGATTGCAGCCTGCGGTACGGAAAACGGCACAGAACCCACCACAACTCAGGGCGCTGACAACGAGATGCTTCAACCAGGCGACGCCCCTCGGGCACCGGTGGGAGCGCTGGATACCAGCAAGTCATACGCCGCCGTATTCAAGACGGAGAAGGGCGACATAACCGTCGAGTTGTTCGATGACGGCGCTCCCCTCACGGTGGAGAACTTCATCAACCTTGCTCGCATCGGTTACTACGATGACACCACCTTTCACAGGGTCATTGGTGACTTCATGGCGCAGGGCGGAGACCCCCAGGCCACTGGGGGCGGTGGTCCCGGCTATCAGTTCGACGACGAGCTGTCCCCGGAACTTCGGCATGACAGCCCGGGCATACTCTCCATGGCCAACTCCGGCCCCAATACCAACGGCAGCCAGTTCTTTATCACCCACGTCGCCACTCCGCACCTGGACGGCTACGATGCAAATGGCAATCTGAAACAATGCGGTCAGGTTGTGAACAACGTGCCCCAGTCCTGCCACGCAGTGTTTGGCAAGGTGACGGATGGGATGGACGTGCTGCTTGGCATCAGTGAGCGGGATCCCAGCACTGCGACGCAGCCCGGCGACAACCTGACTACCATTGAGATCATCGAGTCTTAACAGACTGTCAAATCAACTGGTTGGCGGTGACGCCTCCCAACCAGCCGTACAGCACATGAAAGGAATCAACATGCTTCAACCCGGAGACTCACCGAAGCCGCCAACCGGCGAGCTGGACACCGGCAAGTCCTACAACGCCACGTTCAAGACCGAGAAAGGCGACTTCACCGTAGAGTTGTTCGGCAGCGAAGCCCCACGCACGGTGGAGAACTTCATCAACCTGGCGCGCACGGGGTTTTATGACAACACCACATTCCACAGGGTCATCCCCGGTTTCATGGCGCAGGGTGGAGACCCCACCGGAACGGGAACCGGCGGCCCCGGCTACCGTTTCGACGATGAATTCCACCCTGAGCGCAGGCATGACGGCCAGGGAACCCTGTCGATGGCCAACGCCGGGCCAAATACCAATGGAAGCCAGTTCTTCATCACATTCGCACCAACACCCCACCTGGATGGCGCTCACGCAGTCTTTGGCAAGGTGACCGAAGGCATGGATGTGGTGCTCTCAATCTCGGAGCGGGATCCTTCCAGTTCACGTGAGCCTGGCGACAAAATCAACACTATAGAAATTACTGAGAGCTAGGTTCTGGCCACTGAACAGGTGGCTGGAAGTAAAGTAATAGACCGCCAACCTAAGAGGGCCACCCGGAATGGGTGGCCCTCTTAGGTTACATGCAGCCTTAAGTCCCCTTTTCAGTCGTCTGCAGGAGCAGGGACACTCACACCCATTGGAGCGGGCATCGTACTGGCGCGTCGCTCGCCAACGAAGGTAAGCAGCCTTCCTCCAACGCCTAGCCATATGTTGTCGCCCAGGACGACCAGCGGTCCTGCAGGACGGCTGTTAACCCGCAGACTGGGGTCACCCTCCATCCGCCGGTATCGCAGTTCAACACCATCACGCCTGAAGTGGAACTCACCGCCGTGGAACGGGAGACCTGATATTTCACGAGCATTGACACGGTCCATGGACATCAGGTGCCGAAGCGGGCTGCGTCGCATACGGGCGAAGTCAACCACAACCCTGTCCTGGTCGTCGTACAGGTAGCCGTAAGGCTGGACCTTGCGGGAGATGTGCAGGTAAGAACCGCCAAGCGCCACTATCAACACTCCCGCGGCCGCCCACGCCCAGATGGGCAATCCCATTACCTGCAACGGCTGCGGGTTGATTGTCGCGGCTGTCGTGATGTCTGGTGACGTGACGCTGAACTCGCGGCCAAGGTATTCAGAGGCAACTGTCAGCAGTATTGCGTAGTCGCCCGTCTCAGGCGGAGCCGCCAGCACTTCAAACTCCCATGCCTGGCCTGGCTCTGGCTCGGAGCGTGCCACCACCTGCGCAACAGATTCACCGGACGGACCGCTCAGTACCGCTGTTACGTCCTCAACGCCAACCAGGTGCGGGTAGTCCCCCACAACAACCTGCACCGCCGCAACAGGGACAGCCTCGCCCACAGTAGCGTGAATATTGGAGACCCGCGTGACCTTCACTGAAGGGAACAGCTCAGACTTGAAGGTCCCCTCGCTGCGAATGATTGCTCCGTAGTTGGCCCACGACAGTTCCAAGGCTACGTCGTTGATGCCGTGCGCTTCCAGTTCGGGGAGAGTAGTGGTAAACAGGCCGTCACCGGCCACCTCGTCACCGCCGGTCCCGGCATCATTCAACTCATACACCTTGGCGGTTCCTCCGGGCTGTCGCACCCGCGCCTCTATGGTTGCGCCTGGCAATGCTTGCGGAGTGTCGTCAATCATCGCTGCTGCCTGCAGCAGACCCGGCTGGCCGACCGGGAGCGGCGGCTGCTCCACCAGTTGTAATGAGAGAGGGTTCTTGACATCCACTCCTGCAACCAGGCGTGAAGCTGCACCTGAGCCACGCAGGCTCCATGTGCCGGGTTGGGGACCGGTCACTGTGAAGATCACGAGGTTTGGGGTTTCGAACACCTCGACGTTCGTAAGCTCTGATGTGGCGGCAGCGCCGTTCGGCCTGAACAGCGTGACCTCAGTGCCAGGCCCGCCGCGTAGGAACGCAGCCTGCAGACTGTCGGCGTGAGGCGCCACTTCAACTGAGGCAGCGGCCTGCGAACCGTCTGTAAGTTCAGCCTCAATGCTGGTTGTGAGTTCCATTCCTGTCCGGTCAAGAAGCAGTTTTGACAACCCTTCTGCCGCCCCAAGGTCATAGAACTGGCCAGCAGACGCCACGGCAAGTTCCGAAAGCAGTTCCCGAAGCGGTGCGGCCATCGTGGGCAGAGCAGCGACGTCTATATGCCACCCCTCGGTGAGGTAGAGTTCGCCGACTCCCTGGAGTCGGCCGCGTGTGCCTTCGGACTCGCCTTCAATGCGGCCCGGCGTCACCAGGACCACGCGGCTGCCTTCCGGAGCGTTTACCCGCGCCATGTACGAGTACACATCAGTGAGGGCGGCGAACTGGTCTGACCGAGCTGGACCGGCCGTGCCGTGAAGCCCGGCCGCAGCGGAGCGCGCTCCGTCGGCTGCTTCTTCACCGGCGACGGTTTCCACTGGGTCGCCTGGCTCCGTGCCGTAATGCACGAATGTCACCACGCCTTCATCCACGCTGCTGGCAATGGTTGCCATCGCCGTTTCAGCCATATTGATGTCGTTTGACGCGGGGGCAGCGCCTGCGTCTATGGCGATGACTGTGAGTCCGTTTGGTATTTCGTCCGGCACCGCGGCTGTGGCGGGCAACGAACTGCCAAAGAACACGATCGTGATAGCAATGAGGGCGATGACTGATGGACGCCGCATCGGTGCCTCCGGGCATGAGAACCGCTTGGTGTGAGAGTGGTGGCCGCCCGCCTTTTAAACCGGACGGATGAGTTCGAATCAGCGTATTCACGGCGCAATTTTCGGCGCAAGGAGAAACAACTACAGGATTCAGCCGGTTCGCGCAGCCAAGGTGTGGTGAGCCATTGGAAAAAGCACCAGCAGCTATGTGTTTTCAGTACCTTCAGTGAAGGCCGCGTTCATGGATCTCCGGTTGACCAGTCTGCGGCTTGTGCCTAAACTCCGCACGCCACCGACCAACGTCCGCGCATTAGTAGGCCAGCCAGGCACAAACGGGAACAACATGAAGATCACCGGTGTCAACACAACTGTTTATGAGTCCAACCTGAATCACAAAATGGGAGATGCCAACTCGCCTGCCGGCCGTATCCGCAGCGGCGGCCTGGTGGTGGAGGTGAGTACCGACGAGGGAGTCACCGGCGTTGCCCTGCACGGTCTTAGCGCCCGAAACCAGATCCATTCCTTATGCGACCAGGTTCTTGTCGGGCACGACCCCAGACGGGTCAGGGGCCTGTGGCAGCGCATGGTGGACAAGGTGTTCAAGGGTGGACATGACGGCCTTGTAGGCGACGCCATATCTGCCCTCGATATTGCACTGTGGGACCTGAAGGCAAAGGCGGCGGATGAACCCCTATGGAAGACGCTCGGCGGAGCGCGGCCTCGCGTAAATGCATACGCCAGTGGCCTTGACATGCCCCTCTCTGACGAAGAGTTGTTTGACTTCTACTCCATGATGGCCGGACATGGATTCAAGGGCGGAAAGCTGAAGGTCGGGCTGGACCAGGATGCTGATATTCGCCGCGTCGGCATCATGCGTGATGCCCTCAAAAAGGCCACTGATGACCCGGTGCTCCTCATAGACGCCAACGAGTACTGGTCTCCCAAGCAGGCGATCCGCAAGGTGCGGGAAATGGAAGAGCAGTTCGATCTGACATGGGTCGAGGAACCGGCCCGGCGCTGGGATTTCCTTGGGCTCAGACGAATATCTGACAGCGTACGGGCAGCGGTGTGCGCCGGCGAGAACCTGGACACGCTGGGTGACTTCCTCCCCTACTTCCACCACCATTCAGCGGACGTCATTCAGGTGGGTGCTGGCATGACCGGCATAACCGGCGCCCTGCAGATCGCAGATGCTTCGTACGGGTTTGAACTGCCGGTGACACTGGGCGGCTCCGCCGGGAACTTCCACGCCCATCTAGCACCGGCCATACCCAATTTCATGATCCAGGAAGTGGGATCAGTAACAACTGACCCGATCTTTACGTCTGATGTGAGAGTCGACGATGGCTGGCTGGTACCCGGAGACAAGCCCGGTCTCGGCATAGAAATAAACCAGGAGGAGCTTCGCAAGCACGCGGTCGAGAAGCTCTCGCCGGTTTCAGGGCCAAGCCCGTTCGGTCGCCGGCCCGGGGCGGGCCTGTACGAAGTGCCGCCGACACCAGAAGAGGTGGCCACGGCCAGGTCGCTCTAGTCACAACCCAAAGACCCACACTGCTTCCAGCCAATTAACGAGAACAAGATATGAAGATCACCGGCTACCGCATCCGAAAATACGAATTCACCATGGACAGGCCCATTGGGGACGCCAACGGGCCGACAGGTGAGGACCGCTCCTTTAGCAGTTTCCTCTTCATTGACACTGACGAGGGCATCACCGGCATATCGCCCTCCGGCAGCGACTATGTAGCCAACCTGTTTCACCTGCTCGAAGGTGAAGACCCTCGCGGTGTGGTAGGGCTTTGGAAGAAGATGCAGGACTACGTCTTCAAGGGCGGCAACGAAGGCGAACGCAATGCAGCCATATCAGCCATTGACGTCGCCCTGTGGGACCTCAAGGCCAAGATTAACGATGAGCCGCTGTGGCAGACTTTGGGTGCACGTGAGGGCCGCTGCAAGGCATACGCAAGCGGCATCGACCTCTGTCTTTCTGATGACGATATCCACAAGTTCTATTCACGCATGGCTGATGTGGGAATAGACGGCGGCAAGCTGAAGGTTGGCCTGGACATGAAGGCGGACCTGCGCCGCCTGGACATCATGAACGAATGTCTTCAGAGGGTCACCAACCGTCCTCGCCTGTGCATCGACTCCAACGAGTACTGGTCGCCCAAACAGGCCATCCGGTACATCTCGCAGATAGAGGAGCGATACGACCTGACATGGGCAGAGGAACCCGCTCGCCGATGGGACTACGACGGTCTCCGCAAGGTTTCACGAGGCATCAAGGCTGCCGTTGCAACCGGCGAGAATATCAACGACCTCAGCGATTTCTATCCCCTCATTGCCAATGAAGCGGTAGACGTTGTGGAATTCGGACAGGGCGCAACCGGTATCACCGGCGCCCGCCAGGTGGGGCACTTCGCTTACGCCTATGAACTGCCAGTGGCGATGATGAACTGCCAGGGCAATTTCATGGCGCACCTTGCCGCAGCTCTGCCAAACCACATGATGATGGAGGTCGTTGACCCGGGCCGGGAGCCATGCTTCACCTTCGACAACCACATCGAAGACGGGTTCATTCACCTGGGCGAAAAACCCGGGCTGGGCATTGAGATAGACGAGGCGAAGCTTGCTGAGTTGGAACGAGATCGACCATCCGCACGATTCAACGCGCCGTTTGCCCGGCGAGAAGGCGCAGGCCTTTACATAGTGCCACCGCAGCCGGGTGAAGTGCCGTGGAACTAGGGGTGCCCTTCATTACCTGCGTTCCCGGGAGCACAACATGTCACTGACCGACAAGGTCTGCATCATCACTGGAGGAGGGCGCGGGCTTGGCCGCGCCATGGCCGTAGCATATGCAGCAAACGGGGCGAAGGCTGTTGCCATCACATACCGTTCCGGCAAAGAACTGGCTGAGGCAACCGGGCGTGACATAGAGGAAGCGGGGGCAAAGGCACACGTCATTCCGATGGAGGTCACAGACCGCGAGTCCATAAAAGGCGCGTATGACAGCGTTCTCCGCGCCCACGGCAGCATCGATGTCCTGGTCAACAACGCTGGCATAAACAAGCAGGGCCCGGTGGACACCGTGACCGAGGCCGACTGGGACGATGTGCTGGCGGTAAACCTCAAGGGGCCGTTCCTCTGCTCCCAGGAAGTCCTGCCAATCATGATGCGCCAGGGTGGTGGCAGGATCATCAATATGGCGTCAGTCAGCGGCCTGTACGGCGGCCCAACCACCGCGCACTATGCCGCATCCAAGGCCGGGCTGATATCACTCACACAGGTCCTTGCCCGGTACGGAGCAGAACACAACATCCTGATGTTGTGTTCGCATGAGCGACGGGCTCCAAAAGTACCTCCACTGATATGATTCCCCGAATCTCGATTCTGTCAGGGAACATGAACACCCGTGCCTGAAGCCTGTCCAGCATCGCCTTGAGCGAAATTGCTACCTCCTCCGAACCCTGAGCATTCAACCCTGCCTGATCAAAATCCCGCTGCTCCTCTGATTCCGCCAAATCAGGATGGTAGTTGAACACATCGGTTGGAATGCCTAGCCTGAGCCGGTGCCGCGTGGTGTTCGCCAAATCCTCAGCCCCCTGGAGCTTCCTCCGTGCCTGTTCAATCTCCTCCAGCCGCCCAGGGGCCAGGATGTCCAGTTGGCCCTGCAATTCCTTCTTTGTCTTTTCCGCTTCATCCCGGAAGGCTTCCAGCTTTTTCCGGCTGAGAATGCCATCAATGTAAGAGGCAGCAACCCTCTTCAGCTTCTCCTCTACCTCATGAAGGGCATCCTGTATGGGCCCCGCTTCCCTCTCCAGGCCCTTCATCTGAGCCCTCAGATTAGCTATCGCACCATCCAGCACAGTAAGGAGGTTGGCGGGGTCCGCGAACTTTGCTCTCAGCTCCTGCCAAATGTTCCCCTCCAATTCCACGGCATCAAAGCGGGGAACAGGGCAAGTGGAGCCCCTGAGCTTGCGGCTGGAGCAGGCATAGCGGGGTTTTCTCCCCCCACTGTTAATGCCGTTATTGCTGGCACAGAACCAGGTGGCTCCACAAATGCAGGAGGTTCTCCCCTGCAACGCCCACACGCGGGAGGTGGATAGCTTCACCCTCTTGTTGGTGTCAAAGCGTTCCTGAACCCGCTCAAACAGTTCCTCATCAATGATTGGAGGAGTGGGGAGTCCATATGCTTGTCGGCCAATATAAGCAGGATTTAGAAGGATGCGCCTCACTGTGGTTGCCTGCCAGACTGTGTTTGCCCGTGGAGACTTGTAGAGGCCCGTAAGCATCATGGCCAGGGCCCGGAGCCCCATTCGCGTGTTGCCATAGGTCTCAAATATGAGCCTGACCACCTCAGCCTCCTCAGGGTTCACCTCCAGCCTTTTATCCTCTCCGATCCGGTAACCGTGAGGCGGTTTGCCCTGCATCCACTTCCCCTCCATCAACCGCTGAGCCTTGCCCTCTTTTGACCTCTTCAGTATCTTCCTCCGCTCCTCCCCGGCAGCAAAGGCATTAAGCATTGTCAGGAGTCCTGAGAATGGACCGGTGGAGGGGATTGAGCCATCCACGAACTCCACACTCACCCCGTGAGTTTTGAACTCTGATATTAGCTGGAGAACTCGCCACTCCTCCCCATTGGTCTTTGGCCTGTATGCCCTGTCAAGGGTGTAGAAGATGATCACATCAAAGGCACCCTGACCAGCTCCATTCAGAAGCCTCTTGACCCCCGGCCTCTCAAGGTC
The DNA here is from genome assembly GCA_040878005.1 of Dehalococcoidia bacterium. GTDB lineage: Bacteria > Chloroflexota > Dehalococcoidia > Lucifugimonadales > Lucifugimonadaceae > JBBDMW01. The sequence goes on from JBBDMW010000046.1 coordinate 47,713, forward strand.
TGTACCAGTGTGATCCTCCCTGATGACAAACTGAGGATTGATCTCATACCCTTGGGAGGCGCAATACCTCCTCATGGCTTCCAGTTGAGTATCCAGGCTAGTTCCACTCTCAGCCTGATCCTGCGTGCTCACCCTGGCCGCTATAGCAGCCCTCAGGGTTTTGGGCCTCTCCAGCCCCCCACCGCTTTCCACCTCTGTCTCCACTACCATCGTCTCTCTCCTTTAATCACGGATCGAGTGGAAGGTCGCCCCGCAGCGATCGACCTGCTCAATGATATCCAGGAGGCGGCGGAGGGAGCGTGCGAGCCGGGAGGCATCAGCGCCTGATATGCCGTCATCGGAGTAAAACAGTGGCCCGGGCCACCCGCGGGAGGTGCACAGGCTTGTGAGGGCGGTGCGCTGGGAGTCCAGTGAGGTGCCCTGGACCTGCTCCTGTGTGCTTACCCGCAGGTAGGCAAGCACGCGGGTGGGCGCCGGTGCATAGCCATTGAGCGGGGGGGGTGGAACGGTGGGGAGATGGGCACATGTGCTTCCTCTTTGCGCTCTGCCATGGGACCCGCCCGTCCAGCGGGTCCTGCCTGGTGGCCTGGCAGGATCATAGCGGCAGCGATGGCCGCTGGTAAGGGCCGCGGTTGACCAGGGCAGATCGCACATGGGGCCATGATGGCTGGATGGGCCGGGGGATCAGCCCTGTCCATCACCCACCGTCGCACGGGACATCGCTATAAGAATATGTATATATGTATCGGTGTCCCGTGTGAAATGAGTACGACGACAGGCCCAGAAGTCCCAGGGGATTGCAGTAAGCCGGTCAACCGATGGCGAAACCGGCTAAGATGTGGTCAGTTCAGAAAAGGCGAGAACTGGAGCCTACATTGAAAGTCACTGGCCTCAAGACGATGGTCGTCCAGAACGAGGAACCCTTCATCGGCGGGCGGTACCTCCTGTTCCTGGAACTCATTACAGACGAGGGAATCACCGGCGTCGGCGAGCGCATCACCGGGAGCGCATACTCACGCAACCTCAATGACCTGAAGACGCAGATCAGCCTGATAGAGGAACTGGTCAGCCAGTACGTCGTCGGTGAAAACCCCTTCAACACCGAGCGCATCTGGGACCGGATGTACGCCAGCCGCCATGACTTCCGCCACCCGAGCCTCTATGCCACCCCGGTGATAAGCGGGATCGACATGGCGCTGTGGGACATCGTCGGCAAGGCGACTAACCAGCCAATCTACAACCTCCTGGGCGGCCAGTACCACGAGAAGCTCCGCGCCTACGCGTACATGCCCAGCACAGGCCTCAGGGAGAACCCGGAGAAGGCTGGTGAGGTTGCAGCAAAACTCCTTGAGGAAGGAAACTCAGCCTGCAAGATAGACCCCTTCATGCCCTCGTACCCGATCCCCCGTGACATACCGCTGTGGGAGATTGAACATGCGGCAAAGATCTTCGAGAGCATCCGGAACGCGGTCGGCAACAACCTCGAGGTCGGGATCGGAACACACGGGCAGCTCACCACGTACAGCGCGATCCGGGTGGCCGATTTTCTTGAACCCTACCACCCCTTCTGGTTCGAGGAGCCGGTCCCGCCTGAGAACATCGACGAGATGGCAAGGGTGGCCGCCCACACGAGCATCCCGATAGCAACCGGTGAGCGGCTGGTGACAAAGTACGAGTTCTCACAGCTGCTTGAAAAGAAGGCTGCCCAGATCATCCAGCTGGATGTCGGGCAGTGCGGCGGGATAACGGAGGCGAAGAAGATCGCAGGGATGGCCGAAGCACACTACGCCATGATCGCACCCCACATGTACTGCGGGCCCATAGCCGCTGCTGCCGCAATCCAGGTCGATACCTGCTCACCGAACTTCCTGATCCAGGAGGCGAACCAGGGACCGCTCCATAGGACTATCTTCAAGGAGCCTCTCGTACTGGATAAAGGCTACATCGTTCCGCCAACTGGTCCCGGCCTGGGGATAGAGTTCGATGAAGATGTGCTCAAGCAGCACCTGGTTGGGTAGTGTGCACAGTGTCTGAGGGAGCAGAGGCTGTTCCGGAACTGTCCCCCACCACTGCGCTAGACGTCACGTACGGGGAAATCAAGCGTAAATCGCCGAATTATCTGCTGTAGCTTTGGCTCTTTGAGCCTGAGCGAGAGCGGGTATTCTCAACCCCAATGAGCGTCTCTAGGCCACTGCCCCTTACTGAACGCGCGTAACCATCTCTCGCATCCAACGCCGTCGTGGTCTCCATCAAAGCTATGCGGATCAGGCGGAAGCACCTTGAACCGCCGGTGCGAAACTTCCCACGCAGCCCAGATCAGGCGGCTACCGCGAGATGCACTGCGAAGGATATGTGGGACCGCATTGACCGAATCCTGTTGAGGCGTCGTGGTGGCGTCCAGCGTGCTTTTGCGCCTTACCCGCGTCCATCAGCCCTTGGGTCTCTGAAACGTCTTTGGTGCTTCACATCGGACGGGAAGGGCGTGACCCGTGCCATCGCAATGACAATCCTCACGGTTATCCCATCCGGTGGAAATTACCAGCAAACACAATGGGCCACGATGGGACGGCTTGAACGAATAGGCGGGCGATGTAGAGGTGATGCAGCACTTGCCGAACATGCCTTTGGCAGGTTGCCTGCCGGTTGATCACGGCTGTGCATGCTATATAGGTTCGGACTGCCATCGACTCACAGAACAGGACCGGCGACCTGCATCGGAATCGCTGCCGATGCGATTTGGAGGTGCCCGGCACGGATACGCCCGGTGGTGTCGGTCAAAAGATTGAACGGTCCAGAATTCGGTCGCTGAACACAAATGCACGGGAGTCACAATCATGAAATGCGCAGACGTTGGTTTGTTCGTCAGGGAAGATGTTGGCCGGCCCGAAAACCGCATAAACGTCGCGCTGTTTGGGTGCCTGGGCATCGATGCTTTCCGGACAGAGATCCTGGTGCGGTTGTGCCTGCCGCCGACTGCCGTTGTCTTTCCCCCGCAAAACGTCATGAGTGGCGGAGGAAGCATCCGTCCTGACCTTTGCGTCTGCGACCACGGCGAAGTAATCGCATGGATCGAGGTGGAACTCGGATCAGACACGAAGCAGCTGGATCGATTCAGGCAGGATTTGCGTGAGCCAGTAATTGCAATATGGGGTACACCTGCACCTCCTCCATCGATGCAGTTGACTGATGTGGCAAAGCTGGCTGGTGAGATTAGCGAGCAGCTTGCCGGGCAGCAGACGGTGAATTTGCAGCATCTGGCAGCCGCGATTGAAGAAGGAATTGGCGGCCACACACATCAGACCCGGACCCACGTGTCGGAGGAGATGGCGTCGACCGGGTTCTTCGCCACCTTTTCTGAGTGTGTTGGCGGCGTGGAACCGGTATCCGGCTACACATTGCGGGGCAGAGTGTACGGGGACACCGTCAGCGAGAACGGCTATTCCATTCGTGTCAACAGTGCCTACTCAAAGGCGAGCGGCGGCACGGTGTCGGTGTTTAACAGAAGCGCCGGCCGACCCTACATAGAGTTCAATTCGAGGGAATTACTGCTCTACTACCTACCAGCGAAGCAACCAGCAATTGCCCGCCTTGCTTCGCTGGCCCGGTCATTGGGAGCGAATATTGATTCAGATAGTGGACGCACACGGCGAGTACCCCTCAACCTGGCCGAGGAGCATGTGAGAGAAATCGCGGAGGCTGTGAGGGATCTCGCGAATGATGAACGGTGATGTAGCGGCCTTAGGTGGGAACTGCATGGCATGGGGTTCATGCCCGCTTCACAGAAGTGATTAGATTTCAAGCCTGTCCTTCCGCTACGGTTGCTGTGCCTTCGATCTAAACCGAGCCTGAGGCGGGTTCCCAACAAGCCCTGCGGACGCCAAATTCCAATCCCTGGCTTGAACGCAGTACGTGGACCGGTTCAGAAGGTAAGCGATACTACACCCTTTGCCACAGCCACAGCAGCAGACGGCTCCATAAGGCTGTCCTTTTGGTGTGAGAAGGATAAGAAGTAGCCAATGATGCTTTTGAGTGCGTTGCCGTTTTCCGCCGTAGGGATGCTGGCAGTACTGGGTTATTTGAACAACCAGAACTTCTTGCTCCTACTCACGGCAGCATGGTTTCTCGGCTTCGCAGTGGCCATTGTGGCGGCACCATCCAAGCTTCAATGGGGAATTGAAGGCCGAGTCTCTCGACGCGGTGGAGGTCTTACGACACTTGATTCAGCCTTGTTGATAGGCGTTCTTTCTGCGTTCTCTTTTTGGGTGTTCTTCACCCTGCACGACCACTGGTTCGTCCTTGCGCACGGAATCTACTGGGGACTTGTGTCCGTGTACCAGTTCAATAAAGCGTTGATGTCCTTGCGCCTGTAGGGGAATTGGGACCGGCACAATGTCCTGATGGCTAGCCGGGCGTGCATCCATGGACGATGCATCTGATGACGGGGCCTCTCGGTAGCGCGGATCTTGTAGCCAAGCGCGACATTGCCCGCTACTACAGCCTGCTGACCGCAGAGTGGCGGCGCATCCGGCCCCGGTTCACTGACGATGATCTGCGGGTGGCCGATGACCGGTTCACGTGGCAACTATCCCTGCCAGCATTGGATCTATGGCCTACGAGGTATTTGTCCCAGGGCCACCCAGGAATACGCGGGGATACAGCCCTCACTGGTACTCAACGCCTTGCGGCATCCAAGGTAGTTTCACATACGCAGCCGCAACATGGCAGACCACATCGGCACGTGCTCAACGCCTTGCGGCATCCGAGATAGTTTCACCAGCACAAAGCTCTGCACGCGGTCCGCCACGTCTTCGGGGTGCTCAACGCCTTGCGGCATCCAAGGTAGTTTCAC
>JBBDMW010000046.1:52661-63705 GCA_040878005.1 Dehalococcoidia bacterium
GGTCCGCCACGTCTTCGGGGTGCTCAACGCCTTGCGGCATCCAAGGTAGTTTCACTGTCGCGGACAGTGAGATCACCCTCGATCACGGCGTGTGCTCAACGCCTTGCGGCATCCAAGGTAGTTTCACGGTGGGATCTGGCTGCTGATATTCCTCACTGCATCAGAGTGCTCAACGCCTTGCGGCATCCAAGGTAGTTTCACCCGGGACCGTGTTAATGAGCAGGGTGTCCCGCTCTGGTGCTCAACGCCTTGCGGCATCCAAGGTAGTTTCACATACGGCGCCTACCTCAAGGGCGTGCGGGTATTCCAGTGCTCAACGCCTTGCGGCATCCAAGGTAGTTTCACCACTCCGGAGAGATACCAGGAGACACGGACGTAGACGGTGCTCAACGCCTTGCGGCATCCAAGGTAGTTTCACGCCCGTGGTCCGGGTCAACCCTGGTTATCTCAGTCGTGTGCTCAACGCCTTGCGGCATCCAAGGTAGTTTCACACGAAGGCACATTGACGCTTGAACCATCTCTGAACCTGATGCTGTGCTCAACGCCTTGCGGCATCCAAGGTAGTTTCACAAGCGTCCTTGGTGGGTTGTGGCTTTATCTTGATCTGTGCTCAACGCCTTGCGGCATCCAAGGTAGTTTCACGCCCGTGGTCCGGGTCAACCCTGGTTATCTCAGTCGTGTGCTCAACGCCTTGCGGCATCCAAGGTAGTTTCACCGCCATGTACGGTGCGATGTCCGTGGGCCATTCGGGGTGCTCAACGCCTTGCGGCATCCAAGGTAGTTTCACAGACCGCCGCGGGCTGGTTGAGTTTCCAGTCGGTAGTGTGCTCAACGCCTTGCGGCATCCAAGGTAGTTTCACGGTTCTCTCGGAAGCAGAGCGCGGCGACGCATACGAGGTGCTCAACGCCTTGCGGCATCCAAGGTAGTTTCACGCCAGGCGTTCGATGCGCTCGGGCGGCCAGTTGTTAGTGTGCTCAACGCCTTGCGGCATCCAAGGTAGTTTCACCAGCGCAGAGCGGCACCGTGGACCTTGTGAGTTGCAGTGCTCAACGCCTTGCGGCATCCAAGGTAGTTTCACCTGACAGGACACGCTTCTCTATTTTTGCCATGTCGCTGTGCTCAACGCCTTGCGGCATCCAAGGTAGTTTCACTTGGGCGAAGGTGTGCGCAAGGTGTGCGTTTCGGCCAGTGCTCAACGCCTTGCGGCATCCAAGGTAGTTTCACCTGACTGTGCCTTCCCTGGCGGCTGATGAGACGCGGAGTGCTCAACGCCTTGCGGCATCCAAGGTAGTTTCACCCGCTGCCGGCCCTCCCGTTTGTACGCGGCCCTGATCAGTGCTCAACGCCTTGCGGCATCCAAGGTAGTTTCACCCACAGGCAGGTGCCATCCGCCCGTGCATCACCATGACGTGCTCAACGCCTTGCGGCATCCAAGGTAGTTTCACTCCAGGGCCAGTATCGCAATGACGTGATCTGGCAGGCGTGCTCAACGCCTTGCGGCATCCAAGGTAGTTTCACTCCGCCTCCCATCCCGAAGGCCCGTCCTCCAAGCATGTGCTCAACGCCTTGCGGCATCCAAGGTAGTTTCACGATTCAACGCCGCAGTGGTGTGTCATCCCTGCGCCTCGTGCTCAACGCCTTGCGGCATCCAAGGTAGTTTCACGCGCTTGAAACTCGCGGGTTATGTCAGTCTCCATGGTGTGCTCAACGCCTTGCGGCATCCAAGGTAGTTTCACTCAGGCTTAGTAAGATCATCAGTGGCGCCAAATCGAGTGCTCAACGCCTTGCGGCATCCAAGGTAGTTTCACCTCCAGGCTGATGGGCGTCGAATACACGAGTGTTTAGTGCTCAACGCCTTGCGGCATCCAAGGTAGTTTCACGATGATCTCCGGGATGTAGACGTCTTCCCCTACCCGCTGTGCTCAACGCCTTGCGGCATCCAAGGTAGTTTCACTTCATACATCCAGCCACGTTTGGTTTTGGTGCTGGATTCACGTACCTGCTTTTGAGGCCCACGCGGACGCCTCCATTCGATCTCACAGATCGTCGCCACCGCCGGGTGCTTGAAATGTTAAATCACCACATGTCCGGCACGCTCGGTTGGCCAGGCCTGGGCAGTCCCTCGTATGATCGCCCCGCTGCTGCATCGTGAGCATAGCGGTATGATCATCAACGAATCGACGGTTGAGTCGATGGTTCGGCCCAGTTCCCATAGTAGCCTCTCCCTCGTTCTGGACGTGAGCCAGCATCGGAACACGCTGTACTGGATCCGTGTTCCATAACCTTCCAGCAGCCGAGCCACTCCCTTAAGCCGGTGTGGATCGCGGATATCGTAAGCAATCAGATGCCATCCGGACCCCACACTCAACGCAGCCTGGCCCTTGCGAACATCCCGCCCTCGCTCGCCCATTCTTTCTCAAGTAGCCGCACCTCTAACTCAATCGTACGGGCATATGAGAGCGAATAACCGATGCTCGGGTGCCGCCACACATCGTCCAATCTGCTCTCGTACACGCCTATCGCACGCTTGCGCCCCTGAGCGGAGAGCCAGACATGGTCAGTTGTAACTGCGAAATCCCCCTCTGGATCCCATTGTCTTCGATTCATCGAAGCTATCAGTGGTAAGTCGCACAACGGCACGCGAAATAACTCCATGATATCCAGCACCAGCGGAGGGCTCGCGCTTCGCGGCGTATGGTAGAAGCCAAGCGACGGCTCTAGACCGACCGACCTAATCGCTTGGAACACTGAGCGGTACAGCAGCGCGTAGAGAAAGCTTAAGGCAGCATTAAACCGATCACGTGGTGGACGGCGGGACCGCCCTGTCGGCAGAAGTCTAGCATCCGCTTCACGTATCAAAAGCGACGGCAGTGCTTCGAAATAAGCGCGCGCTGCCGCCCCCTCGCAGCCACGCACAACTTCGGTGGTAGGCACTTGTGGGATAGAACGTAACTGGGTTCGCATGCGGATAATCTGAGGCTGAATATCCTTCCGCCTTCGCTTCTGTTCATCGGTTGAGCCCCGCGTCGCCCGCAGAAGAAACCGTATCTGGCCTTCCACCCGTGCCTCGGCGAGACGGCGGGACAGCCCCAATGCAAATCTCGTATTGGTCAAGGCCTCATACTGCCGAACCCGGCGCTGAACAGCTGCACCTCCCCGGTCCACGCCCGCCACATAACGCCCCCCGCCGGACACCCAATGGATGGTCACCTCGTGAGCAGCGCAAAGATGAATGGCCTGCGTTGTGACTTGGGCATACCCATGAATCACGACGGAGTCAATCTCGCGCACAGGAAGCTTGATTTCTGGTTCGTCCGCCTGCCGGATGACAAGTGTCTCGCCCGATCGGCCAACCGTGGACGGAGTGATGACGTGCACTACCTTCCCATCCACCGCCGGTGGAAAAAGCCTGAGAGGCTCCCATTCTGGATCCCTGACCAGCCTTTCTTCCTCTGGCAAGCAGACGGGCGCCAGGGAACAGCGGATACATAGTCGGGGGTTGCTGGTTACCCGAGGCCGCCTGGTGGATTGCCTGAGCTGCCTGGCACGTGCAATAGTCGTCAGCACATCCTTTCTAAGGACATCATCAACCGCCACTCGCACAGTCGCACCGGTCTCGTGGTACCTGACTCGCGCTTCATGGATGTCTTCTCCCAGAATCTCTTCCAGCAGCATCGCGTAAGCTGCCACTTGGAGCCGGTCTGTATCCCAGGCATCTGCTGCGCCGCCGTGCCCACGGGCGCTCCTGCCGCGTTTGTGTTCATAAGGGGTCCAGGCGCCACCACGTCTACGGTACGCGTCTACACGTCCGGTGAGACCCAATACGCCACTCGACACGCTGAAGTTGCGAAACTCAGTCCCGCTCGGATCTTCATCGCCCAACACATCATGGAGGGCTCGCCCAGAGTAAACAGCATCATCTGCGAGTCGGATTTCCTCAACCTCTTCCAGATAAAAGAGCCGTTCGCAATAACGGAGCGCATGCAGAGACATCACACGCAGTGGCGGCTCATCATTGCTATTGGGGGTCTCTTTGCTGGTTGAGTCATACATTTCTTTGACTCCTGGCTGCAATGGCCGCTTGGTCACTCGTCGCCCCTGGCCTGCGGCCTGGGCAGGTTCAGTGTGGTCCGACGGGAGTCCAGGCGTCTTCCGGCGTTGACATCGAAACAAACTCATCGCAGTAGAACAGCACAGACCTGGTGCGCGTCATGTCGGCCCTGTCGATCCATACTGGCAGCTGTGTGGTCCGGCCCCGCGATGACCCAGGCACGGCCCTGCGCATCCAGTGCACAGGCTGCGCTGCATGATCCTCGTACAGGTGGCTCAGCATCAGGTTGTTGTCGCCCAGGAATGGAATGCCGTATCGCGTGGCTCCGCCAGGGCTGAATCCTGCGCCTTCCCGAAATCCATCGCGGACACGATCTTCCAGGTCATCATTGCCGCGCATGCAGATGTACATGTCGAGGTCCGAGAGCAACTCCCGTGAAACCGGCCTGATGCCATACTTGGCGCCATGGGAGTCCTCGAGTGCCGTCGCCCCGGACTGCCTGATCTTTTTATCCAGGTCCCTGCCGACCGGGTACTCGTGAAGCTGCTGAAAGAGCACGCTAACCTCTGGATACCTGAACAGGCCAAGAGCGAGTTCGCAGCCCGGCAACCCGGCTGCTGTAACCGTCATCGATGAGTGGCCATCGTCATGCCTGGTCTCAATCGCTGCTATGTTCAGCAGCAATCCGTACGCCGTCGTGGGCGCGGGGAGCGGTGCTGTCGGGCGGTATGATCCGGCGGAGAAGCGGCGGAATACGGCAAACGGCGCTTTGATCCTAAGGCGAAGCATTGGCTAGTTTTGTGTGGCAGGAGAGGTAAAACCCCTGCCGGTGAGTACGGCAGCAGTGGCGTCGAGGGCCTGATCGGCCGTCCGATGCAGCGAAGCGCCGCGTTCCCTGAGAGCCTCGCGAGTAGCATCATCCAGGACATTGCGCACGAGCGCCCCGCCCAGCGTGAACTCACTCCCCGGATAGTCCCCGGCCAGTATCCCCTCGATCACTTCCGGCAGCCCCCCGCCGGGACGGAATCCGTAGAGGTCGTACCCGGCGGCCAGCCGATCCGTCTGCCGTATCAGGATACTCGCCGGGGCCATTTCGAAATAGCTCCGGGCGTGGTTCCCGGCCGCACCGTTCAACTCCGAGATGCCGCGGAGGAGATGCCTTAGCCAATCCTGGTGCTGCTCGCTGTCCAGCCTGCAATCGTCCAGGTTCATGGCGAACGGGTACTGGAAGGCGGTTACCGATGTCTCCCGGTGCAGGAGGGCCGACTCAGTGGCGTTCTGCCACGGCGCGTCCGGGTTCTTGACCGTCAGTGGTGACTGCGTGAAGAGTGCATCGTGCCTGTAGGGCTCGATCGCCACCGCAAGGTTCATCCGCAGGATGGAGTCGCGTTTGAACTGGAAATTCCGCTCCTTAACCAACTTTGCAGGCACGTCCGCCCGCTTGGCCACCATGTAGCCGAAGAAGAAGTCATCGATATACTGCTCAGGGTCCGGGTAGCCGCTGAACCTGACGGCCAGCTGATCTTCGTTGTGCAGGCGCTCCCGGTTGCTCGGCAGGCCGTACTGGCGGAGCGTCTCTCGCAGCGCGTTGCGGAGCGCCTCCGGGGAGATGACTGCATACTCAAAGCGCCCCTGCGTAACACGCTGCATGACAGCGCGGTTTAGTTCGCTCGCCCCCCGGTAGTTGGCAGATGGGGCCACGTTGGTAAGGACGGTTGCGAACAGGTTCATTTGATAACTCCTGGTGCTTCAGGCTCAGATGTGTGCAAGTGATGAAACGGCTAGCATCGAGAGGCTCTTCACGTCTTCCCATGCATCTGATCTCTCTAGCATGGCCGTTGCGATGCCCTGGTATTCGGACTCCGGCAGGAACTGCGGCACAGAGCATATGGTGCCGGTGAAGTAGGCAACGAAATCCTCGCGGTTTCGGCGCGACCGGAGAGCGAGAAAGGTTTCCCGGCAGACCTTCTCCCTTGCAGCCAGGTAGGCCTGTGGGACGTCGCGGCGTTTACTACCTGTGGCCTCGTTAGTGATCCACCTGTTCTTGAAGTCGGCCCATTGAACATTGCTCCGGGCATCGGTTCGTTTGTAGACGTATGCCGACACCATGTCGCGGACTCGCCGGGCAAGGTCGAAAGCCTCTGTCTGTTGTTCCGTCATGTTGCGCTCCCTGCCTGTGGCATCTCTGTCTGGAACTTTCGGGATACATCGCGGGCAAACCACTGCGCCTGGTCGTGTTGCCCCAGGAAAAAGCCTTCGGGAAATGTTGCAAAGAGGCGGTCGAACCCCCGGTGCCATGGTGAAGCCCGCAGCAGGTTCCGGATGAGCTGTCTTCGGAACGCCAGTGACCGGTAGCGGTCCCGGACGGCCTCGTATCCTTCGAGAACAGCCTCATCGGCCGCCAGTACCGTCGTAGATGCGAGTTCGGCGCCACGTGATGTAGTGGGCCGAAGGTGATAGACCTCCACCCCGGCCAGGGAGAACCAGGCGTCGCTCGCCTGCGCCCTGGCCCTGACCAGCGCCGAAACGTTGCGCATGTACTCGAGGGCACCTTCCGCGGGAAGCGACACGATGGCGTCGGCAGGCCTGTATCCGGACATCCTGGAACCAAGCTGGGCGACCGCCGCCCGAAAGTCCTCGGTGAACCCCTGGAGGTCGGCCACATCCGGTATGACTATTGCGAACCCGTCGCCTTCCTCTTTTACCTGCCCGTTCTTCACCGCCAGCCTGCGGGCCTCTCCGAATCCCATAACCACCGGCCAGAAGTGCAGGAGCAGGTTCTCGGATGGCATGCCCCTGAACGGCACGCGCTCCGCGTTGGCATCCTGGGCGCCGAGAAAGATCGTGCTCGCCAAATCAACGGCACGGTCAGCCCGCTGCAACCCCTGCCAGAGTTTTGCCGCTTCTTGAACATGACCGCCGGCAGCGCGTTGTTTGTACGGGTTGCGCGTCGTCGGCCTAGCCCGGATGCATCGCCACGTGACATCCCGCCACAGTCTTACCCAACTCTCCGGCATTTGCAGGTCAGTCAGGAACCTGCCTGCCGGGGCCAGGACGGGGTAGTAATACTTGGTGTTCTCTTTCGGTTTGCCTGTCCTGGGATCAGCATCAGTTGTCGTCACGACCTTTTCAGGCTCAATAAAGCCCTGTGTCTTGTTGTCCCTCCGCTTCCTGGACTCAGCCCTGAGGTCGTTTGAGGCATCGTAAAGGTAGTCGAAGAGCTCGGTCAGGGACTCTTCTGTAAGCGTTAGAGACGCATGGCCGGAGCCCTGGGCTGTTACATCCGGGGCATTGCCCACGTCTTTCCTGTGCAGGAGATCGGCGAGGATGACGAGACCGGCGAGACCGGCGCGGTGCTGCGCCGTGGGCAGTTCATGGAGAGAATATTCGAGCACCAGGGACTTCGTCATGTTTTAGCCGCCTCATGGCCCAGCAGGCCAAAGTCCGGGTGATAGTGGCTGGACGGAGCGCTCCTGAGGAATCGGCCGAGCAACGGCGCCGGTGAAGCAAGCCGCCTTGGTGCGGGCAGTATGTATCCCGGCGTCTCCGGGCTGCTCCTGTTGCCCGCTTCGACGTACAGGGGGATCTCGGAGTCAAGCACGCAGTCAACCGTGAATTCATCTTCCTCGCGGAATGAATCCTCTCTGGACATGGCATACCAGCTGCTGTCAAGAAACCCGGTGAACCTGTCTTCGATAAAGGAGTCGTCTATGCGCATATCCGCGAGGTATTCGCCCAGGTCCTCCTGCGAAACGGTGGGGCTGCCTTCGATCAGGGCCGCGAACTCCATCCCCTGGTCAATCTCCCCAGGCTCATAGGGCTGATGAGCGGCGGGTCGATACACATACACCTCGCCGAGCCGCCCAGGAGGAGGGAGCGGCTGGCGGCAGCAGCGTCCCATGCGCTGGATGAGCGACGGCACCGGCGCTGCCTCCGTGATGAGCACGTCCGCATCCAGATCAAGGCTCATCTCGCAGACCTGTGTCGTGATGAGCAGCATTGGCCCGCCAGCGGCCCTGAACCGGTCGATCACCTCGTTGTGGCGTATCTTGCGGTCCGCCAGGCGGAACCGACTGTGGTAGCAGAGCCATTTTTCAGTTGCCCATGAGTAAGCAGATGCCTCTTCTGCTATGGCCTGACAGCGGGCCACTGTGTTCACGACCCAGAGCACCTTCTTGCCGTTCTCCAACGCCTGTCTGGCCAGCGTCATGGATGATGCCACATCAATCGCTTTTGCCCGGTAACGCGGCGCCGAGGCCTGCTCCGCGAGGTCGGCGAAAGAAGCGTCATCCGATGGAAATATCTCAAGGCCGCATCCATCAGCCAGCACAGCCTGCCTGTCGGACGGCAGCGAAGCGGTCATGCAGAGAACAGGTATGTCGAAGTACTTGAGGAAGCGCTCAAGCGACCGGAACATAGACTCACTGAAACTATGCACTTCGTCGATCACCACCACGCTGTCCGCCAGCACAGGCAGCATGCAGATCGCCGCATACTGGTGATTCATCGCGGCAAGGAACGTGTCCACCGTGGCGGTGAACACCCTGCGGTGCCAGTAACCGAGGGCAAACAACCTGGATTCCGCGGTGTAATCGAAGCCATGCCTGGCATCGTCTGGATTGCTGAATATGTCAGCCAGGTCGTACTGCGAGGTTCCGTGCACCAGCGCTGAAAGCTCAGGCCCGGCCCAGGAGGCGTAGTCCCGGAACCCTTCCGTTGCAGTGCCACGGGTTGGATAGAGAAATATGACGCGTGAGTGGTCACCCGCGTCCAGCCTTGCGGAGGCCCACTTCCACGCAGCCAGTGTCTTCCCGGACCCGCATCCCGATAGGAGCAGGGCCCTGTCCGGAAGTGTGGCGGCCGCAACCTGGAAGCCGTGAAAGCCCTGCCATACGTTGCGGCGTTGGAGTTCATCGACACGCGGCACGATGATGCCGGAGTCGATGTCAGAACCGGTGAGCGCAGACGGGCTGAATGCCGACGTCAGCCAGCCGCGCATGTCCAGTCCCAGGCGTGGGGCAGCCGATCCCGCCGAGTCAACGGCTATGACAGCGGCCTTGACTGCGAGGAGAAGCCTGTGGCGCGGGTCACCTGTGCTGATTTCTCTCTTCAGCCGGTTCATCGCTTCCCTGAGTAGCCGTTTTCGGGGCGCAACTCGAGCGGCGAACCCCCATGCTCCGTCCTCCGCCTCGAGCGACGGAGCGGGTGAGTCAAGAACGCTGCCAGCCATGGTCAGCACCGCCGTGACATCCGGGGAAGTCGCGTAAACCTGCACAGCAGGGTTGGTCCGGTCAGTGAGCGGACGGGCGAGCGTCTCACCTGTGACCTTGAGATGGTGTGACGCGGCCGCCGCGGTAACAATGTCGGCGTCGACGCCCAGTTCCTGGTGCGAATGCAGCCATTCCCGGAGTGTGTCTCCCGCGAGCAGGAGAGCAGATAAATGCTCGTGGCGGATGATCTGTTCGCCGCTTCTCCGCACCAAGGCCTGGAAGCCATCATTGGCCTTGCCGAGATCGTGAAATGCCGCCGCCAGCCACAGGTTGACGAAGAACGGCTCGAAGTCCTCGGGCTGCAGGCGAAAGAAGTGAAGCCACTTCGCCGCCATGCGTGTCGGCTGGCCCGTGCGCCCGAACATGAGGCTGGTGGCGCCCAGCACGTCGTCGATGTGATCCGCCAGCGTGATCTCCCGCCCCGAAGAACTGCTCTTGGCGAGGATGGTCTGCGATGGGGGAGCTGTCATCAGTTCCAAGGTGTGAACACCCCGCAGCCGAACCGCCGACGGCCACCAACACCCTGCTCCTGTACTCGAATCGACTCTTCGGCGGTGAGCTCGATGATGCCCAGGGCATACCCGACGACCACGCGGTCGCTTATGCACAGAGTCCGCCTGACCCACGGCTCCCGCGCTCCCTCGCCCCCGTCCCTTGGAGCGGCGCCGGCGCGTCGGCAGGGCAAGACAGGTTTGCCTGCCACGTTCAACGTTTCCAGTTGCCTTCGCGCTGCATCAAGAACGTGTTCGGCACTCAGCATCCCCTTGATGACGACCAGCCTGCTGAATAGCCGGGTGGATGGTTGCAGGGGGTGAATGGTGGGGACGCCGACATGCAGCTGCGAATCGCCGATGTCCAGAAACCTGCCGGCAAGTGGAAGCAGGGCCGGCACGTTGTCGCCCGGCACCCGGAACGTCAGATGAGAACGGTCCGTTAACCTGAGACGCCGGTCGCCTGCCAGCGCACCAGCGATGGGGTGTATGCCTGTCGCCTGGTCGCCGTGGACACCGGGCACTGCTCGTGACACGGCTGCAAAGAGCGGATAGCCATGGTCCGCTGGAATTGTCGTTCCATTCAACTGAAACGAGACGTCAACGATCAATGAAGCCTCCGGAAGCTTTCAGTGGTGGCGGCACGGTAGCACGATGAACCTGCATCAACGACGACGGATGACTCGGCAAACGTCGCGGCAACCCCTGACACGCCCCGTAGATGGGCGACGAGATCGTGGCGGGAATCCTCTTGGTTCCTGGGGTGCGCGTACGCAATGGCACAGGTCTCTGACAGTTGTGTTGGGTTTGCGCAATGTAGCGGCTGGCGACGTAGAAACGCAACCGGCCATGGCACTGGTCAGGTTGGACATCTGCGCCATACACATGCCTGGGCGGCATCATCGCACGGCAGGCTGACGTGGCTCTGCTCACGCCGCAACACCGGCGCTGGTCGTGGTGACCCATGAGCCCGATCGCCACCCGCTTCCCCAGACCCATGGCCGCTTCATGTAGCTGCTGGCAGACCCATCAATTTATGGCCACTCAGCTGGGTCATTCGCTGCGCTGCAACATGCACGTGTGAAAGGTGGGGGTAGCTGGGTTATGGTGGCCATTCGACGCAACGCGCGTCAGTCACCTCATGTGGCGCTCCCAGGAGTCGATTCAACACCTACGCTAGCTGTAGCTCCCACAGAGGTTGTTAGCAGGTGCTGGGGAACCTCACTGTTGC
>JBBDMW010000047.1:0-63538 GCA_040878005.1 Dehalococcoidia bacterium
TGTGTTGTGGGGTTGGTGGTTGGCGGTCCGCCGAGTGTGGCCGCCTTTGGCGGCCATGTGCCTCCCATCCTCACCGGGTCTCTCCGCTTCGGTCGAGACGACATGATGGTGGGTGTGATGTGGTGGTTTGGATGCGCGAGGAGAGATCCTTCGCTTTGCTCAGGATGACACTGCGGTGGTGTCTGGCTGGCGGTTGAGGTGGATCGCGGGGAGGGCGGCCACGCAGGGCCGCCCCTACCACGTCGTGGTGGTGGAAGGCGTGACGAGGTGGCCGCCGGGAGTTGGCCGAACTGGGTTCCCGCGTCCGCGGGAAAGACTGTTTGGCGGGTGGGCCGTGGTGGTTGCAGTGGATGGCCAAAGGCGGCCACACACCTACTCATGACGACCAGCGTAACTCAAAACCTGGAGGCGAACTCTCCCTCTCCCCAACGTGGGAGAGGGATTAAGGAAGAGGGGGCCAATGGCCGCCAAAGGCGGCCGCTCAGCAACCACCATGGGATGCAGAAACCAGAAACGCCGCGTGCGACGGCAAATCACAATCAGAAGACGTACGCCGCTGCTTACCTACACCGCCAACACCAGACCCGTAAAACTGCCCGTATCAACACGCCGTATCCCCAAACACACCCCGAGCCTTGAACCAACCGCGCCACATCGCGTAAGGTGACCTCATGATGAACAGAGCCGCCGGACGACTAGCCGCCGCCGCCATGCTCTTGGCGACCGTCATCATCGCCGCCTGCAGCCCTGCGGGCGCCGGGTCCAACCTGCCCGGCGATATTGAACTCACGGCCCTGATTGCCGGCGCTGCCGGCAACCAGGACATCATCGTGGCAGGCACTCTTGAAGACGGAGTGCTGGTCAGCCGCGACCGCGGCAACACCTGGCACCCATCGGAAGGTCTACCAACAGGAACGTCGGAAGGTCCGCCACCAGGAACGGCGGTCATTGACCTGGCCATCGCAGGGGACGGCCTCACTGTTTTCGCTGCCACCTCTGCCGGCCTCTTCAAGTCAATGGACTCCGGCCGGTCCTGGGCAAATAGCGGCGGCTCCGGCTCCTACGAGCTCACAGCAGCCTGGCAGGTCTCACTGGCCCCGGACTACGCTGAAACCGGACTTGTCGCAGCAATCGGCTCCGGCCACAACTTTGGTGATTCGACCCTCATCTCGATGGACAACGGCGAAACATGGGCGCCAGTTGAAGGCGGCAGTGCCGCTCGAACCGTACAGGCGCTGGCGAACAACACTATCGGCATGGCCAGGCGCGATAACCTGACGATTCAGCAGGTTGCTCCGCAGCAGTCTGAACAGGTGCTACAGGAGACCGATGGCATCATTCGCGCCACCTTTTCACCCGCGTTCGATAATGACGGCCTCGTCTTCGTTGGCGGCGGCGTCCGCGGCACAGACACGCTGCGCCGCATCTATACGATTTCAGGAGAAGTCGTTGACAGCGGCCTGCACGCGATGTGCTACCTCTGGCGCGACAACCTCGCATACGCCATCACCGGCAGTGGCGGCTTCGGGCCTTCACGCCACTGCTATGCGGACGCCGCAGTGCTGTCGCCCAGCTTTGCCTCAGACGGCACAGGCGTCGCCATTACGTCAGGCAACGGACTCGCACGCACCACCGATTCAGGACTGACCTGGCATTCGGTCAGCGTGCCCACACCCGGGCATGAGCCCCTTCGGGCGGTGGCATTCGCACCGGACTTTGCAGAATCGCAGGCCCTTTACGCCGTCACAGACCGCCGGTTGCTCCGGTCCACTGACAGTGGCGACACCTGGCAGGCCATTCCCAGCCTGGACGACCGGCCACCTGAGCCAACATCCACGCCCAGCCCATCACCGCCTCCACAGGGATCGCCTCCACCCGACGCCACAGCGGCGCCAAACCAGTGATATTGCAACCGGGCCAGGCTTCGGGTGGGTGACAAGGCGACGCGGTCAGATGCCTTCCCGCAGCCGCTCCCGAAGCAGCTTCTCAATGGCGGCCCTGTCTCCAGGCGAAAGGCCGCCCTGTTCTGCAGCGATTGGCAGAGCAGCCAGTGCAAGCGCAGCGTAGGCCACGCCCATTTCAGGCGAGCGCGCCGATGTCGCCTCAAGGTGCTTCGCCACCGTTGCCGCATCCCCGCGCACGTAGGGTCCAGTCAGAGCGGACGGGATGCCCTGCTCACGCACAGCCGAAACAGTGGATTCGATCAATGGCAGCAGGTTCGCCAGTGCACGTTCCCGCGGCACACCCAGATCCTGCCACATCTCCGCTGCCAGGCCAATCAGCCCTGCCAGCAGCCCGGAGGACATTACGGCTGAGGCATGATAGGCGGCCCGCTGACCGCCGCTTATCTCCAACGGCTTGCCCCCCAGCGCCTGGGCCACATCTGCCAGCCAACCACTTAGATCCGGGTCGGCGGACTCCACGGCGAATGTGATTCCCCGGAGCCGACTGGTGGCATCCGGTGATGGGAACGTCTGGAGTGGATGCAGGCCGCCTGTAACAGCGCCCCTGGATTTTGCCCCGCCAAGCGCAGAGAGGGGGAGAACGCCGGCACAGTGAATCGCAGCCTGCCCGGGCTGCCAGCCAATGCCCGCGCACACTTCAGCAACAGCGCTATCAGGAGCAGTGATGAATACGATGTCAGCGCGCGCGGCGGCCTCCGCGGGTGTCTCGTACACCGTCGCGGCGGGAAGCCGGCCCGCCAGCCAGTCGCGGTGGGCAGATCGACGGCTGCTGATGGCGACAACAGGGTAGTGGGCAACCCGGAGCGCCTGGGCGAGGCTGGAACCCAGCCTTCCCGCAGCCACCACGGCAATCCTGGACTCGCTGGTGAAGCACCTAATCTGTTGAGCCATGCTCACGCGCCTCCCTGGCTGAGAGAACTCCTCCGAGGCCCGTGGCGGTGTCCACGGCGTTGAGAATGGCTCCGGTCACTGCCTTCAGGGCCGCGGCATGCAGAGTATCGGGACCCACAGGATCAGGATGGCGGCCCGTCGACAGGGCAAACACGGTGTCGCCATCGCTGGTTGTGTGGGACGGGCGGACAGCCAGCGCTATGCCGTCCTGCCCGGCCACGGCCAGCCGGGATGCGCCGATCTTGTCAATCTTCGCGTCCGTTGCCACCACGCCTATGACTGTGTTGCGAAAGAAGCCGCGGTCCCTGGGCGGGTCATTGATGAGGATGTCCACCGAGTCTTCAAACGGCCCTGCCCGGCGGTCATTGGCTATTGGCCCGGCGACTATCCGCCCGCTGGCCGGGTCCACGATGCTGCCCACGGCGTTCACAACCATCAGCGCGCTGACTATGGCCCCACCCGGCAGCCGCACAGAGGCTGTGCCCACCCCGCACTTGATGGACCGTGCGGCGCCGCGCAGCTTGCCCACCGTTGCGCCTGTCCCCGCGCCCACGCTGCCAGTCTCGAACTTCGCCGCAGCGTCGCTGCACGCAGCGTAGGCGTCGTCCGCAGTTGGCCGTACCAGGTGGGTGATGAAACTCAGGTCGAATATCACTGCGGAAGGCACAAGCGGAATACGCGCACGGCCGAACTTGATGCCAGCGCCCTTTTCCTCCAGGTACCGCACAGCGCCGCCTGCCGCGTCCAGTCCGAACGCGCTCCCGCCGGTCAGCACCACGCCGTTCACCCACGTGGCAGAAGCCAGCGGGTGCAGGAGTTCAGTCTCGCGGCTGCCCGGTGCGGCGCCGCGAACCTCCATTCCAGCCGTGGCGGGCTCATCGCACAGGACCACCGTGCAGCCCGTGCCGTTAACCTTGTCCGTGTAGTGTCCAACCACCAGGCCGGCCACATCCGTCAGGCTTCCGCTGTAGCCGGCCGCAGACCTGTCACCAGTCAATGTTTCGCCTTTTGCCAATCACAGGCAGTTTCAGCCTGTAGTCATGAAGAGTGTCCACCTGGGCAGGCGGCTTTCCAAGCGAACCGGATTATCGCGCAGGAGTCGATATCCCAAGCGAAACGCCCCTGCTTGCCCATACAATTGAGTTTGATGCAGCGCGAGTTCAGGAATCCGCACGGGAGCGACCCCACGCACATGCGCCGGAGGCGTATACTTCCCCGAATCGTTCCGTGGCGGTTTTCGTAACTCTTCCCCGGCAGCCGTTTGGCGCTGGAGGTTTAACAGCCTGCCCGGACCCCTTGAACACCGCGCCCGGAGTCGTCACGAGGAGTTCAGCCCCATTGTCTCGCACATTCTTTAAGGAACTTCGGCCAGCATACGGCTTCGATGATGTCGCAATTGTCCCCGGTGACATCACCATCAACCCTGAGATGGTGGACATCTCAACGAATTTCGACGGCGTGAAGCTGAATATACCCATTCTCGCCTCGGCCATGGATGCGGTGGTGAGCCCCGCGTTCGCTGTTGAGATGACGAAAGCAGGCGGCATGGCTGTCCTGAACCTGGACGGCATACACACCCGCTACGAAGAGACTGATTCCATCTACGAAGAGATAGCGAACGCCTCCAAAGAAGAGGCTACCGGGATCATGCAGAAGATCTACTCCAAGCCTGTCCAGGACGAGTTGGTGGGCCAGCGGGTGGAGGAGATCAAAAAGGGCGGCGGCCTGGCTGCCGTGTCAGTCATCCCTGCAACCACCAAGCGGCTGGCGCCACTGGCAGTTGAGGCCGGCGCTGACGTGATAGTTGTGCAGAGCACCGTGACCACGGTCCGGCACACTTCGAAGAGCCTCAAGGGCCTTGTCTTCAATGAACTGGTTGAACAGCTTGGCGTGCCGGTGCTTGTGGGCAACACGGTCAGCTACGAAGTTACCCGTGAGTTGATGGACCAGGGCGTGCACGGCGTGCTGGTAGGCGTGGGGCCGGGCGCAGCCTGTACCAGCCGGGAGGTGCTCGGCATCGGCGTCCCGCAGGTATCGGCGACCATCGAGTGTGCGGCGGCACGGGACGACTACCACAAGGAGACGGGCCGTTACGTCCCGATAATCACTGACGGCGGCATACGCACCGGCGGCGATGTGTGTAAATCGTTCGCAGCAGGCGCGGACTCGGTGATGATCGGCAGCCCCCTTGCAAAGACGAAGGAAGCGCCGGGACGCGGCTTCCACTGGGGCATGGCCACGCCGCACGCATCGCTCCCGCGAGGCACCCGCCTGAACGTGGGCACATCCTACCCGCTTAAGAAACTCCTCTTCGGCCCGTCGTCGAAAACCGACGGCACTGAGAACCTGGTGGGCGCTCTGCAAATATCCATGGGCATGGTCGGGGCGCACAACATCCGTGAGATGCACAACGCCCGCATGGTGTACGCGCCGGCCATCAAGAGCGAAGGCAAGATCTACCAGATGGCCGGGCTGGGGTCTTAATCCCGGCAGGAAGCCTCTGGACGGCCGGTTTCGGAAACGATCAGCCGCCAAGTTTGACCTGACTCATGCCCTTCAACGCACCCCGTGGCACTTCGGACATACTCCCCGGCGACCAGCCCCTGTGGGACCACGTCCACAGGACGGCTGAGCGCGTGGCGCGGCAGTTCGCTTACGGCCGCATAGATACCCCGCTGTTTGAGACGACGGAACTGTTCGCCCGCGGCGTGGGTGATGAGACGGACATCGTGCAGAAGGAGATGTACTCCTTCGAGGACCACGGCGGCGACTCGATCACCCTGCGGCCAGAGGGCACGGCTGCTGTGTGCAGGGCGTACCTTGAGCACGGCATGAGCAACCTGCCACAGCCGGTGCGCCTCTTTTACAACGCCCCGATGTTCCGGTACGAGCGGCCACAGGCCGGCCGGTTCAGGCAGTTCCACCAGTTCGGCATCGAGGCCATCGGTGACCCCTCACCTCAGGTGGATGTCGAGGTCATAGAGATGGGCTGGCGGTTCGTGCGGGAGCTTGGCCTCTCGGGCGTCACGCTGCGGATCAACTCCATCGGTGACGCCTCGGACCGCCCCCGTTACGTCAAAGACCTGAAAGCGTACTACGAGAAACACATCGACAGCCTTCCGAAGGTTGCCAGGGACCGCCTTGAGCGGGCGCCGCTGAGGCTGCTGGATGCCAAGGAGCCTGAATGCCAGGACCTTGCTCATGACGCGCCAAAGTCGCTCGATTACCTCAGCGAGGAGAACGCCCGGCACTGGGAGGAGTTCCTCGGCCTGCTGGACGGCCTGAAGCTGGTTTACCCCGACCTCAACTACACGGTGGACCACCGGTTGGTCCGCGGCCTGGACTACTACACCAGAACGGTCTTCGAGATCGAGCCCGAGGACGCCCGCGGCCAGAGCACTCTGCTTGCCGGCGGGCGGTACGACGGCCTCATGGAGAAACTCGGCGGTCCTCCCACTCCGGGCATTGGGTTCGCAGCGGGCCTTGAGCGCCTGATCCTGAATGTCCAGCGGCAGGAAGTGCCTGTCCCCGGGCCGCCTGTGCTGGACATAGTCACGGTGCATCTTGGGGAGGCGGCGCAGGCACGCGCGGCCCAGCTGGCGGCGGCGCTTCGGCTGGAGGGTTTATCCGTGGTCAACGCACCGGCAGGGCGCTCGATGAAGGCGCAGATGCGTTACGCCAACCAGGCATCTGCTCGCTTCGCGCTGATCATCGGCGAACGAGAAATCGAACGCGGAGTGGCCGCACTCAAGCCACTTGACGGTGGCGAGCAGGTTGAAGTTCCACTGGAAGCATCAGCCATCGCAGCGGCAGTGTCTGGTCCTGCCAGCACTTCATAACCTCATGGGGTCGCTGTCTCCGGACCTCTTGGCCAGTCCCGGCTACTGAAAAAGACGCACTCGCCAGTATCAAACTGGTATTCTCGAATGATGCAGCAATCGACTTTGGGCAGACTTCGGAATATCTCGGAACGCCACCAGGAGGTGGAGCGCCTCATGTCGCAG
Source organism: Dehalococcoidia bacterium (assembly GCA_040878005.1). Lineage (GTDB taxonomy): Bacteria > Chloroflexota > Dehalococcoidia > Lucifugimonadales > Lucifugimonadaceae > JBBDMW01. Next base: position 6,860 of record JBBDMW010000047.1, read on the forward strand.
CCGGAAACGGCCGCGGACCCCGGCGCGCTCCGAAGACTGGGCCGGGAATACAACGAGCTGCAAAACGTCGTCGACCTGTGGACCGAATACGAGAAGGCGCAGGAGGACCTGGAGCAGGCCAGGTCGCTCATCGAGTCGGAATCAGACCCGGAAGTGCTGGAGCTTGCGAAGAGCGAAGCTGCCGAACTGGAAGAGCGGCTGGATGAGCTGACTGAGCAGATCCAGGCGGCGCTGCTGCCGAAGGACGCCACGGAACATGCGGACGCCGTGGTGGAGATCCGTGCCGGGGCGGGCGGCGATGAAGCCGGGCTGTTCGCCGCAGAGTTGTTCCGCATGTACCAGCGGTATGCAGAGCGCATGGGCTGGAAAATCAGCATCGCAGATCATGGCGAGACTGGTGTCGGCGGCATAAGGGAAGTGGTGTTCGAGGTGACCGGGGACGGCGCTTACACGCGGCTAAAGCACGAAAGCGGCGTGCACCGGGTCCAACGGGTGCCCCTGACAGAGTCGCAGGGCCGCATCCATACATCCACCGCCACGGTAGCTGTGCTGCCCAAGGCTGAAGAGGTGGACCTGGAGATCAACGAGAACGATATCCGCATTGATGTGTACCACTCAGGCGGCGCAGGCGGCCAGAACGTCAACAAGGTGGCCACCGCCATCCGAATGACCCACATACCCACCAATACCGTCGTCACCTGCCAGAATGAGCGGTCGCAATTGCAGAACCGCATGCAGGCCATGGATATACTGCGCACCCGTCTCTGGGACGAGCAGCTCAGGAAGCAACAGGCCGAGATTAGCGCCGATCGCAAGTCCCAGGTGGGAACGGGTGACCGCTCAGAGAAGATACGCACCTACAACTTCCCGCAGAGCCGCATAACCGATCACCGCATTGGTTACACGAGCCACCAGATGGCACGCGTGCTGGACGGTGACCTGGACGAGTTTGTCGAGGCGCTGTTGCGGGAAGAACAGGCGCGCAAACTGGAAGCTGCGACGGCCGGCTAGCGCGTTGCGACCGTCGCAACGCCGCGTACTGTGAAGACGTACGCGGCTGGCGAATAGGATGGCGGCTTGGCCATTCCGCCACAGGCACCACGAACACGATGCGCATAGAGAACGCCAGGACGCTCGGAGAGCTTACCAGGACCATGGCGGAGGCCATGCGTGCACACGGCATCCCTGAAGCGCCCCTGGAGTCCCGTCTGCTGGCACGCCATGCGTTTAACCTGGACGCGGCACAACTCTTGGGCGATCTGAACGATCCTGTGCCCGGTGACGCGGTCGAAAGACTACGCGGGTTGCTTGAGCGACGGCTCAGGCGTGAGCCCCTCGCATATATCACCGGCGAACGTGAATTCTTCAGGCGTACATTTGCAGTTGACCCACGAGTACTGGTTCCCCGCCCCGAGACTGAACTGCTGGTCGAGCGGACGGTGGAATACGTGAAGGCGCACCGCCTGAAACAGCCGCGCATCGCAGACATCGGGACCGGCAGCGGAGCGCTGGCCATCACCCTGGCCCTGGAACTGCCGGGAGCGCAGGTAGTCGCCACAGACCTGTCAACAAAAGCCCTTCAAGCAGCGCAGGCGAATGCAACGCGCCTGGGAGCGGACATCACATGGGTCAACGGCAACCTCTGCGAACCGCTTGCTGGGCACGGTCCGTTTGACGTGGTGGTATCAAACCCGCCCTACATCAGGTCGGCTGCCCTGGAGAGCCTGGAGCCCGAGATCTCATACGAGCCGCGTGGAGCACTCGACGGCGGGACCGATGGGATGCAGGTGATCAAACCACTGCTTCAGCAACTGCCTGGTATCCTGCGAGATGAGAAGCACCTGGTGCTGATTGAGTTCGATCCTCCCGTGGCGCCGGCAGCGGTTGACGTGGCCCGGGCGGTTTCCCCGGACGCTGACGTCAATGTGCTGCGTGACCTTGCAGGCTTGGAACGGTGCCTGGAGATAGTCAGCCGGCCATAACTCCGCTGCCGAAAACACCTGTCACGCTCACCAGTAAGACGCGAAGAGGCCCACGGAATAAATCCGTGGGCCTCTTCGTTTTCATCATTCGCTTCATGGGCCGAAGCGCAGCGGCTGATTAACGCTTCGTGTACTGCGGCGCCTTTCGGGCACGCTTGAGTCCGTACTTCTTGCTTTCCTTCATGCGAGAGTCTCGCGTGAGGAGGCCTGCGTCCTTGAGTGGCTTCTTGAGGTTCGGGTCCATAACCACCAGCGCCCGAGCGAGGCCGTGCGATAGCGCCCCAGCCTGGCCGCCTGAGCCACCGCCATGCGTCTTGGCAACCACCGTCACCGATTCAAACGTGTTGGTCACGCGGAGAGGGTTGATGGCAGCGCGGCTCCATGAGTCCACCGGAAAGACCTCTTCGAGCGGCTTGCCGTTGACTGTCACTCCACCTGGAGAGTTGTATACGCGAACCCGCGCTATGGCGTTCTTGCGACGCCCCGTCCCGTAGTAGTACTGCTGTTCAGTCAACTAAGCCTCTCCAGATTCATCGGTCTTGGCGGCTGTGGGCCGCCGGTTGGTCGTGGGTTGATCTTCGCCGGAGTCCTCAGCAGGAGCTGCCTCAGGCGTCTCGTTTTCATCAGTGGAATTCACGGGCGCTTCAGCTTCCTCAGCCTTCTTCCTGGCAGCCGCCCGCCTCTTCGGGGCCGGCTTCGGCTGCTCTTCGGCTGGTGCTTCAGCGGCGGGCTCAGGCTTCCTTGAACGCCTGGCGGGCGCCTTTGCCGTCTCTTCACCGCTGACTGCAGCTTCGGCAGCCCTTGCCAGGAGGCGCTGCGAGCCCAGGACCTGGGCGGCGTGCGGGTGTTCAGCGCCAGAGTAGATCTTGAGACGCTTGAGCATTCGGGCGCCGAGCTTGGTCTTGGGAAGCATGCCCTTCACGGCATGCTCGATGATTCGCTCGGGGTGCCTCTCCAGGACGATCTCGTAGGGGATCTTCTTGAGGTGTCCCGGGTACTGGCTGTGGCGAACATACACCTTTTGACGGGCCTTGTTGCCGGTGGTGCGGACCTTCGAGGCGTTGGTGACAACGACGAAGTCGCCGGATAGCAGGTGGGACACGTAGCCGGGCCTGTGCTTGCCCATGAGCATCCATGCGATCTGTGTGGCGAGTCTGCCAAGCACCTGGTCTGTGGCATCAATCACATGCCACTCTCCGATCAAGTCGGAGGCGCTCGGGTTGTAGGGCTTCAGCTTGGTGACCATTTCAAATACCTGTGGATCAGTTTACGCTGCTGGTTATTTTCGCTGCGCTCGGACGGTTCCGCAGCACAATCTACAGGCTTTCCGCCTGTGCTGGTGTCTGCGGAAGACCGCATGACCCTTCGTCGTTGTAGCCAATCTTGTTGAGGCACAGCCCGTGGGGCGCAAGCACCTTCGAGGCCGCCCCCCGGCCGCCCGTCGCCACCAGGGACTCAAATCCATCACGATTCATGGCACCACGGCCCACGGCCACAAGTGCCGCCGCCGTGCGCCTTACCTGCTGGTGCAGGAAAGCGTTGCCGCGAAGCGTGAAAATCAACCTGTCGCCCTTGCGCCGGACTGCCGCCGACTCCACCCGCCTGACCGTTGACGCGCCATCTGGCGTCGCCGGGCCTGCGAATGCTGCGAAGTCATGCGAGCCCACCAGCACGCGGCTGGCGTCGTCCATCGCTGCCTCGTCCAGGCGATGTCTCACGTGAACCTCTGTACGGCGGAACACTGCCGGGGCAGATGGAGCGTCGTTCATTGTGTACACGTATTCACGATAGGTTGCCTGCCGGCGGGGATCAAACGCGTCCGGCGCTCGTTGAGCGCAACGCGTCCTGATGTCTTCCGGCAGATAGCGATTCAAAGCTTTTCTTATCGTCTCCGGGTCCAGGCGCTCGTCGGCGTCAAACGCCGCCACCTGTCCCATCGCATGCACACCGGCGTCCGTACGACTGGCCAGGTGCACCCTTTTCATTTCTCCGAAGATCGCATGCAGGGCTGCTTCAAGCTCCCCCTGCACCGTCCTCGCATTCGCCTGCAACTGCGACCCGTGAAGCGCCGTGCCTTCGTACTCGATGACCAGCCCGACACGCATTACGGTTTGCCTGTGTTGCCTGTGCGGCGACCACGGCCGAAACTAGTCGACCAGTTCTATCAGCGCCATCTCGGCCGCATCACCCTTGCGCGGGCCAAGCTTCACCATTCTTGTGTAGCCGCCCGAACGCTCAGAGTAGCGGGGGCCGAGCTCATCAAAAACCCTGGCCACCACCTTGTCATCCGTGATGTACGCCGCAGCCAGCCTGCGGTCATGCAGACTGCCAGCCTTGCCGAGCGACAGCATCTGCTCCGCGATCGGCCGAATCTCCCGCGCCTTGGACGCAGTGGTCGTCAAATGCCCGTGGCGCAGCAGGTCGGTCACCTGGATGCGGAACAAGGCCCTGCGGGGACCTGATGAGCGGCCGAAATTACGGCCGGCAACCTTATGCTTCATCGTCGCCCTCGTTGCTCTCGTCTGCCTCAAGCCCAGGCTCGGATTCAACATCGGCATCGGCCACGTCAGTGCCGCCTGATGTCGCTCCGGCCGGGAGCAGGTTCTTTTCTTCCAGCTTCTCATAAAGCTCATCGAGGGACTTCTGGCCAAAGTTGCGGATCTTCAAAAGCTCCGGCTTCGGCATGGAAAGGACCTCGCCAACCCTGTTGATGCCGGCGCGCTTCAGACAGTTGAGCGTGCGGGCGGACAGGTCCAGCGTCTCGACAAGCGTGTTGTAGACCTCGGGCGATATGCCCAGGCCGCTGGCAGGCCCGACATCTTCAGCCGGTTCCTTGTCCAGCGTGGAGAACAGGTAAAAGCGCTCCATGAGCTGGTTGGCTGCGGACTGGATTGCCTCGAGCGGCGTGATAGAACGGTCCGTCCACACCTCAACAACCAGGCGCTCCAGGTCAGAGCGCTGACCGATGCGTGTGTTCTCAGCCCTGAAGTTCGCCTTGCGCACCGGCGTGAACACTGCATCCACCGGGAGGACACCAATTGGCAGCCCATCATCATGGCTTGCAGGCACGTAGCCAATGCCCTGCTCAACGTTAAATTCGACAGACAACCTGGCGTCCGATGAGTCGAGCGTCGCGAGGTGGTGCTCGGGGTTGACGATCTCGAAGTCGGCTGTTGCCATTATGTCGCCGGCGCGCACCTCTCCTTCACCGTCTACCTCCAGGCGGAGGCGGCCGGGACGGTCAGCCAGCGAGCGCAGGCGGATGCCCTTCACATTCAGAAGGAACTCTCCAACCTCTTCGCGCATATGGCTGATAGTGGAGTACTCGTGCAGCACGCCGTCTATCTTGACCCACGTGATAGCGGTGCCAGGCAGCGAGCTGAGCAGGGCGCGGCGAAGCGGGTTGCCGAGGGTGACGCCCCAGCCGCGCTCAAGCGGCTCCGCCACAAAACGGCCGTAGGCCTCGTCAGCCTCATGGATTTTGATTGAGAGGTCTGGAATTTCGGTTGCAACCGGCGGCAGCTCTTCTGCCGGCGTGATGCCATACATTCGTTCAAGCATCTCGGCGTGCTACCTCCTTGAGTAAAATTCGACGATCTGCCGGGTGTCCACGGTCGAGTCAAACTCGCCCGCTCCTGGGATTGACACCATTTCACCTGTGGCGCTGTTCGCGTCCAGTCTCAGCCACCCCGGCACCTGTTTCTTGCCAAGGCTGGCCGACACGAACTTGAACAACTCCGACTTCTTGGACTGCTCGCGCCAGGAAATCACGTCACCCGGCTTGACCAGGAACGACGGGATGTTGACCCTGCGGCCGTTCACGACGATGTGGCCGTGGTTGACCGTCTGCCGCGCCTGGGCCCGGGAGTCAGCAAAGCCGAGGCGGTACACAATGTTGTCCAGGCGGCGCTCAAGGAACTGCATGAGGAGCTCACCCGTCACGCCCTTGGCACGACCGGCACGGTCGAAGTAGTTCCGGAACTGGGTTTCAAGAACCCCATAGATGTTCCGCGCCTTCTGCTTTTCCTTCAACTGGGTGCCGTGCTCTGACAGGCGCCTGCGCCGTTGCTGGGCAGTCTTGTCGCCCGGGGGCGCCTTCCTGCGCTCGATGGCGCAGCGAGGCGTGTAGCAACGCTCTCCCTTCAAGAAGAGTTTCATGCCCTGCGCTCGGCAGAGTCGGCAAACTGGTCCGGTATACCGTGCCATATCTATTCCTGGCTTCTGTGAAGCTGAGTTTCCTGAGAACTTACCGCAGACGCCCTGGTCCGCTGTTCAATAAATAATTGGTCGGCCCGCAGCACAACAAATGCTGCAGGACTGGACATTGTAGTGGCTACACCCTGCGCTTTTTGGGCGGCCGGCAGCCGTTGTGTGGATTGGGGGTAACGTCGCGTATGCTCACGACGCGGATGCCCGCACCCTGCAGCGCCCGGATGGCGGCCTCACGGCCTGCGCCCGGCCCCTTGACCAGGACGTCCACAGTCTTGAGACCGTGGTCCATGGCGTTGCGAGCCGCTGTGTCGCCGGCCCGCTGCGCTGCGAAAGCAGTGGACTTCCTCGAGCCTTTGAAACCCATCGCGCCGGCGCTGCTCGTGGAGATCACGTTCCCCTGCGGGTCCGTCATAGTAATGAGCGTGTTGTTAAACGTGGCCGTGATATAGGCGCGCCCCTGTGGGACGAATTTTTTCTCGCGCCTTCTTGTGCGCGGTTTTCTCGGCATCTGGCTCCCCTGCTGGTTACCTGCTTAAAGTAGCGGCGGCAATGCCGGCTACCTGGTGGTCTTCTTCCTGCCCGCAACGGTCGCTCGGCGGCCGCGCTTGGTGCGTGCATTCGTCTTGGTCCGCTGGCCGTGCGCCGGAAGCCCACGTCGGTGGCGGTTGCCCCGGTAGCTCTGGATATCGACCAGCCGGCGGATGTTCATCTGCGTCTCTCGGCGCAGGTCACCCTCGATCAGCATCCCGCCGCGGTCTATGGCGCTGCGGAGCCTCGCCAGGTCTTCCTCCGTGAGGTCACGGACGCGCGGATTCTCAGCCAGTCCAATCTCATTGACTATCTTCTGAGATGTGGTCCGGCCAATTCCGTAGATGGACGTGAGCGCTACTTCGAGGCGCTTGTTATCCGGGATGTTTACACCGGCGATGATCGCCATCCGAACTCTCCTAACCCTGCCGCTGCTTGTCCTTGGGATTCTCGCAGATAACCCGCACCGTCCCGCGGCGGCGGATCACCTTGCACTTGGGACAGTGTGGCTTTACTGATGCACGAACTTTCATGACATGTTCTCCAGCCCGGACCGGCGGCCCATCGCCTTACTTGAACCTGTAGGTAATACGGCCCCTGGTCAGGTCATAGGGGGACAGTTCCACCAGGACCCGGTCGCCCGGCAGGATTCGAATGAAATTTTTCCTGATTTTGCCAGAGGCGTGCGCGAGCACCTCGTGGCCGTTTGGAAGCTCAACGCGGAAAACAGCGTCCCGCATGGCTTCTCCGACCACACCCTCGACTTCTATTGCTTCCTTCTTGGCCATTGTCTTAATCGCCCTTCTTCTCAGGCGGCCTGGTGAGCCGTCAGGATTTCCGGGCCTTCTTCCGTGATAGCTACTGTGTGCTCAAAATGCGCGGAAAGCTCACCGTCTGCAGTCACCACCGTCCACTGGTCACCAAGAGTCATTGTCTCCCAGCCACCCATGTTCACCATGGGCTCTATCGCCAGGACCATCCCCACTCGAAGGAGGGGCCCCTGGCCGGGCCTGCCAAAATTGGGCACCTGCGGCGGTTCGTGAAGCTTATGCCCTATGCCGTGCCCCACGTACTCCCGCACCAGCTCATAGCCCAGGGGAAGAACGTAACTCTCGATTGCGTTGGAGATGTCTCCTATGCGGTTGCCGGCCCTGATGGCCGAAATGCCTCTCTCCAGTGATATCCGTGTGGCGTCTACAAGCGCCTGCTTTTCCGGCGTTACGGCGCCGGCGATTGCCGTCACCGCGTGATCGCTATACATGCCGTCCACGATGGCGCCACAGTCCATGGAGATCAGGTCACCGTCCTGCACGACCCGGTCACCCGGGATGCCGTGAACTATTTCTTCGTTCAACGATATGCAGACTGTGGCCGGAAACCCAAGGTAACCAAGAAATGCCGGCTTCGCCCCGTGAGATTTGATCTCCCGCTGCGCTATCCGGTCAAGCTCCCGGGTGGTTATACCCGGCTCGATTGCATCAAGCACCCGCTTCATGGCAAGCGCGACAATTCGCCCGGCTACACGCATGGATTCCAACTCCCGGGCACTCTTGATAGTTGCGCCGGGGGCTGCTGAACCGTCTGCTATGAACCTGGGCGATGGCCTGCCGCTCAAAAAACGATCACTTTCATAAGTATAACTCAATCATGCGGACGCCGGGAGGTCAGTCGCGGGCAGCCGCCAGCAGACGCTCGTAAACCTCGTCGGGCGTGCCCTGTCCGTCTATCTCAGCAACCCGGCCATTGTCCCGGTAATAGTCCAGCACAGGAGATGTCTGCCTCTGGTAGACCTCCATCCTGTGCCTCACCGCCTCCGGGCGGTCATCTTCCCTGGTGACTACTTCGCCGCCGCAGTGGTCACACACGCCCTGCGTCCCGGGCGGCGCGTCGATCAAATTGTAGGGCCTCTGGCACTTGCTGCACGTGGCCCGGCTGGAGAGCCGCCTTACCAGCTCGTCAGGATCAACATTGAAAAAGATCACCCGGTCCAACGGAAGCCCTGCATCTTCCAGTGACCGGTCAAGCGCCTCAGCCTGCGGGACGGTCCTTGGAAAACCGTCCAGGATCATTCCCTGGGCACCCGCCAGGCGCTGCTTTATCATGCCGATGATAACGTCATCCGGCACCAGATCGCCGCGGTCCATGTACCCCCTGGCCAGCTTGCCCAGATCTGACCCGGCAGCCACTTCCCCGCGGAGCATGTCACCCGTCGCCAGGTGCGCCACGTTAAGCGCAGCAGCCAACCGGATGGCCTGTGTACCTTTGCCCGCGCCGGGAGGACCCAGCAAAACAATACGCATCTGACCTCAACTCCCGTTGGCTAACGAATGAAGCCTTCGTAGTTGCGCATCAGCAGCTGGGCTTCCAACTGGCGCATCGTATCCAATGCCACGCCAACCATGATTAGCAGGGCGGTGCTCTGGATGATGCTGGTGGCAGCCTCCAGGTTGGTGATAATTCCCGCTATGAACGGAATGATGGCCACGAACCCGAGGAATAACGCACCGCCCCAGGTGATACGGATGATCACGCGCATCAGGTAGTCCCTGGTGGGCTGACCCGGCCTGATGCCCGGCACGAAGCCGCCGTTCTTCTGGAGGTTTTCAGCGAGGTTCTGCTGGTTGAAAACCACGAGGGTGTAGAAGAACGTGAACATGACGACCATCAAGAACACGGCGACCCAGTACAACGTGCTCGTCGGGCCGAGGCTATTCGTGAAGAAGTCCGCCATCCTGGGAATGATGCCGTCGCTCGCCGGGTCCTGGAAGTAGCTGGCAAGCGTTGCAGGCAGGATCAGTATTGAGAAGGCGAAGATCAGCGGGATCATGCCCGCCGAGTTCACACGCAACGGGATATGGGTCGCTCCCGATTGCCGGTACATCCTCCCGCCGCGGAACACACTACGCCCATATTGGACAGGTATACGGCGCTGGGCCTCTGTGAAGTACACGATCAGGTAAATAATGGCCAAACCAATGGCGACAAGCATCAGCACCTGGAACGCCTGGTCCCGCAATAGCCAAAGCTGCCCCACAACCTGCGGCAACGTCGAGACGATACCCGCGAAAATAATCAGCGATATACCGTTCCCGATTCCCTTTTCAGTGACGAGCTCGCCCATCCAGACAAGCAACATGGTGCCTGCCGTCATGGCCAACAGGATGGTGAGGGTATTCAGGATGTTGTCAGGACCAAACCCGATTCCGGAAATTGGAGCGCCCGCGCCCGTGCTAAAGGCGCCGGCGAACAGGTTCAACTGCCCATAGCCCTGGAGAAAGGCTATGGGCACGGTCAGGTAGTGCGTGTACTGGTTGATCTTCTGACGGCCAGACTCACCTTCCTGGCCCAGAGCCTTGAGGGTCGGGATGATGGGCGTGAGGATCTGCAGAATGATGGACGCCGTGATATACGGATACACGCCCAGCGCGGCGATGCTCAGGTTACGGAGCGCACCGCCGCTGAATATGTCCAGGAAGCCGAGCAGCGGATTTGCTTCGAAAGCAGCCGCCAGGGCCTCCCGGTCCACCCCCGGCACAGGGACGTGGGCAAAGAAACGGAAAATGAACAGGATGCCCAGCGTGAAGAGAATCCGGTACCGGAGGTCCGGGATCCTCATGGCATCGATGACAGCCTGCAGAAGAGCAGGCCGCCCCGATTCCGGGCGCTGTTGACCCTGTCCTTCCCTCATCATTGGGCGGAGTTGCCCCGAGCACGCTGCTCAATCACAGTGGCGGTGCCGCCCGCTGCCTCTATCTTCTCGCGGGCCGACTTGCTGAAGGCATGAGCGGATATCTTCAGCGCCTTCTTTACTTCGCCATCGCCCAGCACCTTCACAAGGTCCTGCTTCCGGCGGATTATGTTCCGCTCAAGCAATAGCTCAGGTGTGATCTCGGCGCCTTCGTCGAAAGCGTCAAGCCTCTCCAGGTTGACGGGTGAGTACTCCACCCTGAACGCGTTGTGGAAGCCGCGCATGTACGGGAGACGCTTGACCAGCGGAAGCTGGCCGCCTTCAAAGACTGGATGTATGGAGCCGCGCGCCTTCTGGCCCTTCATGCCGCGTCCTGAGTAGGTGCCACGGCCACTGCCGTCGCCACGTCCTACACGACGCCGATCCTTGCGTGAGCCATCCGCCGGTTTTAGTTCGTGAAGTCCTGCCATGATTTATCGCCAAAGGACCGGGCTTAGCCCGGACCTTACTTGCCTTCCTCTACTGTCACCAGGTGGGTGACCTTGCCAACCATGCCTCTAATGGCAGGGTTGTCCGGCTGAACCACCTCGTGCCGTATACGTCTCAGGCCCAACGCCTTGAGAGTGGCCCGCTGGGCGGGTTTGGAGCCGATCGAACTCCTGATCTGCGTGATACGAAGATTTGCCATGTTCTGTTTTAGCTCCGTTTACGCCTGCGGGGCAGCCGGCACGCCGCGGCGGCGAGCGAGTTCTTCTTTGGGGTCCCGCAGTGCCGCCAGGGCCTTGAGCGTGGCCTTGACAATGTTTATCGAGTTGCTGGAGCCGAGGCTCTTCGAGAGTACGTCGCGGATGCCTGCGGCCTCCATGACGGCGCGGACGCCGCCGCCGGCAATGATGCCCGTGCCAGGCGCGGCCGGCTTAAGAAATACCTGGGCGCCCGCGTACCTTGCGGTCACCTCGTGGGGGATGCTGGTCCCGTTCATGGTGACCGTCTGCATGCGCTTGCGGGCATTTGTCGTGCCCTTGCGGACAGCATCCGGCACGGCGCCTGCCTTGCCCAGGCTTGCGCCCACCTTGCCGCTGCCATCGCCGACCACGACCATGGCGTTGAACGTCAGGTTGCGGCCGCCTGCGACCACCTTGGAGACGCGCCTGATCTTGACCACGCGCTCAACTATGCCGGAGTCTTCAGGCTGTTCCTCGCGCCTTGAGCGCGGGCCACGGCCGCGGCCGCGACCTCCCTGGCCGCCTTCAGAATCGCCCCGGCCGCCACGCTGCCTTCCGGGCCTGTCGCCTTCCCGTTCCCGTGTGACCATTTAGAAGTCCAGTCCTTCTGACCTTGCGGCGTCGGCCAAAGCCTTCACACGACCGTGATACTTGTAACCACCCCGGTCGAACACCACTTGTTTTACGCCCGCATCCAAGGCCCGTTTCGCCAGCGCAGCGCCGACAGCCCTGGCGGCGCCGGTCTTGCCATCTCCACCGGCGCCTGCCTGCGAGTCAACCGACGAAGCAGATGCCAGCGTACGGCCAGCCTCATCGTCGATTACCTGTGCATATATCTGCTTGTTGCTGCGGAACACTGAGAGGCGAGGACGGACCTCGGCCCCGCGTACCTTGCTTCGTACCCGGCGGTGGCGGATCCATCGTGGGCGCTGGTCAAATTTTCTACTGCCCATTACCCGCCTCCAGTACCGGACTTGCCGGCCTTGCGGCGTACGACTTCATTGTCATACTTGATGCCCTTGCCGGTATAGGGGTTTGGCTTCCGCAGACGGCGAATTCTTGCAGCCTGCTCGCCCACGGTTTCCTTGTCGATCCCGCTTACGACCACGCGGCCCTGCCCCTCAACCAGGAGCTCATTGGAGCCGATTGGCTCCAGCACCACCGGGTGAGAAAAGCCAACCTGCATGACGACACTCTTGCCGCGCTGCTCGGCCCGGTAACCGGTGCCGACCAGGTCAAGGTTGCGGCGGTAGCCTTCGCTCACGCCGGTCACCATGTTGGACAGCAGGCTGCGTGCGAGGCCATGCAAAGACCTGTGCTTGGGCTCGTCGTTGGGACGGGTCACGTTGAGGACGCCGTCCTCCAGCGTGATCGTCATCTCACCGGGCAGCTTGCGAGACAACTCTCCGCGCTGGCCCTTGACCACAACGTTCGTGCCGTCGATCTTTATTTCGACCCCGCTCGGGACGGGTATTGGCGAAAATCCTATGCGAGACAATTTGAATAATTCCGGTCTTGATTGCTTACCAGACGTAAAAGAGCAGTTCGCCGCCCACGCCTTCGCGACGTGCCTGGCGCCCCGTCATGATGCCCCGGGGGGTCGACATGAACGGCACGCCCAGTCCGCCAAAGTAGCGCGGTATCTCATTCTTGCCCACGTACACCCTTAGCCCGGGCTTGCTCACCCGCTTCAGCCCCTGGATCACGGGCACCCGGTCTTCGTAGTACCGCAGGTTAACCTTGAGCATCTTGTCCTTGTGCTTTTCAGCGTCAACCTGCTCAAAGCCCTGGATGAACCCTTCTTCCTGCATCAACTTGAGGAGGGAAGTCTTCGTGCGGGAAGCGGGAACAGACACAGTCTCATGTCGCACCTGCACCGCGTTGCGTATGCGGGTGATCATGTCTGCTATTGGATCGGTAACTGGCACTACATTCTCCTGGGCGGATCTACAGGCTGCCCTTGCGGACGCCGGGCAACTGCCCTTTTAGAGCAAGCTCGCGGAACGCAATCCTGGACAACCCGAAAAAGCGGATGTAACCGCGTGGCCGCCCTGTCATTGAACAACGGTTCTTTAGGCGCGTTGGGCTGGAATTGCGGGGCAGCTTCGCCAACTCAGCGCGGGCGGACATCCTGTCCTCCGGCGGCCGCGACATATTTTCCGCGATGGACTTGAGCTCTGAGCGCTCCGCCGCGTACTTCTCTACCAGCCGTTGCCGGCGCTTGTTTCGTTCGATTGCTGATTTCTTGGCCAAATTAGCCCCCCGGGATTATCCCGGTCATGCGATAGCGGTTGGCTGATCGACGCGAACGAACGGCATGCCGAGCAGCTCCAGCATGCGCCGGGACTCCTCGTCCGTCTTCGCGGTGGTGATGATGCCTATCTGCATGCCACGCATTCGATCAATCTGATTGTAGTCAATCTCAGGGAACATAACCTGCTCCCTGAGACCCAATGTGTAATTGCCACGCCCGTCGAATGACTCCCGCTGGACTCCGCGGAAGTCCCGGACCCTGGGCAGGGCGACGTTTACCAGGCGGTCAAAGAACTGCCACATCCGGTCTGACCGCAGGGTCACCATGGTGCCAATGGTCATTCCTTCACGCAGACGGAAGTTTGCGATCGACTTCTTGGCCTTCGTCGGCACCGGGCGCTGACCTGTGATCGTCGAAAGATCCCGCATGGCGGCATCCAGGGCGTTGGAGCTGTTTATGGCTTCGCCCAGGCCTATGTTGATGACTATCTTGACCAGGCGCGGCACTTCCATGGAGTTCTGGTATCCGAACTCCCGCCGAAGTACCGGAGCAACCTCATCCCGGTAAATCTTGATGAGACGCGGCGGCTCCGCGGCCGGAGCCGGGGCATCACCATCCGGCGAGGCTGCGGCCTCTTCGGTCCTGGCAGCACGGCTGCGCGACGTTCTGCCACCGGACGATGCCGCACCGCCAGACTTGGAGGCTGAAGCCGCCCTTGTGCGGCGCTTCGGCTTCTCTTCCGGCTCTTCTACTTTTTCTTCAGCTTCTTCAGCGTTGTTCTCGTCAGGAGCGCTTGCCACTCTTGACCACTCTTTCTTTCGTACCGTCTTCCAAGAATCTCCATGCTGCCCGGCCAGGCTGCTGGGTCTCAGGATCCAGGAGCATGACCTTGGACAGTGATATGGGCGCCTCCTGCTGAACCAGTCCAGCCTGAGACGTGCCCGGGCGCTGACGGATGTGCCGGGTGATGACGTGCACACCCTCCACCACGACGCGGCCCTCTTTCGGCATCACGCGCACAACCGTGCCGCGCTTGCCTTTGTCCTTACCTGATATCACCAGGACGTTGTCGCCTGTTTTTATACGCTGCGCCACTTCAGATTCCTCTTGCTGCGCCTACAGGACCTCGGGAGCGAGGGACACAATGCGCATGAACTCTCGGTCCCGCAGCTCCCTGGCCACCGGGCCAAAGATGCGGGTGCCACGGGGGTTGCGGTCATCACCGATGATAACCACAGCGTTGTCATCAAACCTTATATACGAGCCGTCCGGGCGGCGGTGCTCCTTCGAGGTCCTGACCACCACGGCCTTCACCACCTGGTGCATGCCCACTGTTCCGCCGGGAGTGGCGTCCTTCACAGAGCAGGTGATCACGTCACCCAGCCCCGCATATCTGCGTGCGCTCCCGCCGACTATGTTTATACACAGGACTTCACGTGCGCCGGAGTTATCCGCCACCTTGAGCCTGGTCTCTCGCTGGATCATGCCTGGCTCTCCGCCCCGGCGTCCGCCGATTCGGAACCGATGTCCTCTGGCTGTAGGTCAGCGACATCGCCCTTTTCAATGATCTGCACCAGCCGCCACCGCTTGCGCCGTGACACCGGGCGTGTCTCCTCAATGAGGACCGTGTCGCCGTTCGTGGCCTGGTTGACCTCGTCATGAGCGATCAGCCTAGTGATGCGACGCCTGCTCTTGCCATATATGCGGTCGCGCTGGGACCAGGACACGCCCACCGTGATGGACTTGTCCATGGCGTTGCTCAGCACAACACCTGTCTGCTGTTTCCTGCCGCCGGTTGCCAAGCTAGCCTCCCTGTGCCTGACTCTGCAGCTCGGCGGCGATCGCACGTTCACGCATCACCGTCTTGATCCGGGCGATGGTGCGGCGGGTCTTGCCGATCTGGTTGGAATCGCTGAGCTGGAGTGTTGCCTGCCTGAACCTGAGGTTCATCATGGCACGCTCCTGGTCGGCGAGTTCCTTATTCAGTTCCTGTGGATTGAGTTCTCTAATTTCGCTGACGCGCATCACGCATTTACTCGCAGGGGTTTGCGCCCCTTCCGCTAAAGCTCGTCGCTTCTCGTAATAATCTTGGTTGGCACTGGCAGCTTGTGGGCGGCGCGGCGCAGGGCTTCCCTGGCTGTAGCCTCCGGCACGTCCGCCATCTCAAACATCATGCGGCCGCGGTGCACAACAGCCACCCAGTGGTCGGTGGCGCCCTTGCCGCCGCCCATGCGGGTTTCAGCGGGCCGTGACGAAACCGGCTTGTCCGGGAACACCCGTATCCAGATCTGGCCGCCACGCTTGACATAACCCGTCATGGCACGCCGTGCAGACTCAATCTGCCGTGAGGTGATCCAGCCGGGAAGCTCGGCTTTCAGGCCATAGTCCCCGAACGCCAGGGTGCTGCCCTTCGTGCGGAGACCGCCCATGCGGCCCCGGTGCTGTTTCCTATATTTTGTGCGTTTCGGCTGCAGCATGTCTTATGTGCCCCTAGGAACCTTCGCCGGAGTTCTGCTGCTGTTGTTGCTGGGGGCTAGTCCCAAGTGAGAGCCTGGCCATGGACCTCCTGCGGAGGTTCTCCGCAGTCGGAATCAGGTCTCCCTTGTATATCCAGCACTTCACGCCAATAACCCCGAAGGTGGTCTTTGCCTCTGATATGGCGAAATCTATCTGCGCCCGCAGGGTGTGCAGCGGGATACGGCCCTGCATCTGCTTGTCAGTCCTTGCGATCTCAGCGCCGTTCAAGCGGCCGGACACCTGGATCCTGATACCCAGCGCGCCCGACTGCATGGTGCGCTGTATGGCCAGCCTGATCGCTCGCCGGTATGCCACACGACGTTCGATCTGCTCGGCCACGCTGCGCGCCACCAGTTGCGCATCCAGCTCTGGCTGGCGCACTTCCTGGATGTTGAGCCGAGCACGCTTCTCCGTGAGCTTCTCAAGGTCGCCGCGCAACTCATCAACCCGCTGTCCGCCACGGCCGATGATGATGCCTGGCCGGGCAGTGTTGATGGTCACCACGAGATCCTGTGGCCCGCGCTCGATCTCGATCAGAGCGATGGCCCCGGTGTCTCCGTAACGATCGGCAACAAGCTTGCGGATCGACTGGTCTTCCGTAGTGAGCCGCCGGTAATCGCGCGCCTTGTTGGCAAACCAGTGGGCCTGCCAATCCTGCACGCCGCCAAGGCGGAACCCTATGGGATGCGTCTTATGTCCCAAGCTATCTGCTCCCGTCTTCGTCTACGACCACGGTTATATGGCTGGTGGGCCGGTCGAATGCGCCCACGCGCCCCCTTGCCTTCGGCCGGAACCGCCGCAGGGGACGCCCGCCGTCAGCGGTGATGCTCGTAACCCGGAGGGCATCACGCGACTGGAGGTCATTGTTCTCCGCGTTCGCGGCGGCGGACTCAATAGTCTTGAGCACCACCCCCGCAGCCGGCGTGGTCATGTACCGAAGGATGTCTGCGGCTTCATCCACCCGTTTTCCGCGCACCAGGTCCAGGACCAGGCGAACTTTCTGGGGAGATATGCCAACGTTTTTAGACTGTGCTCGAGCCATCAGCGCTTTCCAGCCGCCTATCGAACCGATGAGGTGCGGTCTGACTTGGAAGAATGCCCGCGGAAGAGCCGCGTGGGGGCAAACTCACCGAGCCGGTGACCCACCATGTTTTCAGTAACCAGTACCGGCACGAACCGCCGGCCGTCATGCACGGCAATGGTCACACCGACCATGTCCGGCATTATCATCGACGCCCTCGCCCATGTCCGGATCACTTCACGTGTTCCGGTCTGACGGATCGTCGAAACCTTCTTCATCAGTTTCGGGTCTATGTACGGACCTTTTTTTACTGACCTAGACATTATGTATCCACTCTCAGGCCGCTGCCGGCCATTTATTACCGATCGTACCGGCGCCTGAGGATGAACTTATCAGTCCTCTTGTTGTTGCGAGTCCGGTGACCCAGTGCGGGCTTGCCCCACGGCGTCTTGGGGCCAGGCATGCCGATCCCGTTGCGGCCTTCACCACCGCCGTGCGGGTGGTCACGGGGACTCATCACGGAGCCACGCACCTGGGGCCTGCGGCCGCGGTGACGGTTGCGTCCGGCCTTGCCGAGCTTGGTGTTCTTGTGGTCAAGGTTGCCAACCTGTCCCACCGTTGCCACGCACTCACTCAGTATCTGGCGCATCTCGCCGGACGGCAGCCTGAGAAGCGTGTAACCGGCATCATGCGCCATGACCTGGGCGGATGCCCCGGCGCTGCGGGCGAGTTGCCCGCCCTTGCCAGGCGCAACCTCAACGTTGTGGACGAACGTACCGGTCGGCAGCGTTCCCACTTTCGTGGCGTTGCCAGTCCGCACCGACGAGCCTTCGCCGCTCTGGATCGGGTCGCCAACGCGAATGCCGTCCGGAGCGATGATGTAGCGCTTCGAGCCGTCCTCATAGCGCACCAGCGCTATGCGTGCTGTGCGGTTCGGGTCGTATTCAACTGCGAGCACCTCTGCCGGCGCTCCAGCCTTGTCCCGCTTGAAATCAATGATCCGGTACCGGCGCTTGTGCCCGCCGCCGCGGTGGCGGACGGTGAGGCGTCCCTTGTTGTTGCGTCCGCCATGCTTCCTGAGCGGGGCGAGCAACGACTTCTCCGGCCGCTTCTTGGTGATCTCGCTGAAGTCAGCGACGATCGTATTGCGGCGGCCGGGTGATGTTGGCTTGTACTCTCTGAGGCCCATAACGCTACGCTCCCTCGAAGAGCTGGATCGTGTCGCCCGGCCTGAGCGTCACAATCGCCTTCTTCCAGTCGGGCTGCTTGGAGGGCCTGCGGCCGTACCGCTTGACCTTGCCCTTGACTACAAATGTATTTACACCGACGGCTTCGACGTCGAACGCCCACTTCACGGCACGCGCGACATCGTGCTTCGTGGCGCGGTTGTCCACCTGG
The DNA here is from genome assembly GCA_040878005.1 of Dehalococcoidia bacterium. Classification (GTDB taxonomy): domain Bacteria; phylum Chloroflexota; class Dehalococcoidia; order Lucifugimonadales; family Lucifugimonadaceae; genus JBBDMW01. The sequence continues at coordinate 25,185 of JBBDMW010000047.1, forward strand.
AACACATACTTCCCCTTCTCCTGGAGAAGGGTGCTTTTCTCTGTCACGAGCGGCCGCAACAGCACCTTTGCAGGATTCATCAGGAAGCTACCTCCGCGGCTGTCTGCGCCTCTGATCCCCAGAGGCTGTTGACCGCTTTGACCGCGTCCGGCGTGAACAAAAGGTTCGTGGCCGAAACAGCCTGCAGCGGGTTCAGAAGCCTGGCTTCCAGCAGATCGACGCCCGGCAGGTTCTTTACAGACTTCAATATGTTTGCGTCGGTCTGCTCAACCACTATAAGGGTGGAGCCCTGGAGACCGAGTCCGGAAATCAGGTCCTTGACCGCACGGGTCTTCGGCGCCTCAACGCTGAAACCATCGATGACCGTCACGCGCTCGGAGCGGACCTTGTCGGAAAGGGCAACCCGGAGAGCCAGGCGGCGCATCTTCTTTGGGAGGCGCTGCCTGTAGCTGCGCGGGTGCGGGCCATGGGCCACGCTGCCACCCATGACGGGCGAGCTACGGCTGCCCAGGCGCGCACGGCCGGTGTGCTTCTGACCGCGCAGCTTGCGCGTGGAGTAAGCCACCTCGTGACGGTTGAGCGTGTCGTGTGTGCCCTGCCGCTTGTTGGCAAGCTGCGCCACGACAGCCTGGTGCAATACCGCAGTGTTCTCCGGCGCTGCCCATACGTGGTCGCTGGCCTCTACGGCGCCAACCACATTCCCTGTGTTGTCTTTTACCTGCAGATCCATCAGGCGCCGTTCTGCTTTTCTATTCTAATAATGCCGTTGCGAGGGCCGGGCACCGCACCCTTTACCAGCACCAGGTTCCGCTCAAGATCAGCGTGCACAATCTTCAGCCCGCGGACTGATATCTGCGCTGCGCCGTAGTGCCCCGCCATGCGGGTGCCCGGCCAGACACGGCCCGGCGAGCTGCCCGCCCCGATGGAGCCCGGCGCCCTGTGCCTGTCTGACTGACCGTGGGTCTTCGGGCCGCCACGGAAGTTGTGCCTCCGTACGCCGCCTGCGAAGCCCCGGCCTTTCGATTCACCGACAACCTTTACAGTATCGCCAGGCTCAAAGACGTCTGCCTTGATCTCCTGGCCCACCTCAAACTCGCCAAGGTCTGAAACGCTGAACTCCTGGAGGTGGCGGAACTTGCCGCCTGAGCGTGCCAGGTGCCCTGTCACAGGCTTGTTCAGCTTCTGGCTTGTCATGAAGCCGATCTGCACGGCCTCGTAACCGTCCCTTGGGGCGGTTTTGACCTGCGTCACCACGCACGGCCCAACCTCCAGGGCGGTCACGGGCTCAGCCCGGCCATCCTGGTGGTAATAGGTCGTCATTCCGATTTTCCGGCCCAACAGGCCGACGATACTCATCTGAAAATCCTGCCTCGTCCGCTATAGCTTGATGGCGATGTCGACGCCTGCCGGCACGTTCAGCCGGGTGAGCGAGTCGATCGTCTTCGAACTGGGTTCAAGTATGTCGATAAGACGCTTGTGGACGCGCAGCTCGAAGTACTCTCTCGAGTCCTTGTCGATGTGCGGCGAGCGAATCACTGTAAATCTCCGGATGGCGGTGGGCAACGGCACCGGACCGGCCACTTGTGCGCCAGTCCTCTCCGCCGTCTCCAGTATCTGTTGGGCGGACACATCCAAGACGCGATGGTCGAATGCTTTGAGCACTATGCGAATCTTCTGACCGGGCATTTTTTATGATCCTGCCGCGGCTGATTCCGCGGTCTTGGGAGCTGGGGCGTAATGATCCAGCTCCATTGCGAAACTGGCGCGGCCCGTAGTCAGCGACCGCAGATGCGTTGCGTACTGGAATGTCTCGGCGAGCGGGACGTAGACCTTCACCACCTGGACCCCGGCCGTCGATTCCATGCTCAATATCTGTGCCCTGCGTGAGTTCAGGTCGCCCAGAACATCACCAAGGAACTCTTCCGGCGTCGTCACCTCCACCTTCATGACAGGCTCGAGAAGCACCGGCCTGGCGCTTTCGGCCGCAGCCTTGAAGGCCATGGAGGCGGCAATCTTGAAAGCCATCTCAGACGAGTCCACGTCGTGGTAGGAGCCGTCAGTCAGGACTGCCTTTACGTCAACTACGGGATACCCGGCCACAACGCCGGTCTTCGCAGCTTCACGGAAGCCCTGCTCAATGGGACCATAGTACTCGCGCGGCAGCTTCGCGCCAGTGATTGCGGACTCGAATTGGATGCCGGATCCAGGCTCCAGCGGCTCAAGACGCAGAGTCACGTCACCATACTGGCCGTGACCGCCTGTCTGCCGCACGAACCGGCCCTGCTTCTCAGAGACACGTGTGATCGTCTCACGGTACGCAACGCGTGGTGCGCCCACGGTGGCATCCACGTTGAACTCGCGTCGCATCCGCTCCACGACCACGTCGAGGTGCAACTCTCCCATTCCGGCCAGCACAACCTGCCCGCTCTCCTCATCAGTGAAGACCCTCAACGTGGGGTCTTCATCAGCCAGGCGGACCAGCGCCTGAGTCATCTTGTCCTGGTCGCTGCGGGTCTTGGCCTCGACAGCCACCGACAGCACAGGATCAGGGAAGGTGATTGCCTCAAGGACAATAGGGTCGTTTTGGTCGCAAAGAGTGTGACCGGTGTAAACACCCTTCAAGCCGATGGCAGCGACGATCTCGCCTGGGCCTGCCTGCTTGATCTCCTCACGGTGGTCGGCATGCATCTTGAGCAGCCGGCCAATACGCTCGCGGCCCCGGGTAGAAGGGTTGTACACATTCGTGCCGGCTTCCATGATCCCCGAGTAGACGCGGACGTATACAAGGCGACCCACGTGCTGGTCAGTAACCACTTTGAAAGCGAGCGCGCTCATAGGCTCGTCCGCGTCAGCATGACGCTCTATGAACCGCTCTTCATCCTTGGGGTCCCGCCCCCTTATGGGAGGAACGTCCAGAGGAGACGGCAGATAGGCGACGACAGCGTCCAGGAGGGAATGGACACCGCGATGACGAAGTGCAGAGCCGCAAAGCACAGGGAACAGTTTCAGAGAACAGACCGCATCCCGCATGGCGGAGCGCAGCTCATCTTCTGAAATGGGTTCCTCATCAAGGTACTTCATCATCAGCTCGTCGTTGGTTTCCGCAACCTTTTCCACGAGCTGCTGGCGGTACGTCTCCACCTTTTCCTTGAGTTCCTCAGGCACGTCTGTGACAGAGTGAACAACCGCCTCCGGGGAGTCATATATGAAGGCAGTGCGGGAGACGAGGTCAATCATTCCCTTGAACTCTGACTCTGCCCCAATGGGAATCTGCATCGGCACAGCGTTTGCGCCGAGACGACTGCGGACTGTGCTGACCGCGTAATCAAAGTCAGCACCGAGGCGGTCCATCTTGTTTACAAATATCAGGCGCGGAACACGGTGCCTGTCGGCCTGGCGCCAGACAGTCTCGGACTGGGGCTGCACACCTGATACAGACTCCAGCACAACCACGCCGCCATCAAGGACCCTCAGGCTGCGCTCCACCTCTGCGGTGAAGTCGACGTGACCCGGAGTGTCAATAATGTTGACCTGGTACCCGTCCCACTCAGCAGCAGTCGCCGCAGACCCGATCGTGATGCCACGCTCACGCTCTAGGTCCATGAAGTCCATCACCGTGGTGCCTTCATCAATGTCACCGATCTTGTAAGTCTGACCGGTGAAAAAGAGCACGCGTTCAGTGACGGTGGTCTTGCCAGCGTCAATGTGAGCGATGAAGCCGATATTGCGAACCTTCCTGAGGTCCGTACGGCCTGTTTTTGTAGTCATCGCAGTCGCCATTCGTTTCGCCCCCGCCTTGCTGAGACGGGGTCAGTTGATCAGTGGTTAGTGGTTAAAGTAAGGGTCCGGGCCGCCTACCAGCGGTAGTGAACGAAAGCCCTGTTGGCTTCGGCCATCCTGTGCACATCTTCCCGCCGCCTCACGGCAGCCCCCTGGCCCCTGGAAGCTTCCAGGAGCTCCTGGTAAAGCTTTTCAGATACCGGCCTGCCTGCACGGGCACGGGCGGCGGTGATCAGCCATCGCTGCGCCAGCGCCATTCGCCGCTCAGGCCGAACCTCGATGGGCACCTGGTATGTAGCGCCGCCCACCCGGCGGGGCTTTACCTCGAGGGCGGGCATTGCATTGCGTATGGCCTGCTCGAAGACCTCGAGGCCAGGCCTGTTGGTCTCCTGCTCCAGCATCGCGAGAGCGCCGTACATGGCGTGCCGGGCAGTCGACTTCTTGCCGCCAATCATGAGGCGGTTGATGAACTTCGACAGGTCCACGCTTCCGTGGACCGGATCCGGTGCTATATACCTGCGCTGAGCGCGCCTTCTGCGTGCCATAACTTCTAAACCCTTCCGGGCATATCTCTATTGACCGTGCGCGAGCCTACCGGCTCCGACAGCCAGCCTGAAAATAAATTCGGTGGTGTGCTAACTGCCGCGCGGCGCCCCGTACTTGCTTCGCCCGCGGGCCCTGCCATCGACGCCCGATGTGTCCAGCGTGCCGCGAACGATGTGGTACCGGACACCTGGGAGGTCGGGAACCCTGCCCCCGCGAATGAGCACCACCGAGTGCTCCTGGAGGTTGTGCCCTTCACCCGGGATGTAGGCCGTAACCTCCATGCCGTTTGACAGGCGCACACGGGCAACCTTGCGAAGAGCCGAGTTTGGCTTCTTCGGCGTGACGGTACGCACTTGAAGGCAGACGCCCCGCTTCTGCGGGCTGCCAGCCTGGTTGCTTTGCGTCATGCGGTTCTCCAGCGAATTGTAGGTAAACCGCAGCGCTGGCGTGTTTGACTTCTTCCGCGCCTTCCGGCGCGGCTTGCGCACGAGTTGATTTATGGTAGGCATAAGCCGCTCCGGAATCGTCACACAGCAAGATTGCCCGGACCGCTCTGTCCGAGCCACGAACGATGATTATACGAACTTGCACGTTGGCACGTCAACGAATTCAGCAATAGATACCGCCGCAGCGCCCCCAGCCGCATGCCTTCTCTCGGCCGCAGCTCCACATGAAGCCAGGCTTTCCGCCGGGCACTGGCGTCCATACGCCGATGTATATAAGGTGCGGACGATTACAACGGTGACTGGATTGTGGCGTAGTCTCTGCCAACAAAGACAGGCAGCCCGTAAACGCTGCTGACTTCGCTGATCATTTACTCATAGGTAGTGGCCGGCGTACCGCAGTGTTGCGCTGGTCGCGACATGTCGTACCCTTGTGTGCTGTTTCCGCTAAGACACCCTTGCGCCATACATATAGAATCTGCGGCAGCCGACGCTCCTGTTGTACATGGCCAGTCATAATGTTGCGATGCGGAGCGCAGGCCCGGCCAGCCGTCTGTTTACACGCCGCCGAATCAAACACGGCCACACGCCCCAGTAAAAAATCACCTTGACTACTATTATTCTTTTTGGCTTCGTTCAATCTGAATCGATGAGCCTCGTTGACAACCTTCGGGCGCGAGACCGGTCGCTGAACTTTGTGCCGGCCGGGTCTGATGGGGCTGGCGAACTGGCACGCCATGAAGGGGCGACTGCCATGATCTGGGCAGCCGGGGCAGGTCCGGAAGGCCCCGGCCCGCTAATTCTCGCTGCGGCAGACGCCGGAGCGCCGGTGGTGGTTCTCCTGCATTCGTTTTCGCTGAACGGCGTGGACGCCGCCAGAGGAAACATTGAACTGTCCTTTCCCCCGTTCAACCCGGAAGAAGTGCTGCTCCGGATACGGATAGCCCGCGGACGTGCCGCCGGACCGCATGCGTCCAACGTGATACGGCACGGGGAGCTCAGCATTGACCGGGACAGGTACGAGGTGATGCTGTCTGGGCGCAAGGTTGACCTTACATATAAGGAATATGAGCTGCTGAAGTTCCTGGCGTCCAACCCCAGCCGGGTGTTCAGCCGCGAGGCGCTGCTCCGGAGCGTCTGGGAATATGACTACTTCGGCGGCACGCGCACTGTGGACGTGCATGTCAGGAGACTGCGAAGCAAGATAGACGATGTCCGGAACAGGTTTATTGAAACTGTGTGGAACGTGGGATACCGGTTTCGTCCGCCCGATGATTCTTCAGACGCCACATGACCGGCCAATTCTTGCCGCCTGGGCCCGTGCCCGGGCACGGGAGTCATATATCTGAAACATTTTCGTAACACCTTGGCCGCAGGCGGAGGCTCTGGCAGGCACAGAATGTAGACATTCTCAACCCGCGCCGGGAGACCTGCGCGGCAGGTGCGGCGTCGGCTCATCACCGGCCGCTGCGATTCCTGACCTTCTTTCTTGATCAACGTCACCGTGATGGCGGGCTGTAGTTTGACAAAAACTTCACAATGTCCAATACTTCGGCTTCGCTCTGAACTGGGACCGTCTGCTGCTGGCCGATCCAGCCGCTGACCAGGCCCCGGACACAGCGCGGCGTCCTGCCGCGCTCCCCTCGCACTACTTATGACACAGGCAGCCGCACATAATCGTTCTGTCATTGACGAAGAGGCCGTTAACTACGTCCTAATCTCGGCACACCAGAATGACGTCAAATTCATCCGCCTCTGGTTCACTGACATCCTCGGCACACTCAAGGGGTTTGCCATCACGGTCGATGAACTGGAAGACGTGCTCCGGAACGGGGCGAGCTTCGATGGCGCATCAATCAAGGGCATGGTGCGCTTCGACGAGTCAGACATGATTGCCATGCCTGATCCCACCACCTGGCAGATCCTTCCCTGGCGGCCGCGGGAAAACGCTGTGGCGCGTATGTTCTGCGACCTCCGGACGCCCCATGGGAACCCATCCGAGGGGGACAGCCGGGAGATATTGCGAAAGAGCCTCCTCCGCGTGGCGGAAATGGGCCTTACGTTCTACGTAGCCCCGGAGATTGAGTACTTCTACCTGAAGAACGTGAATTCCCACGAACCGCTGGACATGGGCGGGTACTTCGATCAGACGTCTGCTGACGCAGCGGGCTCAGACCTGCGCCGGGACACGGTGCTGGCGCTGGAAGAGATGGGCATACCGGTCAAGCACAGCCACCATGAAGTGGCCGGCGGGCAGCACGAGATAGACCTGAGGCATACCAATGCCCTGACCATGGCGGATTCAGTCATGACGTATCGGGTGGTGGTCAAGGAGATAGCTGCCCAGGCAGGCGTTTACGCCACGTTCATGCCCAGGCCGTTCAATCACCTCCACGGCAGCGGCATGCACACCAACATGTCGCTCGCCCGGGGCGATGACAATGCGTTCTTTGATCCGGAAGCGGACATGCAGCTGTCGGAGATAGGCCGCAAGTTCATTGCAGGGCTCATCCGCCATGCGGCTGAGATCACCCTGGTCACGAACCAGTGGGTGAACTCCTACAAGCGGCTGGTGCCGGGTCTTGAAGCCCCCATTTATGCATCATGGACATCCGGAGGCTGGGGGGACCTTATAAGACTCCCCTCCTACCGGCCAGGCCGTGAAGCAAGCGTGCGGGTTGAATACAGGGCGCCGGACGCCGCCTGCAATCCATACTTGGCGTTTGCAGTCCTGCTGGCAGCAGGGCTGGAGGGCATTGAGAAGGGCTACCCCTTGCCAGAACCCACCGAAGGCAAGGTGTCCGAGATGTCGCATGATGAGTTGGCGAAGCTTGGCGTAAGCCGCCTCCCGTCAACCCTTGATGAAGCGATCCACCATGCGGAACGGAGCGAGCTGCTCGAAAAGGCCCTTGGCCCGGTTGTCAAGGAGAACCTTCTCCAGAACAAGCGCATCGAGTGGCAGGAGTACTCCAGGACCGTTACCGACTACGAAGTCAAACGTTATCTGTCGCAATTGTAGACGCAGGTAACAGGCGAAGCCGCCCGCATAGTCACCACAGCGAGGCACAGGTCAAGTATGGCTATTATCCCCACACAACCCGACAACAACGCTCGCAGGCGTGTGCCGGACATGACGGACATCGCCGAGCGCGGTCTCTATGAACCCGACCATGAACACGACTCCTGCGGGGTCGGCGTGGTTGCCAACATCAACGGCGAGCGGTCGCACAAGATCATTGACCAGTCTCTTGAAGTGCTGGTCAACCTCAGCCACCGCGGGGCCTGCGGGTGCGACCCGCGCACTGGCGATGGCGCAGGGATCCTGTTCCAGTTGCCGCACGACTTCATGGAAAGGGCGGCTCGTGAAGCAGGCATTGAATTGCCGCCCGAAGGCCGCTACGCCGTGGGAATGGTGTACCTGCCGCAGGATGACGCTCTCCGGGCCAGGTGCGAAGAGATCATTGAGAATGCCTTGCAGGAACGAGGCATCCGGTTCCTTGGCTGGCGCGATGTGCCTGTGACCCCGGACGCGATAGGCGACATGGCCCGGACTGTCATGCCCGCCATCCGGCAGTGCTTCGTGGAGGCCCCGGAAGGGTCTGCGGACCGTGACCTGGAGCGACGCCTCTATGTGGCTCGCAAGGTGGCTGAGAACACCATCACCGACATGGTTACGCCGGAGAACAGGAAGGGGCTGGTGGACGAGTTCTACTTCTGCTCCCTCTCAGCCCGCACAATTGTCTACAAGGGACTGCTCATATCTGACCAGGTCAAGGACTTCTACCACGACCTGCGTGACGAGTCGATGACCAGCACGTTCGCTCTGGTGCACTCGCGCTTCAGCACGAACACGCTCGGGTCATGGAAGCTGGCCCACCCCTACCGGTTCATGGCGCACAACGGCGAGATCAACACGATGCGCGGCAACCGCAACTGGATGGCGGCGCGCGAGCGCTCGCTGGAGTCGGACCTTTTCGGAGATGACATCAAGCTGGTGGAGCCGGTCTGCGAGCCGGACGCCAGCGATACGGCTTCACTGGACAACGTGTTCGAACTGCTCTGGATGGGCGGGCGCTCGGTAGAGCACACCATGGCGATGATGATCCCGGCCGCATGGTACGGGCATGAGTCCATGCCCCAGGACGTCCAGGATTTCTACGAGTACCACGGCGGCATGATGGAGCCGTGGGACGGTCCGGCGCTGGTGGCGTTTACCGATGGAAGGCACCTCGGCGCGGTACTGGACCGCAATGGCCTGCGCCCGTACAGGTACTGGGTGACGAAGGACGATGTCCTGGTCATGGCGTCAGAGACTGGCGTGCTGGAGATAGAGCCAGAACGCATAAAGTACCGTGCCAGGCTTCAGCCGGGGAGAATGTTCCTCGTCGATTTCGATGAGAAGCGGATCGTCCAGCATGAAGAGGTCATGGAGCGGCTGGCGGGGCGCAAGCCGTACGGCGAATGGCTTAAGGAGAACCGGCTCCTGCTGGAAGATTTGCCAACGCCGGATGCGGTGCCGGGCGTTGACCTTGAAACAGTTGTGACGCGCCAGGTGGCGTTCGGGTACTCGCAGGAAGACCTGAAGCTCCTCGTTGGCCCCATGGCGGCCAACGGGACGGAGCCAATTGGCTCGATGGGCAATGACACTCCGCTTGCGGTGCTGTCGGACCGCCCGCAGAGCATGTTCACGTACTTCAAGCAGTTGTTCGCCCAGGTCTCCAACCCGCCGCTGGACGCCATGCGGGAGGAACTGGTCACACAGATGGCCGTGCCGGTTGGAAGGCGCGCCAACCTCTTTGACGAGACGCCAACGAACTGCCAGCTTCTACGACTGGACCAACCGGTCCTACGCAACGGCGACCTTGCGCGCATAAAGGCGGCGGACACACCAGCGGTGCGGGCGAAGACAATATCGACCCTGTTCCCGGTGGCAGAAGGCGCTGACGGAATGCAACGGGCGCTTGACCGGATACGGGACGAAGCCAACCAGGCGGCTGAAGAGGGTTACACGCTGCTGGTGCTTTCAGACCGCGGGGTGGACTCGGAGCACACATACGTGCCGTGTCTCCTGGCGGTTGGAGCCGTACACCACCACATGATCAGGACCCGCACACGCACGATGGCTGACATCGTCGTGGAATCAGGCGAGCCTCGCGAGGTGCATCACTTCGCCACGTTGTTCGGGTACGGCGCCAGCGCCATTAACCCGTACCTGGCGCTGGAAAGCCTGGCAGGGCTCAGGCAGTTGCCCAACGAAGACCTGGAGATACCTGAACAGAACGAAGCCGAATACAACTACTGCAAGGCAGTTGTGAAGGGCGTCCTGAAGGTGATGTCCAAGATGGGCATTTCAACGCTGCAGGGCTACCTGGGCGCTCAGCAGTTCGAGGCTCTCGGGCTGTCGCAGGACCTGGTGGACGAGTACTTCACGTGGACGGCGTCCCGCATCAGCGGCGTGAGCATTGAGGAAATCGCCGGGGACATCATCGCCAACCACTCCCGTGCGTTCCCAGAGGCGGATATACCGGCCAACCTGACACTCGACCTCGGTGGCCTTTACCTGTGGCGCGGCACCGGCGAACGGCACATGTGGAACCCGGACACGGTGGCCCTCCTGCAGGACGCATCGAAGCGCAATGATCCGGCCGTCTACGAGCAGTTTGAAGAAGCCGCCAATAACGAGGCGCAGGACCACATCACCATCCGCGGAATGCTGGATTTCAAGTTTGACCCCGAGGAAGAGATTCCGCTGGATGAGGTTGAGCCTGCGCTTGAGATAGTGAAGCGGTTTGCCACGGGCGCAATTTCGCTCGGCTCGATCAGCCGGGAGACGCATGAGACCCTGGCAATTGCCATGAACCGCATCGGCGCACGCAGCAACACCGGCGAGGGCGGCGAGGACCCGCAGCGGTTCACGCCGGACCCGAACGGTGACTCGCGAAGCAGCCGGATGAAGCAGGTGGCATCGGGCCGGTTCGGCGTCACAGCCGAGTACCTGGTGAACGCCACGGACCTGCAAATCAAGATGGCGCAGGGCTCCAAGCCGGGCGAGGGCGGCCAGATCCCGGGCCACAAGATCAGCGACTACATCGGCTACATCCGAAAGACCACGCCCGGCGTGGAGCTGATCTCGCCGCCACCACACCACGACATCTATTCCATTGAGGACCTGGCGCAGCTTATACATGACCTGAAGAACATCAACTCTGACGCCCGCATCCATGTGAAGCTGGTGTCGGCAGTGGGTGTGGGCATCATCGCCGCCGGTGTATCGAAGGGCAAAAGCGATGTTGTGCTGATCTCCGGAGACTCCGGCGGCACTGGCGCATCTCCGCTGACTTCGATCAAGCACGCCGGCCTGCCGTGGGAGCTTGGCCTGGCCGAGACGCAGCAGGTGCTGGTGGAGAACGGTCTGCGCGGCCGCATAGCTGTGCAGGCGGACGGTCAGATCAAGACCAGTCGCGATGTCGCCATTGCCGCACTGCTGGGAGCAGATGAGTGGGGAGTGGCAACCGCAGCGCTTGTGACGCTGGGCTGCATCATGCTCCGCAAGTGCCACCTGAACACCTGCTCAGTAGGCATTGCCACCCAGCACCCGGAGCTTCGAAAGAAATTTGCAGGCACTCCGGAGGCTGTCGTCAACTACTTCATGTTCCTGGCGGAGGGACTGCGGGAGCACATGGCGAAGATGGGCTTCCGCACGGTGGACGAGATGATCGGGCGTGTGGACAAGCTGAAGCAGCGCAAGAGCACCACTCACTGGAAGGCCAACAAGCTGGACCTGTCCCGCATCCTGACGCTGCCGGTGGGCATCGAAGGCGACACGTCTTACGCCAGCCAGGCACAGGACCATGGGCTGGAGAACGCCCTTGACCACCAGGTGATCCGGCTGGCGAAACGGGCCATCGAAGATAGGGAGCCAGTCTCGGAGACCCTGGAGATTCACAACTCCAACCGGACAGTCGGGGCGATGCTGAGCGGCGTGATTGCCAGCAAGCATGGCAACGAGGGCTTGCCGGATGACACCATCCAGTTCACATTCAAGGGCTCTGCCGGCCAGAGCTTCGGGGCGTTCCTGTCGCGGGGCGTGACGTTCAGGGTGGAAGGTGACGCCAACGACTACTTTGGCAAAGGCCTGTCTGGCGGCAAGCTGGTAATTGTGCCGCCAGAAGGCTCAAGCTATGTGCCTGAAGACAACATCATCATTGGCAACGTGGCGCTGTACGGCTCCACCGGCGGAGAGGCCTACATCAGGGGTATGGGCGGCGAGCGCTTCTGCGTTCGCAATAGCGCCGCCCGCGCCGTGATAGAAGGCATCGGTGACCACGGCTGTGAGTACATGACTGGCGGACGCGTGGCGGTGATTGGCCCCAGCGGCCGCAACTTTGGCGCCGGCATGAGTGGCGGAATAGCCTACGTGCTGGATGAAGATGACACGTTTGCAAAAAGGTTCAATGACGGGTTCGCTGACCTGGAGACCATTGATGCAGGGTCTGACGATGCTGAGGAACTTCGGTCAATGATCGAGGACCATGCCCAGTACACGGGCAGCACTGTGGCCCAGCGGCTTCTCGCGAACTGGGACCAGTCAGTGCGCAGTTTCAAGAAGGTAATGCCACGGGATTACGCCCGTGTCCTGCGTGAGCAGGCTGAACAGGATGCTGAAAGACTGGGCACCGGCGAGGTTACCCAGGAACCAAAGGAAGGGGTGCCGGCCCATGGGTAAAGTCACCGGCTTCATGGAAGTTGGACGGAAGCTCCCGAAGCGCCGGAGCGTTTCGGAGAGGGTCCACGATTGGCAGGAGATCTACCTGCCCTGGGAGGAGAAGGACGCCCGGGAACAGGCAGGACGCTGCATGGACTGCGGCATCCCCTTCTGTAACAACGGCTGTCCACTCGGCAACCTGATCCCGGAGTGGAACGACCTTGTCTACCACGGCAACTGGGAAGAGGCCATCGCGCGCCTGCACGCCACGAACAATTTCCCTGAGTTCACAGGGCGCATATGTCCGGCGCCATGTGAGCCGGCATGCACTCTGACCATCAATGAGGACGCCATCACTATCGAAATGATAGAGAAGGCGATTGCCGAGCGAGCCTGGAAGGAAGGCTGGATAAAGCCGGAGCCCCCGGAGACCCGCACCGGCAAGAAGGTGGCGGTGGTGGGCTCGGGGCCGGCAGGCATGGCGGCTGCCCAACAGCTCAATCGCGCTGGACACTACGTAACGCTTTTTGAGCGTTCGGAGTACGTCGGCGGCCTGCTGATGCTGGGCATTCCTGACTTCAAGCTTGAGAAGCATGTTGTCCAGAGGCGCGTGGACCAGATGATTGCCGAGGGCATTGAGATTCGCACCAGCACCAATGTGGGCGAAGATATCTCTACTGATGACCTCTTGAAAGAGTTCGACGCTGTCTGCCTGTCGGGCGGATCGACTGTGCCGCGTGATCTGCCGATTGCCGGCCGCGACCTTGACGGCATCCACTTCGCCATGGATTACCTGACCCAGCAGAACAGGCGCAACAAGGGCCAGGAGTTCTCTCCCGAAGAGACCATCACAGCCGAAGACAAGAACGTTGTGATCATCGGCGGCGGTGACACCGGCGCAGACTGCCTTGGCACCGCCCACCGGCACGGAGCGAAGCAGGTGATCCAGTTCGAGATACTGCCTCGTCCGTCCGAGGAGCGGCCTTCGGTGAACCCGTGGCCACAGTGGCCGTTGACTTTCCGTGCCTCGGCAGCGCACGAAGAGGGCGGTGTCCGCGACTTCAATGTGATGACCAAGGAGTTCGTGGGCGAGAACGGCAAGGTGAAACGGCTGGACTGCGTACGCGTGGAGTGGAAGCCAAGCTCGAACGGCGGCAGGCCGGACATGGTGGAGGTGCCGGGCAGCGAGTTCAGCATTGATGCCGACCTTGTCCTGTTCGCCATGGGTTTCCTGCACCCGCAGCATAATGGCCTGCTGGACCAGCTGGGCGTGGAGTATGACGCCCGCGGCAATGTCAAGACGAACACGCTGATGATGAGCAATGTGGACGGAGTGTTCGCCTGCGGTGACATGCAGCGCGGCCAGTCGCTGGTGGTGCACGCCATCGCAAGCGGCCGAATGTGCGCCCGGGCCATGGACCTGTGGCTGATGGGAGAGTCCCGGCTGCCGACGGTGCGCGGCTACGCCCGCCCGGTGACGCACCTGGAATCGAAAGAAGGCGCTCCCGCCTGATGTTGTCAGCGAGGGCTGAGCTATCCACCGGGGCTGCTTGCGCTTGTGGGCGGGGCAACTTGAACGGCGTGCGCCACACCTGACACAGGACACCCCTGACCCATGCAAGGCCTGAGAGTTGCGCTCGCGCAGATAAACACAACCGTGGGCGACCTTGATGGCAACGCCCGGCTTATTGAGCGCGCCATTGCTGAGGGCGTGTCACTTGGCGCGGACGTGGTTACACTGCCTGAGCTGGCTGTGACGGGGTACCCGCCGGAGGACCTGGTCCTCTACCCGAAGTTTGTGGCTGACAATAAGGCGGCAGTACGGCGCATTGCTGCCACGGTCCATGACACTGTGGCGGTGGCCGGGTTCGTGGATGAGGTGGATGGCCGGCTCTATAACGCAGCGGCCATCCTGGCGAACGGCGAGATCGCCGGGGTTTACCATAAGATTCACCTCCCCAACTACGGCGTGTTCGATGAGCGCCGGTATTTCGCTCGCGGCAGACGGTGTCCGCTTCTCACCATCAACGGGGTGCGTGTGGGCGTGAACATCTGCGAGGACATATGGGAGACGGTGGGACCAAGCGAGGTTCAATGCGCTGCCGGAGCGCAGGTGATCCTGAACATCAACGCCTCCCCGTATGAGGTGACCAAGCAGCAGACCCGCATCGGTATCGTGACAGGCCTCGCAAGGCGCAACCGCGCATTCGCCATATACACGAACCAGGTTGGCGGCCAGGATGAGCTAGTTTTCGACGGCGGCAGCATGGCAGCGTCGCCTTCAGGCGAGATCATCGCGGCTGCTCCGCAATTTGAAGAGACGGTCATTGCCGTAGACCTGCAAATGGACGAAGCGAATGACGCACGATTGAGCGGCTCTCCTGCAGGAATCGATCCCGGGCAACTTGCGCAAATTGGAGAAGCGTACGAACTGACGCTGCGCCAGGCAGAGCCGCGCCAGCGCCCGCGCCTCTCGACCCCAATCGCACCAACTCTCGACCTGACCGAGGCGGTCTATCGTGCCCTTGTTACGGGGACGCGTGACTACCTGGGCAAGACAGGCTTCAAGAACGTGGCGGTGGCGCTTTCCGGCGGAATCGATTCATCACTGGTCGCGGCCATCGCTGTGGACGCGCTGGGGGCAGACAACGTGGTGGGGGTGTCGCTGCCATCCCGATACTCCTCTGAGGGCAGCATCACTGATGCTATTGATCTGGCGGAACGGCTCGGGATACCGCTATGGCGCATTCCTATTGAGCCAGCGCATCGTGCCTTCGAGGAGATGCTGGAGGAGGCGTTCGAAGGGACAGAGCCAAACACGGCCGAGGAGAACATGCAGTCCCGCATCCGCGGCAACATCATGATGGCCATCGCCAACAAGTTTGGATGGCTGGTCCTTACCACTGGCAACAAGTCAGAGATGGCCACCGGGTACGCCACGCTGTACGGCGACATGGCAGGCGGCTTCGCTGTGATAAAGGACGTGCCCAAGACGCTGGTTTATGAACTTTGCGAGCACCGCAACAAGCGCGGCCCGGGATCGCCCATCCCGCAGGCGGTGATAGACAAGCCGCCCAGCGCGGAGCTGAGGCCCGGCCAGCTGGATGAAGATTCGCTGCCGCCGTACCCGGTGCTGGACCGCATCCTGGACATGTACATTGAGCAGCGCCTTTCCAGCGATGACATCGTGATGAGAGAGGCTGCTGAGCCGGGAGAGCACGCTGACGAAGCGACTGTCCGCCGCGTAACGCGCCTGGTGGATATCAATGAGTACAAGCGGCGCCAGTCACCACCCGGAGTCAAGATCACTCGACTGGCTTTCGGCCGCGACAGGCGGCTGCCCATCGCTTCCCGCTACCGCGGTTAGCGCGGCTCGTCCAGTCGCACTGTTCCGCGCCTACACTTCGACATCCCGCGCATGCTCCAGGAGACCGCTCAACGTGCCGCCCAGGATTTCCTCCTTCGCATCATCCGGCACGAACTCACAGTATGTCCGGAACGTTTCCAGCGACTGCCTGTATGTCATGTAGAAGTGGACCGGCGGGAAGTCGGAGCCCCAACACATCCTTGTGCCGAACTTCTCAAAGCAGGCTTCGTAGATCCAGCGCGTGTCTGAGTACGGGAAGTCCCAGTTGCGGCTCTGGTCTGTGAGGTAGGCGAAGCCCGAGAGCTTGAGGTATATGTTCGGGAGTGCTGCTGATTCCAGGACGTTCTGCAGGTCCGGGTGCGGCGCAGGCTCTGCGGCTCTAAGGCCGGACATGTGGTGGCAGAGTATCGGCACATCCGGGAATTTCTCTGCCACCTTCCTTAAGGCGGGCTGGTGCTGAGGACGGCAAGCGATGCTTGCAATGAGCTTCAGGTCCGAGGCGGCGCGGAAGAAGTCGCTCCCTTCGCTTGAGGTCAGCCAAGCGCCGTCGTCCTCGCCTGCCAGGTAGTGCGTAAAGCCCTTGATGGGCCAGCGCTCAGCGGCCTGCTCCAGGCGCTTCGCTGCGCCGGGCAGGTGGTATGTCTCCGACCATACAGAGTCCACGTCTGCGTACTGGCAAAGCCGTCCGGGGTGACGCCTGACGGCGGCCGCGACGTAGTCGTTGTTATCGGTATTCCGCCATATCTGGGCGCAGACGATCGTCGCCCTGTCGATGCCGTTCAGGTCCATCCGGTTCAGCAGGTGCTCGACGGCGCCGTGGGTCTCAGGGTCGTGGACCGCAGGCAGGTACGGCCAGTGCGCCCAGGCGTGGCAGTGCGAATCGATGATCATGAGTGGCGAATCTCCTGTGACTGGGCGATGGCCGGTGGCATTCCGTTATTAGTACTTGGCCAGCCGCTTTGCGGCAACGTTCGGTGCAACTGGAACGACCAATGGTTTGGTGATTATGCATTTCATTCCGCTGTGCGCGATGATGGCCCCATTTCAATAACCGCTACAGGGGGCAACTATGCCAGAGTGGGATGGCAGACTCACGCCAGCGGAATCGACCAGACTCCAACGTTGGTTCAAAGACCATTGGCGCAACCAGCCGTGCGCCATCGATGGCGTACGCAATTGGGTTACAGCGGATCATGTAGTTCAGACGCCGATTTACAAAGGCGATTCATTCGAGCAGATTACTCAGGGCGACTTGACTTACGTTTACATCGCGTTCATCTGCGCCAATTGCGGACACACGTTGTTTGTGAATGCGACCGCTATCGGGATAATAGAAAAAGGAACCAATGGCTGACGCTGTTCCTCCCCCACCCCAACACCCCGCTCACCCCGCTCAAGACTACGGTGTTGTGCGGCCACGAATTGCACGTGACTGGGAACCAATTGACGTAGAGATGAACAGGCACCAGTTAGCCCGTGAGTTCGATCAGTTACATGGAAAATACCGAGACCGCGTGTCGTTTGAGCAAGCTATTCCATGGTTGCTAGGTGGATTGGGTTTCTTACAGCCACTGTTGCCTAACGACTTCACGAACTTTCTTGATATCGACTCTGGCATCTGGAAAGGCGCATCTGTCGGCGTCGCGATGTTCTTGTTTTTCATGGGATTTCGGGCGCTGTACCTTGCGTTCAGAAGTTGGCGAACCCCGATCTCCACCACAGATGAGACTATGAGACGCTTGCTCCGTGACATGCCTCCGCGTGACAGAGGAGGAGCTGTTACCCCTACTCCTCAACCGCCACAAGTTCCTGAAAACGAAGAGGATCCGCCCCCAGAAGCTCAAGAAGTGAATCCCGAAAAATGAACGGGTTGCTTCGGTTGTTGAACCGGAACTCGAACTCATCCAAGTAACGCTCAAGGTGCTTTTAAGAGACGCGATGGAAACTACCGACAACGCCACGCTTGAACAGCGACCACATACCCTCAACAGAGTTGGTGTGGACGTTACCACGGACGTACTCATCTGCCAAGCGACTGCCCATCATGCAATGCCCTTCTTCATGTAACGGACACTTCACACCGGTGCAACATTTTGGAAATACGAGGCCCGTAACTTCTTTTCGCAGTTGTTTCGATATTGCAACAGGGATTGGAGTTTCAAGATGATTGATACAGGCTCAACGGCCTGGTTGATCGTTGCTTCCGCACTGGTGCTGTTTATGACGCCTGGGCTGGCGTTCTTTTACGGCGGGCTGGTGAGAGGAAAGAACGTTATCAGCACGGTTATGTACAGCTTCCTCTCAATGGCAGTAGTCAGCATTGTATGGGTGCTTTGGGGCTACAGCCTGGCCTTCGGTGCGGGCGGAGAATTCATCGGGAACTTCGATTACCTGGGATTCAAGGGCGTGGGCGAAGCTCCGCTGGACGGACAGGAGATACCACACGCCCTGTTCGCGGTGTTCCAGATGATGTTCGCTGTGATAACACCGGCATTGATCACCGGCGCATTCGCCGAACGGTTCAAGTTCACCACTTACCTGGTGTTCCTGGTGCTGTGGGTCACCTTCGTTTACGCGCCAATCGCCCACTGGGTCTGGGCCGGCGACGGCTGGATATTCGGCATCGGCGCTCTTGACTACGCTGGCGGGACGGTGGTTCACATCAACGCCGGTATAGCTGCAATCGTGGCTGCCTACCTGGTTGGCAAGCGCCGGGGCGTTGAGCGCGGCGTGGAGCCGCACAACGTGCCGTTCGTCCTCCTTGGCGCGGGCATCCTGTGGTTCGGGTGGTTCGGCTTCAACGCCGGCTCCGGCCTGGCGGCCGATGGCGCAGCCGTAATGGCGTTCCTCGTTACGAATACCGCAGCGGCTGCGGCTGCGTTGACATGGACACTGCTGTCGCACTTCCAGACAGGCAAGATGAGCGCCGTGGGCGCAGCCTCCGGCGCCGTGGGCGGACTGGTGGCCATCACCCCGGCGTCGGGCTTCGTTGGGCCAATGGGAGCGATTGCGATTGGCGTGGGCGCGGGCGTGCTCTGCTACTTCGCGGTCCGGTTCCGGCACCGCTTCGGCTTCGATGACGCTCTCGAGGTGTTTGCCGTGCACGGCATCGGCGGCATCTGGGGTGCGATCGCCACTGGCATCTTCGCTGTGGGCGGCATCGGGCTTGTCAACGGTGAAGTGGATTTGATCTGGGCGAACTTCCGCGCTGTACTGGCCACGATGGCGTACTCGCTGGTTGTCACGCTGGTCATCCTGAAGGTGCTGGACATGATCCCGGGCCTGGGCCTGAGAGCCGAAGAGACTGATGAGGACGGCGGCCTTGACATCGCCCTCCATGGAGAGCGGGCATACGTCGCAGACGGCGCTGATTAGCAGGCGCTGAAACTTGTGGTCCCTCCCTTCCTGAGGCCGCCAATAATACGGAGGCTGCCGGAAGGAAGGGGCGACAGGCGTACGATGGGGCTCTGCGGCATAGAGCACTCGCATTGATTTGACAACAAGAATTTCCTGGGCGCCAACGCCACCCGGCTGCGGTCGCCCGGAGGACATGGATAGCCATGATTAAGATCGAAGCGATCATCCGGCCGGAGAAGGTCAACGTGGTGATAAGCGCCCTGGAAGAGGTGGGATGCGTGGGGCTGAACATGGTCAACATCACCGGGCGCGGCCAGCAGAAGGGCGTACAGGTGTTTACGCACCGCGGCGCTGAAACGGTGACACGGTCAATGCTCCCGAAGACCATCCTCACCACCGTGGTGCCGGATGATCAGAAGGACGTGGTGGTGGATACGATCGTCCGCGCTGCACGCACAGGGGAGGCCGGGGCAATAGGCGACGGAAAGATCTTCATCTCGCCGGTTTCAGAGGTGGTGCGCGTAAGGACAGGCGAGCGAGACGAGGCAGCCCTGCTATAAGACCAGCCTTTTCGCAAAACGGGGCGACGTTGCTGGATTCGACGCGCCTGCCAGACGGATCGCCGCAAGCAGTGCGCGCATGCCGTCCGGCTCCGCGTCGCGGCAAGGTGCCAGTTGCATCGTTGACGGCTTGCGTCTGTCCAGGCGCAGGTTGTCGGCCGAAACCGGAACCCAACGCTCCTACGGAGCACATGGTCCCCCAAAACGTACACGGATGGAACTGATTGCGATGGTTGAACGTATACCTCCGAACAGGAACCTGACGCCGCAGCAGGTCAAGGTCGCACAGCTTGTTGCGCTTGAGTACACCGACCAGGAGATCCCCAACGAACTGGGAATCGCCCTTCAGACTGCGAAACGGCACGCATCGGATATAAGAATCAGGCTGAATGTACGGACTCGCGCCGGCACCGCGACATGGGTGGTTCAGCAAGGACTGTTGGATGGACGCGATGCATAGAATGTTGACGATTTCCTCCATGTCAATGCCGTGGTGAGGCGAATAACACACAGGTAACCCGATCTGGCTAACGCTTTCGTTGTACAACGAAAGCGGGATGCGCAAGACAAGTTGACGCGCCTAAGGTCGACTGGTCAAGACCGGCGGATTGCGCCATGCGAGTCCTTGGACGAAATGGGTGGAGGATCACGATGAATAGATTCAGTCCGGCGTCCGTGATCATCGTTTTGGTCATGGTGTTTGCGGTCGCCGCAATCATGGTGGGTAACACTTGGGCGGCGGAGCCTAGCCCTGCAGAACTGCTGCCAACGCCTGAGCCACCAGAAGATGCGAAGGGACCGCTCTCGAAACCCACGACGCCAGAAGAGGTGGCGGTCGAGGAGGCCAGGTACGCAGCCGATCTGAGTCGCCGTGGTGGAAGAGTGGCAGCCAGCGGGCCAGAAACCGCAGGGTCAACCATCGAGCTCAGAGACAGGGTACTCACCTTGCCTGAGGACGCCTACATAGAGATGTACACGGTCCATGTGGTCTGTATTGAAGGACACTCTTGTCCTGAGACCCCACTGCATATGATCCGGCGAGGCAACTCAAGAGTCGAGATCGACTATTCGGGAGAAATCTTGTTCGAAGAACTGGCTCCAGGCAAGGAGTCGGAATTCGACTGGCTCAAGGAGGTCTTGAGATGAATCGCCTTTTTGCAAGGACTGCCCTGATAGTTGCCGTCTTCGTCGGTTCCATTTGCTTTCGAGCGGTGGGCCATCAGGAGAGTTTTCCGCCATCCCAAAGCGGTCTTTCTTCAACTGCATAAACTCTGCCAGTGTCGTCGGACCTGATATGGCATTTTGAAGCCGGATGCGACAGAGGTTGAACCGCCGGCGGGGCTTCAAATGCCATATCGCCGCTGACAACCACGCCAAGTTGAAGACAACCCCAATTGAAAGTCCGAGCCAGAAGTACCAAGGCATCAGACTTCACCCCACCACTCGGAAGCAAACAGAACCCGAACAACTATGATCACTTCACTATGGAACCAGCTTGAGAATGGACGTGCGAACCACTTTAGTATTACTTACGTTTAATGCCATAGTGGTATCGGCAGTGGCATGCTTTCCGCCGAACTCCCACTATAAAATTCCTAATGACGTAACCATTTCGGTCATCAGCGCAGGCGAAGAACCGAACGGAAATGAATATCTGATCGTCGGGACCGTAGAAGACGGCGTGCGCGTTACGTTCAATCGAGGCGGTGACTGGACGGAGTCGATCGGGTTGCCCGAAGGGTCAACCGTTCGGGACATCTCCGCCGCCTCAGGAGATGTGCCATTATTCGCCGCCACAAATCACGGACTGTTTAGATCAAATGACGCCGGACGTTCGTGGAGCAAAGTAGTCGACCAAAGTCCCCAGCGATTCGATTTTGTAAGCGCACGCGAGGTAGTTTTATCGCCAGAGTTCGATCAGAATGGCATGCTCGGGATCGTCGCGGCGGATCGAACTATCGGTCTTTCGGCGTTTTTGTCATTCGACGGCGGTGAAACTTGGTCGAATCCCGTTCAATTCGGGACGGTCGATATTCAAGCGATAGCAGGAAGCATCATCGCGACAACCAGCCGGGAAAGAGTGCATGTTCACGAATTCCTGCCTGACCGGAAACCAACAGAGATCATATTCGCCGAGCCGCCGGTGAATCGGGCCACTATCTCGCCACAATTTTCTCAGGACGGCCTTGTCTTCTACCGGGGGACCAGTGGCACGACGATGCGGCGATTTGACTCCAACTCAGAGACCGGTGAGATGATCGATTCTGGATTGCAGCTTGGCGGCGCTGCTCATCTTTGTGCCGACGATGTGGACTGGTCGCGATTCGAGGAGGATCCATGGTGTTGGCACGCCGCTGCTGTCCTCTCTCCGACCTTCGCGCCAGATGGCGTGGGCTTCGTCATATCCACCGAAGGTCTGTATCGGACCAACGACCAAGGTGTAAGTTGGGAGCCCGTGGGTCTACCGCTGAATAGTGGCGAGGAAGTACATGACGTACGGTTCGTGCAGTCGAACCCCGAAAGAGTCTTGGTCGCCACGGACCAGCGCATCTTCGTTTTAGACGACCTCGGCGAACGATTCAGGCCGTAGCCGTCGCGTCAGTTGGAGTCGGCCATATCGCCGGGGCGGTCGCTGACGTAGGCGGCCAACTTCTCACGAAGCGCCATTCGGCCGCGGTGCACGCACAGGGGAGGACGGCGCGATCGGCGATGGGAAGATCTTCATCTCGCCGGTGTCTGAAGTGGTGCGTGTGAGGACAGGCGAGCGAGACGAGGCAGCCCTGCTATAGGACCAGCCTCTGCGTAAAATGTAGTGACGTTATTTAAGACAGCCGCTGAGAACCCAGCGGCAGTCTTCGCGTTGGCGTGGTTACGGCTGCTACGTGGTCGTCAGACCTACTCAGTGATTGTGAGTGACTCGTGTTGACTATCCCCGGATGTCCGGAGCGTTGTTGTGCCAGCTGGCTGTGACCTGGTACTGACTGCCGGGCAACAGGGAACCGATCCGGTTCGCCGCTACTGCCAAAGGGTATGCGAAATCCGGGCCGATGCCCGGCATAAACGAACCGCCGATGAGGTTGAGCCCCGGCAGAACCTGCGACCAGTGGGCCGGCGACCGGAACTCCTGCCGCACGCCTGGACGCGAAGCTGACCGCAGTTTCCAGAGCGTTCGAACAAGCCATCCCATTGGGCTTCGGGCGTTGTTGAAGGTCCACACGAGCCGGCCTTGAGGAGCGGTTACCCGGGCCAGCTCCCGCAGCCCAGCGTGGTCATCTTCCACATGCATCAGCACACCAAAGCAAAGCACGCGGTCAAAAGAGTCATCTTCGAAGGGCAGCGCAGCAACGTCTGCAACCCGGGCGTTCAATCTTCGCTCACATGCTGCATTGACCATGTCAGGAGATTGATCCACAGCAGTGATTTGCAACCTCGAATCCATGGCTTGAAGCTGAATCGCCTCTCGCCCGTAGCCACATCCGGCGACCAGTACCCGGTTTCCTGGCTGGGCATCCAGGGCGTTGAGCGCAATCTGCGTGTTCAGTGCGGTCACATAGTTGTGGATCCGGTGAACCCTCTCGACCTTATCCTGCCAGGATTGTGTCTGCCACATGACATTGCGCCTTGCAGTACATACTGTCTTTCTCCCTTTCAATGCCCAACCGTCGGCACATTACCCAAGATGCCGGCCCCGGCGACTATACGAATTTGACCCGCCTAAGATTTAAAGCGGTAACGCATAACGGCATTGCCCCTCTGACGTGGTGCCGCACAGAATGGCGCAGTATCTCAACGGCCTAATGTATAGTGGCGCCCTCGTTGTCCACCACTGCGTCAGCACGCACGCCGAGGGAGCATTGCGGGCAGCCTGAGAGGTCGTGCTTCACCACCCGGCCCATAGGGTGCCGCACCGATGCCGGCGGAACCCACCTGCCTAAAGGTTTGTCCCGCCCACCAGTTCACGTTATGATGAATCGTTACTGGGGAAAGGCGAAGCGCGGCATGTCCGTGCTGGCCGTTCTCTGAACACAGGAGCGTAGCTCAGTTGGTAGAGCAGCGGTCTCCAAAACCGCAGGTCGCGGGTTCGAATCCTGCCGCTCCTGCCATATTTAGCGGCTGCTGCTCCGCAATGGCGGCTGATCCGCCAGCCTTCGCCGAGGTGTTGAAATTGGTAGACAAGCAGCGTTGAGGGCGCTGTGCCCGTTAGGGCGTGCGGGTTCGAGTCCCGCCCTCGGCACCAAATAAAATAGATGTCCTGACCGGAAGGCGTCACAGGCGTCCCCCGGCAAACAAGCGGCGACGTAGCCAAGTGGTCTAAGGCAGGGGTCTGCAAAACCCCGATTCGGCGGTTCGAATCCGCCCGTCGCCTCCAACCAAATAAGAGAATAAAGAAGCCCCGGCGTAACTGCCGGGGCTTCTTTATTTGCCAACGCAGGTCCGTACTGCCTTTCCAGCGAAGGCGGGAATCAGTCTGCCCGACGCAACGCCAAGCCCAAGAGGGCAGCCACACAGGGCGTTATTGGAACAAGTAGCCTTTTGTCTGTTGCCGGCACAGGCATGTCTATGAGACCTGGCGGTCACAGGTCCTTCATTGCCTGTGACCTGCATCCACATCCAGAATTGCATCGGGCGGCGATGTGCCGGGCTCTGTCACTACGAACTGGCCCATCATGCCGCTGTCTTCGTGCATGAGGATGTGACAGTGGAACATGAACGGCACGAGCGGGTCTGCCTCACCATCAAACCTGGAGATGAACCGGACGGTGCTTCCCCGAGGTATGAAAACAGTGTCCTTCCAGCCCCGCAGGTGAGGCGGTGGTTCTTCACCGTCAATGTCGAGCAGAGCGAAGTGGACCAGGTGGACATGAAAGTTGTGGATAATGCCACTGGAGTTCTGCACCTCCCAGATCTCGACATCACCAGCTTCGACAGCAGCGTCAACGCGCGTCATGTCCATCTGTTGGCCATTGATGAGGGAGTGGCCATTTAGCTCGAAGGTCCGCGTCCGGGCGGCGTCCGCCTCGACAGGGCGGTCCATCGACACAAGTGCATCAGGCAGCGGAGGTGACGGGGTGAGTTGATCTGCAGCGCGGATACTGAGAACGTCGAATGTGTCATGGCCTCCGGCCATACGCTCGGTCCAGAAGTCCAGTTCCAGATCTGACTCGAAGCTGCGGAATACGACATCATCGCCCTCCTCAACGTTGACCACTATCTCTGCCCGCTCACCCGGTGAGAGTTGAATCCTGTTCATGACAACCGCCGCTTCCAGCAATCCGGAATCCGTGGCGATCAGCGAAAACTCCCGGTCGTCACTGAAGCCCAGGTTGTATATGCGGGCGTTGGAGGCATTAAGCACCCGGAACCGGACCAGGCTTGTCGTGGCTTCAAAATAGGGGTCATGCGTGCCATTTACCAAGATCTCGTCGCCCAGGATGCCTACCTCGCTAAACACTGGCTGACGCATGTTGAGGGAGCCATCGCTGTTGAAACGCTTGTCCTGGATGATGAGCGGGACGTCGTCAAGCCCGTAGGCGCCCGGTATATCCAGCCCGGCCGCATCTTCATCGTCCAACAGGAACATCCCGGCAGCGCCGCGGTATACATGGTCGGCCGTGGATTCATGAAGGTGCGGGTGAAACCACAGGGATGCGGCAGGCTGATTGATTGTCCAAGCAGGCGACCAGGTCTCGCCGGGCCTGATCACCTGGTGCGGGCCGCCATCCATCGCAGCAGGCAAATGCATGCCGTGCCAGTGCAGGCTTGTCGGCTCGTCCACTGCATTGGTAACGTTGACCACCACCTCGTCACCGCGGGAAGCCCGCAGAGTCGGCGACAGATACGGGCCGTTGAGGCCCCAAGTGGCTGACCGCTTGCCAGGCAGTAGCTCAGCCTCGCCAGCCGTGAAGGTGAGGTCAAACACCTTGCGTCCACGCTCGTCCGTCACCGGATCAAGCAACTCTGGGATCGCCAGGCGGTTCACAAAGGTCAATTCACCCACGTTGGAGTAACTGGCCTGGCTGTAAAGCCAGGTGACAACGCCCGCCGCCAGCAGAGCCACGATAGCCGCCGCACTCCCCGCCCAGAAAAGACAGCGCTTCAGGCGGCGCTTGTTGAACATGTGCATCGTAATATTCCTTTCGCGCCAATTCACACTCATAAATAAGCGCACGAATGCAGACTGAAATAGGCGCGCCATGCCCTGGCGCGAGACGACTTGAGCCAAGGCTTCGCTCCGTTGGGAGTCGAAAACTCAGAAAACAGGTGGGTGTCGAAGGAACGGGCGAAGTGGGCTGAATGACAGTTCGCTCATGCACCGGAGGATGGAGGCGTTCTTAATCGCTCTCTTCATCCTCAACGCAATGCCTGCATTAGCCTGGCGGGGTGAACCAATGTGGCCACTTGAGCAGCCGGTTGCGAAACGGACGGCGTCACGTCGAAACAGGAACTGCCTCACCTGCCACGACATTGGTCCGGCGTAACTTAGCCAACCTCCTTCAACATCCGCTCCATTTCGGCTGTCCTACGCCGGATCTCCGTCAGTTCCGCAAGGGCTTTGTCCATGGCAACTGCTGTACTTACCTGAGCCTGCGTAGCCTCCTCTGCCAGTTTCCGGTAGGCAGCCTCGCGGGCGACGGACATCTTGGCCCGTGCGGTAGCGAAGATCTGCCATATCACGATTGCAATCAGGGCAGCGCCCAGGAGTAAAACTCCAAGGACGAACACGACGTCAGCCCATGGACTGTCCACGATAACCATGCCTTATTTCTCCGTTTCCTGTTGAGTTTCACCAGTGCCGCTCGCTCCGGGCCTTCCGGTGAGGGTTTGTGCTGCCTCGGCAATTACGCCTGGCGTGAGCTGAAGAGCGAAGGGAGTCACCTCGTAGTACTTCATCGCCTTCCCGTCATCTGACAACTCAAGACTGCCTGACACGAGACCCGCCGCTTCAAGCTGCTTCAGGTGCATGTGGATGAGCGGACGGCTCAGCCCTATCTCCCGGGCTATCTGGCTCACGTAATTCCGCTCTCCTGTGAGCACCGCAAGAATGCGAAGCCGGTGCTGATTCGCCAGGGCCGACAACACCTGGAGAAGCCGGTCTCCCGACAAGTTCTTGAGGCTCCGTACTGAGTTACCTTTCATATGTCAGTATTTTATTACATATGACATATATGTTTGTCAAGTGCATAATCTGATCCAGTGTCGGCACCACCCTCTGCCCACAGGCTTCGGCACGCCCAATGCTTTTTCGTCGCCTGGGGCAGGGCTATCAGAATTACCGCGGGTCGTTTCGGCGGCCCGTGGACTGCCGCGAAACGAGCCAAGCTCCCCAGCCACAAAGGCGCAAAGCATGAATGAGCGGCCTCAGTACACCCATCTGGCACCTCGTTTTGTTAATGTGCAGCGCACACAGTTGTTGAGGAGATTGCGATGACTTCAGGCCTGGTGGCGCTGCACGATGGCACAGACTCCATGCAGATCTCAGAGGCGCAGGTTCCGGAGGCGACTCCGGGGAGCGTTGTGCTGCGGGTGCGGGCGGCCGGCGTCTGCGGGTCTGACCTGTACTACTACGGCGTACGGACAGAGCCAGAGTCGTACCCCGGTGGGCATGAGGTAGCAGCAGAAGTCATCGCAGTTGGTCAGGGCGTCGACAGTCTGAGCGTGGGCGACCGCGTCACTCCTGAGATGGTCGGCCTGGTTCGCGCCTGCATGAAGTGCTGGTTCTGCCGCTCCGGCAACTATGTGAAGTGCGAGCGCCAGGTTCCGCGCCCCGGCGGCGGCTTTGCACAGCACATGAAGGCGCCCGCCCATGCCTGCTTCAAGTTCCCGGATACGATGACATGGCAGGAAGGGGCCATGATTGAGCCTCTGGCTGTGTCACTGCACGGTGTAAGGCGCGCTGCGGTCCAGGCGTACGAAACGGCCGTGGTGCTGGGCTCGGGAACAATCGGCTTGATGGCCGTTGCCGCGCTGCGAGCAATGGGAACCCGGCGGATCATCGCCACAGCGCGCCACTCTCACCAGGCCCGGATGGCTGAACGGCTTGGCGCTGAAATCGTGGTGCAGGCTGAAGATGAGCAGCCTTGGCTGGACGCCGCTGGCATGGCGCACGACCGCATGTCTGACAGTGCTATTCCATCGGCCGGCAGCCCGTTGTGGGATACGATTGCCAATCTCACCGAAGGGCGTGGCGCAGACGTGGTGTTCGAATGCGTCGGAGGCACCAGCGGCGGGTCGCTCAACCAGGCCATCGCCATCTCCCGCAAGGGCGGCCGGGTGGTGAGCGTGGGCGCTCCGAAGGTCCTTGTGCCGGTGAACGTGATCATCATGCTCCGGCGTGAGCTATCGCTGATCCTCTCCCACTGCTATTCAGTCATCGATGGCCGCCACGACTATGAGGTGGCGATTGACATGATTGCCTCGGGATCTGCTCCGGTGGCCGAGCTGGTGACGCATACCTACCCGCTGGCAGACATCAACAAGGCGTTTGAATGTGCGCAGTCCAAGGAGTCAGGAAGCCTGAAGGTGCAGGTGTTGCCCTGACCTTCTGGCGATAGGAGTACGGTCCGCTACCAGCCCGCGGCGTCCAGCACACGGCCGGCGACCACGGATAGCTGTCGTCTCATTCTTGGATCACGAGCCGCCGGCGCAGTGGCGACGGCGTGGTCGAGCGCCCTGTGGCACCCGGACGGGCAGGCCGCCAGGTTCCCGGCAAGCCGCGGCACGGCGGACTTGATCAACGCCCTGGCGTGGTCACCGTTCTCACGCAGGACCTCCAGGATCGCACCGGCAGTCACGGCATCGTGGTCGGGGCGCCAGCAGTCGTAATCCGTGACCATGGCCACCGTGGAGTAGCAGATTTCAGCTTCACGGGCCAGCTTCGCCTCCGGCATGTTCGTCATGCCAATCACATCGCAGCCCCAGCTTCGATAAAGCTCAGACTCTGCCCTGGTGGAAAACTGCGGTCCCTCCATCACGATGTACGTCCCGCCGCGCACCATGCGTATGTCTGCTTCCCGGCCTGCCGCCTCAATCTCGTCACCAGACGATGCGCACACAGGGTCGGCCATGCTCACATGTGCCACAAACCCGGGGCCGAAGAAGCTCTTGTCCCTGGCAAACGTGCGGTCTATGTACTGGTCCACCAGCATGAACATGCCAGGCTCGTGCTCTTCCTTGAGCGAGCCCACAGCGCTGAACGATAGTATCCGGGCGACACCCGCCCGCTTCATGGCCTCTATGTTTGCCCGGTAGTTGATCTGCGTGGGCGGAATACGGTGCCCGCGCCCGTGCCGCGGCAAAAATACGAGCCGTGTGCCGTCAAGCTCGCCGATGAGCAGATCATCCGACGGCGCCCCAAATGAAGACTCGATGCGCACCCACTGTGCTTTCTCGAACCCTTCGATTTCGTACAGC
The DNA here is from genome assembly GCA_040878005.1 of Dehalococcoidia bacterium. GTDB lineage: Bacteria > Chloroflexota > Dehalococcoidia > Lucifugimonadales > Lucifugimonadaceae > JBBDMW01. Next base: position 54,354 of record JBBDMW010000047.1, read on the forward strand.
CCGGTGCCGCCAATGATCCCGATGGCTGGGGGGCTGGATGTCCTGGCGCTGGCGTCTGTCACTGTGGATTCCTCATCGTTCAACGTGGGTCTACTCGTGGGCAGCTTTGGAAGCGTCCGCGGCACGAACTACATTGTCACATGTGGATGAGGATGTGCAGATGTGACGGCGTGCATTCAGCAACGCGCCGCTATCTTCTTCGGAAGATGCGGTTCCGCTGGCTGAGGCCAAACAGGCCAGCCCGTGCGCCCAACATGGCAAGGTCGTGAGGCGCGCCATCAGGCTGTGGATAGTAATACGCACAGAAAATACAACGAACTCATCAGTCCATCGTCTCGTACAACTGACCAGGCTGATTGCAGAACGTCCCAGCACAGGCACACGGTGTGCCCACGATTGGCGTAAGAACGGTTTGGATGCACGAGGCGACGGCGGCGAGTCGGGGCTAAACTGCTGAGTTGCCAGCAACTGCCGAAATATAACCAAACCGTTACTTTTTCTGCCGGGGTGGCGGAACGGTAGACGCAGCGGGCTTAAACCCCGCGTCCCGTAACAGGGAGTGTGGGTTCGAATCCCACCCCCGGCACCAGATACGCGCCACGACTCGGACAATCGCCCGCCTCAAAGGTCATGACGTTCGCACGGGCGTGAATCCAACTCTTTTACATCCACCTGTACAAGCCGCGAATGGGGACTGCCGCTATCCCCGTAGCGGTTAGCAGCCTGAGTACTGGCCAAGGTCGATTGACGAGCTGGCCTCACGCACTCTGACCCCGCAGTGAACACATATTTCGGCTCTGCGCTTGATGATCCGTCCGCAACTGGAGCAGTACATCTCATCGACGGCAGGAGTGGCAGATTGCATGAAAATTCTCCAAGGATGCGGGTGCTGGGCTGGCTATGAGATCAACGGCGCAATTATTGAACAGTCCAGGTGGAAGCGCCAGTCAGGCACTTATTCGTCGGCAACCGCCCCCAAGTATGTGTAAGCTTGCGCCGCACACAGGCGCGCGTTAACCACTATCCGGAGTTTTTCATGCCCACTTCGTACACTGCCGCAATAGTTGGTTGCGGCGCCATCGCCCATGCCCACATGGAAGGCTACAAGCTGGTCGACAACATTGATGTGGTCGCCGTGGCCGACCCTCTCCCCGCCGCGCGCAGACAGTACATGAGCGAGTACGGGATACCGCAGGAATACGCCACGATTGAGGACATGCTGGAAGAGGCAAAGCCGGACATCGTAAGCGTTTGCACGTGGCACATGCTTCACCCCGCCCCGACCATCGCCGCAGCACGTGCACGCGTAAAGGGCATTATTTGTGAAAAGCCGATGGCCATTGGCATGGGCGCGGCCGACAGCATGGTGGAGGCCTGCGAGGCCAGCGGCACAAAGCTTGTCATCAGCCACCAGCGCCGCTTCACTCCCGGGTGGGAGAGGGCCAGAGACATGATGCGAGAGGGTGCCATAGGCACACCCATCAGGGTGGACTGCAAGGTGGCCGAGGGGCTGACCAACTGGGGCACGCACGCTATTGACGGCGCACGCTTCGTGCTGGATGACCCAGAGCCAGCCTGGGTGATGGGCGCAGTTGAGCGCCGCACTGACCGGTTTGAACGCAACACCCCTATTGAAGACGCCTGCATGGGGTTCGTTCACATGGAGCGGGACATCCAGCTATTCATCCAGTCAGACCTCATGTTAGAAGGCGCGGATGCTGGAAAGTTCTTTATTCGCGGCACATCCGGAATGCTGGACGTGGGCGAGACGTACGTCAGGCTGTTCAATGAGAAGTCAGGCGGCTGGCAGGAGATCGACCTCAAACTCAAGGAAAAAGACCAGGCCATAGGCGGCAACACCAATGCTGCGCAGGTGCGGGAGCTTCTCAGGTGGATAGAGGGCGGCCCAGAGCACCGAGGCTCAGGCCGTAAGGCACGCGTGACAGTCGAGATCATGATGGCCATGTACGAATCGGCACGGCAGCACAGGGTCATAAGGCTGCCCATGGAAGAGAAGGGGTACCCTCTCGAGTTGATGATCGCTGAGGGCAGGCTGCCGGTGGAAGTGCCGGGCAGATACGACATCCGGGGGTTCCTCAACCGGGAAGGCATAGACGAAGAGGCTTACGCCCGCATGCGCGCAGACGGCATGGGCCACCACCAGATCATGCGCATCCTGCACCAGGAGACAGAAGCAAAGGGGCAGGGATAACCGTAACGCCTGCCCATCGGGGAGGCCACACGTTATGCCAACCTTACCCACACCCTGGACCGGCGCAAATCAAACACGGCTCAGACATCCTCATTCATATACGGCAAGCTGTGCCCTGCAGTGGTGGGGCTGCGGCCAATTCATCACAAAGCAAATTCTTGATGCAATGAAAGAATCGTACGTCAACGCCTTTCTCGTGCCGGTCAACACCGTCTGTGAAGAGGTGTTCGAAACGCCGGTAAAACGGGCCGAGACCGAAATCGACGTCTTCGACACGACGGCATACGACGTCACAATGGTCACCCACGTTACGGGCGGCGTTGAGGGCACCGTGGTCTACGGGTTCGATACCGACGCTGCACATGCACTGGTACGCAGGCTGGTCAGGGCAGACCATGGCGGCGGGGCGCCTGGCGACGTCTATGACCGGCAACTTATCGAATCAGCCATGACACGGCTGTCGAACAACATAGCCGGCCTGGTCGTGTTCCGTCTCCGAGAGGCAGGGTACCGGTGCGAAATCAAGCCCCACTCGGTGGTTATTGGCAAAGGCGCCGTCCTTGATCATGGCGTCGGACGGCAGTTGCGGGTAGGGTTCCGCAGCAGCAACGGCAACTTCGATGTGCGGCTACGGCTGTCGGAAACCGCTGTTGTAACTGGCTGAAGCTACCCCCATAGGGCAGGCGCTAAACGCCAAGCAGTTCCCGCAGGCCTTTCAGCACCGCCTCCAGCGATTTGTCGTCAGGGGTCTCTGCGTAAAGTCTCACCAGTGGCTCCGTGCCTGAAAGCCGGGCAACGGTCCACGAGCCTCCCGCCAGGTTGAAGCGCACACCGTCACGGCGGTCAGCGGACTCAACAGCCATCCCGCCGATCTTGTCCGGCTCTGACGACGCCAGCGCATCCTGTATCGCACCTCGGCGGCTATCGTCAAACTCAAGGTCTATCCGGCGGAAGGTGTGTGGCCCTGCCAGGTCATGCAGTTCGCCCAGCAGTTCGGACGGCTTCTTGCCGCTCATGACCATGGCTTCCAGGAACAGGAGGCCGCTCAGCGATCCGTCACGCTCAGGGATGTGGCCCTGGAATGCGTAGCCGCCGCTCTCCTCTCCGCCAATCACGCAGCCCTCATCCACCATCGTCGGCCCAACAAACTTGAACCCGACCGGTGTGCGAAACACCGGGATGTTGTAAGCCTCGCCGAGGCGGTCGACCATCGAGCTCATAGTGATGGTGCAGGCCACGCCGCCAGTGAGCTTGCGGCGAGCTACAAGATGGTGGGCCAACAACGAGAACACCTCGAGCGTGCTCATGTAGTGCCCCGTCTCGTCGATTACGCCCAGCCGGTCAGCATCGCCGTCAAGGGCCAGGCCAACGTCTGCCCCTGACCTTTTTACCTCGTCAGCCAGACGCTTCAGGTTTGACTCGACAGGCTCCGGCTGCCTGATTCCGGGAAAGGCGGGGTTGAATTCACCGTTGATCTCTATGACCTCAACGTTGCCGCCCGAGAGCACCTTCGGCAGGATTCCTGCGCCGGAGCCGTACATGGCGTCCACAACGACCTTGAGGCGCTTTTCCCGGACGGGAGCAATGTCCATGACACGCCCCAACTGCTCTGCGTATGGCTGCACAGGGTCAAACGAACGCACCCCGCTGCCCGCCCCTCCACGCTTTATCGGCTTGTCGCCCAACAGCACTGCGTCCACGTGGCTTTCGATGCGGGCAACCATCTCAGGCGGGGCGCTGCCGCCAACGCTTGACTTGACCTTGAAGCCGTTCCAGATGGCCGGGTTGTGGCTTGCAGTAATCATCACGCCCGCACCTGCACCCAGGTGGGTCACGGCATAGCTGCACGCGGGAGTTGGAGCGGGACGGTCAGAAAGATGAGTGTCCAGGCCGTTTGCTGCCAGCACCTCCGCGGCGGCGGCGGCGAAACGATCAGACAGGAAGCGGGTATCAAACCCGGCGACCACACCCCTGGCTGCGTCCCCGGACGCGGCCATTTCCAGGGCCACTGCCTGCGCACAGGCGCGCACGTTTCCAAACGTGTAGTCCTCGGCGATAAGAGCACGCCATCCGTCAGTTCCGAAGCGGATGTTGGGCTTTGCGTCCTGTGCGGTCATTCGTCCTGCTCGATTCTGGCGGCTTATACGGGCACGTCTGACTTGAGAGCTTCCTTGAGGGCCTCAACCTTGTCCAGTTGCTCCCAAGGCAGGTCAAGGTCAGGTCGTCCAAAGTGTCCGTACGTCGCTGTCTGCTTGAAGATGGGGCGGCGAAGGTCCAGGCGCTTGATGATTGCGCCCGGCCGGAGGTCGAAATGCTTCGCCACCAACCTGGCTATCTGTGAGTCAGGAATCGTGCCGGTCTTGTGCGTGTCCACCATGATTGATACAGGCTTCGCCACGCCGATGGCGTAGGAGACCTGCACCTCGGCGCGTTCCGCCAGCCCGGCAGCCACTATGTTCTTGGCCACGTGACGCGCCGCATACGCTGCCGAGCGGTCTACCTTCGTCGGGTCCTTGCCAGAGAAAGCGCCCCCGCCATGCCGGGCACTGCCCCCGTACGTGTCCACGATGATCTTGCGGCCAGTAAGGCCCGCATCGCCCACGGGACCGCCGATTACGAAGCGGCCGGAGGGGTTGATGATGTAATTGGTACGGCTGTCCAGCAGGTCCGGGGGGACCACCGAAGTTATTACCTTGTTTATCAGGTCATTCCTGATCTGGTCGTTGTCCGCATCCGGGTCATGCTGCGTGCTGATGACAATGGTGTCCACGCGGAGTGGCTTGTGGTCCCGGCTGTACTCGACTGTAACCTGGCTCTTGGAATCAGGGCGCAGGTACGGGATCTCCTTGCTCTTGCGTGCGTCTGCCATGCGCCGTGTCAGGCGGTGGGCGAGGGCGATGGGCAAAGGCATTAGCTCCGGCGTCTCGTTGACGGCGTAGCCAATCATCATCCCCTGGTCGCCAGCTCCAACTTCCTCCGCAGCGCCGGACTCCCCCCGCACTTCAAGCGCAGTGTCAACCCCATCCTTGATGTCAGGAGACTGCTCCCCCAGGGCCACCAGTATTCCGCAGCTTTCGCAGTCGAAACCGTACTCCGGCCTGTCGTATCCAGCCTGCCTGATGGTATCCCGCACGATACGGCGCACATCCAGGTTCGCTGTGGTCGTTATCTCGCCAAACACCAGCACAAGGCCAGTCGTGACCGAGGTCTCACAGGCAACGCGTCCCATCGGGTCCTGCGCCATAACCGCATCAAGCACAGCGTCGGAGATCTGATCGCAGAGCTTGTCTGGGTGGCCTTCTGAAACAGACTCAGAGGTCAGTAGGAACGTATCGCCGGTCAGGGTTTCAGACATTTCGTTTCCAGGTCGCTATCGGACGTTCAAGCCGGGAGATCCCAGGGTCTGCCGACACTGCGGTTTTGATGCAAACAAAGAGGACGGGCCGCACAGCCAGCCAGGTTGGCGGGGGTAGTTTAAGTCCCTGATTCCCAGCTTGCGAGATATTTCTCCTGCTCAGGCGTCAGGGTATCGAATCCCATGCCTATTGCATTGAGCTTAATCCGCGCAATTTCCAGGTCAATCTCGCGCGGCAGAGTGTATACATCCGGCTTCATGGTGGAGTGGTTCTCGGCGATGTACTCACCTGCCAGCGCCTGGTTGGCAAAGCTCATGTCCATCACGCTCGAAGGGTGCCCTTCTGCTGCTGCGAGGTTGATGAGCCTGCCCTCGCCCAGCAGGAACACCTTCCGTCCATCCTCCAGCGTGTACTCATCAACAAACTGCCGGACCCGGCGCTTCATCTCCGACATTCTCTCCAGCGCCTCAATGTTGATCTCAACGTTGAAGTGCCCGGAGTTGGCGATGATGGCTCCATCCTTCATGTTCTGCATGTGGTGCTCATCGATGGCCTTCATGCCGCCGGTGACCGTCAGGAAGATGTCGCCCACCTTCGCCGCTTCGGCCATTGGCATCACGCGGTGTCCGTCCATCACTGCTTCGAGCGCGCGGACTGAGTCAACTTCGCACACAACCGTGTGCGCGCCCATACCCTTGGCCCTTGAAGCGAAGCCCCGCCCACACCAGCCATAGCCAATGGTCACCACAGTCTTGCCGGTGATGAGGACATTCGTGGCACGGATTATGCCGTCCAGAGTGCTCTGGCCAGTGCCATAGCGGTTGTCGAACATGTGCTTGGTATCAGAATCGTTGACCGCCACGATGGGGTAGCGAAGCCTGCCCTCGTTTGACAGGGCCTTGAGGCGTATCACGCCGGTCGTGGTCTCCTCCATGCCGCCAATCACATTGTCGATGAGGTCGATCTTCTCCCTGTGGAGCATTGCCACAAGGTCCGCCCCGTCATCGATGGTTATCTGGGGCTTCGTATCCACGGCTGCTGACATGTGGTTGTAGTACGTCTGGGAATCCTCGCCCCGTATGGCGAAGACAGGAATCCCGGACTCCACAAGGAACGCAGCGACATCGTCCTGCGTTGAAAGAGGGTTTGACGCGCAGAGTGCGAGATCAGCGCCGCCCGCCTGCAGCGTCAGCGCCAGGTTGGCAGTTTCAGCGGTGATGTGCAGGGCGCCGGCCATGCGTATGCCGTTCAGTGGCTTGTCTTTCGCGAAGCGCTCCTTGATGGTGCGCAGCACCGGCATCTCGCGCTCGGCCCACTCGGAGCGAAGGGCGCCCTCAGGGGCCAGGCTCAGGTCTTTAACATCGTGCTGCAACTTATCGATCTCCTGCGACTGGCTCGTGCCGCCGACGGTTAATGGGCTGGTGGTTAATGTTCATGAGTCGTTCAAGTATGACACCTGGTGCAGGAAGATTCAGGAGCCGTTTCGTTTCAGGTTGCTTTCGGCCCTGCCGGCGCCTTCGCTTTGGGAAGCTGATGCCCGCTCCCCAGCGGCAGGAAACGCGTCAGCTCAACAAAAGCGTTGTAACGTTCCGCTATCTCCTCATGCGTCAACGATTTCAGCCTGTCCAGGCCGAATTTTTCCACAGTGAAGGATGCCATAACTGACCCGACTACCGCAGCACGCCGCAGCGACTCCTGGTCCGTGTTGTTCACTGCGGCAAGGTACCCCATGAAGCCGCCGGCAAATGAATCGCCCGCGCCCGTGGGGTCCACTACTTTGGCGAGAGGATAGGCAGGAGCGGCGAAGTTGAACTCCCTGTCAAACATCGCCACCCCGTACTCACCGCGCTTCACCACCAGGCTCTTGAGTCCCGTCTGCAAAAGTGCGGCCGCCGCCGTGGGCAGGTGGTGCTCGTCGGTAAATTGACGTGCCTCTGCCTCATTTATAAGGAGGGCGTCGGCCTTGCCAAAGAGATCTGCGAGCCTGGGCCTGGCGATGTCTATCCACAGGTTCATGGTGTCGCACGCAACCAGGTGCGGCCGCGTCGACATGCTCTCCAGCACACGGTGCTGGAGAGACGGCTCTATGTTCGCTAGGAAGAGGTACGGCGCCGCAGCATGTCGCTCAGAAAGCTGGGGAGCAAAGTCAGCAAAGACATTGAGCTGAGTCTCCAGGGTGACTGCAGTGTTCAGGTCATCCGTGTACTGGCCGGACCAGCGAAACGTCTTACCCTCGGCAGTCTCGATGCCGGAGATATCTATCCCACGCTCCTCCAGCATTGTGCGGTCGGAGTCCTGGAAGTCACGGCCCACCACCGCCACGATGCCTACTTCAGTGAAGTAGCTGGCAGCAGTGGAGAAGAACGTTGCTGATCCGCCAAGCTGAGCGCGCCGTTTACCTTCTGGGGTTTCCACACTGTCATAGGCAACCGACCCCACCACAAGAATCTTCAAAATGAGCCTTTCAAGCCTGGTTACTTGTCATTGCCGTACGAGGACGGGAGGCCCTTCTCTATCCAGGTCGGCGTGCCGTCCTCGATGTTGAAGAGCCGTTCCGTGTCAGCGCCCATCGCTGCAGCGTACTCAGCAGCCAGGCCGCTCCGTGCTCCCACTGCGCATATAAAGAGAAGCTTGCCGTCTTTGGGGAGCTCATCAAAGCGCGGGATCACATCATCCACGGGGATCCACATGGCGTCCTTCACGTGGCCCGCCTGGTACTCATCTCCACGCCGGACATCTATGACCGTTGCATTGCCTTCTTCAAGCAGCTTTGCCGCCTCTTCAGCGGACACGCGCGTGTAGGGCTCGCCGGGAACCTGCCTTGCCATCCATTGCCTCCAGGAGATGCCGGGCTGGTGATGCCCGGGCCAAGTGCTTTTTCTATCGTAATTCCAGTACGAATCTGGTAACCATGAGGTATAATAGTGGAGAGGCGGAAGGCATGGGTGTTGCCTGGCCTTCGTTGCCCGCGGCGGCAAGGTGCCCTGAGGGTCGCCCTGCATCGTTACCCGGACCGTGGTTACTGTATGAACCGGCCGGGACCCTGTCAACGAAAACCCAACTCGCGACGGGTATGCTGCCAAACGGGATTTCATGTTGACATCCATGATTGGCCGCTCATATACTTACTGTTTGTCCCTCCGGGCGGTCCGCATCTGAAAAATGCTCTGGAGGGCGGCACCTTAACAATTGAATAGTGGAAGGAAAGTACGTCAGATTCGGAGAGTTTGATCCTGGCTCAGGACGAACGCTGGCGGCACGCCTAATGCATGCAAGTCGAGCGGGGTTCTTCCCTTCGGGGAGGACACCTAGCGGCGGACGGCTGAGTAACGCGTGAGCGACCTGCCCTTGAGAGGGGGATAACACCGGGAAACCGGTGCTAATACCGCGTACGCTCCGCAGTGTAAAGGCTGCGGAGGAAACGGAGCGGGGTAACCCGTTTCCGCTCTTGGAGGGGCTCGCGTCCTATCAGGTAGTTGGTGAGGTAATGGCTCACCAAGCCTTAGACGGGTAACTGGTGTGAGAGCACGACCAGTCAGAGGGGGACTGAGACACGGCCCCCACTCCTACGGGAGGCAGCAGCAGGGAATCTTGCACAATGGGCGAAAGCCTGATGC
>JBBDMW010000048.1:0-13424 GCA_040878005.1 Dehalococcoidia bacterium
CATGCCGCATAATCTAACCTATCCCCAACAATCACACAACATTACTTATGCGACATTACACTAGTCTCCAGATCGCGAGGGCGAAAAGGATAACCGACCCAGACCGGCTACTGCGTGCGGTTGCGAGCGCATTCGGCTTCGATCGGATCGGCGCAGTGATTCGAGATAAGCTGGGGCCAATCGCCAGCAACGTGATTATGCAAATTGCCACTGACGCTGATCGAAACAGTCTCAGGAACGCTACTTCTCCGGCGGTATCAGAGAACATGCTGGTGAGACTGGGTTACGACCCGAACCTCTCTCCGGCGGATCGGTGGATATTTTTTGTGAAGGGTGCGATCCCTCAAATCGGGCGAGAAGCCGCCATCAACAGTCTCAACGCGTTGATGGCTCACCTGAACGGCGAGCCTGACACTGCTGACGCAGTTAGTGAAGCCATGAAAATCGACCTAGAGCAACTGGGCCGGTTCCGCGGATGGCATTGACTCAGGTCACGGTGCTTCTGACAGAAATAGCCCTTAAAACCGGAGCCACAGATATCGCCGTCTTCCCACCGGACCAAACTGCCCAACAATTCACAACGTGAATGCATCTGGGGAAGGAAGTAATGATCGTCCGGTGGCCAAGAACAAAGACATGCCATGAACGCTTGCCATAATTGACAGTTTGAACCGCCCGGTTTTATGACGACCCGTTTGGTAAAGTCCCGGCCAGCGCCTGGGCTGGTGCCACCCGCAACACAGTAATAAGGCATGCCGTCCGGCCGCACAAAGCACTGGGCAGCCGCCTCCCACGGAGTTATGAGAACAGTTGGCAGAAACAACGCCGGTCAGACTTTAGGAATCCCTGGACCTATTACAGGGAAGGTCAATCGCGCGACACAGGAGCCGAAATTCTGCGGAACGCTCGGTCGCCCTAAGCGAACTCAAGAAAATGACCGAAGCATTCGGTAACATGCCGCGATATATCTGACTCATTTCATTATCGGAGGATCCGGTGGCTGAATCGTCTTCCCAGCGAAATTCTGCAGACCTTGACTACGCCGAAACCCTTTGGAAGTCGGCAGACGTCCTGCGTGGCCAGATCGACGCCGCCGAGTACAAGCACGTTGTACTGGGCCTGCTTTTCCTGAAGTACATCTCGGACTCCTTCGCAGCGCGGCGGGATGAACTGAGGATCGAACTGGAAGCAGACGGCATCACCGGCCCACAGCTCGAAGGCTTGTTGGAAAACCGCGACGAGTACACCGCCGAGCGCGTCTTCTGGGTGCCGCCCGAGGCACGTTGGCAGAACCTCCAGAACCAGGCGGCCCGCCCCGACATCTCAACTCTGATCGACGACGCCATCCTGGCTGTAGAGCGTGACAACCCGAACCTCAAGGGAAAGCTGCCGCGTGACTACGCCCGCCGCGGCATCGCGCCGGAGAAGATGAAGGGTCTGATTGACCTGATCGCCGGCATCGGCTTCAAGGGAGACCGGGCCAAAGCCCGCGACACGCTGGGCCGTGTCTATGAATACTTTCTGGCCAAGTTCGCCCAGGCCGAAGGAAAGCTCGGCGGCGAGTTCTTCACGCCCCGCTCCATCGTCCGGCTGCTGGTCGAGATGCTGGAGCCCTACGAGGGCCGCGTCTACGACCCTTGCTGTGGTTCGGCGGGCATGTTCGTGCAGTCGGAACGTTTCGTGGAGGCCCACGGCGGGAAGAAGACCGATATCTCGATCTTTGGTCAGGAATCCAACCCCACCACCTGGCGGCTGGCCCACATGAACCTCGCCATCCGCGGTATCGAGGCGAATCTCGGCTCCCAACCCGCCGACAGTTTCCTGCGGAACTTGCATCCCGACCTCAAGGCCGACTACGTCCTCGCCAATCCGCCGTTCAACATCTCGGACTGGTCGGGCAGGCTGTTGGCCGACGACGTGCGCTGGCGTTACGGAACGCCGCCCGTCGGCAACGCCAACTACGCCTGGATACAGCACTTCATCCACCATCTCGCGCCGCCCAACGGCCACGGTGGCGGCGTCGCTGGCTTCGTCATGGCCAACGGCTCGCTCTCCACCAGCTCGGGAGGCGAGGACGAGATCCGCCAGCGCATAGTCGAGGCGGACCTGGTCGACTGCATCGTCGCGCTGCCGGCTCAGCTCTTTCTCACCACCGGCATTCCCGCCTGCCTCTGGTTCCTCACCCGCGACAAGACCGGCAAGAACCTCAAGCACGGCGGGCGCGACCACAAGGGCGAAACGCTCTTCATCGACGCCCGCAAGCTCGGCACGATGCAGACCCGCACGCTGCGCGTGCTCACCGGCGGCGATGACGGCGAAAGTATGCTGGCCGACGGCATGGGCGACCCTAACTTCGATTCCGACATCGGCCGCATCGTCTACGCCTTCCGCCAGTGGCGCGGCGAGCCTGCGCCCGACTGGTGGGACGAGGCGCAGCACGGCGAGTGGAATTACAGCGACATCCCCGGCTTCTGCAAGTCCATGACCATCGAGGGGATCGGCAAGCATGGCTTCGTGCTCACCCCAGGTCGCTACGTCGGCGCTGAAGCGCAAGAGGATGACGGCGAGCCGTTTGCGGAGAAGTACCCACGGCTGCTGGCGGAGTTGGAGGAGTGTTTTGCGGAGGGAGAGCGGTTGACGGGGCTGGTGCGGGAGCGGTTGGGAGGCTTGAGTAATGGCGGATGAGTGGGCCAACAGCCGCCTTGCGGACTTGTCCGTCAACTTCGACGGGAGACGGCGGCCTGTCAAGGAATCAGACAGGCGGTCAGGGCCGTATCCGTACTATGGCGCGTCCGGCATTGTCGATCACGTCGACGGCTTCCTGTTTGACGGCGAGTACCTCCTTGTAGCGGAGGACGGCGAGAACCTACGTACGCGGCAGACCCCGATCGCCTTTCTCGCAAGGGGGCGTTTCTGGGTTAACAATCATGCTCACATAATCACGGGAAACGAGCGGGCAGATACGCGCTTTCTCATGTACGCACTTCGGCATGTTGACATTGACGCCTATCTCACGGGCGCAGTCATGCCGAAGCTCACGCAGGGCAATCTCAATCGAATCGAAGTCTCGCACCCACCACTCGCTGAACAACGCGCCATCGCCGATGTCCTCGGCGCGCTGGACGATAAGATCGAGCAGAACCAGCGGACGGCGCGGGCGCTGGAACGGCTGGCACAGGCAATCTTTCGGGCGTGGTTCGTGGACCTCGAGCCGGTCAAGGCCAAGACAGCCGGTGCGACCTCCTTCCCCGGAATGCCACAGCCCGTCTTCGACGCCCTGCCAACCCGCTTCATCGATTCCGACATCGGCCCCGTGCCGGAGGGGTGGGAGGTGGGAACAGTCTCAGACCTGGCTGTACTCTCAAAGGAGCAAGTGAATCCACAAGACCTCAGAGAGGAGCACTTCGAGCATTTCAGCATCCCGGCATTCGATGCAGGACAGAACCCCGTCGTTGAACTCGGCGCGGCCATTAAGAGCAACAAGTTTCTCGTAGTCGACGGATGTGTCCTCCTATCCAAGCTGAATCCGCGAATTCCACGCGTTTGGCTACCGCCAACTACAGACAAGGGGCGGCCAATTGCATCGACCGAGTTCCTAGTTTTGATCCCCAGCAACGGCTTTGACAGACACTATCTATATTGCCAGTTTCAGCAACCGGCGTTTCGCGAGGACCTGGCACGAAGCGCATCCGGGACGTCGAACAGCCACCAGCGCGTGCGTCCCAACGATCTGCTGGCTAAGCCTGTCCTGATTCCGTCTGCAACCGCACGCCATAGCTTCCAAGAAATCGTCGTGCCGTTATTCGCGCTGTTGGCGTCCAGCCACATTGAATCTCGCCGGCTGGCCGCCATGCGCGACTACCTCCTGCCAAAGCTGCTTTCAGGATACGTGCGAGTGATTCTGGACTCTGGTAGTAAGGAGCCATCGGCGTGATCACTCCTCTCAAGCTCTGGGCCTATGGCCCGTTTGAAGTGCTGATGCATGCGGAGATGCACTATCGAAGCGGGGAGGATCTCGATCGACGGATCGCGATGATTGGATTCGACAACGCCATCGAGGTCGCAATCACGACTTATCTCAGCCTACATCCGATCCAGCGCGGGAATCGAACTTACGCCAAGGCTGATGTAGAGGGTTGGCTGCAGAATTTTCACACGAAGGTGGAATGTTTCTTTGTTGAGTGTCAGCAGCGATCCGTTACTCCCAACGCACAGAAGGATGAGATCGTTTGGTTTCACGTCGTTCGTAATGGTCAGTACCATAACGGCGGCGCCGCCGTTCCGCAGCGCCGCGACTTGGATGGAGTCCGGGCCGCCGCCATCGAGTTTTTCGGGATTCTGTTCGATCAGACAGATGTGCCTACCTTGCTCGAACAGCACATCGCCGCGCTGAACGCACCACCTCTGCCTCCGCGCGAGAAAAAGCATGATCGGTTGATCGACAATGAATACCCAATGATTGATGTTTGCGGACAACCTGAGTACGTCAGCGAAGTGCTCTATGCACTCGATCCCGACCGCTATCGGGAAGTTGCACTGGAGCTTCGGGAGGAAGTAGAACCGGCGGCACCATCGAGTCATGGGGATGAGGACGAATCATGACGATGTCCTCACCTACCGAGCAGCTGGTGGAGGACGTTGCCGCCGTCTATTTCGGCACCGTCGGGGTGACCCTTACACGCGGCGTGGAGATAGACGACGCTGGAGAGCGCTCCGGACCCGGCGAGTGCATCCTGCAAGGCCGTCTCGCCGCTGCCCTGCATCGTCTGAACCCCGGCCTACCCCACGACTCCATCGAGGAGGTTGTGCGCACTCTCTCGCACCCACCGCACCCGACGCTGATTCAGAACAATCGCTGGTTTCACGCCCTGCTCACCGACGGCGTTGAAGTCGAGTACCGCGACCCCAAGAGCGGCGAGACCCGAGGAGGTCGTGCCCGGCTTATCGATTTCGACAACCCGGCCGCGAATGACTTGCTCGTGGTGCGCCAACTCACCATCACCGGACCATCGGGCAGGGTCATTCGCCCGGACCTGACGGTGTTCTTCAATGGGATTCCAATAGTGGTAATCGAGTTGAAGGACCCGACCAACACGCAGGCGGACATGGGCGTCGCCATCGATCAGTTCGACGGCTACATGCAGACCGCGCCCGACCTGTTTATGCCGAACATGGCGCTGATAGTTTCGGACGGCATGCTGACCCGCGTCGGCTCAATCACCAGCGGTCGAAGCCGATTCATGCCCTGGCGACCTCTCGATGATGACGGCGGCGGCGCGCCGACGCTGGAGGCCCTGATCCGCGGGCTGTTCGAGCCGCGGACGCTGATCGACTACTTACGGACCTGCGTCACCTTCGAGGAGGACGAGCGCGGCGAGATTGCCAAGAAGATCGCGGGCTACCACCAGTTCCGCGCCGTCCGCAAGGCCCGTTCCAGCGTGCTGGCGAGCATCAAACCTGGGGGCGACGGCCGCGGTGGCGTGATCTGGCACACACAGGGCTCGGGCAAGTCACTGACCATGCTCATGCTGGCCGGGGCTTTGATCCGCGAACCGCACATGGCAAACCCGACTGTCGTCATGATTACCGACCGCAACGATCTCGATGATCAGCTCTTCGATACGTTCGCCGCTGGTCGCGCGCTGCTGCGGCAGGACCCGGTGCAGGCCGAAAGCCGTGATCACCTCAAGGCGCTGCTCGATCGCGCTGCTGGCGGGGTGGTCTTCACCACCATCCAGAAATTCACAGAGGCGCACGACAAGATTTCGGAACGCTCAAACGTGGTGGTGATGGCCGATGAAGCGCACCGCAGCCAGTACGGTTTCGTCGAGGGCGGAGCGCGCTGGATGCGCGAAGCGCTGCCCAATGCCACCTTCGTCGGCTTCACTGGCACACCGCTGGAGCGCGATGACAAGAACACGATCCACGTTTTCGGCGAGTACGCAGACGTTTACGACATCCGCCAGGCGGTCGAGGACGGCGCCACCAAGCCGCTCTACTACGAGTCACGCATCATCAAGCTGATGGTGGATGACGAAGGTTCGCGTATCGCCGAGGAGCAGATCGAGTACATCATCGAAACCGATGCGGACGGTAAAGACGCAGAAGATCGGATTCGCGTGCCACTGGAGTCGTTGGTCGGTGCCCGGGAACGTATAGATCGCCTCGCTGCGTTCATCGTGGAGCACTGGGAGAAACGCCGGGCCGCCATGGAGGGCAAGGCGATGGTGGTGACGATGAGCCGCGATATCGCAGCGCGACTCTATGAGTCGATCCGCGCGCTGCGCCCGGACTGGCACGACCCGGATGACGAACGCGGATCAATGAAGGTGGTCGTCACCGGCACTACGGAAGATCCCGAGCCGCTCAGGAACCACGTCCGCACCAAGGCTGCCCGCAAGCGCATGGCTGAACGCTTCAAGGCCCCGGACGATGACCTTCGCCTGGTGATCGTCTGCGACATGTGGCTGACCGGATTCGACTGTCCGCCCGCACATACGATGTACCTGGACAAGCCGTTGGCAGGACACAGCCTCATGCAGGCCATAGCGCGCGTGAACCGTGTTCACGGTGACAAGCCCGGCGGACTGATCGTCGACCTTCTCGGCCTGGCAGACCAATTAGCGGACGCCTTGGCTACCTATACCCAGGCTGGAGGGACGGGCAAAGCGGTCCGTGAGGTGCAGGACGAAGCTGTGCCCGCGATGCAGGCGGCGTTCGAGAAGCTGCGTGACTTCTTCCACGGCTGCGATTACGAGCAGGCGCTTGGCGCAGAGCAGCGCGACGTATTGTCCGTGTATCTGAGCGCCATCGACCACGTGTTCGCTCAAGACGACGGCTGGAAGCGCGTCCGTACGATGGTCCGCGAGCTTTCCACAGCCTTCGCACTTGCGGTGCCCCGCCCGGAGACTGAGGCCATCACACCGCACCTCGCCTTCTTCCAGCGTACGGTGGCGATGATTCGAAAGCGCCTGGCCGATGACAGCAACAATGGGACGGGGCAGGCCCGGCAGCGCGACATCGACGCTGCCGTGCGCCAGGTGGTCGGGAGCGCAGTGGACGCGGAAGAGGTGATTGATCTGTTTGCGGTCGCGGGCCTTACCGAGGCTCGGCTGGATATCCTCAGCGATGAGTTCCTCGGGCGAGTGGCAGCGCTGGAACACAAGAACCTCGCCCTGGAGACACTTCGCAAGCTTCTGAACGACCAGATCCGCGTCACCGAACGCACCAACATCGTGCAGAGCCGCAAGTTCCGCGAGGCGCTAGAGGACGCCATCATGCGCTATACCAACAAGGCGATCTCGACCGCTGAGATGATCACCCGGTTGATCGACCTAGCAAAAAGCCTGCGGGACGCGCAGAAGCATGGCGAAGACCTGGGCCTGAGCGGCGAGGAGACAGCGTTCTACGATGCTTTGGCCGATAACGAGTCTGCGAAGGAAGCGATGCAGGACGATATCTTGCGGCTGATGGCCAGGAAGCTGACCGAGATGGTGCGCGAGATGCCGAAGCTTGACTGGACTCAACGCGAATCGGTGCGCGCCACGCTGCGACGCAATGTCCGCCGTCTACTTGCGAGGCACGGTTACCCGCCGGATCTTGCCGAAGATGCGACCCAACTGGTGTTGCGGCAGGCAGAGCTTTCGACAGTGAGCGCGGAATAGATCGCATCGTTCGGAATTGTCAGAAGGGACTGGCCTTCATGGGCCATGGCCCATGAACTTGACCATTCATTTGCGCTGGCGGACAAGCCGGTTTCCAGGCTGAGCCGGCATGGACGCGGCTCTATCCCGCGGAATACCTGCTTCGACGCGATTCCAACCTCTTATCGGACACCCGTGCGGCTTCTCCGCTCGTTCCACCGCACTGCTACGTCACACCGGTTCAACTTGACCTTGTTGCACGCCTAGGCCGTTCAACTTAGTTCTCGAGCAAGGCGTTGAACGCCACGGTGCTTACTCATACGCTGGCCGCCTGTGAGTCCATCTCCTCCAACGAGATGAATACGGAGTCAGTTCGCCTGCCCGGCGTGTGAAGTCAAGCACAACGCCGTTGAGGACCCGCTCGCCAAGACTTCGGTGCGAACTCCGGGTCATGGACGACCAGTGAGTACAGGCTAAAACCTCAGTAACGGGCAAAGACGAGCCACAGGAACGTGCAGCCGTATGCGCTACTTAACGACGCGTGCACGTGCACGGGGACGAAGCGCGTCAGTCAACTGGAGGAGCAACACTGCCGTCAACGCGGGATCAGCCGACCTTATCCACAACTAGCACTACCAGAGCGCCGACCCTGTGGCAGATCAGGCACACGACGGCCGGCGAACCGGGACGGCGACATGGTCGTGCCAGTTAAGCCTGTTGACCGGACCGGTTGAGCATGCACCCGTCATGCACAGCCTATGCAGGAGGCATGCACTCTACATGCATGAGAGCCGCGCACAGGGCAGGAGGATCCACGCTTCCGTCAGGCAGGGCGAAGCAACCAGCGATTAGCGCCATGAGACGGGTGCGCAACGGGAAGCGCCGCGTTGAATGTCATATCCATCGACGGGCCGGTGGACGTGGACGGCCCGCCTTTGCTGGATGATGACCAGCACCATCGAGACGAAAGGTCCCATCAGGCCAACCTGGACCTTTAAGTGATCCGCACCTTCAGTGCTGGTTGCCCTACCGGCACAGCCTGCACCGGCCATCCAGGAGGCGCCGCCACACCAGGTCGTCCGGCTGGAGCGACCTCCGAAGCCTCTCCACCCTCCCATTGGCTGCGATCCCGGCAGCTGCGGCAGCCCGGGCCTCCGCCCAGCCCTGCGCCTCAAGCCTGAGCAGTCCGTGAAGCTGGACGATGGCCTCCGCGTCACCTTCGCTGCCCACCGGACCCGCCCAACCGCCGAACCTGACCAGCACAGGGGCCGGCACCGGCTCCATCTCGAGACGTACCTCGGGCTCAGGCAGCGACGGCCTGCCGGAGCGCACCCGCCAGTACACGTCATGCACCAGGGAGAGGACAAACGCCTGCCTCATCACATCTTCAACCGGCATGGTCAGCGACCCATCCTCCAGTTCCTGCAGTCGCGCCTCGAGCCGGTCTGCCAGCCCTGACACAGCCTGCCGGTACTTCAAAAGGGCCTGCCTTATCTCCTCCATGCCCTGACGGATCCCGGCCCGCGCCAGGTGTGAAATGAGGAACTCGAAGAGCGGATCTGTTTCGGCTTTGTGCATGGGCGCTGACCCTGCACGGCCATGCCATGGGTCAGGCCATCCCAGGCCCGCCTGCTGCACAATCGAGGCTGGCGCAGGCACATCCAGGCTCTCCCTCAGCCCCACGGCAAGCCTGGACATCGACTCCACGTGCCTGGCCAGGAACGGCTGCCCCGGCCGTGCAGGTGAACCGTCCGCTCGTGCCTCACCAGCGCCTGACCTGGCCCCGCCATGCCAGTCCCTGAGGTGGTCAATCCTCTCCCGGCTCCATGCCCCGGCCAGCCTGCGGCTGATCTCATCGTCCGGGAGGCCCTCGTCAAGCCATCTCCTGGCCCTGCTAAGGCGTGAGACGGTGGACTCTGAAAGCCCTGTGTCCACTGAGGCCCTGGCAAGCGATGCCCCCTCGCCAAGCAGCCTGAACACGTGCTGCGCGGTATTCCTGTTCACCTCTGTCATGGACACATCTTCTCAAACCGCACATGGCGGGCCTGACCGGGAACTGGCGACAAACTGACGAGCACCTGGTGCCCAGGCTGGCTGACAGGCGGTCAGCCTCAGCTGCATGGCCGAAGCACCAGAGAAACCCCACCACGCAGAGATCACCTTCTCGGGCGCCGGAGACAGCGCTGAAAGGCTCATGCGTGCATACGGCCTGGTCCTTCGTGCAGCCGCCCGCGCATCAGAAGAATATCGTTCTGTCCCGGCCGATAATCCACCGGTGCCGGATGAAACAGGCGAATCGCCTGCCGGAGCAGCAGACTGACTTTCGCTGCACCAACCGTTAGTCGCATGCCACGACCTGCCCAGCCAGCAGACGAGATATGATCTACGGCACCCGCACCAAGCCAGCCTGAACCCATCCTGTGGAGGAAAGCCAGCATGAGCAGTACAGCTCTATATGCACGTGTCTCATCAGACAGGCAGGAAAAGGAGGCAACGGTCGCAAGCCAGCTTGACTCGCTCCATGCCCGCATGAGGCAGGACGGCATAAGCGGGTGGGATGAGTTCATAGACGAGGGATACAGCAGGGACAACCTTGCACGTCCCGCACTGGACAGGCTGCGTGACCGGGCAGACCGCGGTGAGATCAGGCGGCTCTATGTCCATGTGCCAGACAGGCTGGGCAGCGGGGTGGTCCTCATGATGCTCCACGATGAGCTAAGGCAGCTCGGCATGGAGGTCATATTCATACATGGCTCGGTAGAGGACTCGCCTGAAGGTGACATGCACTTCGGCATGCAGGCGGTCTTCGCTGACTACGAGAGGAGGAAGACCGCAGAGAGGACCAGCAGGGGCAAGCTCTACTGGGCTGCTCAGGGTGCGCTCGTGGCAGGCATAAGGCCCTACGGCTACAGGTTCATAAGGGGCTCGGGCAACCACTCTGCGAGGCTCGATATACATGAGCAGCAGGCACAGGTGGTCAGAGACATATACCGCTGGCTCACCGAAGAGGGGCTGAGCACAAGGGCGATAGCGAAGCGCCTCGGCGAGCACGGTGTGCCGACCGCAAGGGGGTCGAGTACCTGGCGCACCTCAACAGTGGGCAGGATCCTGAGGAATACCGTCTACAGGGGAGAGCTTGTCTACCGCAGGACAGAGCGGATAGAGAGGCGGGCGGATGCCGGTGCCGGCGAGGCAGGCCCCTACCGGCGTGAGAAGAAGACAAGGGTCAGGAGGCGTCCAGAGCCTGAGTGGATGGTCATACCCGTGCCCGCGCTCATCGATCGGGGCGCATGGGAGCGGGCGCAGGCACAACTTGATGCCAACCAGAGGCTCTCGAAGAGGAACACCAAGCGGCACGAGTACCTGCTCAGGGGGCTCATCAGATGTTCCAGGTGCCAGAACACGTACACAGGTGCAGCAAAGGACGGCATCCGCCGCTACAGGTGTACGAGGAACGATCCCCTGAACACAGGCGACGGCATCAGGTGCAGGCGGACCTCGATCATGGCCGACCCTGTGGAGGATGCTGTCTGGGATGCAATAACAGAGGCCATGCTGCGCCCTGACCTCATCACATCTCAGTACCGCATGCATGTACAGGACCAGGCCGGTGAACAGGCACACCCGCTAATGATGGAGATGAGGTCGCTCAAGGCGGGACTCAATACCCTTAAGCGGCGGGAGGACCGGCTGACGGATGCCTACCTTTCGGAGGTGATGGACCTTGAAATGTACGGCTCTGAGCTCAAGAACATAAGGAGCGAGCAGGCGGGGCTTGAGAGGCGGCTTGCAGAGATGGAGCAGGCGAGCCTCAGGCAGGAGACCCTAGACCAGACGCTTGAGAGCGTGGAGGCCTTCTGCAGGACCGTGGCACAGGGACTTGAAGCGCTGACGTTCGACGAGAGGCAGAGGCTCCTGCAGCTCCTCGTTGAGCGGATCGACATCGAAGGGGACTTGGTGAGGATAAGCGGCGTGATCCCTCCTGTCGCACCATCAGGCGGCACAGGCGAATTGCGACCATGTCATCCTGAACGCAGTGAAGGATCTCACTTGGCGTACCAATCGGCTGAAAGGTCTCGCCATTGTGGATTCGATGCTTGAATCAAGGCGATTTTCTTGGCACGTGTCCAGCCTTTGATCTGTTTTTCACGGGAGATGGCGGCCTCAACGTTTGAGGTGGTTTCAAACCAGACGAGACGGTCCAAGTTGTACCGGCTGGTGAATCCAGGAATGAGCTTGTCTTTGTGTTGCAGGATGCGGCGCTCAAGGTCGCCGGAGACGCCGACGTAGAGTGTCCACGAATGGTTGGAGAGGATATAGACGGCGTAGGTGTTGGGCTGCATGGCTGAGATGAGATGGTTGGTCGTCAGGATGCCTGGCTGGTGGTGACGGACGCGCCAGGTGAGATTCTTCACTGCGTTCAGAATGACAAAGATTGTTTACATGCCGTGGCGCCGAAAGAATTCTGCGAGCGCCTCTGCCATGCCTGCCGGGTTCTGCATCTGCAAGCCGTGGGCAGCGTCCGGCAAGACAAAGCCCTCGGCATTCGGCATCCACTCCAACACAAACTCGTGCGTCTCACTGAACCTTGGCGAAAGAGCCGGGCTCTCGTCACCCAGGACCGCCAGCACCGGCTGCGAAATTCGTTCGGCTTTTGGACCGTCAACGCTCCACTTCAGCAACGCGGGCAGTTCTGCTTCAAACGACGTCTCAGCATCGGCCACTGCCTGCTCGAAGGCTCCGGGCACCATCCCATTGATGGCCTCCCGGTGCCCTTCACCAAACCTCGCCGCCAAAAACTCGTCCACCGCCGTAAATGCGCCCGCCTCCCTGAAGCGTTCTGCCCCACGCACCAACGACTCCCGGTAACCCTGGGCACTCTCTCCAACCATGAGCGCCGGTCCAGGAGGGCCAGCGATTGGACGGCTTCCGGGGCGTCCAGCGCGAGCTGCATGGCGATTACACCTCCTGAGGAGTGGCCTACAACGTGCGCTCGCTCCACACCGATGTGATGCAGTCGGCAGCCTGCCGTTCCATGCTGACCATGCCGCTGGAGGTGCTCCCTGCATAGCCGCGCCGGTGATAATTCACAAGCTGGTACCCGTCCACCATGGCAGGCTCGGTCAGCAACGGCTGGAACGAATCCGCAATAAGAGCGCCGTGGATCATCACCACAGTTTCGCCGGAACCCGCAACTTCATACTCCAGATCAACTCCATCAATGTTCACTCGCTCCATGGTCCCTCCTTCTCCGCCTGGCGACTGGTCCATACTCATGATCATCTCTGATGCTAACCCCGGCACCAATCGAGTGTCGCACCAGTTCGGGTGCCGCGCATTATCCCGTGGAACATGAACTAGAGATGGGCTTCCACAATTGTCTCGACCACCTTTTTGTCTCGACCGAACACCCGAGCCAACAGGCGAGCCTCGAAGAGTGTCCGACGCGGAGCAAGTACAAACGAGAGACCCGGTCGGGTGCGGGGACAATGGCCGCTGAAAGCGGCCACGCCTCTCGGCCACTCCAACCACCAGCCAAACACCCACCACAATGTCATCCTGAGCAAAGCGAAGGATCTCTCCTCGCGTCCCCCATGCCGCCCACTCAAAACTCCCCCTGCCACCACACCCTTGACATAAGGCACATGCGTGCTATCTAGTGATGCATGAAGCGCCGGATGGAGCCGGGGGCTGACATTGGCGATTCGTGTTTAATTAAGCAGGATCAGGTGTAAGGTGAAGATACATCTGGTCAATGCCATGGTTTGACTAATAAGTTGT
>JBBDMW010000049.1:0-17746 GCA_040878005.1 Dehalococcoidia bacterium
CTGCGGGACGCTTCCTGTGCTCCACGTGGATGCGCTGGACCAGTCCCCGCTGCGCGTTGTGGAGGCCGTTGTTGCGGCAGCGCTATTCAAAGTTGGAGGCAATGCTACGGCTGCAATAAGCAATGCCATGACCACGAACAATTGCGCGTGGCGTCTAAGGGATGTTGACATTTCGTCCTTCCGATAATGCGTCTCAGGAATCGAGCGATTCCGCGTTTATCGGGGGAAGACGGCGCCTGTAGACGGCGTCAATCCTCATGCGTTCGTAGATGCGCGGCCGCAACGCCTACCTGAGGGGTGGTAGGACGTCAAAGCCCCGGCTCGCGCGACCATGCCAGCATGTTTCATGCCGCTTATGGATCTCGACGCATGAGTGCGCTGAAGGTTACCGGGCGGTACCCTACGTGAACTTGCCGTTCATGCCAAGTATCTGGCGGCGCATCTTTAACCAGAATGCAACCAAACGCGTACCTAACCTCCTCTTTGCGGCCTTCAGGAGCAGGATCTTATGGATCTGAGGTATTTTGCGCTGATTGTGCTGCCTTTGCATGAGTCGGCGATTGCAAGAGCGAGGCGCTACAAAGGGGCGGGCTGGGCGCTATACTTGGCCCCCTGCCCGCGTACTTCCGCCGGTCGTTGTTACTAATCTGTCACGGTAAACGTGGCGGTGGTTGTGAACGTGGTTCCATCTCGGGTTTCAATCAGTGCTGAAACCGAGTGGGCGCCGTTGCCCAGTACCGCCGCGTCAAACGGCTTGGCGGTCATGTTGCCTTCCGTCCCGGCGAGGTCGAACGGCACCCGGCCCTCCACTATGAACGGTTCTCCATCCATGTCAATGTCGTTGACCCAGAAGGTAACGCTGCGCACATCATCCTCCGGCCCGGTGAAGACGTAGACGTCTCCGCTGACCGAACTGCCGTCCAGGGCCACAGGGCTTGTTCTGTCGGACGATGAGCTGACGAACAGCGAATACGCTTCTGTCCCATCCTGTGCAGGGTCTTCTTCTTCCGTCACGTTGTCTAGAACGAACGTGGCGGTCACAGTTTCGGCGTCGCCCCCGTTTGTTTCCACAAGCGCGGTGACAGAGTGGGAACCGTCGGCCAGCGTTGAAGTATCGAACGGCTTGGCTGTCATGTCACCCTCTGTGCCCGCAAAGTCGAAAGGTACGCGGCCTTCAACTATGAACGGCTCTCCCTGCATGGACGGGTCGTCAAGCCAGAAGGTCACCTTCCGAACGTCATCCTCTGGAGAAGTGAAGATGTAGATGTCTCCACTCACTGACCGGTCATGCAGGTCGGCTTGACCTGACCTGTTTGGCGAGACGCTGACTGACAGGGTGTAGTTGTCCGATGTGTCAGGATCGACCGGGCCTGGTGCCTCATTCACTACTGTGAACGAGGACGAAACCGTTTCACTCCCGCCGTCTCCCAACTCTATTAGAGCTGTGATGGAGTGCTGGCCTTCTGCAAGCAGGCTCGTGTCGAACCCGTTGGCTGACGACGTAGTGCCGCCTGCCATGTCGTACGGGGCAATGTTCTCCACCTGGAAAGGGGCGCCCGCCATGGCCGGGTCGTCAATCCAGAAGGTCACCCTGCCGATTCCACCTTCAGAACTGGTGAAGACATGGATGTCTCCACTCACGGATTCTCCTTCCAACTGGACCGCATTTGACCTGTCAGAGGATGAGCTGACGGACAACGAGTACGCTCCGGGGTTGGTCTCGCCTGGAGCAGGGTCGTCTTCATCCTCGAGCACGTTATCCACTGTGAATGTGGACGTAACCACCGTGGCCACTCCTGTGTTTGGCGCCACGAGTGCGGTTATCAAGTGAGCACCATCTACCAGCGTCGCCGTTCCAAACGGGTTGGCTGAAGAAGTGCTCCCGCCTGCCATGTCGTAGGGTGAAGAGTTCTCCACCTGGAAAGGTGATCCGGTCATGCTTGGATCGTTGATCCAGAAAGTGACTCTGTCGATTCCGTCTTCAGGACTGATGAAGACATGGACATCGCCACTGATCGTTTCACCATCCAGTTCAACAGGATCGGACCTGTCTCCTGAAGTGCTCACCAGCAGTGAGTACACCTGTACCGGATCGTTGTCATCAACAACCTTGGGACTGACAGCCACAGTGACACTGAAGCTGCTGTCAACGTACCCCGGTGCTGACAGTGTGACTTCAGCCACATGTATCCCGGCTTGCAGGCTGGTGCCGTCCACCAGGATCTCGATGCCAGCAGGAGCGTTGGCGCTGCTGTTGACGATCCACGATTTGTTGCTGCTGATGGTTACCGCTGTGGTTGAGCCGTCACTGGTGTCGGCTGATACAGCAACGGACGCTGACTCTCCTTCAACAAGGCCGGTTTCTACTGAAGTTGGATCGACAAGCAGGTTCGGCTCGACCGCCGGGTCGCCTGTATCATCCGGCGGCTCTTCAGAACCCGGGCTCCCGGGAATCGTGTCAGCATGTTCCGGGTTCGTCAGCCTGACCACTGGCGTGTATGCGTAGAGACCGCTCGCGGGGTCGTACGCCCTGGCGTAGACGTGGGCGTACTTCCTCGGCCAGTCTTCCGAATCGACGGTCAGTGACTTGCTGAGCGAACCACCAGAGACAACCCGGTGCAGATCCAGTTGGAGGATCGTGTAGTCCGTGGTGTCGTCGAAGTACTCCACCACCAGCGTGTGCTCTCCCGCTGAGATGTTCAGCGTGGTGCTGGACTGGCTGGTGCAGCAGGTCGTAAGCTTCTTCCACTCCTCGAAGATCAAAGTTCCATCGAGGAACAGCCGGACTCCGTCGTTGGCACGAAGCTCAATCCTGTGGCTTCCCCCCGCAGAGACAAAACTCTTCGTGAAGCGCCCGGACCAGTGATTGTCCTGCAGGAGTCCCTCGGCGGGTGAGCCACTGCGGTACGTGAAGTTCAGTTCCGAAAGGTCCAGCTCCAGCGGACTGCCGGAAAGGTTCGTGTTGTCGTAGTACTCCGCCTTCCAGGGCGTGCCGTCCTCGAACTCATCCACGAAGATCTCCACATCACCTCGAGAAGTGGAGAATCCAGATGCGGATGCCGTGAACGTAGCTGATCCGCTGCCGAAGGATGAAGGCGAGCTGGTCCACTGGATGGTGGGCGGCATGGCCCACTCTGAAGTCTGCGGGTGCGCCGGGTCAACCCACGCGTCCATCTGTGAGTTCTTGAAGGCTGACGACGATGGCTTCGACTGGTCGGACCTGGTCAGGCGGAAGCTTTCCGGCAGCCCCGAGATGTTGCCGTCCCAGTCCTGGATGTCGAAGAAGGTATTGGTCGTCTTCCAGTCGCTGCCGAACCGGATGGGATTGGCAGAGTTGAGCTGTGTGCCCGCGATCACGTTGAATGTGGGCGTGCAGCCCCTGCTGCCCAAACTGCATGTGTCCTGGGACAGGTGATTGATGTCGTACCCGTAGTGGTTCGAGAACACGTTCCTGTACGTCCGGGCCGGGTCATCCGGGCTTGGCGGCAGCGTGTAGTGGTCTATGAACAGGCCGTCCTCTGTCGGGTATGACGACTCTCCGTACAGCACCGAGTCCTGGATGAACGGGTGGTTGTTGCGGCTGCGGAAGTTGGCGTCCTCGTTTCCAAAGGATGCGAGGTTGTGGAACTGCACGTCGTTTTGGTAGGCGCCCCACAGTACGCCGGAGCCGTTGTTCCTCCACATCGTTGAGTCCACCACGTGGTACAGGCCGTCGTTCTGCCAGCCAAACAGGCCATGCTCAACTGAAGAGTGGGTCTCGTTTCCTATAAAGGTATGACCCACTGAACTGTTTCCACCTTCAGGCCAGTGGAAGCCCGCGTTCTCTCTTGAGCCTGCCACCGATACCGCGACGTTCCCGATGAAGTGGTTTCCGCGGTCAGCATAGAAAGCCGACTGCCTGCGGTCGCTCCTGTCCAGCGACGCCATCTTCACGGCCAGGTTGTTGATGAACGTGTTGGCGGCTGGTTCGGGCCCAAGCGATCCAGCGTCCGTGGACTCCAGCCAGAAGCCGGTCCGCAGGCCCCGGTATGCAACGTTCTCCTCTATCTCAACGCCCAGGGAGTTGTGGATCACGACCCAGCGGTTCTCGGAGTCCCAGATGGAGTTGCCCGTTATCTTCATGCCGATGGACGTGTCGCCCATCGTGTGCAGGTGCACCGGGTACCGTCCCATCACGTCCTTCGGGCCGAGCTTCGAGAAGAGCGTGTACGAGGGCGAGCCCTTCGCTCCCTTCATGTACATGGTGTGGGCGCGCCTGTCGCCCTTCGAGGTCACAACAACGTTCCTCGATAGGAGCGCCACCTCTCCACGTGCGTCACCCGAGCCCGAGTGGCTGTAGGAGAGGGGAGAGTCGAGGGTGATGCGCGTTGTGCCGCCGCCGTTGTCTGCGACGGACGCTATCTTCCTCTCCTCGTCCTCGGTGAAGAAGCTGGTCGTGCCCTGCTTGTTCTCAATGTTCCTGCCCGTGGCGGTGACGAGTATGTCTGAGCCGACGGGCCAGTCCCTGAGGTTCCCCTGTGCGATGACGGTTGAGGAGCCTGATGATGCGTCCCTGTCTAGCTTTGCCCATGCATGCTCAACCGGCGCACCGTGTGACTCCCACCTTCCGCCGGACATGACCCAGAGGCCTGTGTCAGACTCCCTGAAGTGATGCCCTCCGGCAAAGGAACCCGTTTGGACATCGAACCTTAAGGTTGCGGTGATGCCTGCGGGGACGGGCTCGGCAGGTGTGCCTGCGAGCAGTTCGCCGCCGTTGCTGACGATGATGTTCCCTGCCACCTCTAGCTCAGTGGAGCGTGACCTTGAGAAGTCGAGCGTCCCTTTCACCTCGAGCCTTGAGATGGTGGCGTTTGAATCGAATATGACGTTGTGTCCTGGTGATATCTCCACGTTCTGTCCCGGCTGCGGGACGCTTCCTGTGCTCCACGTGGATGCGCTGGACCAGTCCCCGCTGCGCGTTGTGGAGGCGGTTGTTGCGGCATCAGCCTGACGCTGTGCATTTACCAGTAGAAGAAGAAGAATTGCTGCAATCGCGATGAGAAGACGTAATAAATAACTCCTGTGATGTCCTTTGATCTGAGTCTGCATGTTCCGTCCTGTTGGGGTGCTTGATCGCTGGGGTGCGATTTACGTGGGGCCGAAGGGAGAAGAACAAGAACCAGGAGGCCTTGCGGTTGTCCCTGGGTAATTACTGTGTGGGTTGCTGGCGGAAGACTCCTATGGGCAGCCACCCATGCGCGCTGAGTGCACTCCCCAGTTGCCCAAATTGACGTTGACGGAGGAGTGCAATTTGGGGCGGCTGATGAGCCGCTCTGGACCGCCCATATTTGACGCTGCGGCTTGACGCGTTGAGGCTTTGCCAACGCCTCTGTTGAGGGTCAATTCACGAGGTGGCGCGGCCCTGCGATGTCAACCCTTTAGGTGATGTGGAGTCATACACGCGAATGTCGATTGCGCCGAATGCAACAAGGCAGGATAGAATCGGCCACGATTGAAGCCACGGGGTAGAAGTACGTGGACCGGCGGGCTGGTGTCTGTTGGCGCCTGGGCTTTCGTGGCGGCTGATTTTCGTAGAAGAAATACCAATAGCCCTTGTCAAACACAACGGACAACTTTTTGCAGAATCTGAATGAGTGACAATATTTGTGAAGATTTCATGATGGGCTATTGGTATTTCAAAATTATTATTAATGAATATTTAACCGTCACCAACTCGATACCACATTGTTAATAGAAGTAAACCCCAGGGAGGTTTTCATGGCTGAAACGAAGACTAAACTCACCGTAGTGGTGA
Source organism: Dehalococcoidia bacterium (assembly GCA_040878005.1). GTDB lineage: Bacteria > Chloroflexota > Dehalococcoidia > Lucifugimonadales > Lucifugimonadaceae > JBBDMW01. Next base: position 5,795 of record JBBDMW010000049.1, read on the forward strand.
ACGGAGACCCGGCAGTAGTTGAGGTGGATGCAGACGCACCGCTGATGGACGTAATGCCGGCCGCGCTGCAACAGACTGAGCAAACGGGCCAGCCTTACCAGAACTGGCAGTTGACTGACACCGAAGGGCGAGTGCTTGATCTGGACAGGAAGGTCAGTGAATACGGCTTTCCGGAAAACGCCCGGCTACTCCTGACCTGGAAAGAGGGAGTCGAGTAAGGCCTGCGATCTGAGACGGGCTGACCTGGTAGCTTCTGGCCTGGCGTAGTCCCTGGAGACCAACGTCAGGCTGCGCCGGCCGAAGCTGTCAGCGATCAGGAACGTGGGCGTTCACTCACCAGAGAAACGAGAGAAGTGCTTCGTGTACGGGCTGACTGGAGTGGGCATGGCTCCAACGTAGTTTCCTCAGATCTACAGACCTCAATCCGCCCGTTGTAGCCCCGGTCTTCGTTCAACCGGGGCTATAACGTTGTCGCGCCCAGGATGCGACGAATATTGCTGTGCAGTCATGATTGATGACCGGGCCACGGCGCCAGTACAGGAGGTTGCCTGAAATGAGCCGTATCCTGTCAGGCGTGTTGTGGGTGGTTCTGTATCTCCTGGTTGTCCTTTCACCCATGTTCCTGATGGTCATAGATCCCAGGCCCCCAGGCCGGGATTTCTGGGTCGAGTTTTCTGTTGCGCTCGGCTTCGTAGGGCTTACGCAGATAGCAGTGCAGTTTGCGCTTATTGCCCGCTTTCGCCGGGTGACGGCACCGTATGGGATTGACATCATCCTGCGTTATCACCGCCAGATTGCCTTGGTGGCGGTGAGCCTGATCCTTTTGCACCCGATTATCCTGGCTGCGAACAATCCGGCACTATGGCAGCTGTTCAATCCACTGGGCGGCACGCTGGGCAGCCGAATGGGGCTCAGCGCCGTCGTTGCGCTGGTAATACTTGTCGCACTCTCGCTTTTCCGGGAGCGGATCAGGCTCAATTACGAGGTCTGGCGGATCACTCATGCGCTGTTGGCCGTCACGGCAGTTGTACTGGCGCAGGTCCATGTTTCCATGACGGGGCTATACATAAATACTGCCTGGAAGCAGTCGATGTGGATCGTATTCAGCGCATTGATGATCGGTCTAATCGTCTACTTGAGACTCATCAAACCTATTCTGCAGAAAAGACAGCCCTACCGTGTTGAAGATGTGAAGGAAGAGCGGGCCGATACCTGGGCGCTGACGCTTAAGGCTGACGGACATGAAGGCATCAAATTTCTTCCCGGACAGTTCGCCTGGCTGAAGTTTGGCAGATCACCATTCACGATCGAAGAGCATCCCTTTTCATTCAGCTCCAGTGCCGAGCACCCAGAGCGAATTGAATTTGGCATCAAGGAACTAGGGGACTTTACGTCGAGGGTCAAGGACATTCCCCCCGGCACGCCTGCCTATATTGACGGGCCACATGGCGCCTTCTCGGTGGACCGGACCCCTGCTGCCGGCTACGTCTTCATCGTTGGTGGCATAGGAATCAGCCCTGTGATGGGCATAATCAGGACGCTTGCGGACCGGGATGATCCACGGCCGCTGCTCTTGATCTACGGCGACAAGACCTGGGACGCCATCGCCTACCGCGATGAACTGGAGGAGCTGAAAGACAGGCTTGACCTGGAGATAGCTTATGTACTGGAGGACCCTCACGAGGACTGGGAGGGCGAGGCAGGCTTCGTAACCGCGGAGATATTGGACAAGCGATTGCCCGATGAAAAGATCACTCGTGAATATTTCGTATGTGGACCAGATGTCATGATGGATGCGGTGGAAAAGGCTCTGCTGGCAAACGGTGTGTCACGCAACAATATACATATGGAACGCTTCAACCTGGTCTGACGCTTATGGTACTCATGTATGCGCCACATTTATTCTGACAGAATAGTCTTTATCGTAGTTGCCGTTATAGTAGTGGTGTCACTGACGTTTGCCTGGTTCAGAAGCCGAGACATTGTCATAACCCCCGAAGATGAACTGACCATCTCCCAAATACGTGAGGCAGGAGCAGCAAAATTATACACTCATTCGCAAGATGTATATTCGTGGCCAATATTGCTTGATAATGCTGTCCATGATATCAGCCAATAAACTGCGCGAATCATCACTAGCAACGTCGGGCGCATTTACGGTCATTGTGGCTGAGATATCAACCGGCAATACCAGTGCGAATTACTGTCGTCCACCCGCTTGGACGAGAGTGAAAACGCAGAACGGTTAGCAGCAGTTAACCCATTAGGCGGGCGAATAGCTGCCGGTAGAACGCTACATTTGTGTTTGATGTAGCCGCCAAGTCACGGCGTTGAATGAAGCCACGCGCCAACTTGATGAATTCGCCGGGCGGATGAGCCTCGCTCTGGTCCGCCGCGTACGCGGCACGCGCTGACGAACGATACAAAGCCATCCGCCGTCGCGTCAAAGCACATTGGCTGGTGAGCCCCAAAGGGGGTGGGGGGCGGATGGCAGTCGTGGCTGCCAGAGAACGGGCTCCTGTGGAGGCAGGCATACGTGTCCCTACAAGAACAAGAGCACGACACGCGGGAAGACAACTGGAAAGTTCCGCCCAGGCTCAAGCACCTGGCTGCCATTGGCTGGCGAGTCCTGGTAATCGTGGCTGTGGCATATGTTCTTGCGATGGTCCTCTTGAGGCTACGGCTGTTGGTGGTCCCGCTGTTCGGGGCCCTTCTCATAACAGCGCTCATAGCGCCGGTGGTGGACAGGCTGAGCGGGTGGGGACTGCCGAGATTGGCCGCAGTATGGATGTCGGTTGTCAGCTCCATACTGTTTCTTCTACTGATAATTGGCGCCGTGGTGCCGGCTGTGCTGATGGAGGTTGATGACCTCGATACCAATTTCGAGGAGGGGTGGGAACGTACGCGACAGTGGCTGATCGATGGGCCGCTTGGAATATCGGAACAGCAGATTGATGAGTGGGTAGCTGAACTCGGACGCCAAATATCGGAGAACCGGTCCGACATAATGTGGGGCGTACTGGATCAAGCATCAGTTGGCATTGAAGTGGTGGTTGGCTTGATCTTGATGATCCCCGTCACGTTTTTCTTCTTGAAAGATGGGCTGAAGATATGGAACTGGTGCCTCGGCTGGGTAGTAGAGGAGCACCGGCCACGCGTGGATACGGTGGGGCGGCGTTCGTTCCAGACATTGTCAAGGTACGTCCGTGGGGAACTGGCGCTGGCATCCATTGACGCGGTCTTCATAGGGATAGGCCTATTCCTTATAGGAGTGCCGCTCTTGCTTCCGCTGGTCCTCATCACGTTTTTCGGATCGCTCGTGCCACTTGTGGGCGCAACCGTCTCAGGGATAGCCGCCGTCGTGGTGGCGCTCTTGACACTGGGGCCGCTTGAAGCGCTGCTTGTCCTTGGGGTTGTGCTGCTGGTTCAACAGCTTGAGGGAAACGTCGTGGCCCCATTGTTGCTGGGCAAGGCAGCGGAGCTGCATCCGCTGGTGGTTCTTGCGGTCATTACAGCCGGGGGAATCCTGGGTGGAGTTATCGGGGCGTTTTTGTCGGTTCCGCTGGCGGCGGTGGCATCGGTGCTCATCAATGAATTGCGGCGACCCAACGACCTGCTCCTATCATCGGAGGACCGTGGCGAATCTATAGCCACTTACGGTGAGTGAATGGCGCCTCATCAGGGTTTGCGCATTTCTAAGGCTCTGGCATCGTCAGTCCAGGATGTAGGTCTGCGCTGTCTTCCGGAACGCACTCACCTGGCTTTTAGCCCAGCCATCGCTCCTGCCCAATTCCTTCCCCATCAAATGGGCCACCAATGGTGCAGCTTCCATACTCGCCCGTGCGTCCAGGAGTAGGGAGCGTGTGCGACGTGACAGGACATCTTCCACCGTCCGTGCCATTTCATTGCGCACTGCCCAGGTCACTTCACAGCGCCTGTAGGGCAGGGCGGGATGCAATAATTGATCGCCCTCCGGTTCTTCTCCGGCCAGCGCCTGGATGGCCGCCGCATCTGACCCGTAAATGCCCCACGGCGTTTCCGAACCTGCCTGGTCCGTCCACCCATGAATCCGCAATGTCCTGGTTGAACCTTCCGTACGCTGCGTGAGTCCTGCCAGGCGGGATGCCGTGTCCACAGCTTCCTCAGCCATTTGGCGGTACGTGGTCCACTTGCCTCCCGCGATGGTGACCAGGCCAGATCCCGAGACAAGGATCACGTGATCTCGCGATAGGGCAGAAGTGTTCCTGGCGACTTCGGACCGGATCAGTGGACGCAGGCCCGCGAAAACGCTCAACACGTCATTGCGTGCAGGACGAAGCGACAGGTGTCGCGAAATGTGGGACAGCAGGAAATTCACTTCCTGCTCTGTTGCTCGCGGCTCGGCCTGCGGCTGGACTACCGGGGTGTCCGTTGTGCCAACCAAGACCTTGCCGTGCCATGGAATGGCGAAAAGAACTCGGCCGTCACTGGTCGATGGGACCAGGACAGCGCTGTCGCCGGGCAGGAAGGACCTGTCGAGCACGATGTGAGTGCCCTGGCTGGCGGCAATGATGGGAGCGGCTTGCAGATCATCCATGCGGCGGACCACGTCGCTGAAAACTCCAGTGGCGTTGATGACCACGCGGGCGGGGACTTCAAACGTTTTGCCTGTTTCCTCGTCGCATGCCGCAACCCCGACGATCCTGTTGCCGTCTTTAATCAGCCCGGTCACATTCATGTAGTTGAGCGGCACGGCTCCCAGGTCAGCCGCTGTCTGGGCCAGGTTCACGGCGAGCCGGGCATCGTCAAACTGTCCATCGTGGTACAGAACTCCGCCGCGCAGCCCCTGTGGGTTCAGGGTCGGCGTGTGAAAGATGGCGTCGCTGCGGGACAGGAACCTGGACGCGCCGAAGTTCCTATCGCGTGTCAGGCGGTCATATAGTTTTAGCCCTGCCCCATAAAACGACTTCTCCCACCACTTGTATGCGGGCAGGACGAAGGACAGGTCATGCACCAGGTGCGGTGCGTTTTGCACCAGCCGGTTCCGCTCCCGCAGGCCGTCCAGCACAAGCCTCAGGTTTCCCTGCCGGAGATAGCGGACGCCGCCGTGTATGAGCTTGGTGCTACGGCTCGAGGTCCCGCTGGCAAAATCCGCCTTCTCCAGGAGAAGCGTGCGGTGCCCGCGAAATGCGGAGTCCACGGCCGCGCCAAGGCCGGTTGCGCCCCCGCCAATGATGACCACGTCCCATGGCTCGGAGGTCGACTCAAGATGCGCAAGCAGGCTATCCCGGTTCATATCACGCGCGTTCAAACGAGAGGCTGTGGGGCAGGCCCGGCGCCTTAACCTCCTGGGTCACAGTAAAAGTATTGGTGAAGCGGCGCAGGCGAAGCTGCGAACCGTCGTTATCTCCCGCTGGCCTCGACGCTGGCCTTGTACACCCTCAGGCGAGCGCGGTTCAGGCTGCCGAGCGGCCGGAACTCCCCGGAGGCATTCCACGGGTTGAATGCCAGGCGCTCAATCATTGACTCCGTTACCCTGGCATCTTCGGAATCCAGGTCCTGTTGCTGAATAACCAGTTTTGCGACCGTAATGAAAGGCGAGTCGCTTTCCTTCCACTCTACAACTCCGTCCTCGATGGGCGTGCGCGACTCATCTGCGTAAAGCTGAACCTTGAAGTCAAACGCCATGTCTCCGCTCTTCATACGCTTCTTGAGGTCTTCCCGAAGGTAGTCAGGCGCCGTGCCAGGCTGGCCGTTCCCTGGTACATCGGACGGCTGGAGCTTGAACTTGACTGCTGCTTCGCCAAACTGGACCGGCGCACGGCCCCAGTACTGCTCAGCGGCGAGGCTCAGCACTTCGCGTGATGACGCCACCCGCAGGGAGTTGAGCATGCGTATCGTTTCGGCCGGGCCGATCTTTAGCAAAAGCCTGGGTAACCAGGTCCACCTGTGCAACCGCACCAGTGCAAAGTCCATGAACTGGACGGGATCACGGGCGTGCGAAGCAGGAGCGTTTGTCATCAGGAAGTCCTGGATGTTCCCCTCGGCGCCCGTGCTGAGCAGCGTGTGACTGTCGCCGGTTGTGATCCGAACTGCCACGCCGCGCAGGTCACGATCCGGGTCGGGCGCCGTTGCGCCAGAAGCGTTGGAGAACCGCACTAGCGCGTCATACTCGGCCCCCGGCTGGAAGAGCCCAACCTGCAATGCGTCCGGTATGCCTGGCATGACCTGGAACCTGGCCTTCGAGCCGGTCCGCATGTGCGCGTGGAACGCCCGCCGCTTCTGAGCCTGTGGTCCTCCGGCGAGTCCCGCCTGGACCTCAACGATTTGCCTGGTGAACCTGTCAATCAGCGCGTCCTCGGCAGCCTTGCTGCCGCCCAGGTAGGCCTCTCTCCAACCTTTGCCATCTGTCACAGCAACTCCCTCCGGAATGTCATTTCAGCGCCCGCAGGCCGGTGCCTGGCCTCCTGCCGATTCATTAAGTCGCCCTTGGCCATGGAGCGAAGGCGTTGTCCATTTTGCCAAGCGCCGGGCCGAGGCCGGGGAAGTGCCTGAGCAAAACGGTGGACATACTGTTGTTGTTTATCCAGTCGATGCCGGTCTGCGTGTAGATCTCCGGCGTGTAATCAGATGTAAAGAACCGGTCGCTCTTCAACCGCCGCGATGCCATCAATACAAATATCCGGAAAGCGGTCTCACTGAACCCGAAGCCTTTTGGCAGTTTCTCCGCGTACATGCCGATCATCAGGTCCACTCGGTCGATGTCGTTGTCGTATACACGGCGAAGCTCCTCAACCCACACAGGGTTATCTGTGAGGTCTTCAAACTTTTCTACCCTGGGCAGGTGGAGCAGCCGCCGGAACTCGTTGTACCGGGGAACGCCGCGCTCGCGGTCGCGCAGCACATCGATCGACGCCAGGTCTACGATCATCCCATCCGGCTTCTCAAACCGTTGCAGCGTGCGTGGGAAGTTGTGCAGCGTTATTGCGCCCGGGTGACTGGTGCCGAACGAATACAGGGCATCCAGCATGGACATCTGCGTCAACAACTCGCGCGAACGCCGCCCCTCTACTTCATGCAGAGTGCGATTGTGAATCAGGCGGTCATCAGCTGCCGACCTGAAACTGAATTCGTCAGGCATCAGCGGGTGCATCCGGTAAACGGACACAAACTCCTCAGTTATCGCGTACGGGGCAGCATGATGGTCAGGAGGCGAGCCGGGGATGCCGCTGATCACCTCGCTCTTGCTGATGCGCCCAAACCGCCTATAGAGCCGCTCTGACGCCAGGCCCCACCAATTGCCGCGCATTCCCATTTTCACCGTGGGATGGCTCACAATGCCGGGCGTCCATTCAACGGTGTGAATCTTTGCAAGCAGCGCTGCGATCACGAGCCGGGCATGGTCGAAAAGTTCATCGTCAGACCATGATGGATACTCCGCTCGAAGGCGGTCGCATACGGCGTTGTGTTCCATTGTGAACAGTGTGTGGAGCAGGCTCAGGCCAACCCACCAGTTGCCGGACACGCCGGTTACTTCAATGCCGGTCTCAGGGTCGGCGGGAATCAGGCCATCATCGCCAATGGCAAGCTTGCCGTCCCGGCCAGACCGGACCCTGGCCAGCATTTCTTCATTGCATCCATATATCTGTGACGCGTCCCACCAGTGGGTCTCAGCATTTACGAAAGTGGGAGGAGAGCCATTTGCATCCGGCGGTCTGGTCGGGTCCATGTGGCTCCGGCGGATGCGCATCACCTTTTCATGCCACGGATCATCAGCATCCAATGGCAATTCTATGAAGTTGTCCTTTTGATTCTTTCCATGGCTGAACCAGTCATGGACCATGAACTGGAGCCACGCTGCGGCCAGGAGGTTCAGAGTGGTGGCCGGCTTAAACTCGTCACGGGTCAGCAGCTCGCGGCTGATTGTCCGCGGGTTGGGCGCCAGGAGGTCCGGCTCTTTCTCAATGCGAACCATATTCAGCGGGATGTTGCGCCCGAATCGAGTCCCTGCGCTGCCCATCAGGGGGTGCGAGAGATCATTGAAGGTGCCGTCGGCGGTCCGTGCCTTTAGCTGGCGGGCGGTCGGCCTGCCAACAGATCGGGGCGGAGTAGATGGCAGGGTGTCCGTATCATGCAGGTTCTGCTCCCTGAGAACGTTCCGAATGCCAACGAGGCCAACGATTCCCAGGAGTCGCGGTTGCCGGTGCCAGGGCGCAATCCGGTTGAGGGCACCTCCCGCGCTGGTTAGGAGCCATGAAGAAAATGATCCAGCCATCATGACCATCCTTGTATACGAGCCCGGTTGACCTTCCCTGCGTAGAGAGCGGAATCATATAGGAAATGGGCACGGCGCACTTGGCTGAAGGATTTGGGTTAATGAAGTCGTTGGCCCGGTGCGCGGGCATTACCGGGGCAACTGTTGGGCCGGGTAAAGCGTCGTCAGGGCATCACGGCTTTCCGGCGGCTGGAGGTCGTCGTAGTCCCGGCAGGCGTCGATCACAACGACGGCTATCACGCCAACAAGGATGAAGAAGGCCATCGCCAGTACTAGGGTGACCACACGAGGTACTTTCATGCAGACTTCCTTTGCCTGGGAGCGTTGGCAAAAGTGTGCCGATCATGGTCGCACTTGCGACGCCCGTGGGAAACGCGGGCGATCAGGGCGTACACAGGCCGCGTTCTACAGGCACGGCTCTCTTTCATTAGTGACCGCTCGACCCCATGTATTGCCGGGTAACCTTATTGCTTCGTTGCTTCTGCCGATCGTAGTGAGCAGCAGTTGGGGCGGCTACCAGTTTATTTAAGGTATTGAAGTGGCCGCCGGAGGCGGTAACCGGGTGGTGAAACCGTGGTCGCGATGCGTTAGTGAAGCAGCCTCATAACGCAGGACTGCTGTGAGGGCCGCCGCTACCAGTTTCCGGCCCAGGCTCACGCTGAGCCAGTGCCGGGCGGCACCACAGGGCACAAGCTCGATGCCGCGGCTCATGCATGGAGCGGCCAGCCACGGTCGCGGGTTAAGGGGAGTTCAATGCGCGGTGGCTGAGCACGCCTGTTATAAGAAGCGTGATCCCGGACCATGGAAACAGGAAAGGCGTGGAGGGCTATTCTATATTCGAAGGTGGTCAAACGCGCAGTCGAGCGGAAAATGATTAGCGCCTCATACGAGGCGCTAATTTGATCGCAAGCTTCTACATGCCGGCCAGGATTAGCCCTGGTACGAGAATGTATTCTTTCCGGCCCTGCCGAATTCCGGCATGGAGCGGAGAACGGCCCCAACCGCTGTGGTGGGCCGTGCTGCGTCCAATACCGCTCCGTCAGCCTGCAGAGCCTTGAGCACATCGTCCGCCGTCAGAACCGTCTTTCCTGCCCGTGCCATTTGCAGCGCCTTGCTTCGCACCAGCTCCCTGCGCTCCGCGCCGCCCGGCTTGACCGCAGCCGAAGTGGCCCCGCCCCTCAATGTAAACATAACCCGCTTGTCATCAGAAACCGTGCGCAACTTGACGCCAACGGCACGCGCCGCGTAGCCCAGCCTCACCCGCAGCCGGCGGATTGACTCGTCACCCTCAGGGATTATGGCCTTTGCTTTGCCCGAGGCAAGGCTCTCGATAGCCTCCATCATTTTTATGGTTTCAGGCGAACGGGTCCGCCCATTCTGGGATGACTTGCGCAGGTCATTGATATTTGCGTCGATTATTTCCAACGGCACCGTTTGCTCCTTCTGGCTGATTTCATGATGACTATGGCTGAGTACAGCTTAATTGCACTGGTTGCTACTTTGAGATTCCTGTTGCGCTGTGTCAATTTGAGATATTTGACTCAATGTACAGTTCGGCGCCGGGACGCATCAGTTCAACGTCTGACGCAGCGGGTGGGATTTACTCGCAAACCTCACGCAATACATGCGGATGATGAACCAAAGGCTGAATTCACTGAAAGTATAAACTTTGCTTTTTGTACGGGCAACCGGTAACCACCAACGTTTTTCATGAATTCGCAGCGATGTAAAGCCATACTTATTATTAAACCAATGACTAAATGCTGATGCTATGAATGCGGAACAGGGTGCTCGCCCCTGGTCTTTCAGGTGTCGTGAGACCAAAGGATGGATTCGCATACGGCAACCGGCTCATCATTCGCGGAACGATTTGGCTTCGAGTTCACCGAACCTTGACCTTTGCCGGCTGGCCGCAGGCCGCACCCTCCTGTACTTTACTTTTTGCTGTGCTGGCCCCGTTGTGGGCTGCTACATGTAAATTCAGGAGTTACCGTTTCAGTGCCACCAACGAACTCGAAATCTCAACCTGAAGATGCCCACAAGGCGTCACTGCTGTCTGCTGCTGGTGGCGCGTTGAGCGAGCAACAATTGCGCAGGCGGGCGTTCCTGAAGAGGGCTGCAGGCGCCGGTGCGGTGGCCGCCGCACTGTACGTGGTGCCGTCGGTTGTCTCCATCAAGCCGCAGGCAGCTTTCGCACAGTCCAGCCCATCGCCGACTCCGACTCCTACTCCGGGAACGCTCGAAGGGTGTTCGCCCGGTTTCTGGTTTAAGGCGCCACCCTCTGATGCCGAGTGGCCTTTGACGGCCTTCTCGAAGAACCAGAAATTTGGTGATGTATTCAACCTGAGCCATTCGCAGGCTGGTTCGATTGTCTTTGTGAAGCTTGGAGACATGCTGCCGCCGACTGACATCCTTGCCACCCACGCAACCGCGGCCATCCTGAACGCCAGCCATCCGGATGTGAGCTACCCGCTCACCGTGGCCGCGATCATCGCTGAGACGCGTGACGCATACATCAATGGATCTCCGCAGGACCGGCAAGCCCTGAAGAACAAGTACGACGCCTGGAACAACCTGGGCAGCGTGCTGTGCGACGATGATGATGACAAGGACAAGGACAAGGATAAGGACAAGGACGGCGACAAGGGCAAGGACAAGGACGGCGACAAGGGCAAGGACAAGGACAAGGACGGCGACAAGGGCAAGGGCAAGAAGAAGAAGGATCGGGATGACGACGACGACAAGGACAAAGACAAAGACAAGAAGAAGTGGTGGTGGTGGCCGTGGTAGGTGGCAGTAGGGGGGCCTGGCAAATCGATTGATGGAGATGTGCAGGCACAATACATCAGCGGAGGCATCGGACATTCGAACTGGGCACATGTTGAAAGCCATGTGATGTGGATTATCAAATCAGCGTGACTTGCGTCTATTTCGGCAGGGGTCCGTTCACCGAATCTTAACCTTCGGTGACTGGTGGTGGGATTGGAATCAATGTACGTTTCCGTGTAGCCGTCTTATCGTGACCCGTCTTGCAAGAATCAGAATTGAACATCCGATGCCACAACAAAATTTGAAGCCGAAACCCGACGATGCACCGGACTCTGTGCCGGTTGCTGCCGATGCCTTGCTGACAGAAGAGCAGCAGCGCAGAAGGTCTTTCCTCAAGAAGGCAGCCGGAGCAGGCGCAATCGCCGCCGCACTCTACGTTGTGCCGTCGGTGGCATCCATAAAGCCACAGGCTGCTTATGCGCAGGCCAGCCCGACACCGACATCTACACCGCCGACCACCGGCACGGAAGGTTGCTCGCCCGGATTCTGGTTTGCCGCACCTCCGGCCGACCAGGAGTGGGTTCATACCGGCTACTCCAAGACAAACTCGTTCCACACCGTGTTTGGCCTGACCCCCGCTCAGACGGGGCTCTCGGCTGGTATCGAGCTGGATGAACTCCATCCGCCGACTGATACTCTGGCGATGCATGCCACGGCAGCCCTCCTGAACGCCAGCCACCCGAGCGTGGATTACCCATGGACGGCGACACAGGTGATTGATGCTACCCGGGATGCATACATCAGTGGGACGGCCCAGGATAAGGAAGACCTGAAAGACGACTTTGACACTTGGAACAACTACGGCAGCGATCTTTGTGACTGAGGCGGCCAAGCCTCTTTAGATACAGCCCAACAGAAAAGCGGGGGGG